>JBGUWV010000099.1:0-97606 GCA_045221475.1 Fibrobacter sp.
AATTCTTTTTTAGGATCATAAGTATCATTACCGCACTTGAAATAAACTTGTCCTTCCTTGCACAAGCTCGTTTCTGGGTCATAAGGCCGCGTGCCGCACACAGCTTTGTAAAGCTTTGTCGTCGTTGCATTTTCGCCTTCGCCACACTGGAGCTGAACAACGCCATCCTTGTCACTTGCAATCTTGCAGCTTGCGCCATTGGAACCATTGGTACCGTTCGTACCATTTGTGCCGTTGGTTCCATTTGTGCCGTCTTTGCCGTTCTTCAGTACTCCGACTTTCTTTTCGCCGCAAACAACATCGTAGCCATTGATCTCCTTATTTTCGGAAACCGTGCAAGATGTTCCATTCGTGCCGTTGGTACCATTAGTACCCGGAGTACCAGGAGTGCCAGGTTCACCTGGTTCGCCCTTAGCACCGTTTTTCAACACGCCCACAGAATCCTTACCGCAAATCACCTTGTAGCCAGAAGAATCTGCCAAAGCGGAAACCGTACAAGAGGCACCGTCAGCACCGTTTTTACCATTGGCGCCATCTTTTCCATTCGCGCCGTCCTTGCCGTTAGTTCCGTTCTTGCCATCTTTTCCATCGGAGCCGTCTTTGCCGTCAGAGCCATCCTTTCCATCAGAACCATCGTGGCCATCGCTTCCATTGTTTCCACTGACGGCTACGCCTGAAATCGCAGACCAGCCGTCATCGGTGCAAGCGAACACCTTTACGGAATCAGCCACATAAACCAACTTACCCACGGCATCTTCATCGCACTTGCCGATATCTTCGAACGCTGAAATAGTCTCGGCTATTGCATTGGTAGAAGAGGTATTCGAATCATCACCGCATGCAGCAAAGAACAAAGCTGCACCGAACAGAGGAACAAGATATTTTCCCATAGATTTTCTCCCAAAAATTTGTGAGAGCAAATCTAATAAAAAAAACTAGAACTTCTTGTCAACCGGATTGAAGGTCATCTTGATGCCGGAACGAATCCAGCCGTCCTTGCCGTCTTCATGCTTGTCATGCGCCAGGTTGTCGTAACTGCGGAACCCACCACCGAGGTAGAAGCCAAACCAGCTGTTATACTGCATGGAATAAAGCGCATCGACCAGCGCCTGGGATTCCTTCACGCCAGACGGGGCCTTTTCTTCTTGAATGGCGACATCGTAGTCGGTGTAGAGTTCCTTGTCACCCTGCTGCAGCCAGGCAAGTGTCATCTTGAAGGAATGTCTCCCCCATTTCCAGCCGAGGTCGAGCCACATGTCCAAAGCATCGGAACCGCGGCGGTAACCGATCGGGTAATCCACAAAGTACATGTCGGCGTAATCGGGATCGTCCTGTTCGCGGTAATTACTGCGGTAAAGGCGACGGCTCGAATATTCCAGCAGCGGGAGGCGACCGTTGTTATGCAACGGGTCGGTGCGAACCACGTCGAAACGCCAGGAGAACGTTCCGTAACGGCGCGTCGGAATTTCCTGGTAGTAGCCCGCCATAAAGCTGATCATGCTGCGGTTCGTACCCTTGTCGTCATCTTCACCCACGGGACTGTTGATGTCTTCCATGTTGATTTGACCGTAGAACTTGGAGGTACGAATCGGCGTGAAGCCCAGTTCAAACGTGGTCACGGCCTTGGTGTAGCCGCCCGCAAAATTGTTGTGCAGGAACATGAACGGGTTCATGGAGCGGAATTCCAATTCCTTGCCGCCCACCATGCTTTCTTCGATTACATAAGTCCAAAAATGCGACGTCTCGACACCGATGCGGTGGTAAACGAGATTCTTCACATTGTCATCGTAAACGCGGTCGCGCTGGTTGCTCGCCTGCTTGCCATGTTCCGGGCACTTTTGTTCGGCAGCTTCGGAACCTTCGGGCGGACAGCCGGTTTCAGGATCGACAATGTCATCAAAGAGCCAAGCGTTTAACGAGCTTACCAAGAAGTCATAGCGGAAAATACCGGCCTTGAACTTCCAGTGCAAACCGTCATGGTAAGGGGCTCCGCCCAAGGCGAGGTCGTTAGGAGAAACTTTCAAGTCAGGATCGAAACGGCCCAACTGCACATAACCCACCGGGTTATTCCACAAGGCGTAGGCATTAATGGGCACGCCAATGTCGAGTTCGCTGGGCTTGTAAGTAAAATTTGTCTTGAGGTCGCTATCGTACCAGGCTTCGATATCCTTGCGGAGCGGAGCTTCCACCAAGAAGTGGAAATCCTTGTAACCTGCGCGGAAACTGAGCGTAAAGAACGGTTCGATATGTTCTTCGTAGCTGCGAGCGTTTTCAAGAGGCAAGCGAAGCCCACGCCAATTGTTGCCGTAACGTTCCACGGTATCCACAGCAAAAGTCGGATCCGTCGGACCGCCATTAAAACCGAAGTTGAAATCCGTACCGATTTGGAAATAGCCCTTGTACGCCGCAGAATCCGCCTGCGTAGAATCGCCCGCAGAAGCAAGCGCCAAAGCCACCAAAGAGCCAACAGTCAACAAAAGAGTACGAATTCGCATAGAATAAATTTAAAAAAAACACTAAGGATCACCCAGGCAGGGAGTCCCGGGTGACCCTTTTGTGTTGTGGTGAGTACGCACTCGCGTACTCGTTGTGTGTGTGTGTTTAATTCTTGAGGAATTCAGCAAAACCCACCGGAGCTTTCGCCGCGGAACAGATCTTGCTGATTCTTTCAGCAAGACTCATTAGAAGTTGTTTGCGTTCATGTTCCTGTTACGCAGGTAAGCAGGAAGGCTGAAGTCAATTGCAGACGGAGCTGCAACCGGTTCAGGTTCCACTTCTTGACGCGTTGCAGCCGGGCGTTCCATGGTCATGGTAGCGCCATTGGCAACATTGCGAGCGTAAGCAGGCTGTGCATACACATCGGCAGCAGGAGCTTCGTAAGACGGAGTTTCTACACCGCCGCGACCACCGTTCATACGGTCTTCTTCGGCAACTGCAGAGAATTCAGAAGTTTCAGAACCCTGAGACACCACTTCTTCTTCAGCCGGAGTAGCAACGTTGAATTCCGGAGAATTGAACATAGCTGCGTTCACGGATCTCATCACGGAGGTTTCGGTCAGAGACGGAATGGAAGAGGTCATGGCTTCAGGAGCCGGCTGAGATGCGGGCGTGTACTGCGGACGGGTGAACATTTCCGGAGCGTCATTCTGGGCAGTCTGGAAATCGAACACGTTGAAACCGGTCGGACGCGGAGTAGCCTGCTGAACCGTTGCGGGAGCGGCAGGAACCTGCTGAACCGGGGCAGAAGCCGGAGCGGTCTGCTGCGGAACAGTGAAGTTACCGAAACCAAAGCCTGCAGAGCTGAGCTTGGGCTGGTTCACGGCAGTGCCACCGCAACCGGTAGCGATAATGGTGATGCAAACCTTGTCGCCGAGAGCCGGATCCGTGATATCGCCGATAATAATATTCGGGTTACCTTCTTCGCCGACCTTTTCGTAGATGTGGTCCATAGCGTCACTATGTTCGAGCAAGGAGTAGTTTTCGCCGTGGGCAACGTTCACGAGCACGCCCGAAGCGCCTTCGATGTTGATGTCTTCCAGGAGCGGAGAGGCAAGAGCCATGTCAGCAGCCATGATACCGCGGTTTTCGCCCTGAGCGTAACCGGTACCCATGAGAGCGGAGCCACCCTTGAGCATGACCTTGCGGATATCGGCAAAGTCAACATGCACGAGGCCGTGACGGAACATGATGCCGCAGATGCTCTGAACGGCGTTACCGAGAATTTCGTCAGCCATCTTGAAGGCTTCATCCATGGTAGCCTTCTGGTTAGAGGCCTGGAGGAGAGTCAAGAGTTTCTTGTTTTCCACAACAATGATGGTGTCCACAGCAGCGCGAAGGGCGTTGATGCCTTCCTGTGCGATAGAGGAACGAGCGTTACCTTCGAAGCGGAACGGCTTGGTCACCACGGCAACCGTGAGGATACCCAGTTCGCGGGCGATGTTTGCAACGATCGGAGCAGCACCCGTACCCGTACCACCGCCCATACCGGCGGTCACGAACACCATGTCGGCGCCCTTCATGGCTTCCTTGATGTCGTCCAGATTTTCTTCTGCTGCCTTACGGCCAATTTCCGGATCCATACCGGCACCCAAGTTTCTGGTGGTCTTTTCGCCAATCAGAATCTTGTGGTCAGCAAGGCTCAAGTCGAGAGCCATTGCATCGGTGTTGATGGAATAGTATTCCACACCTTCAATGTTCATACGCTTCATGCGGTTCACGGTATTGCCGCCGGCACCGCCGACGCCGAACACCTTGACCTTGGCGTTGTTGAAGGATGGTTCCTCGCCCATAATGCGAGACTTTACCTCGAGGTTGAAGTTATCGATTTCACTCATGTGTTTATCTCCCTGATGTTGAGTGTTGGTGTTTGTTATAAATAAGTCCTAACGAGTTCAATGAAACGCTGGAATCCCTTCTTGACAGATACGGCGATCTGGGTTCCCGTTTCACTCTTTTTCTTTTCGCGATACTGCTTGTTCGCATAATACAGAAGACCGATACCCGTTGCATAAGAGGGGTTCTGGTAAGCTTCCTGAATGCCGCTCATGCCCTTGGGACGGCCAATGCGAGCGGGCTTTCCGAATACCTTGCAAGCCACATCTTCGATGCCTTCCAGCGCGCAGCAGCCACCAGTCAGCACGATGCCGCCGTTAATGATTGCATCGAGCTTGTGAGCCTTAAGCTGGTCATTGAGCATGGAGAAAATTTCACCCACGCGAGCCGTGATGATTTCGGCAAGCAGTTTGCGAGAGCAAGATACGTCTCCACGGTTACCCACGGCGGGCACCGGGAATGCGTCGTCTTCGATAAGATTGCTAATGGTGCAGGTGCCGTACTTCTTCTTGATTTCTTCGGCCTTGGAAAGGGCGATAGGCACGTTGAGGCAGCGGCTGATATCGCTGGTGATGACGTTTCCGGCATAGTCGATAGAGGTGGTAAAGCGCACGGAATCGTTCACGAATACGGCAATGTCGGCCGTCCCTGCGCCAATATCCACAAGGGCCACGCCGAGTTCCCGTTCGTCATTAGTCAGCACCGCACTGGCAGCGGCCAAAGGTTCAAGCACGAAGCCCGCCACATTGAGGCCTGCACGGTTCACGCACTTGGCAAGATTCTGCAAAGCGTTCTGGCGAGCGGTCACCACCTGGACATCTACGCCCAAGCGACGGCCGGAACGGCCCTTGGGATTGCGGATATGGTTTTCGTCGTCCAAGGAGTATTCGCCCGGGAAAATGTGAATAATTTCACCGGCCTGGGTAGGCAAAGTACTTGCCTGCTTCGTCACGTTTTCGATGTCTTCTTCGCGAACTTCACCCATAGGGAGCGTCACGATTCCCTGGGTATCCAAGGAACGGACGTGCTTACCGGCAATGCCCACATAGACATCGTGCACATCGACACGGGTCGTATTTTCAATGACTTGGACAGCCTGCTGCAATGTTTCCACCACAGAGTCAAGGTCGTCTGCATTCTTCAGCGGAAAATCGCCGCATTCCACGACGCGAACGTTTTCGCCTTCGGAAACACCCACGAACAGGTTTATCTTTGAAGCCCCAATGTCAAGGCCAAAGATGTATTCGTCTTTTTTCTTGTCCAGTTTATTGTCATCCATTGACGCACCTCTTATCATAATTTCTCACATAGGCAAAGCCTAAAAACCTCATATCGACCTCACCGGCACAAAGCAAATCTTTTGCAAATCCATTTTCCAAGGACTTGTACAGCGTAAACTGATCCTTGTTGGATTCGCGGTCCTTAAAGAGCGCAGTAAAACCCACGTCCCTGAAATAGACCTTCATACAATTATCCTCGTCGGACCAGGAAACCTGCGAAACGCGATCGTAGAGTTCCATATCGCACTTGCGCATTTCCACCAGGAACTGGGTCACCGACTTCACATGTTCCATAGACGCCACATCCAAAACCGGGAGCCTCATGGCCGTAGCCACGGAATAGGGCAAAGGGTAACCCTTTTCGGAATAAATCGTCGCGCGACCTTCCGAAAGCACCGTCAGCACCGGGGATGTTTCGTGGAGCTTGATATAGAGCGAAGAGGGGAACTTCTTTTCCACCTTCACCGACAAGATCATGGGGAGCTGACTCAAAGCCGCTTCCACAGAATCGGCGTTCAGTTCCGACATGAGCATACCAGTTTCCACCTGGGCGCCCTGCATCACGTCTTCCCAAGAAAGCATGCGGTTGCCTTCGATTTCCACATACTGCAGGTGACGCAATTCCAGCGGGTTGAAACGCTGCAAGTAGAAACGGTTGTGAATCGCCAGAACCGAAAGAACCACCAAAACCACGGCCAGAATCCAGCCACGGCGCTTGAACCAACACCACGCACAGTCAAACCCGTGTTTCACTTTGCGAACACGTTCCTGTTTGCGCAGACGTTCGTTGGTGCCAATACGACGGCCAAGCAATGTGGTTTTACGTCCTGTCAATCTTCTCTCCCAATACTTCCTACAGGCATTCCTTCAAAATTCTTTCGCCCAGCTTCCAGATGTTTCCGGCACCCATGAGAACCACCACATCACCCGGCTGCAATTCCTTCTTGAGAATCGGCAGCAAGTTCATCTGGTCGCCCACAAAGCGGGAATCACGATGTCCGCGGTCAGAAGCGCTGTTAGACACCAGCGCACCCGTCACGCCTTCAATGGGCTTTTCGCGGGAAGCGTAAATGTCGGTCACCAGGAGTACATCGCAGTTCGCAAAGGCACCGCCAAAGGCATCGTGCTGATCGCGGGTACGCGTAAACAGGTGCGGCTGGAAGGCCACGATAATGCGGCGATCCGGGAAAGCATCGCGAAAGCCGAGCAAGGTAGCCGTCGCTTCGGTCGGATGGTGAGCGTAATCATCAAAGACCAAGACGTCGTTCTTTTCGCCGATGAATTCAAAGCGACGCTTGACGCCTTCGAATTCGGCGCAGGCCTTGCGAGCGATATCGGCAGAGATGCCTTCTTCAATTGCAAGCGCAACAGCAGCGGTTGCATTCAGCACGTTGTGACGGCCCGGAATTTGGAGCTTAAATTCGCCCAAGCTTTCGCCATTGTTCAAAATTTCAAAAATCGGATAGCCCTTTTCAAAACGCAGGTTATCCACACGGTACTTTGCCTGACGCGTAAAGCCGTAAGTAATCACCGGCTTCTTGAGGCGAGCAAGAATCTGCTGCACGTTCGGATCGTCGAGGCAAACAATCACCTGACCGTAGAACGGAATCTTGTTGGCAAACTGCACGAAAGCATCCTTGATGTCTTCGATGTTTTCATAAGTATCCAAATGGTCAGCGTCAATGTTGGTGATAATTGCAGAAGACGGCATCATCGAAAGGAAGCTGCGGTCGAATTCGTCACTTTCGGCAATCAGGTAGTCACCCTTACCGACCTTAGCGCCCGAGCCTTTACCCTTGACTACACCGCCCACGATAATGGTCGGGTCAAGGCCGGCTTCTTCCCAAATCTGGCCCACGATAGAGGTGGTCGTGGTCTTACCATGAGTGCCTGCAATCGAAAGCGTGTACTTCATGCGCATGAGTTCGCCCAGCATTTCGGCACGGCGAATCACCGGAATACGGCGGTTACGGGCTTCAACCAGTTCCGGGTTATCGTGCGGAACAGCAGAAGAATAAACCACCAAGTCCGTATCTTCGACGTTAGATGCTTCGTGCTTCGAAAACACCTTTATGCCAAGGCCCTTCAGGTAATCAATCACCTGGCTTTCACCGGTATCGGAACCGCTCACCACGAAACCGTTATCGTGGAGCACTTCGGCAATACCGGACATACCGGCACCACCGATACCTACAAAATGAAGCTTACGGACACGCTTACAATCATTAATCTGCATTAATCATTCTCCTTAGAGAGGATAACACGAGCAATCTGGTCGGCAGCATCGGGCATTCCGAGCTTTTTAGCCGCGATGGCCATGGAATTCAAACGGGCTTCATCACCCAAAAGCTGTTCCACCTTTTCCCACAGGTGATTTTCTTCGGCATCGAGTTCCACCAAAGCAGCTCCAGCCTTTTCCACCACGCGGGCGTTATGTTCCTGATGGTTAGCGGTTGCGTGCGGGAACGGCAAGAGAATCGAGGGCTTACCGAAGGCAAGAATTTCAGCCAAGGCCGAAGCACCGGCACGGCTAACAATCAAGTCAGCATGCTTCATGTAGGAATAGATGCCATCCAAGAAACCGCGAATCGCCACATTGCTCACTTCGCCGACGCGAGAGCTGATGGATTCCACGTTCTTGACACCCACCTGCCAAACGACAGAAACATCGTCACGGGCGGCAATCTTCTGGATGCTTTCTTCAATCTTGTTGTTGATACCCACAGCGCCCTGGGAACCACCCACAATAAACACGGCCTTCTTGCCCGGAGCAAATTCAGCAGGACGGGGCAAAGAATCGCCTACGGGCAATTCACGGACCGGGTTTCCAAAAATCATGCACTTTTCAGCGGGGAAATACTTGGCGGCATCATCCGAAGTCACGAAAACCGTCTTGGCATAGCGAGCGCCTACCTTGTTGGCAACGCCGGCCACTGCATTCTGTTCCTGCAGATAAACGGGAATGCCTGCGGTACCTGCGGCAAGTACAATCGGGAGTGACACGTAGCCACCAGTTGCAACGACCACGTCGGGTTTCACCTTCTTAATCACGCTCTTGGCACGGACCAAAGCCTTGGACAAATTGAAAGGCAGAGCCAAATTCTTGAGGAACGGGCCACGATGCAGAGGAACCGCCGAAATATATTCGTAGGGCCAGTCCTTAGCCACAAGGCGTTCTTCCATAGAATCCTTACGGCCCGCAAAAGTAATATCTGTTACGCCCATCTTCTTGAGGCTATTTGCAATGGCTACGGCCGGGAAAATATGTCCGCCGGTACCGCCACATACGAAAAGGAACTTTTTCATACGCCACTCCTTGAAAATTCATAGTTTCTGTAGGCACTGCTTTCCAGCGAGGCTCCGCTCATATACGGTTCCTTGATCATTTTGCCCGTATTGGGTCTGGAAATGTTCAACAGGATTCCCACTGCCACACAGCTGTAAATTAAATTGGTTCCGCCGAAGCTGATAAACGGGAGAGGTTGGCCCGTCGTGGGGAAAAGTCCCACACAGACGCAGACGTGAACCAAAAAGTTGAAGAAAAGCGAGAACGTGAGAGCCACCGCCAAGTACTTTCCAAAACGGGTAGAAGACTGGCGGGCAATTTTGAAGCCCTGCGCAAACAAAACCGCATACAGAGCCAGCAAGAAGAAGGTTCCCATGAACCCGAATTCTTCGCCAGCCACCGCATAAATCACATCCTTATGGACTTCGGGCAAGTAACCCAACTTCTGCACGCCCAAGCCAAAGCCTGTTCCCGAGAAACCGCCGTTACCCAAAGCGAGCAAGGCATGTTCACCCTGCCAGTTAGAAGCGGCCATTTCACCTTCGGCAGCCATGAACGCATGAATACGCTTGCTGGAATGTCCCGTCAAAAGCAGCATGATAATTCCCGGCGGAATCAAGGCGCCAATGGTAATGGCAAGGTACTTGTAATTCACACCCGCCGTCAGCATCACGCAAATCACGATCATCGAAAGCATCATGAGCATGGAATAATTGGGCTGCATAATCAAGAGGAATGCCGTAATGCCAAAGAAAATACCCGGCTGCACCAAGGTGCAAGCGATACTCTTGATGTTATCGCCCGCCTGGGAGAATTTTCCACAAATGCAAATCAGCATACCAAGCTTCATGATTTCAGAAGGCTGAATACCCAAAATCCAGCGGTTTGCGCCCTTGACACCATGGCCTGCCACAAGGGCCGCCACCGTAAGGACAACCCCCACAAAGAATGTGACTCGTCCAAGCCAGACCCAATGACCGTAATCCAGGAATCGGGCCAAGCCAAGCATCAAAATCAAGCCGAAAACAGCCTTGATCAAGTGCTTTTGCAGATAGTATTCTGCAGGAAGTCCATGGGACACAGCAAAATGGGCCGATGCCGTATAGACAATAGGCACGCCCAAACAAATCAGCAGCAACACTACTACCAAGAGTAGCTTGTTCATGCCGGTATTTGCCACTGTGTTTTCCATTCCTTCGTGAGTCCTAAATTAAGCCTTGACCTTCGTGAGTTTAAGCATGGCATCCACCACCTGTTCCATGTGCATGCCGCGACTGCCCTTGATCAGGAGCACGTCGCCTTCGGCCACGATTTCGGTGAGGGTATCAATCAGTTCCTGAACAGAAGCAAAATGGTGAGCAGCTTTCATGCCCTTGGACTTTGCGCCCTTCACATAAAGCTTCGCCTTCTCGCCCACGGTCAGGAGCATATCAAAATTCATTTCGGGAACCATGGCTCCCATTTCCTGGTGCAGAGCGTCAGTCTGAGCGCCGAGTTCCAGCATATCGCCCAAAATGGCAATGCGGCGGTTCACCTTCATATTGCCGATGGTCTGCAACGCCATCTTGGTCGAAGAGGGATTTGCATTGTAGCAGTCCGACACAATCTTGAAGCCGTTCGCGTTCTTGATTTCCATGCGCATGTTGGTCGAACGGAAGTTCGCAAGAGCCTTGGCGATGTCTGCCTTCGGCACTCTGTACTGCAAGCCAACGGCAATAGCAGCGAGAGCGTTATACAGGTTATGAATGCCCGGCACGTTCAGCGTGAACTTGGTGCGTTCCACAAAGAAGGTAGCGCAGTTGTCTTCGCTCCATTCCAGCTTTTCGGGCTTGATAATGCCGCGTTTTACGCCAAAGGTCACCACCTTGTAGCTGGTATTGCTGCGGCACTTGCAAAGGCGCGGGTCATCGGCGTTCACAATGAGCACGCCGTTCTTCTTGAGGCCAGCGACAATCGTCTTCTTTTCGGCGAACACGCCGTCCAAATCCTTGAGGCGTTCCAGGTGAGAAGCGCCGATGTTGGTAATCACGGCCACATCGGGTTCCACCGCCAGAGAAAGGGGGCGGATTTCGTCGGGACCGCTGGTGCCCATTTCAATAACGGCGGCTTCGTGGCTGTGCTTCAGCTGGAACAGCGTCATGGGCACACCGATATGGTTATTGAAGTTACCTGCCGTAGCATGGGTGTTATACTTCTGGGAAAGCACGGCCTTCACCATTTCCTTGGTGGTGGTCTTGCCGTTACTACCCGTAATGGCCACCTTCTTTACCTTGAAGTTTTTCTGGTAGCCCTTGGCGAGCTTGAGGAGCGCTTTCGTCGTATCGTCGACGGGCGCATACATCTTGAAGTTTTCAATGCCTTCGGCATCAGCGTTCACGACACTCATCAATGCTCCATTTTTTTCCATTTGTGTAACAAACTGGTGGGCGTCAAATCGGGCACCCTTGATTGGCCAAAACACCACGCCCTTGGCAGGTTCGCGAGAATCCATGCAAAGATTCACCTTTCGGTTCTTGGTACGGCCATCAACCCCTACCGAGTAGGTTTCGAGGATTTCCAAGAGTTCCTTGATTTTCAAGTCCAGCTTATACATTTTCCATTGCCTTCACCGCTTCTTCGCGGTCATCAAAATGGTGTTTGGTCTTACCCACAATCTGGTAGTCTTCGTGGCCCTTGCCCGCAATCACGAGCCAGTCGCCATCCTTAAGTTCTGCACAAGCCTTGGCAATCGCTTCTTCGCGCTTTTCGACCACGCTAAACTTGTCCGTCTTCATGCCGGCGCGGACATCGTTAATGATGTCGGTCGGATTTTCGGTACGCGGATTGTCCGAGGTGAGCCAAGCCTTGTCCGCAATCCGTTCGGCGATTGCACCCATAATCGGGCGCTTGGTCTTGTCGCGGTCACCGCCGCAGCCGAACACGCACGCGAGGCGGCCTCGGCAGAGGCTACGAGCGGTCGTAAGGACGCGTTCGAGGGCGTCGGGAGTGTGGGCGTAGTCCACAATCACGTGGCGGCCATTCTTGTTCCAAACTTTTTCGAAGCGGCCCGGAACGCGGACTTCTGCCAGAGCCTTGCGCATGGCAGATTCGGCAAGGCCGATTGCCTTTGCCCAAGCCAGCACCAGCATCACGTTGTCCACGTTAAAGTCGCCACAGAGCGGAGTCTCAAAAGCTTCTGCGCTAATAGCGGGCAGTAACATCTTGAGACCATCTTCGGTATTCTTCACAGCCCCTTCGGGCTTTACAAGGGCACTAACGACCCCTAGACGCGAGACAGCCACCCTCCGGTCCGCTCCAATCCCGGCTAGGGAATCGTATAGTTTCTTACCATACGCATCATCGATGTTGACAACGGCCACGCCATCATCAGCAAGATAACGCGTAAACAAAAGCTTCTTTGCCTCAAAGTAGGCATCCATTGTCTTATGGTAATCGAGGTGGTCTTGCGTCAGGTTGCTAAACAAGGCACTCTTATAAAGTACCCCGGCCATACGGCCCTGATCGAGAGAATGGGAAGACGCTTCCATTACCAAGTCAGTACAACCGGCCTCCACCGCCTTGGCGGCAAAGGCATACAAATCCAAAAGGCCCGGCGTCGTGAGCGTTGCAGGCACCGAGGTATCGCCAATCTTGTTCTTGATGGTTCCGAGGAGAGCCACCTTGTGGCCGGCAGCCGTGAGCATGGCATCCATCAGGAATGCGCTGGTGGTCTTACCGTTCGTACCCGTCACTGCATGGGCGTTAAGCTTTGCGAACGGGTCCTTGTAGAAAATCTTGGCGGCTTCAAGGCGGGCAGCCTTCACGTCAGCCACCTGGATCCACTTGGAAGTCAGTCCTTCGGGAGCCACATTTTCGCTCACCACGGCCACCGCACCGGCTGCCACCGCAGACCTCGCGAATTCATCGGACTTATCAATCGATATTGCGCCCGGCATTGAGAAAAACAAATCTTTTGCCTTCACGCGGCGGGAGTCGTCGCACAGGCCCTGCACATTCAATTTCTGCATCAATGTTTCAGAAATCATCTAGCCTTTCTCCTTAAGCGTCAGCTTGCAAATCTGTCCCTTATGAAGCGTCTCCCCCACCTTCGGGGTTTGCGAAACCACGCGGCCCATTCCGGTGTACTCCACGCTCATACGGATATTTCCGGCAATTTCAAGAGCATCCTTCAGCGAAAGCCCCTTCAAGTCGGGCATCGTCGATGCATCAACATCGCCAAGTTTCAATACAAGTCCAATAGAATCCGTCATGTCTCTGCGAACCGAGAGTACGCGGGATCCTTCACCTTCAAAAGTCACAGGGCACTTCTTGCTCGCCGCTACCGACTTTGCCGTCTGGGCAAGCATGCCCACATAATCACCTTCGCAAGCAGACTTCTTGCTTACAAAGGCAAGCTCATGAGACGCCGGCGAAAGCTTCGGGTGATAATAGATACCTTCCATAATGCGGCGGAAAATCGGGCCCGCCGTCGCACCACCCGTATGTCCATAAAGCTTATCGGCGTTGGGGTCATCCACCAGCACCATGCACACATAACGAACATCTTCTACCGGGGCAAGGCCAATAAACGAAGCCACCTGGTGTTCACGATCGTACTTGCCAGTTTCCTGGTTATACTTTTCTGCAGTACCAGTCTTGCCGCCAAAAATCACATCGGGAATTTTCTTGCTGGCCACGCGCTTTGCCGTACCGCTATTCACCACGCGGTTGAGCATCTTGCGAATAGAAGCCGCAGTACGTTCCGAAATCACGCGGCGCACCTTCACCGGCTCCTTCTTTTCGACCAGGTTACCGTCAGAATCGCGCCATTCCTTCACGATCATGGGTTCCATCAGAGTACCGCCATTGGCGATCGTGGCATAAGCCATCACCATCTGAATCGGCGTCACAGAAACAGCATGGCCAAAGCCCATAGTTTTAAGGGTACGGTCATCTCTCGTGAGTTCGTAAGGCATGTACAGGCGGCCCGCTTCTTCACCCGCCAAGTTTTCGGAAGTCTTCATGCCAAAACCAAAGTTGCGGGCCATGCGATAAAGCTTTTCGGCACCCACTTTGTCAGCCACCTTGGCGAACACGATGTTCGAAGACTGAACCATCGCCTCGGCCATATCCATATCGCCATAGATATGGGTATCGCAAATGCGTTCGGCACGAGCGCTCCAGCTCCAGCATTTGCCTTCGTTCACAAAGACGGTATCTTCGGGTACCACGCCATTTTCCAGGGCGGCCGCAGCCGTAATCACCTTGAAGGTAGAGCCCGGTTCATAAGACATCGCAACGATGTCGTTCTTCGCCATTTTGCCCACACCCTGCTTTTTAGAGTTCGGGTCAAAAGTCGGATAACTCGCCATGGCCAGGATTTCGCCCGTATACGGGTCCACCACCACAGCCGAGGCACTGGCGGCACTAAATTCAATCACGCCATCCTTCAAGGCCTTTTCCACGATTTCCTGCATATCGCGATCAATCGTCAGCACCAGGTTCTTGCCCGGCTTGGCTTCTGCCACATTTTCGGAGCGACCCAGAATTTCGCGTTCACGGGCATCCTTCACACCCACGCGGAAACCTTCGTTACCACGCAAGCGCAAGTCGTACATGCGTTCCATGCCCATGCTTCCCTTGCCGTCGTAATTCACCTTGCCCACAATCTGCGAAGCAAGCTTACCCTGCAAGAAGATTCGGCTATAATCTTCAGCCCTTCCTGTATCGCGCAAGTTCTTGGCAAACACGACGCCGTTACGGTCCAAGATTTCGCCGCGTTCGGCGTAAATATTCTTGGTACGGGTCGTCTGGTCCTTGGTTTCTTTCTGGTAAACTTCGCGGTTCAGCACTTGAATGTTAAAAGTCTGCCAAGCCAGCACGCCAATAGCGCCCAGCACGATCATCTTTGCCACCGACAGAGCATCCATATTCACAATATTCATGGAGCCCCCGTTATACGCACCTTGGTGGGTACGCCATTCAAGTCAAGACCAACACTGTCTGCAAAACCAGCCAAGTTTTCCAGCGAAGACAACTTGTTGATTTCAAGTTCCTGTAAAGTCCTTTGACGCTGCAACTGACCGATTTCATAGGTCAGCTCGTTGGACTTGGAATAAAGCTTGGTAAGGCAGTTCTGCATATACAACGGCAAAATCAGCAAAAGGCCGGCCACCAACACGGCGCCAACGAACACCCACACAATGGTGCGGTTCGAGTTGAACAGCGATTTCTTGCCAGATTCACTCATACCCGTTCGTAGACCCTAAGCTTTGCAGAGCGAGCCCTGCTGTTGTTTGCAATCTCTTCGTTTGTAGGCAAAATCGGCTTGCGATTCACCTTCTTTAAACGCTGATGGTTCCCGCCGCACATACACACCGGCAAATTCTCCGGGCAAATGCAGGCCTTCTCGAATTCGGCCGCCGTTTCCTTGACGCAGCGGTCTTCCACGGAATGGTAGCTCATCACCACCAGGCGGCCACCCACCTTGAGGCAATCCACGGCAGCGCGCAAGCTGTCTTCGATTTCCTTGAGTTCGCCATTCACTTCCATGCGAATCGCCTGGAACACGCGTGCCAAAAGGCCGTTCACTTCACGACGCTTGTCGGGGAACACATATTCCACCACAGCCTTCACGTCAGAAGGCAAAATTTCTTGGTCGCTCTTAGAGGCAGCCATTTCAATCAGGCGGGTCGCAAGTTTAAAGGCGCGATCCATATCGGCATTCTTGCGGAGTGCTGCGGCGAGCGTATCCGCATCCACCGTCTTGAGCCATTCCTGTGCAGACACCCCTTCGCGACGGTCCATGCGCAAGTCAAGCGGATTGTCGCCCACAAAAGTAAAGCCGCGGGCAGAGTCATCTACCTGGTGACTGCTAATGCCCAAATCGTAAAGAATGCCGTCCAAAGTATTCGGCACAATTTCGTTCTTCAGTTCGCCGAAGCGCACCGGATGCACAATGAACTTGGGTTTTACGCCCGCAAGGCGCTTCGTCGCAAAGGCCACTGCTTCTTCGTCGCGGTCAAAAGCGTGCAGCACGCCATTTTCATCTAATTTGTTTGCAATCGCGTAAGAATGTCCGCCGCCGCCCAAAGTGCAGTCGGCATAAGTTCCATTCGGCTTAATGTTCAAGCCTTCAAGGCATTCCTTAAGCATTACCGGATCGTGATAGAACACGCCGTTTTCGACACCGGCAAGGGCCGCTTCGGAATGAGCAGCCGCAGCGCGATTGTTCAAAATCTCATTTGTATGTAATTCGTTCTTGCGGAGGCTATTTATTGCCATCGGATCCCTCCGTCAAGCTTTCACCATAGAACGCGGCATCGAAGGCGGCAATTGCATCTTCAGTCTGCAAGCCGTACTTTTCGTTATAGCGTTCAGGATTCCATAGTTCAAGAGTTTTTCCGCTAGCTTGTACGTAAAGGACATCACCCTTAAGACCAGCATACTCCAACAAAATCTTTGGAAGTAAAATGCGGTTCTGACCATCGAGTTCCACTACTGCGGGCGCGAGGCCTCTCCGAACTAGGTCTGCTTGACGGCGGTCGGACCTCGAGTCCAAGTCCGCCATGAACTTTTCGTATTCCGGCAAGGTAAACAACCGAAGCGTCCGATTCGGACCACGCGTGATCACGAATTCTTCGCCCTCGGTTGGCCCGAGCTGACGACGGAATTCCCTGGGGAAGGAGGACCTTCCCTTTCCATCGATAGCCGTCTGGGCTTGACCTATGAAAGACGTAAAGTTCATACTAGTTTGACACATTTTACCACAACACAGTACAAATCTACCATTTTCTACCACTTTGGCAAGATAGGGACACTTTTTTCGCACTCAAAGCATACAAAAAGCATACCTAGGATCCAGGTCCGAAACAGAATTAGTGAACATTAGTTCACCAACACGTCATCAATTGACGCAATAATTGTATATATTAAGAGAAAAGAGGTTTATTATGGCAGATATTACCCGCGCAGACCGCGTATTACAATTATTTGCACTTCTGATATCGAATCCGAGCAGGAGCTATTCCGTCAGCGACTTGATGGAGACTCTGGAGATTCCTGAAAACGAACGCCGCAACGTGCAGCGCGATATGCAAACGCTGACTTCTGCCAACGGGGGCGCCTACATCCGCGTGTTAAGCGACCAACGCGCTTTCCGCTACCAATCAGCCGTTAAATCCGCGGACAACCTGTTGTTCCCGAATTTTGAAAACACGATGCTGCATTTCGTGTTCCTGCAGCGCATAGCGAACATGTACCCCGCCGCAAGCGAGACCGTCACGGATTTGCTCGAAAAAATCCAGAAGAGCCTACCCGCAAGTGAAAAGAAAGCTGTGGAACAACTCGCCCAAGACATGAACTCGCGAATCCTTTTTGCAGGAACCCCGCCCATGTTCGAGGAAGATTCAAGCGAAAAGCTCAAGGTGATTCTGCGGGCGATTCACGAACGCCGGAAAATCCTCGTCACCTACATCAGCGAAAACGGAAACATCCCTCGTGTGCGGATTCCGCTGATGGTCATCTTGTACCAGGGCGAAATCTACATCGGTTGCGAATCGCAGTCGCATCCTGGCGACACCTACACGCTTAAGTTCCGCCGAATCAAGAGTGTCGAACTCACCAAGGAAACGTTCCAAGACAATCCAAAGACGCTTGAAATGTTGCGCAAGCGAGTTCGACTCGGTTCCGCGATTTACGGCCCGCAAGACCCGAAAGCCGAAGATGTCGAAATTATATTCAGTAGCCAAGCGCAGTATTACCTCGAAGAAAAGCCGTTCCAACGTTCCATGAAAGTGGAAAAGACGCATGACGGCCGCCTGCTGGTCACGATGAAGGCCATCAACGACGAACTCCTGTTCCGCTGGGTGCTCTCATACGCCGACAGCGCCGAAGTCATCAAGCCCGTCGCACTCCGCAAAAGACTCCGCGAATTCTCGTACTACCTCGACAGCACCTACCGCCGAAACCCCTGGCTGTAAACGTCATTCTGGAGCTGTCATCCTCGACCGAGTATAACGAGGGAGGGGAACCAGAGCTGCGGTAATTTCTTGCACCTCCAAACACGACACTATTTGTCGCAGTAAAAACCTATTTTGATAACAAATCAAAATAAGGATTTTTATGCAGTTCGATTTAATCAAATCTATCAATAACGGAGAGTATCAGGTTGATTACGGTTTCGTCTTTGGTGGTGACCGTCAAAAAATTCTGCTGATAAAAGCGGGGCAAGACGGTTCCTTTTACGGTTATCGAAACAAGTATCTAAAACTAGCTTGCGAAATGCGGGACCTGTACGGATTTTCGGCAATCTGCGCGTCTACTCCATCATCGGACATAATCCAAATGATTCAATTTGCCGAGGTGGTAAAATCAGAATTCGAAATCAATAATCGGGTTCAAATTTACTTTATGGGCACATCGATAGGAGCATCTATCGGCTGCTTGGGACAACCGCTTTTTCCAGAAATCAGTCGCTTTTTGCTGGTAAATCCACCATTGATGATAAACACTCCCCTGATATGTCGCAGCGCCAAGGCTTTTGACGGAGACATGATGACATTCGTTTTTGGGAGTCTCGATCCATCGGCTCGTTTGGCGGGGCTCCTCAAGCTCCATGAGCGCAAGAACATGCGCGTTGTGATTGTGCCTGGGCAGGACCATTATTTTTCGAAGAAAAAATTTCGTTTGCTGGAATTGATAAAGCTGCTAAATTCTGAAAATAAACCAAAATAAGGAGCGCGGATATGAACAACATTACTACACCGACGCAAAAGTACAACGATTTAAAAAGCCTCGTAAAGCAATCGTACGCAGATGATAAAGTGCGGAACGAAATATGGGATTATATCACGAGCTACATACTTTCTCCAGACTCTAAGCAAATTCAAGAAGAACGCCTTGAGCATTTTACGCCATTTCTTGGTCACGAAGGTCGCCTTGCCCATATAGACATCATCGTTAACGCGACCAATTTAGAGAAGCGCTCCGTCGAATTGAACAAGGCGCTTTCCGATGCCATAGATAAAGCCTGGCCTAATCCGTGGGGCTCTTTTTGCTATGGTGAAACCATCCGAACAGACCACGAACTGACCCGGTTCTTCTATATTGAAAAGGAGGGATGAATGAAACTGTTTATCTCTGGTTCGAAATCTATTTCGATATTATCCGATGAAGTCAAAGCTATACTTGATAAGTATATTGCCCTTGACACAGAATTCCTTGTGGGCGACTGCTACGGAGTTGATGCCGCGGTGCAGACGTATTTAGATTCAAAAGGATACAGCAACGTGACTATTTACTGCAGTGGCGAATTTCCAAGGAATTGGTTTGTTTGTCCTGCCCAAATTTGCTCTTGTGCTGAAGCCGCCAAAGGGCTTACAGGGAGCGAGTTCCATTATGTGAAAGATATTCAAATGGCCAACGACTGCGATCAGGCAATTATGATATGGGACGGAAAAAGCAAAGGTACCGCTGAGAACATCCGCCGCATAAAGGAATTGAAGAAACCGTACAAAGTGATTAAACAGTGATTAAACACTGATTAATCACTGTTTAATCAGTATCAAGTTTTTTCAACTTGCCGTTTTTCGATTAGAAACGGCATTTTTGCGTTTGGCACATTTTTTGCAAAATATAGGGCATGGAAAAGAACAACATCAAACGCAAACCCTTTACAGAATGCATCATCAAACCAGGTGAGAAAAGTCCGTATGCAAGCCTCTTGGTGGATTTGGCCTTCAAAAAGGCTTTCAACCCTGATAAACCCGTCAGTCGCCAAAACCTCGTCAATTTGCTGAACGACTTACTGGAACCTCAGCTTAAACGGCCTATCGTGAATGTAAAAACTCGCAATGTGGCACATAATCTGACCGGGAGTAAGGAATCACGTACGGCGATTTTCGACTTGCACTGTGAAGACGATATGGGAAACTTGATTGAAATCGAAGTGCAGATTCGCCGTATGACAAACTTTTTGAATCGCCTTGCGTTCTACGCAAGCGAAATGGTTGCTAACCAGGCTGAACCTGGCGAAAAATGGAATTACAAAATCAAGCCAACTTATGTGATTGCGTTTACGCAACATACGATGTTTGAAGATGAACGTATTGTCCATCGCGCTACGGTTGTAGACTTGGAAACGGGCGAACAGTTTCTTGACACATATAACTTCACGGCTATTGAACTTTCGAAGGTTCCCTTTTTCATCGAGGCGGGAGCATCAAGCCTTCGCAAGTGGCTATTTTTCTTCCGCTTTCTGGACAAGTTGAAGGAGTTGCCTGCTGAATTGGATGAAGAAAAGTTCGAACACTTGACAGAGAGTTCAAAAGTATCTAATTTCAGTAAGGAAGAATTTGAGGTATACCAGAAAATGCATCACGAAAGATGGGACCATAACGTTATGGGAGAGGCCTTTTTGGAGGACTACGCGGACTTAGTTAACGCGAAGGTTGCCGAAGGCGTCCTTGACAAAACTCGTGAAGTGGCAAAGGGCCTGTTGGAAGATGGTGTGCCGATGGAAATTATCGTTCGTCGTACAGGCCTCTCCGAAGATATCGTTCGCAAACTATAAATCTGTCTATAGCTCCAAGGTCGAAAATTTCGATCTTGAAAAACATCTTGTGGCCGATTTTTTCGACCTCAAGTTTTCTCATGTAACTGAATCGTTATCGGGAACGGGATTTCTTTTAAGAAATTTTCCGTTTGTTTCAAGAGACCTTGCAAAGCTGGAATTCGTTCTAGGTAATTTTGGGTATTGAAATCCATTTCGACGGAGTATTCGTCGTTAATTGAGACTTCAAGCGAAAAGGTATTTTCATTTTCGGTCAAATTCCAGGAGTACTTTGAGGATTCCATAATGTGCGAAACCGTCGCGCGGATTGTATTCCGTGCAATTTCCTCCAGCTTCAGCTTTTTTTCGATCTCGGTTATGATTCTTGAAGACTGTTCGCAGTAACTTGGAAATTCGTCGATGAAATTTGCGAGATTATCGAGAGTGGTGCCGAGGTCACACTGACTGCGCCGAAAAGGGACGTTGAACGCCTCTATATCCGCATACTCAAAATGGATGCTTAAAAACTCTGCCTCGCAATTCACGATAAGGCTGATAGCACCCCGCCCCTCAAAAGATTTAGAAATGCAGATGGCCTGCGTCTTATCGCATTCGCGGTAGCCCCTAGATTCTTGCTTATAAGAAATCTCAAAGCCGACATCTGGCCGCGCCTCTTGCAAACGAACAAATGCCGCATAGACATCATCCTTATCCGGGAAGATTCCGTCGGTATTGCTGGCATAAATCTTCTTGACAAGCGACTGCCAGAAATTATGGCAAGCATCGGATTTAGATTTGATGAATTTGGAGGTCTGTTCTTGCATGAATTAGAATGGCAGAGAAATAAACATATCCTTTATAAAAGGTTATTTACCAATCCTATTGATCAAAACGCATTCGCGATTACTCTCTTTTCCACTTTGATATTTGTATTTATCGTCTCTTTTCTTCAAAAAGTCAATTGAAATCCTTAAATTACAGTCTTCAAACTTCCCTAATCTCCATAGTTCTTTACCTTTTTTATCGTCTCTGTGGCCTTGAATATAGTATGGATCAAAACAATAGAAATACCCCTTTTCATAGCGAAGGATCGTAATGTAATGCCATTTGTTTTTCTCTGATTTTACACTCAATAAAGCGCAAGAGTTGTCTTTTTTGACATGTGTTCTCAATTTGTCAAAATTGACATTTTTACCATCCTTATAAATTGCCT
Source organism: Fibrobacter sp. (assembly GCA_045221475.1). Classification (GTDB taxonomy): domain Bacteria; phylum Fibrobacterota; class Fibrobacteria; order Fibrobacterales; family Fibrobacteraceae; genus Fibrobacter. Next base: position 21,642 of record JBGUWV010000099.1, read on the forward strand.
TGACTGAAAATCCCCTATTTTTGCGTCTATCCTTATTATAATTAGAAAGCCAATAACAAAGATTCTCTATCTCTTGTCCAGAAGTTCCATCAGAATCGTTTATTGTTTTTAAATAAATTCCTTGAACAATTTCATTCGGTATATCTTCTCGTTTATCAAATAAATAAACCAAAGCGTTTATGAAACTTGTTGGCACGCAATCGCACCCCGTAATTTGTTTCCTAAATTCAATTTTTCTCATTGTCTCTCCTTTTGGATATCAAAATTCAATTATTCGCATAGCCCAACCATTAGACCAGTTTTCTTTTTCATTTATCTTTCTTTTAATTTCTCGTCCATTCCTATAAGCAATAAAAGCCGCAGTACGACGGTTTTGGTTGTCGGGAACATTGAAATTTAACATTGCAAGTCGATTTTGCTTCCCTTTGCTTATATATTCTAATCGTCTCTTATATTTCCCATAATGGCCTTTAAGCGGTGTATGAGTTGGATTGAACAATATGTCGTAATCAAAGTCCCTAATTTCTTTGCCAAATAAAGGTTTGCGCAATCCGTCAACCTTATTTTTATTGCTTTGCTGATTATGGAGGATATTCAATTCTCCACAGATCAGAATTAGAACTTTTTTACTTCCTAGAGAAATTGTTCTGCCACCGTTTTCAACATCATTCCACAATTGAATATATAATTCGGTTTCAGCCTTACTGGACCATAATAATTGGCAAACAGGCCCATAAACTTTTACTCCTTTTCGATAAGCATATAAACCATATGGAGGAAACTTATTTTCAAGAAGGCCCTTTTTATTCACTTCAAAAATTACATTAAATTTTTTAAAGATTCGGCCAATATGACGAACATCAGACTGGACACAAGTTTTTTCTCGTTGTTTTTTATCACATAATGTTGAACCAGAGAAAAAGATATGCGTAATTTTGTTATCGTTTGCATAATCTCGAATTTCTTTAAACAGCGGCCAACGCTTTTTGTTATTGACAATTTGCAGTTCGTTCTCATCTACATCGTCTTCAAATGAAACTAATCCTATTTTTGCCATATTTCCTCCGATTTCAACAATTTTTTGAATAATTTGACATCGGAAGGATTGTTTGGATCAAGAGAACACCAGGGATAAAATCCCAACGGAATTCGAATAACTTGCGTCACCTGATCTGGACATATTCTAGGTAGAAAATCACGTATAGTATCATACCAAGCCCTTTGCTCATCTCGATATTCTGGGTCCCCATCTTTCGCATTAATTTCCTTACACATTTGTCTATATACTTTAATATTATATGCGAGTTCGAATGATCGAGGATAATTTTTCAAAGCAAAAAATCTTGCCGCCGTAAAATGCTGCACTTCGTCGGTTTCAATCAGAATTTTCTTTTTGGGAATATACAAATCAGAAGGATTTAATCCTTTCGAACGAACAAAATCAGCATGTCCACGATATTTTGATAACGCATAATAAATCTTACTTAAAGATCTATAAAATCTAGATCCTTCATAATCTTCTAATCGAACAGAGACATCTTTAAATTTAGGTTTAAATTCGATATCACCATAAATTCTAGATAGCATTGCATAAATAACACTTTTACATTTATTACATCTGCAGTTATGAGACATATTTTTTCTCCTTTTTTGACGTCCGTTCTCTTAAATCTATACTCATTTTCCCTCAAAAATCCAAGAAATTTACTCCAACTTGGAACGTCTTTATGCATACTGCGTTAGGCCTCCAGCCACTTGGCAACTCGTTGCCTTAGTGGCTATGGTCCCCTTTAGGGGAGACAGTTACCCGAAGGGACGAGACTTGCGTAAGCAAGGCTCGGTGAGCGCGCCGTTTTGCGGCGTGCGAGTATGGCCCGACCCGCTAGGGGAACGCCATTGTTATGTGAATACAAAGGTCTTGAGTTTTCCATCTTTTTCAAATTCAATTTTATTCAGCTCGCTGTTGATATCTTTCATTTTTCCATCAGGACCAACAAGAAGACTATATACCCTGCGAGGAAAAACATGCTCATAGATTTGTTGATTCTCTACGATAATTTCTTTACTCCGAGCACAAACGCTTTCCCAGAAAGAATTCAGGAAGAATTCTTTGCTAATGGGATCGTTAAAAATATTCGGCATCGGTACGACACTTTTTTCAGCAGCTAAAAACCATCGTTTCTCTCTGCGAAAATAATCAATGCTACGATTTAAGTAATCGTGAATTTCTTTTTTGAGAATCTTTTGACGATGCTTGTCTATTTTTAGCTGATAAAATATTTTATCAAGCTTATGATTAGCCTCGCTAGTGAGTTTCTTGCTATTGTTCTCTAGAACAGTGAGGATATGGTAATAGTACTGCGGTCTCCAAGCTTTATTAATTTCCCTTTGAAGGGGCTTGTAGCTTGCTGCTGCGAACCAATAACCATAGCATGTTTCTATGGAGCTGAGCCGAGTTAACGTCAATAAAAGATCCTCGGCAAGATATGCCTCTTTTTTGATATACATGTATTCGTCGCATAAACCGGTTATTCCTAAAATGGGAGCAAGGTTTATTGAGGTCTCTATTTTGACATTTGGATTGTTTGTTTTCCTATTCAATTTTTTACTAGAAAACATTAGCGAGAAGTTTTTGTGGCTCCAGAAAACAAGGCACCCGGATAGCAAGAAATCTAAAATTGTTGTCTTTTTTTCGTCCATATTTCACCTCTCTTTTTATGGTTCCAGTTTGTTGTAATTCGGGATAGGTAAATCGTAGGGCAGGATGCGGCTGTCATCATCGCCTTGGACTTCGTTGTTGAACGCGCCGATGACGCTCATCCAGTTGTTCGTGCACTTGTCGCTAAATATGCTCCTGCTTTTTGTTTTCAGGAACTTCATGAGCATCTTTTTCTCGTTGTCGTCCAGGAACCAGACGGATTTGTTATACGAGGAGCCCAGTTCGTATTTGGGTTCCAGAAAGGAGATGCGAGCGCACTTGGTCGCGAGTCCTCGTTTCCAATGGTTGTACAACGTGAAATAAGGCTTTTTGCCGGGGCCGATGTCAATGACGGCGCGAAGGTCTATGTTCAGACTCTTGCTCCACGCCCCGTTACAGGACATCATGTTAAATTCCGAAAGTTGCAATTTGCCATCGGGCGAATAGACGTTGATTTGTCGTTCGGATTCATAATCCAGATCGTTGTCGACGGGCAGGTACATGATGGAAAAGCTATAGGTCGGGCAATAGAAATCTCCGCCCTTGACGAAATCCCGCAGAACTTTTTTGGCGATGCGTAGCGACGTGAAAATTCCCAGGTCGTGATCGACGGTATCATAGCCCCGTCCATTCGGCAGAATCGTTGCCGCCAGCTGATAAATGTATCGTCTTCTCATAGTACCTCGCTTTTGTTTAAAATCTCAATGTGTAGCTCACTTCGAATTGTTCAGGTCTCATGCGGACTATATCGTGGAAAGTGTAGAGGCTTGATTCGCTGTCATAGAGGAGTGAGTCGAGTTCCCAGGTGACGCCGTCTTTGACAAACTTGTCGATGAGCAGCATCTGTTTCCAGGCGGGAACGAGGTAGACTTTGTGACGGTCGGGGTAGTGTTCGTTCGTGCTAGAGCAGATGTTGATGGAACCCCAGTTTGCGTACCAGAAAAGCAGATCGCTGATGTACTCGTGTTCGCCAGGAATATCCCAGTCGTTTGCGGGGCAGATTTCCGATTCGAGCTCGTATTCCCTGTACCACTTGTGATTTTGCGCGGTGAGTGCGGCGATGTCCCTTTTGGTCGCCTCAAAAGTGCGGGCAATACTTCGATGTAACTCCCTGAAACGCTGGTCGAGCGCGATGAGTTTTTTCATGTTCGAGTAGGTCCAGCGGAATTCATTGTTCATTTTTTTGTAACGGTCGTTCAAGAATTCGGTGTGGATTCTGGTTTCGAAAAGTTCCTGTTCGAGCCTGCTTTGGGGCTTTTCCTTTTTCCATTTCTCGACACAGCCGCGTTTGCGGCCGTTATCGAAGTCGCAGTAGAAATTCTGGAGAATGTCCCACCGCGGCGCGCGTGAAAGAATCCTAGTCATTGAGGCACCCTTTTGGAGTTTTTAAAGTTTTTTAGTGAAATTCGTTATTCACTAAAAATAGCCAATGACTGCGACAAATAACGTCGTGTTTAAAACACACTTTTCAAACGAAAAAGGCGGTCCCAATATCTAAAAGGACCGCCCCCCGCAATGTCGTTCAAAACCCTAGAACATCACGCGATAGCGAATCAGCTTTTCGTAGTGGCGGCCATTGAGGTCTCGGTAACCATTCAAACTATGGGGACGGGCCGGCTTATCGTTGTCAAGCCTCTTTTGTGGCATAATGCGAACCGTTCCAGAACTACTAGAGAGTCCGTATTCAAATGCGCCGAGATCAGGAGCTTCGCCGGCAAACGGGAATCCGAGATCTTCGCCCTTGTCGATGGCGCGGCTACCCTTCTTGAGTTTCAGGAAGTCTACATTCGGCAAACTGCCGTCAGCATTGCGCGGACCAAGCATTCCTGGAATCGTCGAAAGGTCTTCGCCGGTCACGGTCATACTGGGGTCGTCGAGGCTCACAAAGTCGTCTTCGGTCAGATCAAGATCTAAATTCCAAGAGTTATTTTCGCCAGCCGGGCAATCTACATAATGGTCGATGTTCTGGCTCGAAATCTTTTCCCAGCATGTTCCGATTTGCGATAGTTTATTCGGAAATGCAATGTTGTTCTTGAGCACATGCGCTTTGTCGCCCATTAACGGAACGACTTCGGCAATGCGAGTCCTTTCATCTTCAGCGTAAATTGTCGAAGGCATGCCAAAAGAACGGTCACCGTTTTTGTAGGAGGTGTTGTTGATCCAAGTGCTACCGATGGTCGTGTAGTTCGAATAGAAACCGGTGGCAACGTTGTTCCAGGCGACACAATTCCTAATGAGGTGTCTTCCCTTATCGTTTCGGCTGTACCCCATCTTGAACCCGTTGCCGTTCCCGTTGGGCGGTTTGCTAGTTCCGTAATGGATATAGCCGTTTCCCATGGCGTAGCTATTTTCTACGACTACGGGGAATTCCTGAGCCAGTACATCATAACCGTCGTCGCTGTTCCACCAGGCGCGGCAACCGATGAACTTGGTGGTGTCGCCATCGTATTGATAATGTACGCCGAAGCCGTCGGCATTCTCGCCATCGCCCTGCCAATCGGTTGGGTCGTAGTTGTCGTGCGCATCGCAGTTCAAAAAGAGGTGCCCACCGCCGCCTGATGCTCCGTCGTGCGCGAAGAATCCCGGACCTGCATTGTGGTGGCTGTCAATCTGCTCCAAGAAGATGTGCTTGCTAGCGTAAATGAAAATTCCAGAATTGGAATTGTGAATCATGGGCGTGTTGCGGACTTCGAAGCCCTTCAAATGCAGGTACTTTGCCGCAATCACGATAGGCGAAGTGTACATCGCCCCTTCGGGAGTGCCGTCGCTATGCTCTTCGCCTGCAGCCACAGGGAGGTTCGTCGCGTCAAAAATCGGGCGCTCGCCCGGGTAGGCCAGGTAATGAATACGATTGTCGTCGCTCTCGCCACTCGCGGTCAGCAGGATGCCCGCAGTCATCTTGTACCGTTCGTAAAAGACCGTGTCATTCAGGTCGTAGATGCCGCCGCGAATCCATACAGTATCGCCTGCGGTTACCACCTTGTTTGCCTTGTTGAGCGATGCGAAGGGTTCCTCCTTTGTGCCCGCAGCACTGTCGCTGCCGTCAGTCGCCACATAATACACAGCACCAAACGCTTGTATCGTTGAAAGGGCAACCCCCAATGTCAATAAGAACTTTGCTCCCATATACACCTCAAGTAAGTACTTTTAATATACTCTTTTTTGAGGCAAATGGGGAAAAAATGATTATTCGGCCCAGTGATTGCCGTTGTAATTGCGGGCGGTATCGGCGTCCATACCAATCTGGCGCACCAAATCATCCAAGCTTGGGAACTTCTGTTCGGGGCGCAGATAAGCCATCAAGTCAAGCACCATGGGGCGACCGTAAATGTCTTCGTTAAAATCGAGCAGGTATGCTTCGATAGCGAGGCGCTGGTTGCCGGTAGAAGGCTGCGTACCAATGTTCACCACCGCACGGAAACAGCGTTCGTCGTGTGCACCGTCTGCATCGACACCACCCGGAAGGCGGGCAGTCGCAACATACACACCGTGCTTGGGTAAGAACTTGTACTTTTCCACCTGAAGGTTCGCGGTCGGGAAACCGATGGTATGGCCAAGGCGCTTACCTTCGACAATTGTTCCAGACAAACGGTACGGGCGGCCCAGATAAGTCTGCGCACGGGACACATCGCCATTCAGCAAGGCATTTCGCACGGCAGAGGAGCTTACGCGTTCGCCCTTGTGGAGCACAATCGAAAGCATCGCCGTTGAAAGTTCCGGGAAGGCAGCGGTAATCGTTTCGTAGTTGCCCTTGCCGCCAGCACCAAAGCAATGGTCATGTCCAAAGAACATGGAGCATACACCGCGCTTTTCAATCAATTCCTGACGGACAAAGACATCGAACGGGAGCTTCGCCACTTCGGGCGTAAACGGGAGCACCAAAAATTCAAGACCCAGGCTTTCGATAAATTCGCGCTTTTCTTCGGTAGTCGTGAGGAGCAGCGGATCGCCGGGAGTGTGCAACACATAATTGGAATGCGGTTCAAAGCTAATGACGGTGGGCTTCAGGCCGTTCACTTCGGCAACGGCCTTGAGCGTGCGGAAAAGCGCCTGGTGTCCCAGGTGGCATCCGTCAAAATTACCCATCGTCACAGCACGCTTCATTTTTCATCTTCTCCGAGATAGAATTTCGGCTTAATACGCCCCGGCTCATAAAAGCACAAGCTCAAGACTTCACCTTGCATGTTCGCGGCAAACACATGGCCTTCGGGACCTACGCCCTCGACTTTCTCTTTCCACGGCAACCAGTTGCCCTGACGGATGACAGCCACCTGTTCGTCAGTAAGGCGTACCACCGGAAAGTCGAGCACCGCATCGACCGGCAACAGATTTTCACGGGTCAGGTTCTCACCACGCACCGCCTTATCGAGCGTCACATTGCCGATGCGGTGTCTGCGTATCTGCGATACGCACGCGTAGGTTCCAAGCGCACGCCCGATATCGCGACCGAGCGCACGAATGTAGGTTCCCTTGGAGCATTCGCAAATCAAGTCGAAGGTCGCAAATTCCTTGCCGGAGCAGCCTTCAGTCACTTCGCCCTCGCCAATCACCTTGAGTTCGCCAATGTGAATCTTGCGGGGTTTCAATTCAATGTTGCGGCCACGTTCCATCAAGTCGCTGGCACGCACGCCGTTGATTTTGACGGCGCAATACTTCGGCGGAACCTGTTCGATATCGCCCGTAAACCGCGGTAGTACACTTTTAAGTGCGTCGCTCAAAGTACAACAGTTTTTATCTGGCGAAGGCTGCGAATTGCTAAGAGAGCATTCGTCGGCCAAAGGCCGAGGCCATGCGAGCGTGCAATTTGCAGCCGAAGCCTCTAAAGCACGTTCATCCTGAGCGACGACCTCCCCGTCCCATTCGAGGGTGTCGGTTTCATAGCCCAAATGCAGCCTAAAGCTATAGCACTTGTCCTTGGCTTCGATAAAAGGCAGCAGTCGCGTGCAACGGCCTGTGGCCGCAATAATCAAGCCCGAGGCACGTAAATCTAGTGTGCCCGCGTGGCCCACGCGCTTCGTAGAAAAGACCCTTTTCAGTGGGAAAAGGGCCTTAAAAGAAGTTTCGCCAGCAATCTTGTCCAAAAGAACGAAGCCGGAATTGCTCAATTACAAATCCCCTTTCTGCTTCAGTTCGGCCAGAATGCTTTCGATATGCATGGCGTGTTCCAAGTTTTCATCCAGAACAAAATTCAGTTCCGGAATCTTGCGAATCTTAAGCGCCTTGCCTAAAACAGTGCGGATATAACCCGCCGAATTCTTGAGACCAATCAGCGAATCACGCTTTTCCTTATCGGAACCCATCACAGACACCATGACCTTGGCATAGCTCAAGTCATCGGTAATCGTGACGCGCGTGATGCTTGCGAGGCTGCTCACACGAGGATCCTTCAAGCCCTTCTGCAAGAGCTTGCCGATTTCCTCGCGGAATTGTTCGTCCAATCTGTCAGTTCTACGACTCATTGGACTCCTCAGCCTTCTTGGCCTTTTCTTCGGCTTCTTCGCGGGCGACATCCTTCAAGGTACGGGCAACCTTGACTTCCTTGAAGAAGATCAAGCTATCGCCTTCCTTAATGTCTTCGTAACCCTTAAGACCGATACCGCATTCAAAGCCACGAGCGACAGACTTGACGTCGTCCTTCATGCGCTTCAAGGACTGGACCACGGTCGTACCGAGTTCCACACCGTTGCGGTACACGCGCACATGGCTGGTACGGTCGACTTCGCCGTCGGTAACCATACAGCCTGCGATGAGACCGATCTTCGGAATCTTGAACACCTGGCGGATTTCGGCTTCGCCGGAGAGTTCTTCGCGCATAGTCGGCTTCAAGAGGCCTTCCACAGCGTTCGTGATATCTTCAATGCAGTCGTAAATCACGCGGTAGTTGCGGATTTCGATGCCTTCCTTCTGGGCCATTTCGCGGATAGAGAGCGACGGCATCAAGTGGAAGGAAATAATGATTGCCTGTGCAGTCGTAGCCAAGAGGATATCGGATTCCGTAATGGTACCCACACCCTTGCGGATAATGTTGACGCGCACTTCCTTGTTGGTAAGCTTTTCGAGGCTTGCTGCAAGAGCTTCTGCAGAACCGCCCACGTCGGCCTTAACAATAAGGTTGAGTTCGGAGAGTTTACCTTCCTTACGATCGTTAAAGGTATCTTCCAAGGTCTTCACGTTACGAGAACGCAGATCGCGTTCACGAGCAGCCATACGGCGCTTGGAGGCAATTTCACGTGCGGTCTTTTCGTCTTCGACCACGATCAAGTCGTCACCGGCCTGCGGAGTACCGTCAAAGCCGAGCACCTGACACGGAGCAGACGGAGGAGCTTCCTTCATCTGTTCGCCACGTTCGTTAAACATAGCACGGACACGACCAGCGTAAATACCGCAGACAAACGGGTCACCCACATGGAGCGTACCGTTCTGCACGAGGATCGTAGCCATAGAACCCTTACCCACGTCGAGCTTGGATTCTACCACGGCACCACGAGCGTGAGCATCGGGGTTAGCCTTGAGTTCGAGCACTTCGGCTTCGAGGGCGAGAGTTTCCAAAAGGTCGTCCATGCCCTGGCCCGTACGTGCAGAAACTTCGATACAGCTGGTAGAACCACCCCACTGTTCCACTTCCACGCCGCGTTCAGCGAGCTGGGCGCGAATCTTGTCGGGGTTAGCGGTCGGCAAGTCGATCTTCGTGATAGCCACGACCATCGGCACCTTTTCACGCTTGGCAAGTTCAATAGATTCAACCGTCTGCGGCATCACCATGGAGTCGGCAGCCACCACAAGCACGATTACGTCGGTCACCTGAGAACCGCGAGCACGCATAGCACTGAATGCTTCGTGACCCGGAGTATCGAGGAAGGTCACCTTACCCTGCTTGGTCGTGACTTCGTATGCACCGATATGCTGCGTAATGCCACCCGATTCGCCGGACACCACGTGAGTCTTACGAATCCAGTCGAGCAAAGAAGTTTTACCGTGGTCAACGTGGCCCATCACCGTCACCACCGGGTGACGCGGCTTCAGGTTTTCAGAAGATTCTTCTTCCACGCCGAGCACTTCTTCTTCGTATTCTTCCATCAGCTGGGCTTCGTAACCGAATTCGTCAGCCAAGAGCTGGATGGTTTCAAAATCGAGGCGGGCGTTGATGGTCACCATCATGCCCATTTCCATGCACTTCGCGATTACGCGGGCCGGCATCTGGTCCATAAGGCCAGCGAGTTCGCCCACGGTAATAAAGTCGGAAGTCTTGAGGATTTTCTTTTCTTCGCCCGGAGTATTGTCGTTATGCTCCTTGCGGTAAACTTTCTTGACAGGCTTCTTGGAGAGGTCAGCCATCACGCGGGAAACGTTCTGACGAACGACTTCCTGCTGGATTTCCTTCTGCTGATCCTGACGGTCCTTACCATTGCCGCGACGGTTCTTGTCGTTCTGGCCGTGGCGACCGTTCTGCTGCTTGCCACCCTTGCCGCCCTGGTTCTGGCCACCAAATCCCTGGGCGCCACCATTGCTAGCATTGAAGGCATCTTGCATGGAACTGCCGGTAAAGCCACCGGTGCGACCTGTAAAGGTACGGCCACCGTTATTGTTCTGGCCACCGTTTCCGTTGCGGTTGTCGTTACGGCGATTGCCGTTACGGTTGTCGCCATTGTTATTGGAAAGGCGACCGAACGTTCCCGTATAACCCTGCTGGTTACCGTTGTTATTACGGTGACCGCCGCGGGTTGCCTGAGCCTGTTGCTGAGACTTCTTGATACGGGCGAGAATAGCTTCGTCGGGTTTGAAGACCTGGGCCTTCATCGGAGGCTGCTTGAGTTCCATGCCCGGGGTAACCATGGCAGGCTTGGCAGCGGCCGATGCAGCAGCGGGAGCTGCCGGTGCGGCAGGCTTTGCAGCGGGAGCCACAGCGGGCTTCACTTCTGCGGGAGCCGGAGCAGCGGGAGCGGGCTTCGGTTCAACCTTGGGTGCTGCGGGCTTTTCAGCGGCAGCAGCTGCGGGAGCGGCTTCAACCTTCGGGGCGGCAGGTGCTGCGGCGGGCTTTGCCTCGGGAGCCTTCGGAGCTTCAGCTGCCGGAGCAGGAGCTGCTGCAGGAGCGGCAACCGGTTCAGCCTTCGGAGCAGCAGGTGCTGCAGCGGGCTTCACGACAGCGGCAGGCTTTGCAGCAGGTGCGGCAGGAGCTGCTGCGGGAGCGGCAGATGCAGCCGGAGCCGTGGCGGGTTTCGCCGGCTTCTTGGTCCTGATCAGTTTAGCCTTCAACTTGCCGTCGCCAGCCGAAGCAGACTCTTTCTTCTTGTCAGAAGAGGCATTGGAAGTTTCGGCGGAAGACGCCTTTTTCAGGTTCTTATTGCGGGCTTCAGCCTTCTGGCGTTCGGCATCGACGGTTGCCTCGATTTTTTCGTATTCAGAGGCATTGACCTTAGACACCTGTGTCAAGACCTTGACACCGTTCTCGCGCAAAAGCTTCATCACGAGGTCGCTCTTGACTCCGTGTTCCTTCGCCCAATCTACTGGTTTAATTTGTTCTTCATTAGCCATGAATAGCTTCCAATGTTCCTTTTAAAAATTAGCGAGCAGCCTTACGGTTCTGGTTCAAATCGGCAGCGGACGGAGAGGTAATCTTAGCCTTCGTTTCGTCGTCCTTCTGGTTCCATTCGTTTTCACCGAACACGTCGAGGTTACGCTGCACGAGTTCTGCAGCAAGCTTCACGTTCTGGCCGTTCTTGCCAATAGCCAGAGCGAGGTTTTCGTCACTGATAATCACTACCGTGCGGCGGGTTTCAGGAACGTGAATCAGCTTGATTACGTTAGCCGGAGTAAGGGCACGGGTAATGAATGTATCCAGATCCGGATTCCACTGCACAATGTCAATGCGTTCGTTGCCGAGTTCGCGCACGATGGTCTGCACGCGGGCACCCTTCATGCCGACGCATGCGCCGACCGGGTCAATCTTTTCGTCACGGGAATACACGGCAATCTTGGCGCGGAAACCCGGTTCGCGGGCAACGCCCTTGATTTCGACAGTACCTTCGTAAATTTCCGGAACTTCCTGACGGAAGAGTTCCTTGAGGAAGTCGCCGTTTGCACGGGAAAGCACCACCTGGGCACCGTTCTTGGAGGATTCTTCCACGCGGGCAATCACGGCCTTGATGGAGTTACCCTGAGCCCAACGTTCGCGACGGATCTGTTCACGAGCCGGAATCATAGCTTCGGTCTGCTTGCCGAGCTTCACGATGATGTTACTTTGTTCAAGGCGAAGCACTTCGCCGCTCACCATGGAACCGATACGGCTACGGTAGGTATCCATGATCTTCTGGCGTTCGGCATCGCGAATCTGCTGGTTCAGAAGCTGCTTTGCAGTCTGAATGGCCTGACGACCGAATGCAGAAATAGGAATTTCCATTTCGAGGAAGTCACCCGGCTGAGCGTCTTCGTTGAAGTCGCGGGCTTCTTCGACCAGCATGTAACCCTTGTCGAGTTCTTCCACTTCGGAAGCGGTCATGTTCGGGTCGTAGTCCGGATAGTCATCCACAACGGCCACGCGCAAGAACACATGGACTTCGTTGGTTTCCGTATCGAAATCCACATCGATTTTCTTTTCGATATGCAAGTACTTGCGTGCTGCAGTCACCAGGGCTTCTTTCAGAGCGTTGATGACAACGGAATCATCCATATCCTTGGCTTCGACCACCTCTTTCAGCACATCGAGCAAGTTAACTTTCGGTTCGTTCTTCATAAAATGACCTTCCTATTATATTTGTACATCCACTTTTGCCACCAGCACTTCGCTGCGGGGCACGACCACGTCACCGGCATTGCCTTTAAGGGTGAGCGTCAAATTTTCTTCATCAGCAGAAACCAGCTTGCCCACCACAGGCTTTCCGGTACTGCGTGTCACTCGCAAGAATCGTCCGATATTGCGGGTAAAATCGGCAACCGACTTAAGGGGGCGGTCCAACCCCGGCGACGACACTTCCAAAGTGTAGGCACCTTCAATAATTTCAGGATCCAGGTCCAAGGCATCGGACAAGTGGCGGCTCACGGTAGAGCAGTCGTCAATTGTCACCCCTTCGGGTTTGTCTATGTATAGGCGGAGCGTCTTGCGTTTGCCTGCACGGAACATGTCCTGTTCCACCAACGTGACGCCGGCGGCTTCGCACGCCTGGGCGATAAGTGTATCCAATTTCTGGGCTACCAAATAGACCTCGTATAATAAACGGCGTTCGCATACGGCCCCGAAATCTGCTCATTTAAGCCTAAATCGGGTCCACGAACGTCAAGACAACCCAAATAGAGAAATTTTTTTGACCTTAGGCAACCGAGATTGTTGAAAATGAGGGGTAAAAGCTATATTTGGCGCATGGCTTACGTACTTTTGATTCTCGCTACTTTAATCGGTCTTGCTGGTTGCGCTTATTTTTTGCGCAAGAACATCCTTGTCATCCGCGAAAAGAACAAGAAAGAACCCAAGGCCTACAAGCGTAAATTGAACTACGTTCTTACCGGTCTCTGGTACGGCTATCTGACGATTTTCTTCCTGGGCCTTACGATAAACAATATCGGGAACTGGTAATTAGCGTCTAGAATCAAGCCAGCGTTCGTACAAGAAGAGCGCAATAAAATTCTTCCCATCGATAAACTGTCGTGCAGCCTCTTCGTAAGGTAGCACCACCGTTTTAATCCATTCGATTTCTTCGGTGTATTCCTGGTCCTTGCCGTCCATGGCCTTCAACTGTTCCGGCGTCACGTCGCGTTCAATGGCATACAGGCGAATGCGTTCGTCCAAGAGCCCGCAGCTGGCAGCAAAGCCTTCGCTTTTACCCTTGTACCAAAAGTCCATCAGGTCAATGAGTTCTGAATCGTCGGCTTTGATCTGGGCTTCTTCTTCGAGTTCACTCAAGGCTACCTTACGGTAATCGCCTGTCCAGTCCAAAATGCCCGCCGGAATTTCCAGGGAGGCCTGTTCACTAATGGCAAAGCGGGGCTGCTTCACCAGCAACAAATACTTTTTGCCTTCGCAGCGGAGAACCACCAAAACGCCCACGGCATTGCCGCGCACCAACACGATTCCATGAACAGGGCGCCCATCCGGAAGGGTTGCCGTTGCGGTAAGTTTTATAAAAAGCGGCTGGCGCCCCTTGCGTAAAAAATCCACCGACGAAAAGTGGACCTTGCTCACAATGAATTTTTCCTGGGTCTTTTCAAGCCAATCCTTGTAAATACGGGATTCAAGGATTATGGGGCGATCTGCCTCGGCAATTTCAGGAGAATAGGTATATTCAATCATTTTTCTTTCAAGGTATCCGGAGCGACCGTCGCCTTTTTCCAGATTTTAGACAAACTATCCAAAATGGCAAGCGTATCGGAATCGACCACCAGTTTGTTGCCCGACAGATTGTAGACCATCCAGTCTTTTTTGGAATTGGGGCCACAGAAGGATTCGTTCTTGTCGGGAGTAAACAGTTCACGAATAAAACGAACCCTATCCCCTACAGTGTAATTGCTGACAGCAAAGGAACTATAGGTTCCGCACTCCGGAATTTTTTCGGTATAGTAAGTGTTGTAATGCCATATCGTATCAGGGCGTTCCTGGACTGCACCCAATTCCGTCGAATCATTTTCCCACTTGGAATTGATGCAGTACACCGAATCGGAATCGGCACAGACATAATGTACCGGCACCAGGTTCGTATCGTTGATATTCCAGCTGGAGGGGTAAATGGTATCGGCAACAGTCTTCTTGCACATGTCTACGCGATGAGTGCAATTCGACTTCATGGTACGCCAGTAAAATACACGGGGCGTCAGGGAATCAAGAACGCGAAGAATCTGGGGTATAGCCTTTCCCTTCTTTTTGTCCTTGGTCCGCAACGGGTAAGCATGGGGATCCGCAAAGGAGGAATCCATGTACACGTAAAAGGTATCCTTCGAAATACTGCCACGACGAAGGGTGATGGAATCCAGCGCCGTATCCGCATCGTTTTTCACCTTGATCATCCCGATACCGGTAATCTGTTCCGAAGAAAGCAACAACTTAAGAGTCGTATCGGGGCGGTAATAGGGAGCAGGGCAATCTTCAGCCGTTGCATGGATCGTAAGTTTCGGCGAGATCCAGAGAACCGAATCGGACTTGACGTATGTCAGGTGAATCGCTTGCAGGGCACAGTTCGAAAACGTATACATTTTGCCCATGTCCAAATACAGGGTATCCTTGGACAGGTGTATGGTCTTGCCGGAATCCAGCCTTGCATAAGCAAAAAAGCCTTCGCCATCGTAACTAAAATCGTTGTTGAAAACATCCATGGGACCGTCGGTGTCTTTTTCGCAGCCGGCAAAAAACACCACTGCAAACAAAATCCACAGCAAGCCAAAAACCATGTATTTAGAGCGAAGACGGTTCATGAGACCAAAGGTATTAAAAACCGTTCAACTTTTCAAATGCCGCAAGGGAATCCGGAGAGACAGGATGGGTCGAAGCGTAAAATTCGTTCCAGCGCACAAACTGGCCGTTCAGGCGAACCGACAAAAAGAAGGTGGCGCTATCTTTAGGAGAAAGCCTGCCCAGCATCGACAAGACGCCAACAGTATCGCCCACCGACAAGGAATCGTTCAAGGAACCCATACCCGACGTTTTACTGGTCACATTATAGCCGTGGTCGATTTCAACAAAGTAACCCAAGGAATCCCGACCGGATTCCAGCACCCGGCCCGAAAGCACCGGATAAATGGGCGCTTCGCCAATGCCGCTAAAGACATCCATCGCCAACAGCGATTCCTGGCCTTCGAAGTCGAAACCCTCGTCAATGGCCAAGGCCGACCACTCCAGGGGAAGTCGCGGACACACCCCCGGGAACTTGCAGCCCGTACTCTTGGACACCCATAAGTAGCTGGAATCGGGTTTCATATAACGTAAATAGACCGAAGGCACGCTATCTTCATGCATGACCAGCAACGGGCTTTCGAAATTCGCCACCGGCGCAATCCAATGGAGCTTGGACTTTTCGGATTTGCGAAGACCGGCCACGTAACGCAAGAAGGGATTAGGCAAGCGCCCCAACGGAATGGAATCCACCAGGACCCAAGAACACTGGGCAAGTCCCTGCTTCAGTTCAAAGGGTGTACCGCCATAAGCGGAACAACGGGAATCCCAGGTTTCAATGGAGACTTCTTCGTTGTTGCCCGGCAGCGGGAGCGCATCGGCGATTTTCGAGGCAAGGCCCGACCAGTATGCCAAAAAGGCGGCTACCGCTACAAGCGTTAACCGGATTAACGGAAACTTATGTTGATTGTTGAAAGATTTGCCCTTTCGCTTGTATTCTTGGAACTCAACAGGCATCGGACTAGATGTAGAAGAACGCGAGAAGTCCGCCTACAGCTGCAAGCAACAAGAGGAACACAATAACGACGGTCTTGGCCGACGAAGGTTCATCATCAAAGGGAACATCGAGGCCCTTTTTCTTGGAAACGGACTCATCTTTCGCAATAGCATTGAAGCTCTTGGTGAAGCGGCGATGCGAACCCGTAGTGCGGCGATCCAGGTGCGGCGAAGGAGCCACTTCGATGGAACCCACATTCTGGGAGGCAACGGCAGACGACGGTTCTTCATTGATTTCCACAGTGGCCGGGCCTTCGGGGCTACGAGCCTGCAGAGAGAAGGACATCATGTCAGCTTCAAAAGCAAAAACCCGGATGTTCTTATCGAGACCGGCCTTTTTCAAACCGTCGATAATGGTCTGGTTGTTGGTCAGGACGGCGAACAAACCCTTCCGGTCTTCCATTTCCTGCTGGAACTGGATAAAAGCGTTATAAGCGTCGCTATAGACAAAGTCAAGTCCAGTCAAGTCGACAGCCAAGAACTTTTCGTCTGTTTTTTCAGCGAGTAATGCGCGAACATCCTTTTTAAACTGTTCAGCATCAAAAGCCCCAATCGGATTCAAGGGGGCCGACATCAAATCAAAAATTCCAACTTCGCGATAGTTCTTTAATTGCGGCATACTAGAAAATATAGACTAATATTTGTTGAAAAGAACGCTTAATCTTCAAAAAATGACGAAAAAACCACATTTTACTCGAGAACTTCATCGTCTGTTTCGATTACAGCCTTGCCAACAGGGGCGGCAGACGGAGCCTCCACTTGTTCCTGTTCAACCGGGGCAGAATCCTCTGTAGCCACAGGAGCCGCATCAACAGGAGCGGGGGCATCGGCAGAAGGAGCGTCATAGGATTCCCGTTCCATTTCTTCGTAGGCGGTATCATTGTCGGGTTCTTCGGTCAGAATGGCCCTACGGCTAGACGCAGCCTCCGGTGTTCCCTGCTTAGGCGCATGGGAGAACAAGTACGGGCTGATGCTCACACTGACGCGGTGCACCGGCGAAAGCACCGGGTGAGATTCAAAGGCGTAGTCGATTTTCACGAACTTCGCGATTACTAGACCCGCACCTGCGGTCACGCTCTCGAAGGTGGTAAAGCTGGAAAGACCCGCCCGAAGCGAAAGTCCGAAGTCAAAGACATATTCAAGACCCCCATGACCGCCCGAGAGCCAATCCAGGGGATTTTCCCAGACGCGCTTACCGCGACTCTTATCTGTCTCAAAATCCATATCGCGGGCTTCGCGGTGCAAGAGTTCAGCCCCCTGCCAGAACAGGTTCAGCCTGCCGTACAAATAAGAGATGGGCAACCCGTAACTTGCGGCAATATAAAATTCCGGCGAAGAGTATTCAAACTCCCCTGACTCCCAGCTAGTCGCCGAAGATGTCCAGCCCTTCAAGAGGCCAGACACATAAAGTTCATCGACGGCGCGGAAACGGAGTCCTGCATCGCCACGGAAACCCCAACCGGTCTGATCCATATCGCGGTAAAGACCATGGAAACCGATACCCAGTTCCAAGCGGTTCGTCAACTTGCGACCAAAGGTGGCCGAGAATACCCAGTCGGCAATAGAAAGGGTATTGTAGTCGGAGCCTTCGGGCAGGGGTTCACCCTCCTTAATGTAAGGGATATCGTCGGCACCAAACCTGGAAAAAGAAACACCCAAGCCCTGGCCTTCGCCTAACGGAACCACAGCCGATGCAAAATCATACTTGGTATCTTCGTAATATTCCGTATGGGAAAAAGATGCCCAGGCGTAATTCACATTTGCAAGCTGGTAGGGATTGGACATGAGCCCCAGGTAATCGCCATCTACAGCCATGGTAGCAGAACCCAATGCGGCAGATCTCGCCCCCGGTTCAATATCCAAGGTTGCGTTTGCGCCCACCACACGGTCTGCCGCAAAGGAGCCAGCAGCAGACAATAAAGCTATACCAACAAAAAATCTCGCAAATGTCATACTTTGAGGTTCAAGATAGATTATTTTTGGGAGGCAGACCAGAAGAAAATCGCTTTAAATGAATCTTTCGGAACACATCACAGGTTATTTACAGTATATCGCGGACAGACGCCGTTTTTCGCCGCGCACGGTAGACACCTACCGCAAGTCCCTCGACAAATACCTGGAACATCTGAAGGCCGCGCTGAACAAAGAGGACGCCCCGCTTTCCGCCTTTTCTGAAACCACCGTCAAGACATTCGTGTGGGAATTGAAGATGAAGCAGAAACTGGCACCCACAAGTATCTGCGAACACCTGGCCGCCTTGAAAAGTTTTGGCAAGTATCTGGTCAAGAGCAAGATTACCGAAAAGAACCCGGCCGAAAACGTGCCCATGCCCAAGCGCCCCAAACGCCTTGTGAATGTACTAGGGCAAAAGGACCTGGCCGAAGAAAAATTTCCGGAACTTCCCGAGAATCCCTCCCTTCAGCAAGTTCGCGCAAGGATTTTGCTAGAACTGATTTATGGTTCAGGCTTGCGTATTTCGGAATGCCAGAACCTGACCTGGGACCGCATTAACGAAAAGGATTTTTTGGTACGCGTGTTGGGCAAGGGCAACAAGGAACGAATCGTTCCACTGACCGAAAGTTTCGTGTCCCGCATCGCCAATTACAAACAAATGCAACTAGAGGCAGGGCACCTGCCCACCGCCACGGGCTATGTATTCTTGAGCGAAGACGGCAAGCCCTTCGGCCTACGCACGCTTAGGAACGACATCCAGCACTTGCTGCGCGAAATCGGCTGGGAAGGCAAGGCCAGCCCCCACGTACTGCGCCATAGCTTTGCCACCCACCTGCTGGAAAACGGCGCCGAAATCATGAGCGTAAAAGAGATGCTCGGCCACTCGAACATCTCCACCACACAGGTTTATACTCACGTAAATGCAGAACGCCTACGGGCCGCCTTCAAAAAGACGCACCCGCGAGCATAGCTAACTAAAAGAAGCTACCCTTGACACCAACGGCGATAGTCCACTGCTGGCCAAAATCACTCCAATCGGGAGTGTCCCACTTGCGCATGGGAGATTCGTCGTATTCATTCTTGGGGTCGGCAGCGTTGCTCTTGTCATGGAGCGGCAAGGAGACCGCAAGAAACACGGGGAAGTCCGCATCGGAAAATTCGATGCCGTAAGCAAAGGCCACGGACCATGCCTGATGATCGGGGTCCGGACGGGGATCGTAAGTACCCACCTTTTCGGAATTGATCCAGGCAACACCCAGGGGCACCGAGAAGTTCACGCCAAAGCTCTGCACGATTCCCGGACGGCCGCGATAACCGTAAGCAATGGAACCACCTACGGAAGGCGGCGTGTAGGCGCCCAAATCGTTTTCGCCATAAGGCTTGAAACGGTACTCGAAGCGGTCACCCGTGTGATCCAAGTCTTTCCAGTAAGAATCGTTGAATTCGTTCTCGCCCGAAATCAGGTGCATGGCAAAGGGGTGGGTGTAGCTAAGGCCATAAAGCCAGATGCCTTTATCCGTATCGCGGCTATAGTCCCAACCCAAAGTAAGGGAATACAGGCCCGAGCCCTTCTGGAAACTGCCCGGCAAAATTTCCTTACCGGAATCAGAACCGCGCTTGATATCGTACTGACCGGTCGGAATGGTAAGGCTTGCGGAAAGGGACGCAGCTCCCCCGCTACCAATGGTCTTGCTGAAATCAAAGGACACATCGCCCACACCGCCCGTGGTACGGTCTGCAGGAGACTGGTTGCTACGGTACTGCACTTCGCCGCTATGGCTCATCCACGGAATGGACACGCCGAGTTTGGTAGACCACGTGGGCTTGATTGACAGGTGCGGTGTAAACGTAACGCCCGAGAAATTCTGACCGACCGTGTACTTGGTAAACGCTTCGGCTTCGAGATAGCCGCCAGAAACACCCTGGCCAATCCACTTGATGCCATCGCCGGAACCGCCACCGGAACCACCGGCGCCACAACCGCCAATGGATTCCCACGGAGTCGCAAGTTCCACAGGAGAATTAAAACCGACATAAAAAGCGCCACCTACAGCAGCCGCCAAGGCTACGCCAGACAAGATCCCGTTAAATAAATTCTTCTTCATCGATTACCTCACGGGAGTTCAAGCAAATAACCGTTGTTGGTTCCTGTAGCCAAGAAACGTCCATCAGGCGAACGGCCACCAATCATCGGAATCGGGGCAAGTTCCTTCGCCGAGCTCACCCAGGCAAAAGCCAAGTCAGAAGGCATTCCGTAAGCAAGGGAAACCTCGCGCATGACCGTACGGCCTTTGCTACCGTCCTGTATAGTAGACGAGGACAAATCATCCCTGATTACGAATTCCTCTTCTTTGGGAATCTCGGTCCATACCACGAACAGTCTCGTTTTATATTGGAACCAATGAGGCTGCACCGGTCGCGAGACCATGTCGTCCGTCATCTCAATTTCAATGGGCTTCGACTTATCAGAAAGTTCCTGGATAAAGGATCTCCAACCCGACGGAGAATTGATAGCGTTGTAGACCACGAAATTTCCATCCGGGGAAATCAGCGGACTATCCATCATCCAGCCATCTACGCCAGACGGCTTTTTGAGAGTCTTAGCCTTCTTGAGGCCTCCGTTAGCAAAATCCACAAACACAATCTGGTTTTTCTGGTTCACATAAACAAGGCGAACCTGTTTTGTGCCAAAGAAACCTTCCACCTTGGAATCATCCGCCGAGGAATCGCGCACGGCTTCGGGATCGACCCACAAATGCGGAGATGCGGACTCGATGATATCCTTGTCGTAGAAGAAGAACTTTTTCTTGTCGGACATGCGAACAGCAAACAGGCCGTAGTCCAGGTCTTCGCAAGCCTTTCTACCCTTGGTATCATAGGCCCGGAGAGCAACGATGTAATTCGGGTGGGTACTCCATTCCGGATCCTGGAACTGGCACTCCCCTGCCGCCGTATCACGCATCAGGTACCAAAGCACTTTTCCCGACGTATCGGACACCGAAAGACGGTCATGTTGTTCCACCATCGAAGTCGTGTACACCGAATCGGGAGCTTTCACATTCAGCGTGCCGCCAAAGTTCAGCCAGAGCATGGATGCCGGGTAATTTTCCGGGTCCTGGGACACGGAAGGATTACAAATCTGCATTCCACCATTCACTTCGAACAAGGTTCCGATATCAGAAGCCGTCGATTTTCCGGTAGATAATTTTGAATCGGTATACTGTTCCGGCTCGTAAACACAAGCCGAAAGAGCTAACAATAAAGACAACGAGGTAAGTTTTAAATAACCCATTGTCCGAAATATACTAAAACTTGGTGCGCCTCACGTTGTAGAAATAGGTTCCCATAATCACAGAAATCGTAAGAATCCAGCTTATGGGATACACAACCATCAGCGAGGCGAAGGATTTGTACCTGGGGAACACGAAAATCACCCAGAGAATACGGATTCCGCAGACCCCCGCCATACAGGTGAGCGCCGGAGGCAGGGACTTGCCCATTCCCGAAAGCGCTCCCGAGAACACATCCAGGAACACGTTTATCGCCAAAAGTCCCACCACCACATACATGCGGATAGAGCCGATTTCGATAATTTCTTGATTGGAGGTAAACACGCTCAGCAAGGGTTTGGCAAAAATACAGCAGAGCGCGCTCAACACGATTGTTGAAGAACACCCCAACAGAAGCGTCCAGCGGACCGTACGGCGGCAACGTTCCAAATTCTTTGCCCCGTAATTTTGCCCCACAAATGTAATGCAAGCCTGGGAAAAGGAACTGAGCCAGTAATACACCACGAATTCATAGTTGAGCGCCGCAGCAGACGCCGCCACAGTCAAGGAACCGAGGCTATTGATAGCCGACTGCAAGCACACATTGCTAAACGAAAATACGACACCGCGAAGCCCCGACGGAAGCCCCACTCGCATAATACGGCTCAAGAACAGCGGCGTAATTCGCAGTTTCCAGAATTCCAGCTTAAAGGGGCCCACCTCGTGCAGCAAGAAATAGAACAAAGTAACGCCACTGATTGCATTGGCAAAGACTGTCGCAATGGCCACCCCCGACACACCCAATCCAAAGCCAGCCACCAGAATCAAGTTCAGCACCACATTTACGGCACCTGCCACCATGAGCACATAAAGAGGACGCTTTGTATCGCCCTTGCCGCGTAAGATTGCCGCGATAAAGTTGTAAACCATGGCAAAGGGCATTCCCGCAAAATAGATCTGCAGGTACAAAACAGCATCATCTAAAATATCAGACGGAGTCGAGATCGCAGAAAGAATCGGACGCGCAAAAAACACACCCACGAACGAAAGAAAAATTCCGCTAAAGAACGACACCATTACCGAAGTGTGTACACTGCGGGTCACAGAGCGGTAACTGCGTTCGCCAATGGAATTGGCGACAACCACGTTCGCCCCGACCGAAATACCCACAAACAGGTTGATGAGCAAATTGATAACGAAGGTGTTTGCACCGACCGCCGCCAAAGCCTTGTCACCGGCGAACTGCCCCACTACGGCAATGTCCGTCAAATTGAACAGCTGCTGAAAAATGCTGCTCAAGGCAATGGGAATGGCAAACCACAGGATTTTTCTACCCAGGGGGCCATTTAACATATCTACATTGGTCTTTGCCATACACACCTTAAAAACGGGCGTAAATTTAGATTTTCATACAGCCACCTACAAGGGCATTTTTCTACCTTTACATCGCAAAAAAACAAGCGGCAAATATGTAGCCGCCAAAACTGGAGATTATCATGGGTTTTAAATGCGGAATCGTAGGCCTCCCCAACGTGGGCAAGTCCACCATCTTTAACGCCATCACCAACGCCGGCGCAGAAGCCGCCAACTATCCGTTCTGCACCATCGAACCGAACGTGGGCATGGTGAGCGTGCCGGACAGCCGCCTCGACGAACTGGTCAAGGTCTACAATCCGAAATCCATCGTTCCCGCCGTTACAGAATTTGTGGACATCGCAGGTCTTGTAAAGGGTGCTGCCCAGGGTGAAGGCCTCGGCAACCAGTTCCTGACCCACATCCGTGAATGCGAAGCCATCATGGAAGTCATCCGCTGCTTCGACGACGAAAACATCGTGCACGTCCACGGTTCCGTGGATCCGGTCCGCGACGTGGAAATCATCGAAACCGAACTGATTTTGAAGGACCTGGACTCCGTCGAAAAGCGCCTCGCCACCGAAGCCAAGGCAGCCCGTATGGGCGGCGCCGAAGCCAAGGCCCGCCTCGCCGCTTGCGAAAAGCTCCGCGACGCCTTCCAGGAAGGCAAGGCCGCCCGCACCGTGATGCACGACAGCGAAGAAATGGAACTCATCGTGAAGGACCTCGCCCTCCTCACCGCAAAGCCGCTCTTCTACTGCGCCAACGTGAAGGAAGACGACATTCTCACCGGTAACGCCTACGTGGACCAGCTGAAGGAATACGCCTCCAAAAACGGTCACGAAGTCATCATGATCAGCGGCAAGATCGAAGAAGAACTTTCCGCCATGGAACCCGCCGACAAGGCTGAATTCCTCAAGGAACTCGGCATGAAGGAATCGGGCCTCGACTCCGTCGTTCGCAAGGGTTACGAAATCCTCGGCCTCCGTACGTTCTTTACCGCCGGCGAAAAGGAATGCCGCGCCTGGACGTTCCACGCTGGCTACAAGGCTCCGCAATGCGCCGGCGTGATTCACACCGACTTCGAGCGCGGCTTCATCCGAGCAGAAACCTTGAGCTACGAAGACTTCCTGAAGCACGGCAGCTGGAACGCCGCCAAGGAAGCTGGCCTCGTCCGCACCGAAGGTAAAGACTACGTGGTACAGGATGGCGACATCATGTACTTCCTCTTCAACGTGTAATCGCGACTACGCCAATTAAGTTACAAGAATAAAACGAGCTCGCCTTATTGGCGAGCTTTCTTATTATTCATAGCGAATATAATTGAACAAACGCGAGCGGACGCTTATTGTTCTTTCTTCTTCGCGGCTCGTTTCGCCTTGATTTCTTCAACAATCGGGCGAATGATACTTGCAAGGTTCATGGCCGTTCCAATCAAAATCAGGAACGATGCCGCATGGATTCCAGGACCAGGTTCAACTTGCAACAGGGGCACTCCCATTGCAGAATTGATTAGTGCAAGCCTCGAAAGGAAGAACCACATCGACACCATGGTCAGCATTCCCATAGTAATGGAACCCAGCGGAGTCAGCCAAGCGAACAAGCCAGCCAGAATCGTGCCGACAACAATGGCATAGAGGAACGGCAAAGGCTCCATCTTGGGGAAATGGGGCATAGTCTGCCGAAACTTTTCCATGGCCGTGGGGTTCCCGGTTTCCATCTTTTTCAAAATACCCAAAGCAGGTTCCTTAAGTTCCTGTTCCAGATCAAGGCCCATGGCGAGCTCATAAAGGTTCGGCTCAGCCACTACATCCTTTTCTGCACAAGAAACATTAGCTAAAGGCAGGAGCAAAGCAACAATAACCAGCAAATAGGGTATAGCGGTCAGCCTTTTAAAAAGGCGCATGGAACGTTCATTCATTATTTCTGTTGACCTTCAAAGAGATTTCTCGGGAATGCGCAACGGAAGCCGAGCCAATCCGACCAGTAGCGGGGATCTTCGTCGTCACTTTCCGTCAAGTTCAAAAGGGATTCCTTGTCTTTCCAGGAGCCCCCCTTATAAACTCTGGAAGAGCCCATCATGGCGCCCGTCGGGTTGGAACTTTCAACCCAGACAGAGAACATGAAGTACTTGTCCTTGGTCCATTCGGCCACGTTACCCGACATATCAAAGATACCCCAGGCATTGGACTTCTTGGAGCTCACCGGCTGCGGACCATATTCGGGACTCTTCTTACCACGACTATAGGAGTTAGCCTTGTAAATGGCATACAGGCCCGGATTCGGATCTTCGTCAAGGTTCCAGAGGGCACCTTCGTTGTTGTCGGCACGGCCAGCAAATTCCCACTGGGCTTCGGTGGGCAGGTCGCCACCAATAGCCTTACAGAAGGCCTGTGCATTTTCCCAGTTGATGTTGTGCACCGGATGACGCGGACCCTTGAAAGTGGAACGTTCTTCGATACGCTTCGAGGAATCCACCTTGGCCATCACATCCTTGAAGAACTGCTGAGTCACTTCGGTCGTATGAATAGCAAACGGAGACAGCGACACAACCTTACCCTTATAGCGGAAGGAGCCCGAATCAATCAAGGCGACAGTACCGCGTTCGCGATCGCGAACGACACGGGGAACCTTCATGGAAACATCCAAGGTTACACCGCTATCGTCCACCTTAAGCACCTTGGCCTTGGGTTCCTGAACCTTATGGGTGGTTTCTTCGGCCGGACGGTTCAGCCATTCCTGAACTTCAGGGTCGTCATAAATATACTGCGGGAGTTCAAAAGCACCATGGGTCTTGAGCTGGTTCTTGTTCACGACCAGTTCCATCTTCTCGTAACGGTAATGATGACGGCCCGTCAAGACACCTTCATGGTAGATCCACACCGGCTTGTTCCTTTCGATGGACATGAAGGCGCGGGACGATGCACCAGAAGTAAGTAAGGCGTAAAGGGAATCGGCCGTATAGCCTTCGGCGTTACCGACCCAGGAAACATCATAGCGGTCACCCTGCTTGCCATACATAATACGGACAGCCCCCATCTTGCAGACGCGCTTCGTAACCACAGGAGCTTCTTCAGCCTTGGGTTCTTTGGCAACAGGAGCAGCAACAGCGGAGTCCTTTGCAGTCGAAACCTTAACAGTTGAATCCTTGGGTGCCGCAGCGGCCTTGGCAATAGAATCCTGCTTAGCCTGTTCCTGCATTGCAACCGTATCGATTACCTCTTCGCAGCGGTTTTCATCATAAATCGGTTCAATGGAAGTAGGTACAAGAGACACGCGATGAGGAATGGCCTGCAGGCTATCGATTTTGCGGCGAATTGCCACGTTCACGGCACTGGCAGAACCCATTCTGTTCATGCGCCAATTCAACTTGGCTTCTTCGCGCTTGCCTTCGTAGCGGTTACGGTACTTGATATAGACGCTGTCATCACCCGCCACCCCGAGCGCCAGGGGCTTGCGAAGCTTCGGATAAATCTTGTCGAACTCATTGGTATCGACCTTTTCAATCTTGGTCTGCACATCCTTGGCCAAGATGTCAAACAGGGCTTCCGTTTCTTCAAGAGTCTTGGCTGCAGCAACGGCTTCCAGAGTCACAGAAGTAGTCGCCTTGACCTTAGAGGCAGTGTCTACAACCGGCAATTGCGGTTTAAGTTCCACCATGGATCCACCAGGAACAGAAACTGCATCCACATAGGGCAGGTGGTTCGGAGCAGAGAACGAGAAGGCGTACACACCCGCATTGATGGGGTACATCAGGGACGGGACGTTTTTCATGGGAACCGTCAGCGAAACCGCTTCCAAGCCCTTAATATCGGACTTGAGAGAAATGACGCCAGGACGTTCCGTTTCCTGAATCATCTGCCACTGGCCATTTTTCTTGAAATAGAGCTTAGGAACACGAGGAGAATAGAGGTATTCCTTATCAAAATAGATATCGGCTTCATCCTGGAAGGCTCTGGATGTCTGGGAACCGTAGAAGCGCATCAGCATGACTTCGGCAGGTCTCAGGTAGTTGTCGGCCAGGCTGAAGGCATGGAGTTTTTCGAAATTCTGGACATGAATGGGACCCGAGAACCAAAGATATTCCTTGGGGCCCTTTTTATGGCGCATGAACATGATGTTCGGGCGAAGGGGAACCATCGGAGATTCCGACAAGATCATGGATTCCTTTTTGACAATCGCCATGTTGGCGACAGGCTCCATCAGAACGCCCTCTTTAAACATTGTAGGGGCAACCCTGAAATTCTTGTCACTGTCGGCCGCCCAAATCGTCATCGGCAACAGCAACAAAAGCGGAAGCATACGTGTAAAGGACATAATTTCTCCTGTTTTATATCAAATTAAAATATAAAAATATTTCAATTTTCTCACATAAAGGAGCCGTTTCTAGTCTTGGTTCGCCCCCATTTTGAGCAAATAACCGCCTTCGGAGCCTCCGACGGGGCCTAATTCCACCTTCCAGTCCGAAAGACGGATAATGTCAGGATGGTGTTCGATGACAATGACGGTATCACCGCGAGCGGAGAGTTTACGAAGCATATTCCAGAGAATCTGAATATCCTTCAGGTGGAGTCCCGTGGTCGGTTCGTCGAGCAGGTAGACCATCTCTTGGGCGGGTTTGCGGGCAAGTTCCGCCGCCAATTTCAGGCGTTGGGATTCGCCGCCGCTGAGGGTCGTTACAGACTGGCCGAGTTTCACATACGGGAGGCCCACATCCCGCAGGCATTCCAGTTTCGGGAGAATTTTCGGTTGATCCTTGAAGAATTCGCAGGCTTCAGCCACGCGCATGTCGAGCACGTCGGCGATATTCTTGCCCTTAAAGGTGACGGTGAGGGTTTCCTGATTGTAGCGCTTGCCGCCGCAGACATCGCAGACTTCCCACACGTCCGAAAGGAAGTGCATTTCCACTGAAATGGCGCCGCGGCCTTCGCAGGCCTCGCAGCGGCCGCGAGCCAAGTTGTAACTGAAACGTCCGTAGTCGAAACCTTTCAACTTGGCTTGCGGCAGTTTGGCGAATAGCTTGCGTATGTCGTCAAACACGCCCGTGAAACTCGCGGGCGTGCTGCGAGGCGTCCCTGAAATCGGACTCTGGTCGACCAGAAGAACTTCACCGTTCTGCTTCTTGCGACCGCGTGCCTGGAATTTCTTCTTGAGGCGCGGGTAGATTTCGTCCATGACCATGGAGCTCTTGCCCGAGCCCGACACGCCGCAGACTACGCTGATGGCACCCTTCGGGAACTTTACAGACAAATTCTTAAGATTATTATGATTCAGCTTTTCAAATTCGTAGAATTCCGTAGAATCGGTGATGGGCTTTGCCGCAATCTCGTTCGCCATCGGGATCGTATGCGTCAGGTACTTGACCGTCTCGCTACGCGGGAATTGTTGCAGGGCATAAGGTTTGGAAAGCTGTTCCGGAGAACCTTCGGCAACAACTTCGCCACCGAATTCGCCCGCCGCAGGGCCCATATCGATAATATGGTCCGCCGCCTGCATCATCTTCATGTCGTGTTCCACGACCACCAGCGTATTGCCGAGGTCGCGCAGGCGGTAAAGCGTGTTGAGCAACATGGCGGTATCGCTTTCGTGCAAGCCCACCGTGGGTTCGTCAAGTACGTAGAGCACACCTTCAAGGCCGCTACCAATCTGGCTTGCCAAGCGAATGCGCTGAGATTCGCCACCGCTGAGCGTGTCGCCCGCGCGGTCGAGGCCAATGTAGCCGAGGCCCACCCCCTTCAAGAAGTTGAGGCGACCCACAATTTCGCGGAGCAACGGTTCGGCAACAGCCATCTTGCCGTCGGGATTTTTGTCCTTTCCGAAGTTGTCACGTTTGAAGTTTTCGTTGCTGAACCATTCAAGCGCCTGGGCGATGCTCATGTGGTTCACATCCATAATGTTCTTGTCGCCAATGCGGACCGCCAAATATTCCGGCTTCAAACGTTCGCCGTGGCAATCCGGGCAAACTTCGCCATCTTTAAAGTGACCGAGGCCAAGGCAGGTTTCGCAGGCGCCCCAGTGCGTATTAAAGCTGAAGTGCTTGGGATTCAAGGCCGAATCCATGTACCAGCCGCATTCAGGGCAGCCCGGCTTTTCGGAACAAGCCAAACGATTTCCATTTTCGTCTTCGATATGCAAGATTCCGTTACCGTCGCGGTAGCCGCGTTCAAACGCTTCCACCAAGCGGGCGCGATTGTCTTCTTTCACGACCACCGTGTCGACGACAGCAAACAATTGCTTTTCGCGGGTCGGAATTTTCGGCAGCGGGAGTTCCACGAGCTTGTCGCCGAGGTAAACCTTGCGATAGCCTTTTTCCGTGAGAATCTTGGAAAGCTTCAGCACGTCCTTGATTTCGAACGGGGCAAGTACCGTAACTTTCTTATTCAAGTTGCGGTCGAAGGCATATTGCATCAGGTCGCCCGCGCTGTATGAAGCCACGGGCTTCCCGCATTTCAGGCAATGCGGGGTCCCGATCCTCGCCCAGAAAATGCGGAAGTAGTCATAAATTTCGGTGAGGGTCGCAACCGTACTGCGCGGGCTCTTGCTTGCACTCTTCTGGTCAATCGCAATCGCCGGCGCAAGACCCGAAATGGAATCGATGCTTCCGTGGTCGGGGCGTCCGAGGAATCGGCGGGCATACGTGCTCAACGTTTCGACAAAACGGCGCTGGCCTTCGCTAAAGAGCGTATGGAAAGCGAGGCTCGACTTGCCGGAACCCGAAACGCCCGTGACTACCGTGAGTTTATGCCGAGGAATCGTGACGTCAATATTCTTGAGGTTATGCTTACGCGCACCATGCACCTCGATATCGAGCGACAAGTCCTCGCCGCCCTTGAGCGTGCGGTCAAAGTGATGATTTTCGCCATGCTTTTTCGCAAGCACCGGCGCAAGGTACTTACCCGTCTCGGACTTCTTGCATTTTGCAATCTGCTCCGGCGTACCCGTCGCAATGATTTTACCGCCGTGAATGCCCGCATCCGGGCCCAAATCGATAATCCAGTCGGCGCACTTAATCACGTCCAGGTTGTGTTCGATAATCACGACACTGTTACCAAGGCTACGCAAGCGATTCAGGCAATCCATGAGCTTGCGAATATCTTCAAAGTGCAAGCCCGTCGTCGGTTCGTCAAGCAGGTAGAGCGTCTTGCCGGTACCTGGGCGGCGCAGTTCCGAGGCAATCTTGATGCGCTGCGCCTCTCCACCGCTGAGAGTTGTCGAGGGCTGGCCTAGAGTCAAGTAGCCAAGGCCCACTTCTACGAGCAAGTTCAGCGGTTGCGCAATCTTCGGAATGTCCTTGAAGAATTCCGCCGCATCGGCAATACTCAAGTCGAGAATTTCAGAGACGTTCTTGCC
Source organism: Fibrobacter sp. (assembly GCA_045221475.1). Lineage (GTDB taxonomy): Bacteria > Fibrobacterota > Fibrobacteria > Fibrobacterales > Fibrobacteraceae > Fibrobacter. Next base: position 51,634 of record JBGUWV010000099.1, read on the forward strand.
CTTGTAATAGACTTCGCGCGTAGCATCGTTAAAGCGCTTGCCGCCGCACACATCGCAAGTCACCTGCACGCTCGGCAAAATGTGCATGTCCACGATTTTCACGCCTGCGCCTTCGCAGGCATCGCAACGGCCGCCCTTCACGTTGAAGCTGAAACGGCTCTTGCTGTAACCACGAATCTTGCTTTCTTCCATGCTCGCGAAAAGGTCGCGCACATCGTCCCAAATCTTGGTGTACGTCGCAGGATTGCTTCGCGGCGTGCGACCAATCGGCGTTTGGTCGATTTCAATCACCTTGTCGATGTTTTCGAGGCCTTCCAGGTGGTCGAACTTTCCGACAGGATCTTCGGCGTTATAGAACACGCGAGCCAATTCGCGACGCAGAATCTGGTTAATGAGCGTACTCTTGCCGGAGCCCGAAACGCCCGTCACCACCGTCAGCGCACCATCCAGCGGGATTTCGACATCAATATTCTTGAGGTTATTTTCGGCGGCACCGCAAATCTTAAGTTTCGGCGTATTCTTGTCAATCTTCTTGCGGGTCGCAGGAATTTCAATCGCCTTACGACCACTCAAATAAGCGCCCGTCAGCGAAGCCTTATTCTTTTCGAGCTCTTCGACGGTTCCGGCAGCAATCACACGACCGCCCTCTACGCCGGCACCCGGCCCCACGTCAATCACGCAGTCCGCATGGCGCATGGTGTCCTCGTCGTGTTCCACGATAATCAGGGAGTTCCCCTGCGCCCTCAAATGCTCCAGCATCCCGAGCAGTTTATCGTTATCGCGGGGGTGGAGCCCGATGCTCGGCTCGTCAAGCACGTAAAGCACGCCCTGCAGGCCGGCGCCCACAGCGCTAGCAAGCCTGATTCGCTGCGCTTCACCGCCCGAAAGCGTGGACGCCTTGCGGTTGATATTCAGGTAGCCAAGCCCCACCGCATTCAAGAAAGAAAGTCGCCCGCGGATTTCCTTCAAAATTTCCTTGCCGATTCGTTTTTCCTTTTCGGACAAGTCAATCTTATTGAAAAATTCCACCGACTTTTCGACGGACCATTCCGTCATCTCGGTCAGATTCACACCATGAAACGTGACCGCATTCGCCGTGCGATTGATTCGCGTACCATGGCATTCGGGGCAAACGCCAATCTGCATGTACTTGCGGAAGTGGAAAATGTGCCACATATCCCACAATTCCTGCATAATCGGGATAATCCCGCGCTCCGATTCACTCGGCGTGCCGTATAAGACGGCATCCTGTTGCGCCTTCTTGAGCTTATTCCACGGAGTGTCCAGAGAAAAATGCATCTCGTTTGCAATGTTGCGCAGGTTGCGGCGCCCGAAGTCGCTGAAAATCAGCGTACCGTCGTCCTTCTTGATGGTCGCAATGCAGCCGTCCTTGATGGACTTCGTCTTGTCCGGAATAATCAAGTCCAAATCGAACTTGTAACTTTCGCCCATACCCTTACAGGCGGGGCAGCGTCCCTTCGGATCATTAAAGCTGAAGAATCGCGGTTCCAGTTCTGGAATAGAAATTCCGCACTTGGGGCAAGCAAGCAAAGTACCCTGCAAGCGATATTCTTCCTTTGCATCTCCGGCGCCATCCTTGCCCGAACCGCCCGCGGCCAGCAAGAAACTCACCAGTTTTCCGTCGGTCAGCTTCAGCGCGCCTTCCAGCGCCTCGCGCAAACGGCTCATGTTCTTGCGCTCCAGCGCCAATCGGTCAATCACCGCCTCAATCGTGTGCTTCTCGTAACGCACAAGCGCCGGAACATCTTCCAAACGGTAAATCGTGCCGTCCACTCGAGCACGCACAAAGCCGTTTTCCTTGAGTTCTGCCAGTTCTTTGCGGTATTCGCCCTTGCGCTCCTGCACAATCGGCGCCATCACCGTAATCTGCTTGCCCTCGTCACTCACATACAAATTATCAACAATCTGGTCCACCGTCTGGGCCTGAATCACACGACCGCAATCGGGGCAATGCGGCACGCCTAAGCGAGCAAAAAGCAAGCGGTAATGGTCCAAAATCTCGACCACCGTACCCACTGTGGAACGCGGGTTGCGGTTCACCGTCTTCTGGTCAATCGAAATCGTCGGCGAAATGCCGCGAACGCTCTCCACCTCAGGGTGCTTCATGCGGCCGATGAACTGGCGCGCATACGCCGAGAGCGACTCCACAAAGCGCCTCTGGCCTTCCTGGAACACCGTATCGAACGCAAGGCTCGACTTGCCCGAACCCGAAACGCCGGTCACCACCACAATCGAATCGCGGGGAATAGAAAGGTTCACATGGCGGAGGTTATGTTCGTGCGCATCGCGGATTTCAATCGACTTTGTCATGCCCCGCAATATAGAAAAAGACGGCTATGCCGTCTAATTTTTAGTGAACATTTGTGTAGAAATTTTATTCTTTCAAATTCTCGATACAGCGAACCGAGAATCCCATAGTTTTGTAATGGAAGGATCTATCAATCCTATCTGCATAATACATAGACATATAATAAGCGTACATCCCAGTAGCGTCAAACACCCAAAAATAAGCATCCGAGCCCAAATTATCGTACACTCCATCTGAACCTCTCCAACCAGCAGGAATTGCCGAAAAACCTAAAGAATCCGTGCCGTTTCCATCATTACCGTACAAATCGGCAAACCACCCCTCCTTCGACTTTAAAATTCTACCCGCGTTCTTGGTTCCTCCAACACTATCAATTAGCGCCGCCCATTCTGACATAGAAGGCAAATGCCACCCCGAGGGGCAAGCATCTATCGCCGCATCCCACGAATAAAGGCGTCCCAACACATCGCAATGCTCTGATTCATTGCCATAGCACCAGCTTTCTATGTTTTCAGCGTTATAGTTCAAGTTTTGCGCCATCCACCAGCGGTTTGCAATTTTCACGATGTAATATTTTTGTCCATCGCGAGTATCCACCATCGTCTTATAAGCGATGTCTGGATTCAGGTATTCCTCTATCGCAACATTCCAATCCCACTCGTTACTGGAAGACGACGGAATGACAGATGATGAACTCGGAGCAACAGAAGAAGAACTTTGAATAATCCGTTCACTACTGGAAGATTCTAGAATAACTAAGGACGAGCTGCTAGAAGATTCAGGGTCTGGAACGATTACGAATGGAGACCGAGAACTACTAGACGAGTATTGTTCTATAAAAGGATTGCGGATAGAGGAAGAAGACCTTCTTTCGGACTTTGAACCGGAAGACCCCGGCCTTTGAAAGTACAAAACACCATCCACCGCTTCGGGAATATCATCGTCTTCTGAAATCACAATGGGATACACGGTAATGTCATCCGATTCGGAGTCACTGCTTTGAGTGCCAATGACATTCACGCTGTCCAAGATATTGCTTTCACTGGAACACGCCGAAAGCAACAGCGCGCACGAAATTGCGAGCAACAATATACCCAATAATTTTTCCCGCAAGATACCCCTCCTTCCCAGAAACAGCTCTACTTACGACGCATCCAGAAGGCCATAAAGACTAGCACCGAGAGGATACACACTGCGATAATCAGCCAGAAGGCCATGGGCGAACCGACCGTAGCGTCCCCGTTCATGCCAAAGGGCAGCTTCACGTTCATTCCAAACAAACTAGCGAAGAACGTCGGGAGAGAAATAGAAATCGTCACAATCGTCAAGTTCTTCATCAGCGTGTTCACATTGTTGCTGATAACACTTGCGCGGGCATCCATCATGGATGTCAAAATGTTGGCGTAGATTTCAGCTTGCTGCAGGCTCTGACGGTTTTCAATCACGATATCGTCCAGCAGTTCCCGTTCGCTTTCGCTCCAGTTCAGGCTGCGTCCAATCTGCAATTTTTTCAGGAGCGTATCGTTACTGTTCAAGGCACTCACGTAGTAAATCAAGCCCTTGTTCAAGCTGAACATCGAAAGCAGGTACTTGTTTTCCATGGCCGTACGCAGTTTCTGTTCCAATTCGTCGTTGATGCGGTTGATAATCTTCAAGTGTTCGTTAAAGTGGAAGATAGCGTAGCTCAATACGCGCAACACAAAGGTATTCAGGCTGTCAATCTTCGAGAAGCGCTTTTCGTCCATCACCGGAATATCAGAGTCGGTGAGCAAAAGCACCCAGTCCTTGAAGATGAAGATACCGAAAGATTCCACACGGAACTGGAAGTTGTCGCTGGCCGAATAGTTCTTCGGCTTCTTAAACACGATGGTCGTAAAGTCGTCGTCGTACTCGATACGGGAAAGTTCGTCCGAGTCGAATGCGGAGGCTATGGTATGTTCGGTGATTTCGTACTCTTTCACGAGCACACTACGTTGCTCTTGGCTCAATGAACCCATCATCACGATGTCGGCTGCATCTTCGTTCGGGGCGCTAGCGAGGCGACCCGATTCGATCCTGTAGTACTTCTTGAGCATAGGAGCCCCCTTTATCGAACGGGGGTAAATATAAAAAAACTTTTATCAAGTCCAATAATTTTATATATCTTTATATTGTAAAAAAAGAGGTTTTTTTGAGCCAGTTAAAATTGAATGGAAAGTCCGAAACTCTCTGTATTTTTGGACATCCTGTTGGACATAGCAAGTCGCCCCTGATGCACAACGCACTTTTCGAAGCATTGGGTATTAATGCGGCTTATCTTCCTTATGCGCCAGAGCCCGAAAATTTGGCAGATGCCATCAAGGGCTTTAGGGCAATGAAATTCCGCGGAGCAAATGTCACTATTCCGTACAAGACCCCGGTTATGGAGCTGGTGGACGAACTTTCGGATATTTCGAAGTTCACCGGCAGTGTAAATACGCTGTACTGGAAAGACGGCGTTGTCGGTGGGACCCTGTGCGGAACCACGACCGACCCCTATGGATGCATCCGCAACCTACAGGAATCGGGTGTCGATCCTTCGAACAAGAAGGTCGCCCTGCTCGGAAACGGCGGGGCCGCCAAGGCAATCGCCTACACGCTTGCCGAAATGCAGAACCAGCTCACCATCGTGTGCCGCAACCGCGAAAAAGGCCAGGCTCTCGCCGACAGCCTGAACCAGTTCTTTAACGGGAAAGCTCCCTTGGTCCAAGTCGCCACGTTCGATGAATTCCCTGCCGTATCCAAGAGCATCGAAATCATCATCAACGCGACCTCCGTGGGCATGACACCCAACGAAGACCAATCTCCCCTTACCGAAGAATCCTTGCACCAAGGCCAAGCCGTGATGGACATTGTCTATACACCGCCCATGACCAAGCTGCTAAAGACAGCCCAGGCAAAAGGATGCAAAGTGGTAACCGGCGAAGGCATGCTGGTGCACCAAGGCATCGAAAGCTTTAGAAAATGGTTCCCCGAAGAAACTAAAAACAAGACGAACGACGAACTCGCAAAGATTATGCGTAAAGGAATGCAGGGCTAACATGAACAAGCACATCTTTTTCACCGGATTCATGGCAAGCGGAAAATCCCGCACCGGACGCGCCCTGGCAGAACGGCTCAACCGCCCCTACGTGGACACCGATGCCGTTATCGTCGAACGCGCTGGCAAGACCATCAGCGAGATTTTTGAACAGGAAGGCGAAGCCAAGTTCCGTGAAATGGAACGCGAAGTCGTTGCCGAATTTGCAAAGAAGGAAACGCCGCACATTATTTCGTTGGGCGGTGGTGCTCTCACGCAGCCGGATAACCTCAAGGTCATCCGCGAAAACGGCACCATCATTCGCCTGTGGGCAAAACCCGAAGTGCTTTCAGAACGCATCGGCCGCAAGAACACGCGTCCGTTGCTCGCCAACTTGAGCGACGAAGAACGCCTCGAAAAAATCAAGGTGATGCTCAAGGAACGCGAAAAGAATTACGCAAACGCCGACTTCAGCGTGGAAAGCTCCGACGAATATACCGAAGATCACGTGATCGAACGCATCCTGTACATCCTGAATTTCTGGAACAGCCATGCGCTAGACGTTTGCCCGAGCAGCGGCGGACGCTACCCTATCTTTATCGGCAAGAACATCATTCCCGAAGCAGGCGTATTGCTCGAATGCCTGAAGCTTGCACCGAGTCACGACTTCTTGATCTGCACAGACACGAACATTGCCAAAGTGCAGAGCCAGATGCTCGGCGAACTGAGAGGCCAGGCCGGACGTTGCCCGATTTTCAAATTCCAGGCCGGCGAAAAGAACAAGACCTTGCACAACTTGAACCAGCTGTTCAGTTTCATGCTCCACCGCGGCTACACCCGCAAGAGCTGTCTGTTGCAGTTCAGCGGTGGTGTGGTCGGCGACATGGCGGGCTTCGGTGCGGCCACCTACCAGCGCGGCATTCCGTTCATCCAGTTCCCGACAACGCTTTTGAGCATGGTCGACAGTTCTGTAGGCGGTAAGGTTGCCGTGAACCACCCCGAAGGCAAGAACATGATTGGCGCATTCTACCAGCCGAAGGCTGTGGTCTGCGACCTCGCCGTGCTCAGCACCTTGCCCGAAACAGAATATTTGGCAGGTCTTGCCGAAATCGTGAAGTACGGCGTGATTTATGACGAAGAATTCTTCCGTTATATGGAACAGAACGTCGAAAAGATCAAGGCTCACGACCTCGACGTACTCAAGCACCTGATTTACCGCAGCTGCGCCATCAAGGCAGAAGTCGTTGGCATCGACGAAAAGGAAGCTGGCCTGCGCGCTATTTTGAATTACGGGCATACCTTCGGGCATGCTATCGAAAACTTGACGCATTACAGCATGTTCACACACGGCATTGCCGTGTCGCTTGGCATGCGCGTGGCCGCCCGCGCGGCAGTTCTCCTCGGCAAAATCAGCGCCGAAGAAGAAGCTCGTCAGAACAAACTCTTGGACGACCTCGGATTCCCGAAGAAATACGATATCGATACGGAAGCCGCATGGGACGCCATGGCTGTAGACAAGAAGGCAGAAAAGGGCAAGCGTGTATACATCTTGCCCACTAAGATTGGAGAAGTGGAAAAAGTAAGCAACATCGATAAAGATATCATTACTCAAAGCTGGGGAGCTATTAAGTAATATAGGAGTGTGTGAATATGAGTATTCTTGTAACAGGTGGAACGGGGGCTTTAGGCTACCACATTCTGTCAAGCCTTGTGGGTACGACCCACGACTTGTTCAGTTTTAGTGATGAGCAACCGCAACCTTGGCAAAAGGTCGAAGGGGTGGAATACCTGAACGGCGATCTTTTGAACTTCAAGGACGTGCAAGAAATGATCCAGCACGTGCAGCCCACCCACATTTACCACCTGGCTAGCCAATCTTCTGTAGGCCTTAGCTACAAGAAACCCTACGAAACGTTGAACATTAACCTGCTGGGTACACAAAACCTTCTGGAAAATGTTCGTCAGAACTGTCCCAAGGCAAAAGTGATGCTGTTGAGTTCCAGTGAAATCTACGGACGCACCGACCACCAGCTCACCTACCTGCACAAAGAAACGGACGCTCCCAATCCACTTACCCCTTACGCCACTTCAAAAGCCTGCATGGAACTTCTGGGCAACCAGTTCAAGAACGCCTACGGGCTCCATGTGGTATTTGTAAGGCCCTTCCACTTTACGGGCCCGCACCACAGCCGTCGTTTCGTAATCCCCTCTATTACTTACCAGCTGGTCAAAATCAAGTATTACGGTACAGAACCCACCATCTACTCGGGTAGCCTCGACATCAGCCGCGACTTCGTGGATGTACGCGATGTAGCCCGCGGCATGATCCAGCTCTTGAACCAGTCCGAACCGGGCGAAGTCTACAACCTTTGCTGCGGAAAGTCCTACACCTTCCGCGAACTCACCGAAATGCTTGTGGATATCGCAGGCGTAAGCGTAGACTTCAGATTCGACCCCGGCTACGAACGTAGCAACGACATTCCGCTTTTAATCGGTGACCCCACCAAGGCCATGAACATGGGCTGGAAACCGATGATTAGCATCGAAGACTGCCTTACCGACCTGTTCAACGAAATGGTGCTCCGTCGCCGTACCGAACTTAAAATGGGCATGGGACAGGATTTGAGACTATAACACGTCATTGCGAGGAACAAAGGTGACGAAGCAATCTATACTGACAACTATTATGGTGACACTCTGCGCATCGCTTGCGTTTGCAGGCGATGTCGTTGCGCCCCAGGGTAACGTACGCAATGTTTCTGTGGATGATTTTATGCCCCACAAGAACAGCACTAAAGATTTTAACGAAACCTGGAGTTACCAATTCGTTTTTGATAACGGCACCCGCGCCTTTATCAATTATTCTACGCTGAACATTCCGGGAGCAGGCTACAAAGTCACATGCGACATGAGTTTCTGGAATTTCAAAAGTAAGACATACACCGTAGGCCGCCAATATCCGCCCGAACGCCTCAAGGCAGACAAAGCTTCGGGAAGCATCGACATCAATGGCGAATACGCAATGGAACACAAGCCCGGCAAAGGTCACCGCGTATTCTTTTCTGCCGACAAGGGAGGCAAATTCCTGGTCGACGTGACCTTTGAATCGGCTATAGTCGGAAAGGTTACAGGCAACGGCGTGTGGAAAATCGGCAAGGAATCCTTCGGACAATACGTTCATATTCCTTATGGTCGCGTTTCTGGCAAAATTGCCTACAACGAAGACACCATTGCCGTCAAGGGCTACGCCTACATGGACCAAACCTGGCAAACCGTACAGGCAATCGATATTGCAGCACGCTCTATCAACTTTAGCACAAGCGCCAAATCCCCATTGTTCGCAGGACGCGTTTCCATCGCCAAAAGTGGTGAACCTTTCGGCTACGCGCTCTACAATGACGAGAATGGAATCAAGGTTGCCCAGCCCAAGACAATCAAGGAAGACGAAAGCAACTACAGCGGCAAGAAATTTGCGAAAGGCGACATGACCTTCGAATGGCAGGACGCCTCTATTCCTACACTCAAGTTCAATGTGGCAAAGACCTTGCAAAAGGCGAGTCTCCTGGACAAGGTAGACGGCTGGTTTGCCAAGAAGGCCTTCAAGATTGTCGCCGGCGGCGAAGTCCTATTCTATAGAGGCCGCAGCGAAGCAAGCCACGGAAAAAAATTAGACTGGTGCATTACCGGAGTTAAAGACTAATGACAAAGTTTCGTCCCTGCATAGACCTGCACGACGGCCGCGTAAAACAGATTGTAGGCAGTTCGCTTTCCGACAGCGGCACCGGTCTCAAGACCAATTTTGAAACGGACCGTTCTCCGGCCTGGTTTGCGGAACTCTACAAGAACGACGGCATTACCGGCGGCCATGTCATTATGCTGGGCAAAGGCAACACCGAAGCTGCAAAGACGGCCCTCGCCGCCTACCCTGGCGGACTGCAAGTAGGTGGAGGAATCACAGCCGAAAACGCCAAGGAATACCTGGACGCAGGAGCGTCTCATGTAATCGTGACCAGCTGGATTTTCCCCGAAGGCAAATTGGACCGCGAGCGCCTGGAGCTGTTGTCCAAAACCGTGGGCAAGGAACATCTGGTTCTCGATTTAAGTTGCAAGCGCGTCAGCGCTCCTGAAGAAGAACCTCGCTGGAAAATCGCTATTAACCGCTGGCAGACCCTCATCGACATCGAAGTGAATGCAGAAACCCTGGAAGACCTTTCCCGCTACTGCGACGAATTCCTGATTCATGCAGCCGATGTAGAAGGAAAGCAGCAAGGCATGGATGACGAACTGATCATGTTCCTCGCCGAACACAGCCCCATTCCATGCACCTACGCCGGCGGCGCCAAGTCGCTCGCCGACTTGAAACACTGTAAGCAAATTTCAAACGGAACGATAGACCTCACCATCGGATCGGCATTGGACCTGTTCGGTGGAAAAGGAGTGAAGTATGCCGACTGCGTCAAATTCAACAAAGCTTAAAGCCTCCGACGCACTGGACACACGCCCTACCATTTTCGGGCGCAAGGTCACGAGCACCTTCAAGAAAATGTCCAGTTTTAAGCACCAGCCCCCCGGAAACCTGCGCACGGGCATGATTCCGCCGATTGTATTCGGCTCGCTGTTTCTAAATCTACCCAAACTTTTGAAGTTGCGTTTTTACCTGAAAAAAGAACGCAAGCAACACCCCGTCGACGATGTCCGTATTCTATTCTATTCGGACAACCTGGACGAAACCAACGGTATCGCAAACAACTTAAGGAACGTGATTCCCTACATGCGTGCCCACGGAATGAACGCATTCCTCGCCGGCAACGCCTTCAATACCCGCCCTTGCGGAGTGGTGGAAAACAGTTATTGCCTTTTGCTCCCGCGCATGTTCAGCATGGAACAGCTGGGTTACGCAAACAGCGAACTGGCCATTCCCCGCGTAGGCCCGGTGTTACGATTACTCAAGCGCTATCCCGTCGATTTGATTGAATTTGAAACGCCCAGCCCCGGTGCATGGCTCGTGTGCTTCTGCGCAAAGGTTGCCGGCATCAAGGTCTTTAGCCATTACCGCACCGACGTCCCGACTTATACCAAGACACTGGTAAAGGCCAAGTGGATGTTCCACTTCGTGCTTTGGCTCATGAAGATTTTCTACGGCATGACGAAGCCAGTGGTTAGCCCGTGCAAGGACTACGCCGACATTCTGACGTCCCAGCTGAAGATTCCCGCAAACCAGGTGCAGATTTTGCCCCGCGGGCTTCCCCTGGAAAAGTTCTCGATGGAATTACGTGGAAAGGGAGCCTGGGAAAAGTACAACGGCTCTACCGAGGCCATTCAGAGCGAAGGCAACCGCAAGGTACGATTCTCCTTTATCGGCCGAATTTCCAAGGAAAAGAATCTGGAATTCCTGAACAACGTCTGGAAAAAGTTCTCTGCCAAGCATAACGACGTGGAACTCATGTACGTGGGTTACGGCTGGTACCTGGAAGAAATCAAGAAATTCTTCGAAGGCGACAACAGTGTCCACTTTGCAGGCGAACAGGGCGGCGAAACTCTCGCAAGCCTTTACGCCGATTCCGACTTTTTCTTGTTCCCCAGCATCACCGACACCTTCGGAAACGTGGTCGTCGAAGCCATGTCTACAGGCACGCCCGCCATCGTAAGCGATTACGGCGGCCCCCACGACATCGTCATGGACGAAGCCGCAGGGCGCATTTTGCCCATTGACGAAGACGCCTGGCTGAACGCTCTGGAAGAATGCCGCAAACTGTACTTGGAACAGCCCGAAACCTACGCTAAAATGCGCAAGGTCGCCCATGAGCGCAGTCTCAAGTACACCATGGAATCTTCCACTAAGGCTCAGTTCGAATTCTTCAAAAAGCTGAAGCGCGAAGCCTACGGAATGTAATGGACAACGCCTTCCTTAAGCGCCTGCGCGAATGGTTCAAGAAAAACGCTGCGGAACTTCCGTGGCGTTTAGCTGACTTGGACGCTCCGCGTGACGCCTATGCCGTCTGGATTAGCGAAACCATGCTACAACAGACTCAGGTTTCCACCGTTCGCGATTATTTCGTGAGATGGATGAAGCGTTTCCCGGACATCAAAACCCTCGCCGAAGCTTCCGAAGAAGAAGCTTTCAAGTACTGGCAGGGTTTGGGCTATTACAGCCGCGCAAGAAACATTCTGAAAACCGCAAAAATCGTCGCAGAAAGCAAGGAACTACCCCGCACCCGCAAGGAACTTGAAGCATTGCCCGGAATCGGGGCGTACACCGCAGGCGCCATTTTAAGCCTTGCCTACCACCAGCGGGAAGCCATTCTAGACGGCAACCTGGTACGCATTTTTTCGCGACTTTACGCCCTCGATTTTTTGCCGACGGATTCCAAAGAGGCGCTAAAAACCTACTGGGATTACGCCCGCGAAATCGCGGACAGTCCCAAAGCATACATGCATAACGAAGCCCTCATGGAACTGGGCCGCACCGTTTGCAAAATCAAGAATCCCGACTGCGAAAACTGCCCCTTCATGGGTACCTGCAAGGCCTGTGCCGAAAACCGCACCGCCGAATTTCCGCCCAGCAAAAAACACATTCAAAAAGACTGGCACGGCACCGTCCTCGTTATCGAAAGCGCGGACCACAAAATTTTAGCGGTTCACGGTGGTCAAAAATTTTTCAAGAACCAGTTTACGCTGCCCCACTTTGAATCGCCGCGCAACGCGACTGCAGGCCTGCCCGCCCCGGCAGAAGCCTACATTGACGCAGACCAAGTTATAGGCGTACAAAGCATCGGAAGCTTCAGGCACAACATCACCATCCATAAAATCGAATGCGATGTTCTGCATATTCAATTAAGCAAAAAAGCGCCCGCCAACAAGACGAGCGAAATTCAATGGATCAAGCGCAACCTTGCCCAGGAATTTTTCGCAAATAGCTTCTGCTTGAAGGCTCTCGCCCTTCTAAAAGCTTAGAAAGTTTTCTTCGCCTGGCAAATGAAGCGGATGCGGTCATAGCCACCATTCACCGTTTCTACGTCTTCATCGGCAAGGACATGCAACAAGGTGCCGGTCAAAGTGATTCCGTACTTGGGGAACATCTGCGAAAAAGAAGCATCCCAAACCCAGTCACCCTTGACCACCATGGGATCAGAGGATCTCAGATTCCACCGGGCATCGCTTCTGTAACGCAAGGAATGGGAAATCTTGAAGGTCTTATTCAAGAGCCAGTCGCCCATAAAGCCCGAATAGAACTCGACAGGCATCACCTCGGCCTGGTTCACAGGGCCATCAATGTGTTCAAAGCCCGTCATGGCAGTAAACTTGAACATGTCGCCATACCAGGTATTTAGCCACATCTCAGCAGTCAAGCCCTTAATCCAATGATTAATACGGGAAACATCGCCATTGCGGAATTTCATTCCATTCTTTTCATCCACTTCGTAGGCATCCACATCAAATGTTTCGGCACCATGCTCAGCCCAGAAACTGCCACGGCCACCAATAGAGACTATACCGCCCAAGGTATCCACATAAGCGGCATAGGCCTGAACCAAATTCATCTGACCATCGGCAGTCAAATCAATTTCATGTCCGTCGAAGAATTCCTTGGTATCCGCAAGGGGATTCAGACGGGAGCCCGAAATATTCTTGACGCCAACCACGACGCCCATCTTTTCGGGAGCAGGAGCCAAGTATTCAACACTATCCTGAACTAGCCAATCCCTCTCATTTACACCGAAAGTGACATCAGCCGTTAAGCGCTGCACCGGCTGTACACGCAATTCCATAAACGGCCACGCCACTCTATCTTCTTCAAGTTCGGTGTAGACAGTTCCCTCGTCGTCTACGGCACGAAATGCCATACCGGCAGAAATCTGGAACATTCCCTGTTGGCAATTCTTGCCACATTTGTAGTAAACAGAGCCGTTCAATTCTTTACGGGAACCTTCTTCTTTTTTAGGCTTGTACTGGTATTCAATATCCTCATAAGCCAGGGTTACAGACAGGTTGCCCACATCGGCACGGGCCTCTACACGGGGCTTGTAATGGGCAGGAATCCATCGGGAGCTTTCCGTATAGAACCACAAATATTCTTCACCCGCCAACACCGAGGCGTTCACCAGGGAATTCGTATAGCCGAGTCCTCCGTAAGCCGAACTGAACATGGGCCAGTTTTCTCCAAAATGAGAATAATTTCCTTCTACTGCATCACGGCGATAGGTATACGCTCCGCTGCAAAAATGGTCATCTTGGAAAAGTCGCGCCGTTGCCCAAAAGCCCATAAAGCTCGGAGAACGGAAGCCCCCTTCCAAAATAGGAGTCCTGTTGTCCGGCCTGTTAGACTCGGTAATAAAATCCTGATATATCAAGTCGCCCAGCTCATTACCCGTTTTGACCCAAACCGAAGGTTCATAGGGCGTCCAGTCCGGAGTTTCCGACAGGCGATTAAACAGAAGGCGATTACGCAATTTCGCAGGAGTCCAAAGTTCGCTTTCAGAATGCATGCCGCCAGCGCCCATCACCCTATCGAAGGCGTATGTCGGGCCACCAATCAAAAAAGTTCCATCGGCACGGGTTTCATATTCCATACCGTCCATTTCTGCAGGAACTTGGGCAAAAGCAACCGCTCCCCACAACAAAGATATCAGGGCAAAATTCTTCATTACCAAAGCTTCCTTTCAATATACAGTCCCACATACAACATATCAGAACGCTTGGGCAAAGTCCAAATTTCTTCCCACATCATGTTAAAGCCAATGCGGTAATTTTCCAAATTCAAAATCTTCAAATTCAACCGGGCATACCAGCCAAATTCGGTTTCATTATCCCCCAGGGTTCCACCCGGTTTATTGTAAATCAAATCTTTCTTCACGCCATCATCCAAATCGGCGCGGGTCCAGTTGCAAGCAAAGCCGCCACCCAATCCGACCGGATGAATAATCGGGAAATTCCAATCCAAGCCCAGCTTTCCCGATGCCTGGTGCACCCCATCATAAGGCACCGCTTTCGGGCGCGGTTCAAAGTAGGCATAATGGAACATCACGACGCCGTCTACATTTTTCCAGTAAGAATAGCGGAAATTGAACCCACCATAATAGGTGTTGTAAACCGCATCGATCAAATCACCGAAAGGATAAATTTCGCCGCCTTCGATTCCGATATAGGCCTTCGAGAAAGCCACATCTTTTACATCCACCGGTTCACTTTGGGCAAACGCAGCCAGCGCTACACCCGCCACAAACAAAAAGATTTTCTTTAAATTCCCCATAAAAAACCTTTTATTATTTTCGGCGCAAAGCCTGAGCAAAGAATCCGTCAAAGCGAGAATCTTCGGTACCCGGGAGCACCGCATCGCCATGTTTTTCAAATTCGGGATTTTCTTTCACGAAACGATTCACAATCTTGGTAGTCTCTTCCGGATCCGGACTGCAAGTGGCATACACCAGAATTCCGCCAGCAGCAAGCTTTGCCGAGGCAGCCTGCAAAATCGCATACTGCAACTCGGCCAGTTCCTTGATTGATTCCGGAGTAATGCGGTAAACCGATTCCGGTCGGCGGGCAATCACGCCCATGTTGCTGCAGGGCACGTCGAGGAGAATGCGATCAAATTTGGATGAGCGAGTGTCATCCTGAGCGGAGCGAAGCGTAGTCTCTTTGACCACTTGGCAACTTGTTGCCTTAGTGGGCATGATCCCCGAATGGGGAGAAGGATCCAAAGCAAGCACATCACGGCATTCGACGCGAACGTTCGTGAGTCCCAGGCGGTCTACAAGGTCATGCATTTTAAGCACGCGAGTCTCGGATACATCGCTTGCGAGAATGTCAAGCGAAGAATCCATCTCGGCCATGAGCGCCGCCTTTCCGCCTGGGGCCGCACATGCGTCCCACACCTTAAGGCCAGGCTTCAAGTCCAGAAGCTTCACGACTTCGTAGGCAGACGGATTCTGCATGCTGAATTCGCCTTTCGCAAAAGATTCCGATTCCAGAATCGTCTTGAGCTTTGCTTCGGCAGGCACTTGAATGTAGCGGTCGTAAAGGATGCTTGCACCCGTGATTCCAAGCTTTTGCGAAAGCACCGGAGCCGAAGTCTTTTGCAGATTCACGCGGATCCATTCTGCGGGGCGCGTAAGCGTCGCCTTGGCGAGCGCTTCGGCGCGTGTACCGCCATAAATATCGAACCACCTGCGCACCAGCCATTCGGGCACCGAATTCTCGATGGACACGCGCCGCACCTTTTGAGGTGGGAGCGCCGGCAGCCCGGACTTGCGCGCGGCATGCAGCACGGCATTCACCAGCCGCGCGGAACCTTCTTGAAGGTTCGCCGCCTTCGTCAGCTCAACGCTTGTAGAAACGGCGGCATGGTCCGGGATTTCCATAAAGAACATCTGGAAAAGTCCCATCTCAAGTACCGTCGCTACTTCAAGCGAAGGCATTTTCTTTACGAGGGTCTTTAAAAAGTATTGCAGGTACAAATGCCTACGGCATACACCCAAGGCAAGTTCCATCGCAAAAGGCGAAAGTCCGCTTTCCTTGATAAAGCTACCGTCCTTCTGCCAAAGCACAAGAACGCGGAACGCATCCATTCTCTCTTTCAGCGATTCATCTAGCAAAAGCAAAGTCCTTCACGCTTCTGGATTCCGCGCATAAAGTCGGCCACCGGCATCGGCTTCTTGCCTTCGGCCTGAATTTCAATCACTTCAAGCACGCCTTCGCCCGTGCCCACGTAGAATCGGTTATCCTTGAATTCCACCGCGCCCGGGGTGAGTTTCGGGCAATTCTCCGGCGTATCCGTCTTGCGCAAGTAAACCATACGGCCACCCAACTTTCCATAACCACCCGGCCACGGATTGAAGGCGCGAATGCGGTCGTGAATCACCTTTGCCGGCAAGTTGAAATCAATCAGGCCTTCTTCTTTTTTGAGCTTCGGGGCACCACTGGCCTGCGCATGGTCCTGCGTCAAATCCTTTTCGCGACCTTCAAGCAACTGGTGGATTGCATCGTCCAACGCTTCGCAGCCAGGAGCCACCATCTTTTCCAAGAGGCTTGCGGTCGTATCCTGATGATCAATCACCACCGTCTTCTGAGCAAGAATCGGACCGTGGTCCATCTTTTCATCCAGGCGGAAAACGGTCACGCCTGTTTCGGGCAAGCCGTCGGCAATCGCACGCTGCACAGGGGCTGCACCACGGTACTTGGGCAACAAGCTGCCGTGTACATTCACCGCACCATGCTTCGCAACCGCCAGAATATTCTTCGGCAAAATCGAATAGGCAACCACCACAAAGAGGTCTGCGTCGAAGGCGCGCAGGTCGCTCTCGAATTCGGGGGCTTTCAAGTCGGTGGGTTGGAGTACGGGGAGCCCGTATTCGAGAGCCAGTTGTTTAACTGGCGGCGGCGTCAACACGCGCCCGCGCCCTGCAGGCCTGTCAGGCTGAGTCACCACAGCCACCACGTCAGCAAAGTCCGATTCCTTGAGATGCTTCAAAAAACAAGCCGCGAATTCCGGCGTTCCCATAAATACGATTTTCATAACTTGAAATATAGAATATACTTTTCTACATTTACGCCCGAAATGAGAATACCGCTCCAACTTGCCGTCATTTTCGCCATTTGCGTGGCCGGAGAATTCCTCCACCGCATCGTAGGCGTTCCCCTTCCGGGAAACATTATCGGCATGGTCCTTCTTTTAGCGTTACTTTGTCTAAAAGTACTAAAACCGGAGCAGATTTCAGGCGTTTCCAGTTTTTTCCTGAATCACCTGGCGCTCTTCTTTTTACCGCCCAGCATCGCCATCATGGCTGTCGGCGACGAAGTCCTTTCCCAATGGCCGCTTTTGCTATTCCTCTGCGTAGCCTTTACGCTAGTGACTATCGCCATAGGCGGCCGTTGCACGCAGTTTCTAATCCGCAAGCAGGAATACCGCGAAAATTTGGCATTGCGTGCAGAACGCCTTGCCAAGCGGGCATCTCGTAACGGAACAAACGGGGGCGAAAAATGAACGCCATCATCAATTCACCCCTCTTCGGGATTTTGCTCACGCTGGTCGCTTTTGAAATCGGCGTCACCATCAGCAAAAAATTCAAGTATTCTTTCTTGAATCCCCTGTTAATCGCCAACATTCTTATTGTCGGGTTCTTGCTTATCACGGGAATCAGCCTCGAAAGCTACAATGTGGGTGGCGACTATATTTCCGTCATGCTCTCCCCCGCCACCGTGGTGCTGGCGGTTCCCCTCTACAGGCAAATTTCCAAGCTCACCCAATTCTGGAAGCCCATTCTCGCAGGCATTATTGCAGGAAGCCTCACCTCACTCGCCTGCGTCATCGTGGTCAGCAAGTTGATTGGACTTAGCGAAACCCTCATGCTCTCGCTCTTGCCCAAATCCATCACGATTCCCATGGGTTCCGTGGTTTCCGAACAAATCGGCGGCATTCCCCCTGTCACCATTATCGCCATTACCATCACGGGTATTACGGGTGCCGTTGCCGCTCCTGCCGTGTGCCGGTTCTGCCGCATTAAACACAAGGTAGCCCAAGGAATCGCCATCGGTACCGCAAGCCATGCGCTGGGTACCACCAAAGCCATGGAAATGGGAGAAATTCAAGGAGCCATGAGCAGCCTATCCATAGGCCTCGCCGGGCTATTCACCGCTATCGTCACGCCGATTATATTAAACCTGATGGCTTAAGTTTTTCCCACCAGAATTTCGGCGATAATGCTTTCGTTTTCGGGAATTTCGCACAACGCTCTAAGTTCGTCGTGATAAAAGAACCTTTCGCTACGCAAAGTTCTACGGACCAGTGTCGCCGACAGGGTCATGGATTCAATAAAATACCCTGCATTTAAGTTCATGTATCGGTAGGCACGTTCGCCTAGCAAATTGCAGGATTCGTTCAAGTCCGCCGTCAAAATTACCGCAAAGGCCGTATTATCAGCCACTTCAGGAGACAAATGACATTTGGCGAACTTTTTAACATTCAACATTCCCGATTGCATGTAAATCGATTTGCGCACAGGCACATACCGATACACTCCAGGGTAAACAAACATCACGTCAAAAGAGACTATCCAGATTCTTAAAAGACCTGCGCCAAACAAATTGATTTGTCCGGCTTCCAGCCAACGGAGCATGCTGGAAAAATCATCCAGGTCAAGCCCGGCCTTCCTAAACGGCAAACGGTTATTCAGGGGCTCTTTGATGTCCAGAATTTTATCGAGATAATGGGCCGTATCGAACTTGGCCGGTGTCAGCGGGAATTCATCTCCCGGGAAAGCCTGAGCAGCAAGCCTTCGGATACGGATACTCTTCGAAAGATCCGTTATATTTTCAGCACGGTTCTGCCGCATGAACATGGCCGCATAACGCGAAGCATCGTAGCCTATATCCGGCTCCATTTCGCCACGGTTAGAATAAGCCGTTTCACCGACACCGCCGTCAACCGAATCAAAGGCAAGTTCACTATATTCCGGAAAAACCGCAAGGGCCGCTAAAGGAATTTCCGTCGCAGGCAAATTCAGCGTCACCGCAATTTCATCATCTACAAATCCGCTCAAAGCGAATACTTTGGCCCCCTTGGCTTTCGAATGCAACATGACGCTGGCAGCGCAAGCGCCCACATCCTGCGACACCTGAGCATAGGCCGACTCCCTATAACGCCAAACGGAACGTTCTAAAAGGCCCGTAAAAATGTAAAGTAGCGGGGCTTCTTCTGCAAAGTCCTTATCCGGAAAGGCAGCCACGAGCTTTTTCATTTCATCCTTGCCACCAATGCGCACCAGCAGCCCCACCACATCGGGTACAGCACTTCGAGCAGCACCGTCATAGGTGTACACGCCATCAGGCAGCGTACGGCCCCGTATCACCACATAAGTCTTTACCGGTTTCAATTTGTCCCCGGAGACATAACTGTATGGGGGAACAACTTCTTTCTTTAAATCAATCCGATTGCGACCAACATAACGTCGGTCAACCATTTTCTGCGTTTCCCAACACAAGTCTGCAGGCTTTTCTTTGCGAGCAAAGCAGATGGAATTGTGATATTTTTCGGAAAAAAAACGCATCGATAAAAAGGTAGTAAAAAATCCAGTTTATAAAGGCTATTTAGAAGTTATTTGCGTCATCAAACACTTGATACACTTATACATAAATAAACCATTTAGTCAGAATCGCTTTGTTTATTTGGCGATAAATTTAGGGGAAAAGGGTGAAAATGGAGGCTTCTGAGTTTACTCGCGTAAACGCAAATTGAAGCAAAAGCCTTTCTTTTCACCTCGCAGCAAAATAGTTTTTAGAGCATAAAGTACAAACAAGAGGTCAAGATGAACTTCAAAGCCAAAACTAGCCTATCTATTTCCGCAGCGGCACTCCTTTTCTTGAGCGCATGCGGCGATGACTCTTCCAACAAATCTGTCGATACTGTTATCGACGAACTCCCGGTAGCCGATTCTACTCAAGTTAACGACAACCCTACCCCCGGTGATTCGATTAACACGCCCGCAGATACGGCTTCAACAACCCCCACTGATTCAATTCCTGCCGTAGACGATTCTACATCCACAGAACCCACCAGCAAGATCGTCATGCCAGACGAAGCAACGGACATCACCCCTGCAATTACCATTCCCAAGGAAGAAGGCAAGGGCCTCTTAATCGATGACTTCGAAGACGGTGACAACGCCTCTTTGCAGGGTGAATTCTACTGGTACGACTATAACGACAACCACGGCGGCAAAGATGGCGACGGCGCATCCGAAATCAAGAGCCCCGTCGGTCCGGACGGCTATCCTGTCGCAAGAAAATCCGACAACGGCACCAACTACGCGTGGGCCGTCTACTACGCCCTCGACAAGGGTGAATACAAGTACGATCCCTACGTCGGCTGGGGCGTAACCCTGGATACCGATGTCGATTACACCAAATACGGTGGACTTACTTATTGGTACAAGGGCGGTGCCCACATTGTTCGCGTCGAAACTTCCGACGTAACCAACTACGACGTTCACATGATGAATATGAAGGCTTCCCGCACCTGGACCAAGGCTGTCATCCGCTTCAAGGATCTCGCCCAGGAAGGCTGGGGCGGCGTAGAAGTCGCCTTCGATCCGGCCCACATCACCAACATCAGTTTCCAGGCCAAGGGCGACAAGAAGGTGGACTCCCTGCTTATCGACAACGTCTATCTGCAGGACACCAGCGAAGTCGAAAAGGACAAGGCTGACATGGAAATCAAGGATCCAGTCATTCCCGAAGTCAACATCGGCGACATCACCATCAGCAACCCGCTGCAGGCCAAGGCAATGAAGTACCTGAACAAGGGTATCAACATTACTAACTGGCTCGAAGAAGACGGCACCATATTCAAGGGCGAATTCAAGTTCAACGAAGACGACGTAAAACTGATGGCTGATAACGGCATCAAGTCCCTGCGTCTCCCCATCGACCTCGACCAGTACGCCACTAACCGTGACAAGTTCGTTGCCGACACCACCGGTACCATCGCACTCACCTACGATGACGAAAACCTGTTCGGAGTCCTTGACGCCTTTGACGAATGGACCGCAAAGTACGGCATGTCCTTTGTCATTGACTACCATGAATACGACAACGGCTACAACACCAAGACCGCCATCAATGCCAAGTACACCAAGATGATGGCCGAAGTGTGGAAACACGTGGCAGCCCACTACGCAAGCAACCCCCGCGAAGACCTCTTCCTTGAACTGCTGAACGAACCCGACATGGCAAACGGCAAAGTTTCTTCGACCAACTGGCGCAAGGCAGCCCAAGAAATCATCGATTCCATCCGTACGGTGAACAAGAAGCACACGCTGATCTTCGGCGATGCGGAATGGTACTCCATCAAGCACCTCGCTGCAGGCTCGCCGCTCAACGACGACAATATCGTCTACGCCATCCACACCTACGAACCGTTCGTCTTCACGCACCAGAGCGCCAACTGGACCGACCTCAAGAAAGTCAAGAACCTGATGTTCCCCTACGACAAGGAAAAATGGTCTGAATACAGCGCCGATTTCGGCGTAACGAAGGATCTCCCCAAGTGGTACAAGGACGCCATCTTCAAATACAACGAAATCGGAAACAAGGAATACATACTCAACTTGATTCTCCCCGCCAAGGAATGGGCCGTAAAGAACAACGTTCCGGTAATCATCAACGAATTCGGTGCCTACAACCTGAAGACCGACAAGCAGTCCGTTCTGAACTACATGACTGCCATGAGGGAAATCAGCGACACGCTCGAAATTCCTCTGACGCACTGGGGCTACACCGGCGGCTTCTCCCTCTTCGAATCGACCGACGGTGTCAAGGGAACAACCCTGATCGAAGGCATGGCCGAAGCCTACGGGCTTGACAAGTAAAAATATCTAGAACTCCCATAATAATCTAAGGCCGCTCTCAAACGAGCGGCCTTTTATTACGGCATTGAGTCCACTGCCAATGCCCGGCATTTTGTATATTGTAGGCACTTATGCGTGCCTATATTTCGAGCCTTGTATTTTTTTGTGTTGGTGTAGCTTTCGCCAACGGTTTTTATGGCAACAATAGCGACATCCACTGGAAAGCCGCAGGCACCGATCATTTCAATTTTATTTACCCGGCAGAATATTCTACCCACGCATCGAAAGTTTCCGCCTACGCCGAAGCCGTTTACGATTCCGTGGTGAGCCGCTACCATCACGATTTGCCCGGCCGCGTGAACGCGACCCTCAACAATGCCCTTTACAGCAACGGCAACGCCATTCCCAGCGAAAATTCCATCAACCTCTGGCTTACCAACTGGGACTTCAAAATCCGTAGCAGCCACGGTTGGCTTTCAGACGTGGTAACCCACGAATTCAGCCACCTGGTCAGCATCGAAAACGCAAGCAAATTCAAGCCAAGCATCTATGGCTTGCAGGCCAGCTACACGGACTACTACAACGAGCGAACCACCCAAGATTTCGCGACCCTGATTCCTTTTACTTTGCAACCCCTCTGGTTCGCCGAAGGTACCGCCCAGTATGAATCTAGCCGTATGGGCTTTGACGCCTGGGATACCCATCGCGACATGTTGCTCCGTGTAGCAGCCCTTAACGACAGTCTGCTCACGCTCCCCTACATGCACGACTTCTCGGACAATTCGCTTTTTGCTGAACTGGGCCCATACACCCAGGGCTTTTCGCTGGTACGCTACATCAGCAAAAAATACGGCGAAGACGCCATGCCCAAGATTTGGCACGAGATGTCCAAATACCACCGCATGACTCTCGACGGAGCCATCAAGAATGTTCTCGGTATCAGCGAGCAACAACTCTACGACAACTGGAAAAAAGAAATCACCGACGCCTACAAGGCGCAACGCGATAGCCTCGGCACTCTTGTAGAAGGAACCAAGATGACCGAAGGGTCGTTCTGGCAGGATTTCCCCATTGTTGCAGGCAAGACTCTCTACGGCGTATCCAATTTCGGCGGGCTCTGGTTTGACGGAGGGCTCTTCAAGATGCCTCTCGGCAAAACAGACAGCAGCCAGAAAGACGAAGTCATCGATGGTGTTGAAATCGGTGAAATCACCGTTGAAAACGACAGCGAAGACAGTACAATAGAAATAGGTGACTACGCCAAGCACGGGTTCAAGCTCAAAAAAGCCTGGCTTGACAAAGGCATCGATGTTCATGAAGATAGCACCCAGGGTCCTATTCTCGCCTATGTCAGCTACCAGAACCGCGATAAAGACGGACACGCCCACTTCGACATCGCCGTAAGCGACACCAACAAGAAAATGATTTCCGTGACATACCTGGCCGACGCGGTCTACCCCGCCATCGACGCCCAGGGAACCACCATTATTTTTGCCATGCGGGAACCCTACAGCACCCGTTTCAAACTGGCCAAAGTCCCTTACCCCAAAGACATTAACGACTACACATCCGAAGATCCCGTCGACATCTACGTTCCCGATGCCAAATTCGACTACTACAATATTTACAGTCCGAAATTCAGCCCCGATGGCAAGCGCATCGCCTTCGGATTCTTTGACGATGTAACTCGCGGAATCGCCATCATCGATAGCGACGGCAAAAACTTCAAGATTGTCAGCACCGAGGGATTTGACGAGCGCGACGTAAACTGGCTCGACAACAACAGGATCATCTTCGCCAGCAACCGCAACGGCATTTTCAACTTGATCGAAAAGGACTTGACCTCCGGCGCAGAGACCCCGCTCACCAACGTGGTAGGCGGCGCATTCACCCCCGTTCTGGCCGGGGATACGCTCTACTTCACGGAATACGACAAGGACGGTTTCTCGCTCTATAAGATGCCCTACTCCACGGTTCCGATGATCAACGACACCACGGTTACCGTCAGCGAACGGGACAGTACCATTCAAATTGCCGACTCTAGCTGCGTGAGCGACACCACCGTCCGTGACAGCACCTCCGATTCCACAAGCGTAGTCTGCACCCCCATTGTCCGCGACTCTGTCATCAAGGTCGCCGACACCACGCATACCGTTACACAAAAGCCAGCCCCCGCAGCCATCACGCTCCGCGGCACACTCCTCGAAAAAGTTCAAAAGCCCATTGAAATTGCCGACATCGAATTTGCCGGCATTGAACGGGACTACAAGCCCATTCCGAACATTCCGCTGTTTGTTCCGATGCTTGTATTCAGCGAAAATGCCCCCGACCTCACCGTCTTTGGCGACGGCAAGCTCAAAGTCAAGGCAGGCCTTGCCGCCATCATCAGCGATGCACTCAAGAAAAATACAGTGCAAATTGGCTTATTGCTGGAACTCGGCAACGGTATCGACTACATCAACGGCGACGGTCTCAACCCTGAACAAGAAAAAGAATTCTTCGTTTCCTGGGAAAATAAGAGCACGCCTATAGACCTCTCGCTCAGCTACACCTACGCCAACTATACCAGCAAGGACACGCTCCGCGACGAAGGTGCTGGCGCAAACAATAAAGACAGTATTCTCGACTCCCATTACGCCATTCCTATGCAAGCCATTATGGCTGGGGCCGGCTATAGCATTTTCAAGAGCATCGACACCTTGCAAGTCGCTGTCGGTTACGATTGGGCAAACTTCAACTTCTACGAAAGTAATTTTGACTGGACCTATCAAAAACGCTTAAGCCTGCTCGTCGCCCTCGGCCTTTATGGCGATCATGCCGAAGGCGCCGAAATCACCGGCCAAGGCAACGGAATGCGTCTCTACTTGCAGTCCTCCAATTCCGACTTGTACCGCCCGGGCACATTCGCCGAAAGCTTCACCATTAACGAAAACGGCAAAATCACGCCAAAGTACCGCAACTTCCACATCAACGAAGTCGGCCTGAATCTCTACGGCAGCATCCAAAGTCCGCTCACCGGCGCCCGCCTCGCGGCCGGCGGTAAAATCGCCGGCATATACAAGTGGAGCACAGACGCCAAGCAAGATACACTTGATTCCTACTACTACGACGCTCTATTCCTCGAAGGCTACCCCTACCTGCGCAACTCCGAAAGCTACACGCTCGCCGGCATGCGCACCGCCATCGCCGAACTCCATTACCTGTTCCCGGTATACGACGACTGGCGCAAATCCCTGTGGATTTTCGAGACACGCAGCTTCTACATCGACGGATTCGCCCAGATGGGCGCCGCCTGGAACACCAAGTGGTTCGACATCGACAAACTTACGGACCACCGCTTCTGGGACCGCTCCGTGGGTCTTACCTTCCGCATGAGCAACCGAATCTTCTACGGAACGCCCTTCGACATTTCGCTCACGCTCGCACGCGGCCTAAACCGCATCGGCGAAGACGACAACTTAGAAGGCGGTCAAAAGCTCTCGCCTATTGACGTCCCGGGAATTCCCGAAAGCATCGCCCCCACGAGAATCAAATTCTCCATCGGAATGGGGTTTGTGAACTCATGGCAGTAACTAGAGTTCGCCGTATTTTTGTTTAGGCTTGATTTCGCCGGGCAATAGCTGACCAGGACTGGTTCGTTGCCCGTCTTTCCCTGTAAAGTTCGGATTAAACTGCTTGACCTGGGCCTTTTTCTGTTCCGCCTGCAAGTCCACCATATGGCGTTCCCACTCCTGCATGGCCTGGTCCAGTTCGGCGCGAGCATTCAGCATGAGTTCCTTCAGTTGCATCAACTCCAGCATCTTGTCGCGCTTCATAATCCACATCTCTTCTTCTTCGGGCATACGCTCGATGTTAAAGAGCAGGTTCATGTATTCTTCTTCTGCCGTGCGGTAAGCCTTTTCCATTTCCTTGTAGACCATGTAACGGTCATCGACCATGGTCTGCTGGGGAGACGGATGAGAAGTACATCCCACCATCAGGAATGCACCAAGGCAAACGGATATGCAGAAGACTTTATTCATCTTTACTTCGTTTCTTCCGCTTCGGGTCTCTTCACGGTATACAGTCTTTCGAGCGTAATCTGGCTCTTGAAGGTCGCGGTATCCTTCGTATCAGGATTCACCATGGTATGCGTACCCACCTTCACTTCACGTTCCTGACAGGGAATGCCCGTCGTCGGATCGATCATCACCTCAAACTGAGTCTGGTAATCAGCCTTCAGGCCCCTGTTGTACCTTTTGAACTTTTCGGGAACAATGTTGCTATTGACGTGCTGTTCCCAAATGTAATAGGGGAAACTTTCCTTTTCCTGCAAGTACACGATGTAATCCAGACAACGTCGGTGGTCGCGGTTTTCAAAGCCCTTCACCACCACAGAATCCACCTGGATCAAGGCAAAGTTCAAACGGCCCTGGTCCTTGAGCATCTGCGTAATGTTTCCCTTAACCGGCACATCGCCCACCAGCATATGGTCCATTTCCCAACGATGCTTTTCAAGACGCTTCAAGTGCGGTTTATACTCCGGGTTCAAGAGTTGCCTACGCCAGACTTCGGGCATGGGAATACGGGCCAGCAAGGAATCGTAACCGTTATCCAAGCCGTCCACGCTTTTCACTTCGCGATCGATAGCCGTCATGTCCACCGACTTCACGCGCCAAGCCAGTTCCGAAGGCATGTAATTCTTCAGGTAACCACGAGACTTGTCCATCACGTAATCGCGGTGCACCTTCAAGGTGTCCCCCGAATTAGAATAGGTCAAGTTTGCGTAGGCGGCAGTCACCGTACCCATTTTTTCATCGCCCTTCAGGTCTATTGTAGAGAAATAGCCTTCGGCATAAAGTTCTACCGTAACGGGGGCATCGACTTTGTAGCTAACGTTGACTTTTGATTCACCGCAACCGCCAAGGATAAAGGCAGCTGTGACTGCGCATAAAATTTTCTTCATGTGTTACCGATTTTTAGTAAGGAGAATCTGTTTGGACAAAAGCACCTTGCCATCGCCACTGACTTCAATGACAACCGGGCCCGGTTCTTTTTTACGGCATAGTTCGCGGGCAGTCATTACACCCATATGATGGCGAGACTTGCCCTGCAGCGTGTAGACCCACTGTTTTTCACTAACGGCCACTTCGTGGTCCCAAATCTTTTCACCCTTGTGGGCAATCGTTCCTTCGTAGAAGGATGTCTTGAGCATCGAAAAGTCAAAGCTCTTTCCGTAACGGAACTGCACAATCAGCGGGTCTCTCATTTCGAACTCGCTCATGGTATCGGCTACGACATCGAGGGCAGGGTTCCATTCCCTACCACAAACGATTGCGGTCTCTTCGACCGAGCACCCAGCAAACAGGCATGCGGTCACTATCGCAAACAACCATTTTTTCATACTCGCCTCCATTGCTTACCGAATAAACTAGAAAAAACTCTTTTTTTCGGCTATCGCGAAAGAATGAACATCATCTCCAAATGGGGCGTCTGGGGGTAAAAGGCGAATCCTTCTGCTTTTTTAAGGCTAAATCCCGCCTGCGCAAATTTTGCATAGTCGCGGGCAAGGGTCACCGGATCGCAAGAAACATAGATCAGTCTGTTAACAGAACTTTTCACAATGGCGTCAAGAGCTTCTACGGGGAGGCCGGTACGGGGCGGATCCACAATCAAAGTTGCAGGCACATCCACCACGTTTTCAACGAGCCACTCTTCAGCCGCAGCCGAGACATTCTCTACGTTTTTCTGAACGGATCCTCCGTTCAAATTCAAGCGAGCATGCTTCAGACAGCCTTCTTCACGTTCCACCGTCGTAATTCTTTTGAACTTGTCCTTCAGAATCGCAGCAAAAAAGCCTACGCCACTGAACAAGTCAATAAGCCATGCGTCACTCGCCTCGCCACTAGCAATACCTTCGTCAACGGCATTCTGAACGGCACTCACAAGCTCCGGCAAAAGCGCCAAATTGCTCTGGAAAAATACCGAAGCATCCGAGCGAATTTGCGCCCCCGCAATATCGACAACACTTACGGCGTTCTTTTCAAAATCCTTGGCAGACATTCCCTTGTAATAGAAACTGACATCGCCCTTTCCGTTATCGAAAAGGTTTACATCTAGTTCAAAATTCCTGGGCGGACGCTTATTGTTCTTTACCGATTCTTCAAAAATATTCGCCGCATTTTCTTTCAGGAATGCATTTAGTGCAGGCGTCAATACTGGGCAGTTTTCAAAGGGGATAATTCCGTTGCTTTTTTGCATACGGAAACCGAAGCTGACGTTGCCATTTTTTGCACGGGCAATCACCACCCGGGCGCGATTCCTGTAGCCCCAGGCCGGGCCTACATGAATCTTGAAATCTTCAGGCAATTCCGCATGAGCCAAGCGCCTAAAATTTTCACGTTCTACACGAGCCAAATACGGCGCCTGTTTTTCGCTTACCAAATATTGCAGGCTACAGCCGCCGCACTTGCCAAATAAGGGACACTTCGGTTCCGAGCGGTCGACACTCTTTTCAAGCACTTTAACAACCCGACCCCGCGTAAAATCCTTCTTGTTCTGAGAAAGTTCGACTTTGCAAAGTTCACCCGGCAGGCCCCCCTGCACAAAGCAAACGCGACCGTCAGGCAGGCGGGCCATTCCTTCGCCGCCCTGCACCATTTTTTCTATGCGGAGTTCGTAAATCACGATGCAAATATAGCAATGCACACCTCGCATCAGTTTTCAGCCGTAACCACTTTCTACTTCCGGCCCCCTACCTAGTGAGCCCATAAAGGTTTAGATTTATAAAAAACAAAAGGACGGTTGTATGGGAATCAACAAAAAAATCCGCACTACGCTCGCATCGGCTCTCACCGTTACCGCATTTAGCGCCACGGGACTTTTTGCCGCTACTGCTTATCAGAACCAAGTCGGCTTTTTGACAAAAAGCCAAAAGCAAATGGCTGTCATCGGAGCCGAAGGCAAAGAAATTGTCTTCAAGAATACCGACGGAACGGAAGTTCTAAAAGCTACCGTTCCCGAAGCTCAAACATGGGCCCCGGCAGGCGATACAGCCGCATCTCTAGTAGATTTCTCCAAAATCCAGACCGAAGGCACCTACCAGGCATACTTAGGCGACGAAAAGATTGGTCACCCCATCATCATCGGCGATGACGCCCTTGAAGACGCGGCAAAAGCCTCGCTCAAATTTTTCTACTTCCAGCGCGCATCAACCGCCCTCGAAGAAGAATACGCCGGTGTTTACGCACGCGCTGCGGGTCACCCCGACACTGCTGTCCGCTATCACATTTCTACAGGTATAGACAATTCCGACCTTCGCTTTAATGGAGCCAAAGGCTGGTATGATGCCGGCGACTACGGCAAATACATCGTCAACTCCGGCATTACCACCTACACCTTGATGCAGCTTTACCAGCATAACAAGGAGTACTTCAAGAACCTTAACTTGAACATTCCCGAAAGCAAAAACGATGTTCCCGATATTTTAGATGAAATTCGCTGGAATCTCGAATGGATGCTTACCATGCAAGATACTGACGGTGGCGTATTCCACAAGCTGACCACCTTGAAATTCAGCGGAACAGTCATGCCCGAAGGCGACGTGGTTCCACGTTACGCCATCGGCAAATCCACTCAAGCCACATGGGACTTCGCCGCAGTTCTGGCCTTGGCCGCAGATATCTACTATCCCTTCGACAAGGATTTCGCAACGAACTGCGCCAACGCCGCCGCCAAAGCCAGATGGTGGGCAATCAATAATCAGACCACCTACTTTACGCAGCCTACAGGCGTCAACACCGGTACTTACGAAGACCGTAACGCCAGCGACGAAAAGATTTGGGCCAACGCAGAGTTGTACCGTATTTCGAAAAATCCGGTCTTTTCCGAAATTATCGAACAGTTCCCGCTTACTCAGGGCCGCTGGAGACTTCAAAGCTGGCAAAGCACCAACGCCCTTGCCGCGATGACTATCGCCACCAACCCCGAAGTATTCCCGAAAGACTTCGTCGACTCCGCCCAGGCCTGTATCTACTACCTTGCGGACAGCTACCTCGATTTGCTCAACAATAACGGCTACGGAGTCGCCATGCACGAAAACGATTTCAACTGGGGTTCCAACAGCTTTGCCGCAAACAAAGGCATGATTCTTATCCACGCCTATATTCTTTCTAAAGACAAGAAGTACCTCGATGCCGCCACAGGCATTCTCGATTACCTGCTGGGCAGAAACCCCATGGACATTTCGTACCTTACCGGCTACGGTGTCAACTCCGCAAAGGATCCCCACCACCGTCCTAGCCAAGCCGACAAAATCGACGATCCAATTCCCGGCATGCTCGTAGGCGGTCCCAACTACACCGCTACGGATTGTGCCAAGAATTACGTTGATATCAAGGCCGTCGCCAAATCTTACTATGACAACAGCTGCAGCTATGCCACCAACGAAGTTGCCATCAACTGGAACGCACCCTTCGCTTACCTGGCCGGTAGCCTGCAGGCAATCGCTTCTACTGGCAAGAGCTACGACATTACAGAACTGCCCCGTAACTCTTACAATGTCAACAGGATTTCCAAGACCAAGCAGCTTGCAAAGCAGCCCGTTGCAGGAAACAAGTTGATTATCCGTAACGGAGCTGTTCAAGTCAAGAAAACCGACGCACAAGGTAACATCCGTTACTTCAACCTCGGCGGCAAGCATATCCGCTAGTCCGTTTTCTAAACGAATTCCTCCCAATCCCACCTAAAAAAATGCAGCGTCCTTGCGACGTTGCATTTTTTTATAAAAGACTTTCAATCGATTTCTGCAATCGAGCTTCGTCACCCGAGTTATCGATAAAACGTAACTTTTTTCCCGGGAAAAGCTTTTTCCATTCTTCTTCGGAATCTTTTGCCGACTGCAAATTGATACGGCGTTCCGCATCATCTTCGCTAAAGCCACGATTTGCAATCAGCCGGTTCTTACGGACTTCACGAGAGGCACCCACCACCCAGATTTCATCTAGATGCTTCACCAGTTCAGGGACATTTTCAAATAGGGCCGCCTCGACAAAAGCCGGATTCGCCCGCAGCAGGTATTCCGTAAGGGCGGGATACACAAGGGCTTCTAAACGCTTTCTCGCCGTCGGATCGTTAAAGACCAGATTCGCCATGCGGGTTCGGCTCACCCCCTTTTCAGTCAGCATGTCTTCGCCGAACTCCTTTGCGATGGCAGCGCGCAAGGCTTTGT
Source organism: Fibrobacter sp. (assembly GCA_045221475.1). GTDB lineage: Bacteria > Fibrobacterota > Fibrobacteria > Fibrobacterales > Fibrobacteraceae > Fibrobacter. The sequence goes on from JBGUWV010000099.1 coordinate 82,548, forward strand.
TATCTCGGTACAAGTGATGCACAGCCACATCCGCGTCAATCACGCGGATTTTCTTGTCACGCAAAATGCGACCGACCAGCGACTTTCCTGCGCCAATTGTTCCTGTAATGCCTTTCATACCGATAAATTTAGTAGAACGCTAGACTATTTTCCGAGAGCAATCAGACAAATACCAAGAATCACACCCAACAGGGCGACAAACTTCATCTTGCTCTTGCGTTCCTTGAAGAAAATAAGTCCCGCAAAGAATGAAATCAGCACACTGGAACGGCGGAACACCGTAATAATCGAAATCAAGGCGTCAGGATCGCTCACCGCCACAAAATAGCAACGATCCGCAATAATCAGGAGGACGGCCACCAAGAGCATCGACCAACGGAATTTAAAGGGCGTCGTTTTATGCCGCGTCGGGAACCAAGTGATGGCACAAATCACGAACTGCCAAAGCATCATGTAAATACTGAACCACACCTGAACCGTAAGGGGATTAAAGTTCATGCGCTGAAGAATGAACTTGTCATAAACGCCACTGCATGCCGCAAGAATCGTACCCAGCACCATGCAAATCACCCAGCCGTTACTAAAGAAATGACCCATTTCTTTGCGGCCAGCAAGACTAAGTCCCACATACGAACAAATACAAATGGCAACGCCCGCCCACTGGAGAGCAAAGGGGCGCTCTCCCATAAAGGTCACCGCAATAAAAATTGTGAAAACGGGAGCAAGGGCTCGAATAGTAGTAGCAATACTCAGGGGCAAATGGGCAAGCGCATTATAGGTCAAAATCCAGCTGCCGCCTACAATGGCCGCCTTGCCAAACAGGTAAACATGGCTCTGCAAAGGCAAGCTTTCACAGTGACCAGTCAACAAGAGCGGACTCATAAAGAGGGCGTAAAACGCACTGCAACAGAACAGTGTCACACGGACAGCATTGTCTTGCACCGATTTCTTCTTGGCGAGGTCATAACAGCCTAAAAAGAAGGCCGAAAGTAGAGCTAAAATGAACCATGACATAGCGTGCAAAATTTAGAAAACCCTCTTGCCAAAGCGATATTTTAAACATATTTTTATCTTAACTTTAACAAAAGGATCCAATATGGGTATCAAAGGCAAAGCATCGTCCCTTATCGAAGAGTTCAAAGCCTTCGCATTCAAGGGCAACATCGTCGATATGGCTATCGGTGTGATCATCGGTGGTGCATTCGGCAAAATCGTCACCTCCTTCGTAAACGACATCGTGATGCCTACCGTTACGGCTATCATCGCCATGGGCGGCGGTAAGGATGCAGGCGAAGGCCTCAAGTCTCTCGCCTTTACAACTGCCGAAGGCGTGACCATTCCCTACGGTAACTTCATCGGCGGCATCGTCGACTTCCTCATCGTCGCCATCGTGGTGTTCATCGTCATGAAGAAGTTCCTCGGCTTCATGCAGAACATGCGCAAGAAAGAAGAAGCCCCGGCTGCTCCTCCGGCACCTCCTGAACCGTCTGCCGAAGAAAAGCTCCTCACTGAAATCCGTGACTTGCTGAAGAAATAAGCCAAACGCTTTTTATGCAAAAATGCTCCGCGTTCAAACGCGGGGCATTTTTACTTATAGCCAAGTGCGATTTCCGCATCAGCGGTAAACGGCAATTCTTCTAGCTGCGGCGTCGCTATAACCACCTGGCACGCCTTCTCGCGAATCAGCGAGGCCACCGCATCGCGGCGCTTGACATCCAGTTCCGCAAAAATATCATCCAATAAAAGAATCGGCTTGTTCAAGTAACGGGAGGCCACATCTACCGCGGCAAAGCGCATGGCAACTGCAGCGCAACGGCACTGGCCCTGGGAACCGGCAGAACGCATTTCGCTTTCGCCAATGCATACGCCCAAGTCATCTTTATGGGGGCCGGACAGCGTAATCCCCTGGATCTTTTCGGCAAATTCCAAGCCAACAAGCTTACGGCGGTAGGCTTCGCGCAATGCATTCTCGTCGACAGAGCCATCTTCAGATTCTCCCGAATCCGATGCAATATAAAGACCGCTCCGGTCTGCCGCCATGGCAGCCTTGTCCAGCTCGGAGTCATCCAAAAATTCTGCGCCGTCGAGAGCGTCCAGTTCCTTGAGGATAGAGCTCTTGTAGGCACAGGCGATTTCATCTACGCCACCCGATAGTTTGCGGTAGTAGCCCGTAATGATCGGGGAAATTTCCTTGGAGAGTTCAATGCGGGTCGCCCAGAGTTTTGCACCCAAATCCACCAGCTGTTCCGTAAGCACATGGAACAAATCTTCACCGCCGGTAGCGACTCCCTCGCGCTTGTATTGGCGCAGCCACTGGTTGCGCTGTTGCAGCACGCGGCGGTAACGCTTAAGTACCGAGGCATTCGCCTGCGAACGGTAGCAAAGGATTTCATCAAGCCAGCGCCTGCGCACTTCAGGGGCACCACGCAAAAGTTCAATATCCGAAGGTTGCATCACAACTGCCGGAATATTTCCAAAGAATGCCGTCGGAGACTTAAGGCTTTCGCCATTCTCGCGCACGTCGCAACTCCGGTGACCTACGCGGATTCCACGATTCACGCTTTGACCGGAATCGTCAAAGCATCCTCGTAAAATCAATTCGTCGCCTTTCCAGGCAATCATCTCCTTCAGGTCTTTCGCCCTGAAAGAAAACCCCTGGGCAAGCAAATGCACAGATTCCAGTATAGAAGTCTTTCCGCAGCCATTGGGGCCATGAACCACCGTAATGCCGGGCCCGAACTCAGTCTCAAACCCGGCAATGCTGCGCACGCCATCTATATGGATTTTTGAAATCACGGAAGGGAGCCCCTAAGGCCAAAGCTAAGCGGAGTCCAAATTCCCGCTTCCGTTTCGTAGATCAGGGCGTAGTTCACATCGAAGGGATACTTTTTCTTGCCGATGCGGATTCTAAACTTGTAGCCGGCACCCACCGTCCAATCCAAGTCATCCATGCCCAAACGGAGCGTTCCGTCAGGAATCAGTTCACACTCAAAGCCCACGCGACCTGTCCACACATGTAAATCCGGATCGAAGGCCAACAGGGTATCAGCAATCTGGTAATCAAGGGCTTCCATCCAGGCATAAACGGGTTTCCCCATAATCTTGGAACGGTAGCCAAGACCAATCTGCAAAACCTTCGGGCGCACGCCCTCGGTACTTTCTATGGAATTATCCGTGCTGGTATTCTTGCTCCACCTTGCAGACAGATTCTCGCTAAAGCTCAAGTTACGGACAACCACCGAAGTGGACCACTTGTCGTTCCACTGTCTCAGCCAGCTCAAGTTAAGCGTTACCGGGCTGCGGTAATCATCCACTAACTCGATGCCATCGTAATATTCCGAAATGTCCATGTTGTCATAGCTCATGGACAGCGATACACCAAAGGCATCTCGACGGGTTGCGCGGTAAGCGAAGCCCAAGTACATCATGGTAAAGTAGGGCGTTGCCGTTCCCATGGTTTCGTCGTCTTCGTTAATCACGTCAAAATTCATGTCGCCGCGATAAAGCATGGCAAAACCCACACCCATGCGCTTGCCCACCTTCGTTTCAAGGCCCAAGGAGCCGCCAACGCGGTCCAGGTCACGCTTTTCGGCATTCAACGTATATGCAAAGTTTTCGCGAAAACCGAGAATGGCTGGGTTCCAATAAGCCGCCGGCATAGAAGCCGTATCCGCAGAACCTGTATTGCCTCGGCCCAGTTCGCGGGTGCCAGCACCCATACGTTCCACAAAGCCGTCAAAGCCACCGAGAGTCGCCTTTTTCTCCGCCACCACAGATGAAGCTAGCAACAGAACCATTGCAAAAAGCAGCAAGAATTTTCTCATTACTTGTGCCCTCCCAAGGTCATCACTTTGCCCCAGCCAATATGGTCGTGGTTGTCCTTGACGCGCACATAGTAAACGCCCATAGTGCAGGCCCTACCGGCCTTGTCCTTGCCATCCCAGAAGTCTTCCTTCGGGTTCGTGCTGCGGAAAGCATCGGCATCACGAGGAACGTCCTTGACAATGGTACGAACTTTACGCATATCGTAGCTAAACACGTCAATTGTAATCTTCGATGCCTTGCCCACCTTGTAAGAAACCAGCGACTGATCGCCCGCCGTAATCACCGACGGCACCATACGAATGGAACCCAAGTTACCGCCCAGCTTGGCACGGTTCAAGATAGTACTCCAAGTCTTGCCCGTATCAGCAGAAACAGAAACACCGTTGCCGTAAGTCGAAATGGCTAGGCCCTCCGTCTTACTGTCCAGCGGAAATGAACAAATCGAAGTAATAGCCGCATCACGGTCAGTAGCCCCCGAAACATAGCCATACAGCCACTGGTTCTTGCCATCGTCATCCATATCCCAGGCGCGGATTCCGGCAGAATCGAGCTTGAAATAGCCGCTTACACCACCACCTGGGCCAAGGACTGCCACATAGGCCTTATTCGCAATAAAGGCCACGCTGGTTACCGTGTAGTCGCCATCGTCATAGACATCTTTCTTCTGTTTTTTACCAGCCGTATCCAAGAAATCGACCTTGGCAAAATCCTTGGAGTTTTTACGCAGCACCCACAGGGCCCCCTTCATTAAATCCTTTTCCATGCGCGAAGTTTCGGCAATAATCATCAGCGGGTCTCCCCCCATCCAGAGTCCCGTAACGCGAGCATTGGTATCAAGAGCCGCAGATACCTTGGAAACCTTGCCATCAGCTGAGCGCTTCCAGAGGCCCTTGGAAGTAGCCAACCACAGCTCTCCCGTAACCGGATGCAACTTCACATCAAAAATACGGGGATTCACCTTGTCCTTCCACTTGTAATTTATCTTGGCAGAATCAAGGGTTCCTGTTTGCAAATTCAGTTGGTACATTCCCTGTTTGGGACTGTTGCCCGAAACATCATAAACTCCAAGACCGGCTGCTCCGCGAGCCAACCAAAGCAACTTCTTGGTAGAGTCAAAGGCAAAACCGCTTACGGCATAATACATGGCCGTATCTATATCTTGGAAGGCATCGGGAATTTTCAACGGGGTTTCATACCAATTGTCAATGCCACGCACCGAAAAGAATCCTGCCGGCTGCGATGCATAACCATCATCATCCAATCCATACATGGGAAGCACGTAACCAAGCTTGCCCGCATAAACCGAAGGTGTTCGACGATGTTCAGCAAGGACATCGCTAAAGATTCCGGCCTGCACCGCCGTCATGGAATCCGACATCTGCTCCTGCTTGGAGCCATTCACCTGGATTCCCGTCGAACCCACGTTTAGATCCAACAAGGTCACACCGCTATAAAGGTCTCCACGGGAAAACACCCAAAGGCTCCCCGCCTTACCCGTTGAATTAACGTTCAGCGTGTAGTTGCTGAACAAGGTCTCCGCCGCAAAGGCAGGTATTGCCGCCAGCGCAAGCCACAGGCATTTTTTCAACATTCGCTTCATAAGTTACCGCATATCGATTTCATCGACGCCCTTCACAGGCTTGTACTTAAAGTCTTCCGGCTTCCAGGACTTGACTACCGAAAGGTTCACGATATTGTACCAGGAACCGTTCCCGGACGGATCCACCGTATAAAGGCGTTTCGGCGAAAAATCCTTTTTCGAAAGCCAAACTTCCATTTGAGTAAACTGACCCTTGTACTTGGAAGGGTCCAGTTTCAGCACCCACATTTTCTGCTTGTTGAATTCGCCTTCCGCGATTTCCTTGGCCTTGCAGTTCAGGTACTTGAACAATAGTTCCGACGGATGCAGGGAACTGGACAAATCTTCCACCGACTTGATCAGCACCTGTTTCTGTTCCACATTGTGCTGCCACAGGTTCTCGCCATCGCTATAGAACTTGATGCCCGCCATGTCCAGCACAAAACGGTCACCTTCAGCCACCAGGAGCTTTCCGTTTTGGGAAGCAATGTCCGGGGAATCCGCATAAAAGACCTGTACCCTGAAATCAAGATTCCAGGCTTTGCCCGACTTGAACCAGGCCTTGGAATTTTCCATAGCCTCGTCAGCGGTGATGGCAAAAGCCCCCTGTACAACCAGGAGCGTTAAAATTACAAACAGCCTAACAAACCTAAAGGGATTGAACATCGAATGACCTCGTGGATAGGAATATGGGCAAATTTACAAAAATCGTACACATTCGAATTGGCTTTTTCCTTTGGATATTTCTATCTTTGCACAAGAAATTTCAAATCATATTGGAAACAGATATGCGCAAATTGATTATGCCACTGGCCATTTCCTCTGCAGCCACATTGGCCCTCGCCGCCGACATTCAAGTCCACGGCGACGTGAACATGGACTACGCCAGCTATTTTGACAGCGATTTTGATCCGACCAACGCCGGCAACCAGGACATTGACCTTGCCCTGCACGCCCACCTCGACGAAAACATTTCCGTGGTCGTCATGGGAACCACCCACAGTACATTTGTCAACGAAGACGGCGACACCCAGGCATCTGAAATCCGTCACGGTCTAGCCCGTTCCACCGCTATGGGTTCGGAAGGCCGCTACAACTCCTTCGATTTTGACGGAGTCCAGTTCCGCTGGGATGTGAGCCACCAAGTTTCCCTTATTTTCGGTGACATGACCTACAGCGCCGGTGCGTTCAACTATTACTTCTGGCGCGACGCATCCCGTTATGCCGTCATTACCCGCGAAGAAAGCCTCCGCGGCTTCGGTGCCGAAGTAGGTAACGAAAAGTACGGCCAGGGAGCCTTCTACTTGGGCGCCTCCGACGACACGGACCATACGCTTTCCATGTTCGCCACCTATGCCTTCCCGCTTTTGAACCACACCGACGAACACTTGATTATCAAGCCGAGCTTCGACTGGGTGTTCGGTCAGGAAATCAGCCGTCCCTACACCTACGTTCTGGGTACCGAAGTGGACTACTCCAAGAGCTTCGAAAAGTTCAACTACGGCATCTACGCCGTTTGGGGACTTCATCCTTACAAGGGCAAGGGTACCCACTCCTTCTTGCTGGAACCCAGCATGAACTATGCAGTCTTTAACCTTGCGGCAACATTCTTCTACGCTATCGTGGACAAGGAATATCCTACAGAATGCCAGCTCATGACCGACGACCAGATGCTGTTCGCCATCGAGCCCAGCTTCAACATTCATAAGAAGTACACTCTGGGTGTCTCTTACGAATACCACGACCCGGATCGCGAAGTACACAAGGACGACTTCCAGTTCTTGGGCATGAACCACTACCTCTACCCCACCATGAACACCGAAATCGTTATCTGGTACGGTTACAACTTTACCGATACCGACAACACCCCGTTCGGCAAGGGCAGGTTCTCCCTCGGTTTGAGCGGCAAGGCTAGTTTTTAAACCGCTCGCGCCCAATCATAAAAGTACGTACCCAGAGCGCTCGCTCTCGTAACCACGCCTCGTTAATACGAGGCGTTTGTTACTCACGGACAAAAGCAAACGCATAAATCATTTTTCACCGGGTTCTGCTCGGTGTTTTTTTGTAGGGGAAAGCCTCCCCCTCGCGAAAGCCTTGTCAAGTTCAACGTAGGCCTCCTTGCGATATTTGCACTCACTCGCTAGCCGGTTACACCGGGGCTCGTTCGTCGCAAATCTCGCAGTCGGCCAAACTTTGGCACAAGTCTTTCGCTACCCCTTCCAACAGGCTTCAAAACCCAGTAAGCGAGAGTCGCAGCCATGCTTGCATGGCTATGACCGAGCGTCATGGGTTTCTGTAGACGCCAGCCCGTAACACCCGCTACAAATCTGATTTTAAAGACTCACAAAACTAGCCTTCATTTATTTTCCCACCTACAAATAAAAAGAAAGGCGAGATTTCTCTCGTCTTTCTTTTTAACATTTAAGGTTTTATCAAACCTCAAAGCTTGTCTTGTGAGCCATAAGCGACACAGTGTAAGCGTGTCGCGTTGGCGAGAGGAACGGCCGTAGAGTAAGAAACTGCTTATTTCTAGCCGTTCCGGTCTTGTTACTGTCCAAGATACTTACGGCCGATACCGAATTCATCCTTGTATTCGATGTAATCCGGAACGAAGTCCTTGGCATAAGAGAAGCTCACGTTCACAGAGCACTGGAATTCGTTCATCAGCTTGCCCTTGCCCTTGAAGCTCTGCTTCTTCTTTTCGATCTTTTCCTGGCCCTTCTTGCCTACGAGGACTTCAGCTTCGCACCAGCCGCTGTTACCCTTGGCAAAGACTTCCTTGCCATCGGTAGAGACGAGTTTGATCTTGCTGGGGTCAAGTTCAGTGTTGTTACCCGTAGAAGCCCAGAACTGGAGTTCTGCAGAGAGAGAACCCGGAGCCATCTTGAGGGTCGGCATAGCCATGACATAGCCCCACTTGTCCACGCGGCGGCTGACCGGTTCACCGATCTGTTCACCGAAGATCAAGAAGTAACCGCGAGTGCCCTTACGGCTCTTGTTCAGAGCAGCCTTCACGTCAGCATTTTCCGGTGCCATTTCAGCAATCTTCATAATCTGGTATTCGCTCACCACCGGGTCAGATTCGCCCACGGCTTCGGAGAGGTTCTTGGCAACGTAAGCATTTTCAGCTTCGGTGCGGATAGCCTTCACAGCAGCTTCGCCAGCGCCCTTGGCCTTGGCCGTTGCGAGAGCGGTATCAATCTTTGCGAAGGCGTTCACGATAGTACCGTAATCCATGCCTTCCTGAGCGGCCTGCATCTTACCGATGTTGGCAAGCGTCGTCACGTATTCCTGAATGACTTCTGCATTCTGGACTTCAGCCATGTTCACGGAAACCTTGTCGAAGTATCCATTGATCAGGTCGCTGTTCAAATCCTTCTTGGCTTCAGTTTCGGCGGCGCGAACCAGGGCGAGAGTGAAGTTATCGTAGAATTCATCGGACATGCTACCCTTCTTCTTAGCCTCGAGGTAAGAATTGATAGCGTTGCGATAACGACCTTCCTTAAGGTGTTCGTCACCGCGCTTTTCGTTAGTACCCTTACAGCCAACCATCGTGAATGCGACGGCGGCAGCCAGAGAGGCGATAAAGAGTTTTTTCATTTGATTTTCCTTCAACTAAGTGATTTTGTATTGTAATAATACCTTTTTTCCTGAGAAAACTTTCCCCAGGATTATACTTTCTAAAAATAATTAAATAAATTTATGTTAAACTTTATCTATAAGTAAAATTTTATTTGGAGAACCGAGCAGGAATGAACATCCTCGTCGTAAGTCCCGAAGCCGGAAACTGGAGAAAAACCAGCCCACTGGCAACTGCGGTCAACCGCATGACCGACGCTTTTGCAAGCGCCGGCACCGTGGTTCTTACCTGCTCGCCGTTTTTCAAGAACCTGATGGTCGACGTAGACAGCTACCACTGTATTTATAGCGGCGTCGAAAAGCTTCAGGGTAAGCCCTACGAAATCTGGGTCTCCGAAAAAGACCCCCTGCACACTTATATATATAACGAAGAATATTTCGGCAGGCCTTACGTGTACGGTCCTCCCCAGAGCGCCCCGTACTCAGACAACCATATCCGGTTCGCATTCCTCGCATCGGCGGCACTTGCCTATGCCGAAGAAACCAAGTTTGAATGCAATGCCATCTTAGGCCACGAATGGGGCGGCGCTCTTGCTGGCGCCTTGTCCAAGACGACCTACAAGGATTTTGCATACAAGATTCCGTTCTTCTTTACCGTCCACAACATCACCTACGACTTCCATATTTCATCCAACGAGATTGAAAAAATCGGTCTCCCCCGCAAGGATTACAATATGGATGGCTACGAGTTCTGGGGTAAAGTCAGCCTGCTTAAAGTGGGCATCCTGTACGCCACCAAGGTACTGTTCCCGTCGCCCGGTTACCGCGACGCCATGCTGAGCACAAACCTTCCCGGCGGCATCAGCGGATTCTTGAACCGTAACGCAGACAAGCTCATCGGCGTGCAGTTCGGTGTAAGCTACCAGGTCTGGGATTTCAACAAAGACAACCTTCCCATCAAGGAAGCTAAAGCCAAGGCCCGCACACAGTTACAGTCTCAACTAGGTGTGGACTTCGACGGCAAGTTGGTCCTCTACGTACACCTAGACGAAGAAGCTGGCAACACCTCCGAAACGTTGGCCACCATCCTTTCGGACATTGCAAGACTGGATATTTTCATTCTCGTAGGTATTTCTTCTAGAAATAGCGAATGGACCTACTACAAGGATTTCGCCAAGCAGTACCCGGACGTCATGTACGTGCAGGACCTGGACAGCGAACTCGACAGTACGTTCCAGTTGCGAGATACCCTCGCGGGTTCCGACGCCCTCTTTGCAGCAAACCTCCGAGAACCGTCTTCATCCATCATCCTTAAGGCGATGGCTGCAGGCACGCTTCCCATTACAGGCCGTACCGTGGGCGTATCTACGATGCTCACCCACTACTCCCTGGAAACCGCCGGCGAAGCAAACGCCTTCTTGGCAGACGACGCCAACGCCCCCCACCAGATGTTACGTTGTGCAAAAGACGCCGTCAACGTCTACAAGACCGAAGTAGCGGACTGGGACAAGTGCGTGGTAAACGCCTACAGCGGATTCCATTACGAATGGTGCAGGACCATTTCCAAGTACCTGCTCATCTTCGGGGAATTGGGACTTTAGGTCTTTTTTGGCAAATATCGGCTACACACTTTTACTCGTTCTGACCGCCGCTATCTGGGGATCGGGTTTTGTCGCTCAAATCGAAGGCAATGCCTTCGGCCCTTTTGCCTTTTCGTGTATTCGCTGTTTTATCGCGGCAGGGTTTCTCGCCCTCGTTTTCAAGGCGTTCGACGCTTTCGGGAAAAGCCCCCGAAAACCTAAAAATTCCGAAGAAACAAAGCTTCTCTGGAAAGCCGGATTCTTTTGCGGACTCGCCCTCTGCACCGCCATGAACCTACAGCAGTTGGGAATGTTCCTGGGCACCTCCGCCGGAAAATCAGGATTTCTCACGGCATGCTACATAGTCCTTGTGCCCGTCGTAAGATTAGTCCTCGGCCACCGCATTTCGGCAAAGACGTGGGCTTGCGTAATCATCACTACCTTCGGACTATACTTGCTCTGTATCAAGGACGGTTTTTCGCTGGAACTTTCCGACGGAGTCTCGCTGCTGTGCGCACTCGCCTTTTCGATTCACATCCTAGTCATCGACAAGTTCGTGAACAAGGTCGATCCCATTCGCGTTTCGGCGATTCAGTTCCTCACCATCGGCATACTGACTGCACCCTTGATGATTGTTTTCGACTTGAAATTTCCTGCTATGGACTTTAGCACTATCGCCGCAGCAGCCGTCAATCCGAGAGCCGTCGCAGGCCTCTGTTTTGCCGCATTCTGTTCCAGCGGCATAGCCTACACCTTGCAGATTGTCGCACAAGACAAAATCAATCCGACAATCGCATCGCTCACGATGTGCCTTGAATCGGTATTTGCAGTACTTGCGGGTTGGGCCATTCTAGGAGAACAACTTTCAACCCGCGAAATCTGCGGTTGCGCCATCATGATGGTCGCCATCGTTTTTGCCCAAATCAAGCGTTAATTTTTCGCTTTCTTTTTGGCGGGTGATTTTTTCGCGAGTAAATTTTTAGGCGAAATATTTTTCTTGTGGGTAAATCCACGTTGCTTTTTAATAAGCAGCAAACCTCCCACGACCAGCACGATTCCCACCAAAAGCGAGAACAGAGCACTACGAGTAAGCCCCGCGACAATGTAGCAGACAAAGCTTATTGCCGCCACATACAGAGCATAAGGCAACTGTGTGTTCACATGATTCACATGGTTACACTCGGCCCCCGCACTCGCCATAATCGTCGTATCCGAAATGGGCGAAATATGGTCACCGCAAACGGCACCTGCCATGCAAGCCGAAATCGAAATAATCATGAGACCAGAATCGACACTGGAGAAAGCGGCCACCACAATCGGAATCAAAATGCCAAACGTGCCCCAAGATGTTCCCGTGGAGAAAGCAAGACCAATTGCAACCAAGAATATAATAGCCGGCATAAAGTTCATTAGACCTGTAGCACCACCCGTAACGATTCCCGCCACATAGTCCTTTGCGCCAAGCGTATCGGTAACACCCTTCAGACTCCAGGCAAGCACAAGGATAATGATTGCAGGAACCATCGCCTTAAAGCCTTCGGGCAAGCTTTCCAGGCACTTGTTGATTTTCAAGACCCGGCGGCCCATATACCAAATCACAGTCAAAATGAACGCACCAAAGCTGCCGAGCACTAGTCCAACCGAAGCGTCACTTGCACCAAAGGCGTCGACAAAACCCTTATGAGCTTCACCACTCGAAAAGAAGCCGCCTGTATAAACCAAGCCCGCCACACAGAAGATGATTAGCGCCACAATCGGGAAAATCAAGTCAAGCACCGTACCCCGGGCTTGTTCAACATTCAGATCTTCCATCTTGGCACTGATCATATCTGCAGCTGATTCGCACCTTCTCATCGGTCCAAAATCAACCTTTAAAAGAACAAGTGCAAAAAGAGCCACAATCGTCAGCAGAGCATAAAAATTGAAGGGGATCGCCTTCACAAAAAGGCCAAGGCCATCTTCACCTTCGACAAAGCCAGTCACGGCCGCAGCCCAGGAACTTACCGGCGCGATAATGCAAATCGGGGCCGCCGTTGCATCAATCAAGTAGGCCAACTTTTCATGGCTAATCTTAAATTTATCTGTAACCGGGCGCATCACGCAACCCACCGTAAGGCAATTGAAGTAATCGTCCACAAAAATCAGGATGCCGAGAATAATCGTCGCTATTTGCGCACCGACCTTGGATTTGATATGCAATTTGGCCCAATTTCCAAACGCCGCAGCAGCCCCCGACTTATTCATCAAGGCTACCATTGCGCCAAGCATCACCAAGAAAAACAGAATACCCACATTCCACGGGTCCGACACCTGCTTGACCATCCCATTCTTGAACACCGCGTCCAAAAATCCAGGGAAACTCCCCTGACTAATGAAAAGCCCACCGATAAGGACGCCGACAAACAACGACGAATAGGCTTCTTTGGTAATGAGCGCCAGGACGATAGCCACGATGGAGGGGACTAAAGCCCAAAAGGTGCCATGAAAATAGGACACCGCTTCTACAGCTTGCTGTTCCATAAAATTTTCCTTATTTGAACACCAAAATTATAGTAAATCTTCGAAAAAATGATTTTTTCGCATGTTGTAAACACAAACAACAGAAAAAATTTTTCAACTGGTACGATTTGTTCCAAAAAATCATAGATTAATTTGTGCGGGTGCCAGATTAACGATAATCTAGGATTGGGTTTATGAAAAAAAGGAAATGGATGATTCCTGTAGCCATTGTCGCTGCTGGATTTTGGGCCTGTGGAGACGACAATAATACCGCCTCTACGGAATGTGTCACCGAAGAATGTCTCATCGATAAATATGGCGAATTCAATGCGGATTCGGCAAATGCAGCCAATCAGCAGAATCCCGGAGACGTTCCTGCAGACCAACAAAATCCGCAGGGCCAGAACAACCCGCTTGAAGGTTCTAGCGATTCAGGCAATCCGCAGGACCAGAACCAACAAGGACCAGGTTCATCTACCACAGACGGGTCCCTTCCGGAGTCTTCGAGCCAAGGCACACAGCCCGTTGAATCCAGCTCGGGCCACCACCATCATTTATCTAGTTCATCTGGAGAAGAAATCGTAAATTCCAGTTCCAGCGAAGAAGTTCCCCCGACACCGGGAGACGACTTCAAGGAAGACTTCCGTGACGAATGCCCCGTCGCCAACATTCCGAACATCGGAAGCAACGCCAAGCTTCCTGATCCGTTTACCATGTTCGACGGAACCGCAGTCACCACTAAGGAACAGTGGAAATGCCGCCGCGAAGAAATCGCAGCGCTCCTTGAAAAAGTGGAACTCGGCGAAAAGCCGAGACACCCCGAGAAAGTCGAAGGCAGCTACTCCGGCGGAAAGCTTACCGTCAAGGTCACAGACAAAGGAAACACCATTAGCTTCAGCGTGAGTATTTCTGACGGCGGCACCAAGGATAAGCCAAAGCCCGCCATCATTGGATTCGGCGGAGGCAGTCTGGATTACTCGGGACTCGGAATCGCAACGATTTCGTTCAACCCCGATGACATGGCCCCGGAATCTAGCCGTGGCAGTGGTAGTTTCTACAAACTATACGGAAGCACCCATAGCGCAGGCGCCCTGATTGCCTGGGCATGGGGCATCAGCCGCGTCATCGACGCCTTGGAAACAACCCCAGAAGCAGGTATCGACGTTCATCACCTGGGTGTGACCGGATGTTCCCGTTGGGGTAAAGGCGCCCTGGTCGCTGGGGCCTTCGACGCTCGATTCGCCCTCGTGATTCCGCAGGAATCCGGCTCCGGCGGAGCCTCCAACTGGCGTAGCGCCGCCAAGGACAGCGAAGCTCAGCCGCTCAGCAGCGCCTGTACAGAAGCTCCTTGGTTCCGCTCTTCGCTCTGCGACTACAAGAACGACGTCACCAAGCTCCCGACCGACCATCACTACCTGACAGGCATGGTCGCACCGCACGGACTTCTTGTCTTAGACAACACCGGCTGGGTCTGGCTTGGCGAAGGAGCCTCTTACGCAAACGCCATGTCCACCATCGAAATATTCAAGGCGCTTGGCGCAGAAAAGGACTTCACCTATTCCAAGGCCGGGAACCACATGCACTGCAGCTTCCCCGCCGAGAACAAGGACGAACTTACGGCATTCGTGAAGAAATACCTATTCGATGACGCAAGCCAGAATACAGGCAAAATTGAGGCAAAAGGTGTAAGCTACAGCGCCAAGGACTGGCAAGACTGGACAACACCAACCTTAAAGTAAAACTCCACACACCCGAAATGGGGTTAACACCCCGGCCCCCGGCGCAAGTCGGGGGTTTTCGTATGCTTTTTTTGCATATTTTTATGTGATTTGGGGTATTCTGCCTTGACAAAGCCCCCAAAATTTTCTCTATTTGGAGGCACATTTTTAAGTTTAACCCTTAACGGAGAAACAACATGCCTTGCGGAAAGAAAAGAAAGCGCAGGAAGATTGCGACTCACAAGCGTAAGAAGCGCCGTCGTCGTGACCGTCACAAAA
>JBGUWV010000100.1:0-70659 GCA_045221475.1 Fibrobacter sp.
CGTTAAAGACACTATCTTCTTTGAAACGTTCCTTAAATGGACGAACCTGCACAGACGAACTTGATGGAGGAATATAAGGGACAAGAAAACCTTCTTCACATACATACTTTTCATCGTCAATTTCCCAAATACCGGATCCACCTTCACAAGGTATATGCCAATCAACAACAGAAAAAGAACTACTAGACTTCACCACTGACGAACTACTATTTTTGCCACTTACAGAACTAGAAGAATTCTTTTCTGTTACAGAAGAACTGGACTTTTTCGAATCTTTCTGAGAAGACGAAGATGCAGAACCATTGTCGTCATTGCTACTCGACGAGATTTCACCGATTGGATCGGGAGCGGAGCTACCAGATTCATCGCCACATGCTACGAGCAGTGCGGCCGCGATCGACAATACAAAAAGCTTTTTCACAGAAGACCTCCTAGAAACCGAAAATTAGAAAAGTATTAATCTAGTTTCGCGGCAAGATTTTTATCCAAATGATGTTTTTTGTTATTTTTTCCTCTGGCAAAGAGGAGAATTTGTATGCGAATGAAAGTTTTATTGCTTTTTTTGTCCAGTCTTTTGTTCTTGGCGGGGTGCGCGTTATTCGTGCCTATCGTGTGGACGGACTCTTCGGACATTCCGCAAGATTACGGCATTGCGTTTGTCGAAATCACGCTGAAGGGTAGGGATTCTGCCTCTGTTTTTATTGATGATGGTGCTGCAAGGTCGAATAAAAAACTGATTCTTAAAAAGGGAACACATTTGTATTCGCTGTTCTTGGAAGACAGTACCTATTCGTTCAGAACGCTGCTTTTTCATCGCGAAACCCTTTTGCCTGAGCGGGCTAGAATCCCTTTAAATGTTGACCCCGAGTCTGAACGGAATCTCGAATATTGTTGCTCACCGTGGAAGGTGGAAAAAGGCAAGGCGACGGCTATCGGCAAGATTGAATTCGACATAGTCGAAAACGACCGATTTAATCTGAAATGCGACGAGCATGATGCCACGCGTCAAGCGGTGATGCAGTCTGCAAAAGAGCTTTACCCAGAAACCTTCAAGGCCGTAAAATAGAGCGTTGCGCCTGAAACACCAACAAATCCTTTAAAATCCCTGCTTTACAAACGGGTGCGAAAAGACGATAATATATTGAATTTTCTAAATTGTACCCGAACAAAAAGGATTTATTATGGCAGATTGCAACGAAAAGAAAGAGAATGCCCCTTCCGAGATCATGAAGAAGGCTGAAGAATTCCTTGCCTCCAAGCGCAAAATTTTCTTGTGGGGCGGAGTCGATGACGAAAGCGCCGAACGTATTGTGAAGGAACTCTTGTACCTGGATTCTCTGAACCACGAAGACATTTATTTCTTCATCAACAGCCCGGGTGGCGTGATTTCTAGCGGCCTTGCCATTTACGACTGCATGAACGCTATTCAGAGCGAAGTGGTCACGGTTTGCTGCGGCCAGGCTGCCTCCATGGGCGCCGTGCTTTTGACTTCGGGTGCAAAGGGCAAGCGCTATGCTTGGCCGAATGCCCGCATCATGATTCACCAGCCGCTCATTCACGGTGAAATTGTCGCCCCTGCAAGCGACATCCAGATTCAGGCCGAAGAAATGCTCCGTATCCGTAACATTACGGGCAAGATTCTTGCTGAAACCTCTGGCCACACCATGGAAGAAATCGACCGCGACACGGAACGCGACAACTTTATGAGCGCCGAAGAAGCCAAGGCCTACGGCCTGGTCGATAAGGTCGAAAGCATCGTTTAACGATTATACGGAAATTTTCGAATGGGACTTTTTTCTGCCATTAAGAGTGGCCTTGCCAAGACCCGCGACGCCTTGATGGGCGAACTCAAGGGTATTGTCGGTGCAGGCAAAATCACGGACGACACTCTTGAGGAACTCGAAGAGCACCTGATTAAGGCTGACGTGGGCGTTGAAGCCGCGTTCCTGTTGACCGATGCCTTGCGCGAACAGGCCCTGGGCAAGTCGCTGACGACTGAACAGGTGCTTGACATCATGCGTAGCGAAGCGGAACGCCTGCTCAAGGATCCGCCGCCGTTCGAACTCAAGGGTAAGCCGCATGTAGTGCTTGTAATTGGCGTGAACGGCGCCGGAAAAACGACTACGATCGGCAAGCTTGCCGCTCGCCTTAAAGACGAAGGCAAGAAGGTGATGATTGCGGCCTGCGATACGTTCCGTGCTGCAGCTATCGACCAGCTTGAAACCTGGGCAGAGCGCTCGGGTGCCGAATTCGTGAAGCATCAGGAAGGTTCTGACCCTGCGGCAGTGGCGTTCGATGCCTGCAATGCTGCAGTGGCCCGCGGCTGCGACGTGGTACTGATTGATACCGCCGGCCGTCTGCATAACAAAGACTACTTGATGGAAGAACTCAAGAAGATTGTCCGCGTAATCAAGAAGGTTAGCCCCGATATGCCGCACGACATGTGGCTCGTGATCGACGGCAACACCGGACAGAATACCATCAACCAGACGAAGATTTTCAACCAGAGTTTCCCGCTCACCGGCCTCGTGGTGACCAAGCTCGACGGTACGGCCCGTGGCGGCGCAGTGCTTTCGATTGCAAGTTCGCTCCAGATTCCTATCCGCTGGATTGGTATGGGCGAACGCATCGACCAGCTGGTGCCTTTCAGCAAGGCTGAATACGTGGAAGGCCTTTTCGAAAACGCTCTGGAAGAAAACGAGCAGTAAATAGGTGTCTATGGCTTTAGTCGAAAACAAGACAATGGGGGCGCGTGCGGTTTTTGCCGTTGCGCTTCTTTTGTTTTCTGTTTTCAGCATGGTCGGCTGTAGCGGCGAAGTCTCCGTCGACCAGAAATTCGTAGACTTGTATGTAGAGATGCGTGTCATAGACATGACCTACGGCAAGGATGCACCGATGGGTCGCCTGGTGCGTCAAGACGCCTTGAAGGCTGCAGGCTACACTCGAGAAAAGTTCCTGGCAAAGACTGACGAAATATTGAATGACGAACGCCAGTGGGTGCCCTTTCAGAAAGCAGTTAACGCTCGTCTTGACACGCTGTTGGCTCCTCCGCCCGAAAACGCTATGGCCGCAGATTCTTCTGCGAAAAAGCCTCCTGTAAACATATCGCCGAGTCGAAAGGTGATGCCTCAAATGCCCGCGCATAAAGGAGGAGTACGTTGATTTTACGTTTGTTGACGCTTGTAGCACTTTGCGTGTCGGCCACTTTTGCGGCACCCTTGAACGATGCGGTTCCCGCAAAAAAAGCTTCGCCTAAATCGACGGTTCACTGGATGAGCTACGAGACGGCCTTGGAAAAAGCAAAGAACGGCCCGAAGCTGATATTTGTGGACTTGTATGCGGACTGGTGCATTCCATGCCGCGTAATGGACGCGAATGTATATAGCGACCCCACAGTGTCTTCGCTTTTGAACACGCGTTTTTATGCCGTTAAGCTTAACGCCGATTCGCAGGATTCCATTACATGCGATGGCCAAAAGAAGACGGTGCAACGTTGCTATTTTGATGTGTGGGAACTGAATGCGCTTCCTGCTTTTGTGCTTGTGGCTCCCAAGGGCATGAGTATTTTGACGGTGACTGATTCCATGTCGCCGCAAGAGTTGCAGTACATGTTGTACCAGTTCCTTGAAAAAGAGAAGGAGTGGATGGCTCGATGAACGAACAATTCCTTTTTTACGCACAAATCGTCTTTTGGCTGATGATTTTCTTGCTGGTGCATTGCTACCTGCTGTTCCCAATGACACTCCCCTTCGTAAGCGAAATCTTCAAGCGCCGCAAGTCACCGGAACAAGGCAATGCCGAACTGCCCACGGTGTCGATTCTTATTTCGGCCTACAACGAAGAGGCGGTAATTGAGCGCAAGATTCAAAATATTCTGGAACTCGATTACCCTAAGGACAAGCTGGAAGTCTTGATTGGTGACGACGGCTCTGCTGACAAAACCGCCGAAATCATCGCCCGCTATGAATCGCAGGGAATTACGCTGGTGAAGGCCCCGAAGAATGCAGGCAAGGCCGCCATGCTGAACCGTCTGAACAAGATTGCGAAAAACGACATCCTGCTCTTCTGCGATGCAAATACGATGTTCTTCCCGAATGTGGTGCGCAAGCTCGTGATCCCCTTCCGGGATAAGAAAATCGGTTGCGCCTGCGGTCACCTGATTCTTTCGGACAAGAGCGGTTCTACGCTGGGACGTGGCGAAAGCTCTTACTGGGATCTGGAATCTGAAATCAAGAAGTTCGAAGGTGTTCTCGACATGCTGATTGGCGGTAACGGAGCTCTTTATGCCATTCGCCGAGAACTGTATACGGAACTGCCGGTCAAGAAGAGCGTCATGGACGACTTCTTCGTGACAACCAAGGTTCTTGAAAAAGGTTTCTACTGCACCTTCGTAACAAGCGCCATCGGTACCGAACAGACTTCCAAGGAATCCAGCGGTGAATTCCGCCGCAAGGTGCGTATCGGCCGTGCGAATTTCAACTTCTTGTTCTCTTACTTGCCGTTGTTAAATCCGCTGCACCCGTTGCTTGCTTACTTGTTCTTCTCGCACAAGATTTTGCGCTGGTTCTCCCCGCACATCTTGATTCTCTTATTCGCAGCCAATGCCTGCTTGCTTACTAGCGGACTCTTCTATCAGATTTCTTTCGGCGCAATGACGCTTGCATTCTTGGTGGCCTTGCTCAAGATTGTCCCGAGCGGTTACTATTTCCTTTCGATGAACTACGCTATGCTTAAAGGTTTCTTTATGGCCTTCAAGCCCGAAAAGAGCGGCGGCTGGGCACGCGAAGCCCGCAGCGACGAGTAAATTTTATAATTTAGATTTTACTTGAGTAAATCCAATCCGTGTGGCAATTCATGAAGAACAAGACGTTTAAATCCCTGCTGTTGGCTTTAGCGTTCGCCGTTGCGCCGGCGAGTGCGTTTACCATGGACGTGCAGGGTGGCGTAGTGAATCACGTAAGTGACATCGGATCTTTCAACTTGAATGTTTATGGCCACTTGTGGTATCCTATTGACCAGATGCTCTTTTTCGGCATCGGTTCGGGCTACCAGGAAATTGACAACGTGAGCCTGATTCCCGTTTCGGGCAGTGTCTGGATTCGCCTGCCAATCGGTAGCCGCACGCTTCCCGTGGCTACGGGCGATTGGGGCTATCTGTTCGGTTCTAACCACCAGATGTTCTGGCGCGCCGGCGGCGGTTTCGACATCAAGAATGGAGACTACTCGTCGATTATGATCATGGGCGGCTACCAGTTCCTTGATCATGAAGGCAAAGGCTACGCTTACGTGCAAGCCGGCATCCTAATCGAGTTATAGCAAGCTTTTTCAGCAAAAAAAATCCCTGATAAACAGGGATTTTTTTTGTAGAATAATTTCGTGCTGCGGCTTTTTATTTCACCACAATTTTCTTGGCTTGCTGTTCGGAGCCTGCGCGGACGCGGAGCATGTACAGACCCGTTTGCGGAGCGTCCAGCACCAATGCGTTGGAACCTTCGAAAGCCTTAGTCGAGGCCGTCGCCATCACATGACCCTTCATGTCCAGAATGTCGACGCGGGCATTGGTGCCGGCAAGGCCTTCGGAAGCTTCAAAGGACACACGCAGCTGGTTTCCGAGCCTTGCCATGCGCAGGCCCTTGAGCGTATTCTGAGCAACTACACGGGCTGCAGGCGCCACGCGCACCGTCGCCGTCTTGGCCGTCGACTTCAGATAAACCTTGAGCGGCACGCCGTTCTGCATTTCGGTCGTATTGCCGTCAACCGTCACAAATACGCGGTAACCATAATCCTTGATACCATCGATACCGTCAAAGCTCAGGTAACCAATGCGGTCACTGGACGCCGACAGGGCAATGGTCCATTCCATTTCATCAGAGGCTTCCTTAATGGACTTTGCAAGAGCACGCTTGCCATCGACAATAGAAAGATTCACATGGTCAGCCATGCTTTCGGGAGGTTCTTCGGTCGCCAACGGATTCAAGCCGGCTCCCAGAATATTCCAGGAATCCTGCTTGCCATTCGTGTCAAAAAGCTTGGCCTGCAAAGTCCAATGGTCTTTAGTCTTTGACTTCGCAAGAGACCGAGACTTTTCGACAGCCTTGGATTCACCCTTGAACGCCGGAGCCGCAGAAACCTTCCACTTGGTATCCTTGGAAACCTGAACCCACACCGCTTCATAAGGGCCAATTTCCTCGAACATCGGATCATATTGGCCGGTCGTGGTATTCCAGCTCCAGAAAACCATTTCCGGATTTTCATCTATTTCCTTAACAGCATTCGGGTAATTCGCAAACAGGTTCACAGCCCAACCATGAGGGTTTGCAACCATATTCCAACCCGAGTTTGCTTTATCCAGTTTCCAGACAAAGTCTTCGCCTTCATCATCGATTTCATCGCGCAGCGGAAGCGAGCGACCTTCCAGCGAGTTGTACCACACGCCACGAGTTGCATCCAACGAATCGTTCTTGGTCAGCTGCTTATATTGCCAGAATTCACCCGTACCATATTCATCCCACCAATAGAATACCTGGTCGCCATCCCATGTAACCGCGGACATATCCACCGCCGAAAGCGAAAGCATCTGCCAGCTATCCGCCGCAATAGAAGATATTACAGGATCGACCGAGATTTCTCTACTGAATTTCTCTTTCACACCGGTCTTGTCTTCGAGAGTCACGACCATCCTGTAGTTACCCGGCTTCTTCATGCGGAAAACAAAGGTTGTATCAAAGCCCATGGCAATAGAATCACCAAATACAGATTGAGTGACAATCGAATCCTTCACAATATCAACAACCTGCACCTTTGCAGAGACCTTGCGCCGAACTTCGAAATCGCTAGCCGTAAAGCTCAACTTGAACATGCTACCGGTACTATCCAACCGTGCCCTCGCAAAATCAAGCTTTGTCTTGTTTTTCCAGCCGAAGTAAGCCTTAAGAGTCACATTGTCCAAAATCTCAGGCATGTAGTCTCCCACATGGAGCACCGTGTCAACAATGCCATCACGCATCACAACCAGAGAATCTAACACATAAACAGAGGTATCTGCACCCATCGCCCGCACCCTAAAGTTGCGACCGTTCAACTCCATGGGAACAAACATGGTACCCTCTTCGGTAAAGCGGCGTTCAACGGTCTTGTCCTTATCGCCTTCGGCAAACCAGATACTTCCATTTTCCTGTTCAACAGCCAACTTCATAAAGGCACCGGCACAGCTGTCAAGATTCGTGGTCCACTTGGCATAAAGCAGTTCACGAACATCAACTCCCTGGCTCTTGCCCTTTGCACGCAATTTGCTCAGCAAGTCCTTATCAATCACGGTGAGCAACTCATCGGATTCCGGATCGGTTGTCCAACCGGCCAAGCATTTTTCGGCATTGTAGACAATCGTCGGAAGCACCATGGCAGAATCCGGATTGTCGCTAGTCAATTCCTCGGTCCAGTCGCTACCGAAGAACACCGAATCCTTGGAATTTTCATCCAAAGCAACACGGACAGACGTATTCGCAGATTTTAGGTTCGCAATCAGGTACATCGATTCATTCACCATAAAGAAATCTTCTACCGTGCCAATCGTATCACCCGCAGCGGCAATCAACGTAATGGGGAACTTGCCGTCTACCATCCATTCACGCGTATCATAGATGGTTTCCACATTGAATTCAAAGCCACATTCTGCAGGCACCTTCAAGGTATCCGACACAAGGTATTCAATCTTGCGGCCAGCAATTTCACGGGAAAGTTTGAACGAAGCGATATCGTGGCTCTTGTTTATCACCAGGTTCACCTGAGGATCATTTACGACGGTCCATACGGCATAAAGCGTATCCGGATAGCGTCCGTACGCCTTATAGTACATGTTGTAATCCTGTACCATCTCGTCATTAAAGAACTCGTGAGTCTGAGCCTGATACACCATCGTAACCGGCGTTGCAGTAGCCTTGCCGTTCTCGAAGCGCCATCCAGAAAGTTTGTATTCTGTGCGGTAAATATCACTCGGCAACGCTTCGCCGTCCGCAAATTCCCTTTCGAATTCGTCAAAGCCCATTCCATAGAACACGCTATCAATAGGAGCGTTCACATCAAGTACAAAACGAAGCGGAACAATAGACGTTCCCATCTTCAGGCTATATATGGTATTCTGAGAAGGCTTTTGCTGGTTGTCATCCTGAGTACTTATCACAACAACATTTCCCGTGAGCGCAACATCTTCCGGTGTAGATTCAGAACCATCGTTGTTAGTCACTTCAACCGAAGCTGTTATATCTCCCTTTGCGTAGCCAAACAAAACCGCACTATTTTCATCATCAATAGTAAACTCATAGGTTCCACCGGCAAGAACTATATTCTGGTCATCCAGCATATGTTCGTAAACGACTCCATCAAAAGTTTGTTTTAAATTGAGCGTCGCTTTCGTATTGCCGTTTGCAATCGTAATCTTGGTTGCAGGAGCATCTACGCAGGTACTCCAGTTTGCATAAAGCGTTGTAGGAGCATCAGGATCCATACTCAAGTTTTCCTGTATCGCATTCGCTTCAGAAAGATCCTTGTATTTATCCTGAGGCGTATTAATAAGAGGATCTGTAACAGACCAGCCATCAAAGCACATAAGGTTCGCATTGTACGGTTGCCACAAGCTAACCGAATGAACCGCTTTAGAAAATTCCAGTTTTTCACTTTCCTTGGCATTAACCGGGAAATAGAGATATTTCTTATCCGCATTTGTATTCAAGTCATAAGTCACATAGAACGGACCTGCAACAAAATTAGGCGTGACCGTCAAGAAAGCTGTGGTTATTCCATGATCCATTTCGCGAGCAATCAACGAATTTGTAAGGTCGACTTCATCGCCATCTTCACTACCATGTTTACTCTTCAAGCCATCGACATGCCATGTCGATGCAGAACAATCTCCGCTTACACCGGCAAGAATTTCATCTGCCGTTGCGGAGTAATCCACTTCTGTCTCGGCCGGACTTTCTCCATCAGCACAAACAACTTGCTTCGTTGCTCGGAACGAAATAGAATAAGTTCCATCACAAGTATAGCCCGTATTGCACTCAATATCTTTTACCTTGAGATACCTTGTGAGGGGTACAGATATATTACCAGGCTTTTGAGTATTTTGATTAATGTTTGAAACAGCACCAACTATCTCATGCGACGATCCATCTGCCACATCGCCACTCATTTCAAGAGTAAATTTGACAGCTTCTGGATTTTGGACCTCTATATTTATTGATGAATTCTCAGTAATGGAATAGGTTGACGGATAATAGGTCAGAACGATCTTTTTAACATCTCCAGCACGACTATAACTATCATTAATCACATCATAAGCCAACCAGTACGCCATATTCGAGGTCTGTGTTACAGGAGAGCCAACCGTTATCGAATAACCATATTCATCAAGAAATGCAATATCATACTGCAATCCCGTTGACTTACCTAGTTCAAAAACCATCGGAATCACAATCTTTTTAAGAGAAGCATTTGAAAAAAGACGATTCACCCTCGGAGCCATAAAAATAAAGGTCTTGTCAACAATATTGTCTATATTGGCACAGTTCGATGTTCCCAAGCTAGGATCACCATCGCAATACCGATACACGATATCATATGTCACGGGAGTTTCGCAAATCAAGCTTGATGAAATTTCATCCGTTAGCGAAACAGGATTGCCAGCAGCATCAACAAACGAAACAAAATCCTTATTCAGATTTGCATTTGCGGCAAACGCCTTCTTTACCGCCTCAATCTTATCAACACCATCAGAGTTCAATTTACCATTAGCTTCGGTGTAAGTAAAGAAGCCAAAAGCCATTACTTCAGAATGAAATCCTGTCGTATTTTCTTCCGTAACAAACCGAGTATAGTAATCCACTAGGTTTAGACTAGCCTTCTGTTCATTAGAGAGATCCTTTATCTGCACGACTACCAAATGATTCGGTTTGTCAGAAGTCCCCACAAATGTCGGCAAGCCATCGTTTTCAGCATTGCTGACCCACAAGGCAGCATCGCCGTTAGCTTCCAAATTATAGTTCAACAGAGCAGCCAACAGTCCCGAATTCATATCACTTTCTCTTACAATTCCATTCGCATGACGAATCAAAGCTGGATCAACATAAACAGTCTGTCCAAGCTCTCCTGCGAAGAAATCAACATAAGTTCCACCAACATAACAACCCCCAGAGCAATCATAACTTTCATTTACATAATAACCCAAAGGTCCCGTTGCCGTCAGCGTTCCTGTAGCATTGCGCACATTGGCATAAATGTTGGCATTTCCATAAGAATAGCCCTCAGACCAAACTAACCCATCCGCATAAAATCTATCGCCACCTACGCCCTTCTCCACTGTGTCATCGCCAAAGTGGAAGTTGTTGTACAAGGTGACATAACTGCTATAGTTAAATGGCGTATCTATAGAA
This sequence comes from Fibrobacter sp., assembly GCA_045221475.1. Classification (GTDB taxonomy): domain Bacteria; phylum Fibrobacterota; class Fibrobacteria; order Fibrobacterales; family Fibrobacteraceae; genus Fibrobacter. The sequence continues at coordinate 10,428 of JBGUWV010000100.1, forward strand.
CCGACAATATATCCGGCTGCACTCGACCCCTGAATTGTTCCACCCGTAATGCGGCCCTTCGAAAAAGTATTGTTAATCTTAACAGTACCACCACCGGAAATAAGCCCCACAATGCCACCCGCTATAGATTTAGACGACACGGAGCCCTGATAATAAGACTTCGTTATCGCAATCGAACCATCGGTAAAACCAACAAGACCGCCAGCATTAGTTTCACTTTCAACCTTACTCTTGGTTACTGCCACATTTTTTAAGGTTACGAAACCACCTTCAATATAACCCGCTACAGCACCCGCATGATAGTCACTGTTTATAGTCACGTTTTTTATCGTTACATTTTGTATATCCCCATTATAATTTAGGGTATAGCCAAGAAGAGCACCTGCATAATCCGCCTCAAAATAGGAGTCTTCGATATCAATGCCGTCGAATGTATTAGCATAATATTCATAATCAAGATACACAACTCCCGCATGCGAACCGCTACCAGTCATTTTAAAGTAAACATCCGAGAACTTGACATTCGAAATACCAGAACTCGAACCGTTCGTTATGCTAACGAAGCCGATGCCTTCATTAGCTTGATTTGAAGCATAGCAGAGGCCCGAAATCGTATAGTTCTTTCCACTCTCACTCCAAAGACCGCGACCTTCGCTCAATTCCAAATACTTGCCCTTAAATGCATCATGGGAATCAATACAACCACTACTATTATGCCCTGCAAACACAATATCCGATTTCAATACAACAGGGTTCATGTACATGCCCAACCAATGCTCAATGAACCTATAAGCATCTGGCATCGGGTCTGTCGAATTAGCCGGATTCGACTTTGTCTCATTGAACCAATACTCGAAGCAGGTTTCGTCTGCATCACCGGATTCTACCTGGCGAAGCTCCAATTGCACCGGATAGTCATACTGGTCTTTAATTTCCTTTAAGCAGAAATATTTCGTCCCATCCGCCGCATAAGACGCCACGGACAAGACCATCAGGATGGCCGTGAATAAAGCGTAGAAACCCGGAGTCTTTTTCATAAGGAAACCTCTGTTTACATCCGTTAACAAATATAGCCTTATATTACAATAAAGTTACAAATAGTCTACAATGTAAACGGTCATATACAAGAAAACCCCCGTTTCCGGGGGTTAAATGCATTTTTGAGATCCTTTTGCAGGCTCAGGAAGACAATTTCGGTCTATTTTGCCAATTACTTCACGATCTCGGCGTCGACGACCTTCTTGCCGTTCACGGTCTTCGGACCGTTATTGCCGTTGTCGCGGCGGATAATCTTGTACTGAATGATGCTCCAGAAGTTAGACACAATCCAGTAAAGCACAAGGCCAGACGGCATCACTGCGCTGAACAGGAACATCATGGCGGGCATCATCCATACCATCATCTTCTGCTGGGCAGGGTCCATAGCACCGTTACCGCTCATGGTCACCTTGGTCTGGAAGTAGGTAGTCACCACCATGATCCACGGGAGAAGAGCGAGGCCATCGGGCATGAGGAACGGAATGCTGAAACCGTGGAAAATCACGTCGCTGCGGCTAAGGTCAGTAATCCAGAGGAATGCCGGCATGCCGCGGAGTTCAACAGCGCGACCAAGCACGAAGAAAAGGCCCATGAAGATCGGCATCTGGATAATCATCGGGAGGCAGCCACCGGTGCAGCTAGCGAGCGGGTTCACGCCGTTCTTCGCGTAGAGTTCCATAACAGCGGCCTGCTTCTTCTGCGGATCGCTGCGGTACTTCACGTTGATTTCATCGAGCTGCGGCTTGAGCTTGCTCATGGCGGAGGTCGACTTGAGCTGCTTGATGGTAAACGGAGTCGTAATGCCGCGAACAATGAAGGTCACGAGGATAATGGCGACACCGTAGTTCGGAATGATCGAGTAGAAGAACTTGAGAAGCTTGAGAAGCATGGCGCAAATCCACACGAACCACACGCTCGAACCCGGGAACCACTTGGAACCGGTCACGATGATCTTTTCGTAGCCCTGGCCGAGAGCTTCGACTTCGGCCCATTCCAGCGGGAGCACCATGAAGTTGTAAGCCACGGAATCACCGCGCACGTTGTCTGCAATAGAGAGGCTGTAAGTACCCGGGTCAGGATTGCCTTCGGTAGCCAAGTTGATGTGCTTGCCCTTCACCTGGGCGGGCACAGGAGAATCGAACTGCACCGACATGGCAACATACTTACGACGCATGCCAACCCAATAGTAGTTGGCGTTGTCAAAAGTCATGGCGTCAGAGAATGTTTCACGTTCGGTGATTTCGTTGTTCTTGAAAATCACTTCGCTAAAGAAGTAGCTGGTACCGCCGAAGCTCTTGCCCTTCGGGAATTCTTCGGTTTCACGCATACCGCCCTTCCAAGAGAGCTCGTAGTTGTCTACGCGGAAACCCTTGAACTTGTTCACCTGACGGACAGCGACACCAGCCTTGGTGAAGCCGTAGCTACGCACCAGCTGATTGCCGTTGGCATCGGTAAAGACAAACTGAACCGTGGTATCGTTTTCGACATTGATCCATTCCGGAGCTTCGACATTGAACATGACGTCGGAAAGGTCTGCACCACCGAGCTTCAAGTCGAGAGCACCGAGAGTCGTATCTTGAATGAGTTCGGGGAAATGGCCTGCGGAATCCGGCAGGGCCTTCACGATGACGCTCTGGACCTTACCGCCCTTATTAGAAAGGGTCATGATGAACTTGTCGGTTTCGACCGTAACAGTGCGCTGGGCAATCGGCTTCGGAGCTTCTGCTGCGGCAGAGTCGTTAGCGGCAACCGTGGAATCCTTCACGGCACTATCGGCAGCAGCTTCGCCTGCGGCACCGAGAACCGGAGCGGCCTTGACTTCGGCCGTGGAACCCGGGAGCACGAGTCCGCTTGCAGACGGAGCTTCGGCAGAATCGGCGACCTGAGCGGCTGCTTCCTTGGCTGCGGCTTGCTTTGCGAGCTTCGCCTTTTCGGCAGCTTCGTTATTCGCGCTGGTCGTCATGAACCACCAAATCATGATGGCACCGATAAGGATGGATCCGATGAGAGTATTCTTGTTCATCACTTTTCCTTTTTGGGCGGGACCGGGTCATAGCCGCCCTTGCAAAACGGGTTGCACCTTAAAATTCTAAAAACCGCAAGATAGAAACCTTTGAACACACCATGCACCTTGATTGCTTCTATCGCGTATTGCGAGCATGTCGGCTGGAACCTACACACCCCATGAAAAAAGAAAGGGTGAATGATCTGGTATAGCCGGATAGGCACAATCAATGCGCCCTTCAAAACCTCGTTAACCCTGTGCGTCCAAGCCATCGGTCCATTCCATCTTCTTGAACACCTTGAGCGCCGATTCGCGCATGCGTTCCGAAGACATGACTTCGGAATTGTCGCTCACAATGATCATCGCCCACACGGGCTTGGCAATATGGGGAACCCTTTCAAAAAACAGGGGCCGCAGTAATCTACGGCACTTGTTGCGGTAAACAGCGTTACCATTCTTCTTTTTTGCCAAAAAGCAAAAACGACAAAAACCGTCCGGGCTTTCAATCCAACGCATCGTGAAAGACGGCGTGCGGATAAATTTCCCATGGACGGCTACTTGCCGATAAGCTGGCTGGTTAGGCAGCCTATAGGAGCGCAACGAGGCTATGAGCCAATCCTACTTTTTGTAGATGGTGTCGCTCACGGTGAGGCGCTTGCGACCCTTGGCGCGACGACGGCTCAGAACAGCACGACCCCAACGGTCTTCCATACGGGTGCGGAAACCATGCTTGTTGGCGCGCTTACGATTATGAGGCTGGAATGTTCTTTTCATTTTAGTAACCTTTATTAAAAGTCAAATTTTTGAGTCTCAAAATTAGAAAATTTCCTAGATAAATCAAGGGGTTAGGCACCACCGTAAGCAAGTTTTACTCACATTTTCGGCCTTTCCCCAGCGGTCATTCCAAATTATCAACAATCTATCAACACCTATTTTCAACCCACCCCAAAACGACAGCCCATTCATATCGACTCAGAACAAAAAGTTATATTTCCCCGCGTTATGAAGAAGAAAATCATTCTTGCTATTTCTCTTTCGGTAGCGGCCCTGGTTACCGGCTGCTCTAAAGGCCTCAAACCCAGCGACCCCGATGTGTATCGCAACAAGACGGGTATTATCGGCGTTTTCCGCCAGACAGCCTTCTACTGCGAAGATGTAATGCCCCAGTACATGACTCTCGGCACCCAAAAGATAGTGGTAAAACCAGGCTGGAGTCACGATCAGGACAACCTGTTCATCAGCGAAATGAAACCGGGCGTCGCCCCGCTTTACAGCTACGAATACGCCTGCGGCATCGACGAAACCAAGCTCAAGCTCGACACCGCAGACAACGGCAAAAAGCCTTTCCCCTACGCCGTAAAGATTCCGGACAAGGGATTCTGCAAGATCGTCATCTCGTTCCTGGAAAACGACAACCTGTTCTCTCATAACGATGACCTCCTGAGCGAATTCTTCGAAAAGAACGAAGTAGCCGCCGGCTACCCCAACATTCCCTACTGCGAAGTCATCGACACCAAGGGCAGCACCGTCACCTTCATGGACCGCGACTCCCTTTACCGCGAACAGTATGCCGCAGCCGTCAAGAACGCAAAGAATCTGACAGCCGACGATATTTACCCGCTGGTATCTATCGACGGCAGTTCCGACATGGCGACCCTGAGCGGCGACAATTCACAGGTGGTGCTGGTAACTTGGCACAACAATCCCGACGACTTTAAAGACGGCCAAACCATCACCCTCAAGGATAAGGTTATTTGGGCCTTTACCGATAAGGAATTCCTGAAATGGTTCCGTGAAAACCACGCCAAGGTGGACAACTGGGATATGCGCCTCAAACAGCTCATCGGCATGTCTCCCGCAACTGACAACAGGTACTTTACCGTGTTCTGGGCCAACGTGACCGACGTGTTCCGCCCGGCATTCTTCCCCGAAATAAACAGCGGCATGATGAACACCACCTTTACCAACACCTTGGAAGAAGACACCAGCGAAAACGCCATGTGGTTCAAGAACTGGTTCGACAAGACCAGCGCAACCATTTATAGCAGAGATGGTGGCCACCCGTGGACCCGCCTAGGTTACACCTACGACTGGGGCAATCCCAATAGCAAATACGGACTCTCCGAATTTATCGTGAAAGAAGGCGCCCAGATCGAAGTGAAGTTCACCCGCAAGAACCGCGCATTCCTCACCTGGATGAAAGACAGAATGTAATCTAAAGCAAATCAGGCTTTAACAAGAGTCCGCCACAGTTGCTGGCGGGCTTCTTTGTATTTACGTTCGAAAGCGGTTTCGGGATTTTCCGGATTGAAGGCGCCAAATTCCACATTCATCTTGAGCGAAAGCGCATCGTCGAGAACGCGGGCAGCTTCAGCGAATTCGCGGGCATAAATTTCCCAATTGGTGCGAAGTTCAGTCACCGGGCTCAAACGCAAAAGGGTCGGAAAAATCGGGTGCAAATGAAAGCGTCGGGTAGCTTCGCTTTCCTTGGGCCAGGGGTTCGGATAGTAGAGCGCATGGTGCAGGATTTTCCATTCCCCCGCATTCACCTTTTCAAGCGCAAGCCGCCAAAAATCCAGCAACTCGGCACGCACCCAGAAAGCATTCACCGGAACATCGCAAGAACCGCCCGCCGAAACTTCAAGCTGTCGTTCGTTGCCGGCTTTCGAGAGCCGCACCGCCGACTTGTCTATTCCGATGACCGGTACATTCGGGAATTTTTTTGCCAAGTGCAGCGTACTTTCGCCTGTACCGCAACCGGAATCCAAAACAATCTCGAGGCATTCTGCAGCGTCCGCTCCATAAAACGTTCGCACAAACTCGCAGGCATTTTCAAACGCCTCGCGGGTATGGTCGGCCACCGGGCGTAAAAAAGTCGTGGCAGCGTACTTGCGCACCACGGCTTCTAAATTCTTGTATATATCAATTTGGTTGCTGGTTACAGAGCGGACTGTCACTACTTTTCCCAAATGGAGAGACGATTGCCACCGATGAGTTCGACATCGTCGAGCCAGACCTCTGCATAACCGTCGATTGTCTTGAAGTCCCAAGCCAACTGGTTGACGCACTTGAAGGCATCCTTGTCGGCCGGCAGCGGCACGCTCACGCGCACCCATTCTTCATCAAGACCATATTCGGACTGAATCAACTTCTGATGGTCCAAATCCAAATTGGAATCGATGATATTAAAGACAACGGAACCGATACCCTTGATGCGGAAGGCAATGGAATCCACCGACGAGATGTCGTTGCAAAGTGCCTTGTCACTCTTGCCAAGTTCAACACCCATAGTCGCCCAGGGCCAGTGAGAAACACCAGCAGAATCCTTTACGATATCGCCAAAGTGGGCCGCCACATGGGCAGAAACATTTCCGTCTTCGTTAGCAAGCGTAAAGAGATGGTTTTCGCCGATAACAAAGTCAGGGGTCACATTCTCGGCAGAGAAGTCAAAATACCACCAACCACCGTCATAGGTACGTGCAGGCATAAAGCGGTTCTGGTAGTTGGAATCCTGGAAGTCGTCCAACAGCAAAGCGCGACTTTCTTCGGCAAAGGTACTCGACTTGGTCTTCTCGCCAGCCACGACCTTCAAGTAGGTGCTGCTGGTATCCACATCTTCGACATCGGGAATAAACACCAAACTGAGCACGCCTTCGGGCAGGGAATCCAGCGTGAAGTTACCGTCTTTCACCTTGGCAGAATGTTCCAGACCACGGACCTTGACAACGCCCTTCAGGGACTTGTCACCCACGCTACCCGAAACAGATGCAGTTTTCTTGAGTCTGTCCTTACCGAGGTCAACGCTTGCACCGTTCACCTGAACCGGAATCTGCAAAGCTTCGCCACCGAGTTTAGCTTCAAGGGTGTAGTCACCGTCGGCAACGCCTTCGATTACCACTTTACCGTCCTTGTCGGTTTCGGCAGAATAAGCCTTTTCGCTATCCAGGCCTTCGCTATCCATAAGGCGAACCCTGGCGAGCGCAGCCGGAGATTTGTCAGCTGTTAAAATCTGTGCCGTAATGGCGTTCCCCGCTTCGGTACCGCTGGGGCCGCCACCCGCCGTTTTAGTCTCGCCACATGCCGAAAGGCCAAGCCCCATAGAAAGGGCAAGGATCGAATATGCGGCACACTTAGCCGCATTTGCGGGATTCCTACTTAGCACATCCCAAAAATACAAAAATTTATTGCGGGTCATCATTATACCCCCTTGTTTTGCGGAGCGGCTCCCGTGTCGGGATCGTCCACTTTATCAGACAAAGGGAACATCGCAATATTTAAAGCATACACGCGGTCGGCACGTTCGCTCTTGCGGGCAAACTGCAACAGGCCACGACGAAATTCTTCGATACGGTGACGGATTTCAGGCAGGTCGTCTTCGTCGGCAGTAAACACCACAGAAGAAATATCTCGTTCTTCGGGTTTGTGACGATCGATCGATTCTTGCGCGAGTTCAAGCGTATGCCTGTGGAAATCGCGCACCGCCTGGCTCTTGACTTCGCCGCCAGTGCTGATAATCTGATCGGTAATATTCCAGCCATTGTTACCATCGGGCACCACAAGGCCAAGCTGTTTTAAAATGCCTAGTGCAGAGCGTGCTTCGTCCTGAGAAATAGCAGGGTTCAGTCTCTTGCCCAGCTTGCCGATATCGCTGGTGTCCTTGGTGATACCAATCAAGGCTCGGAGTGCGGCACAGGCCCAGCTGCCGAAATAAGAAAGTTCCGGTGCAGAAAGCACGCGGGTTTCCATGGAACGGAGTTCCATGAGGCGATAATACAATTCCGAAAGGGTCTGCTTCGCCTTGGTCTTGTTAAAACGATATAGAGTCTTGAAGTATTCGGCACGGCGATCGTCGAGTCCACACAAGCGAATAAACGCCGGCAAGGTCCCCTCGTTCAAATGGCCTTCTTTCTGGAATACACGAACAAGCCAGGCCGGGTCCACACCGGTCTTCTGGCCAAGATAGCGGTACGAGGTGAAGGGGCTGCCTTTCTTGGTTTCGACAAACCAATCCTTCAGGAACTCGCGGTATTCCAAATAGTCTAATACTTCGGGCATATCTATAATTTACCCTTTTAAAGATAGGAAATGTTTACAAATTTCAAAATGCTTACTATTTCTGTTGCAAAAATTTCAACGCGGCCAGCTATTTCTCATCAAGGTTCATCAGGCGCATGGCGGCCTTCCATGTTTCCTTGTTTTCAAAACCGTCCCGCTTGCCGCCGCCATAACGGGCATGAGCAAACTCCTCGACAAGAGTTTCCCACCCTTCGAGCTTACCCTCTTTCACTAGATTATCCAAATTCACCGCAGACTGGGTGATACCCAAACAATCCGCCACATGTTCCTTGCATACACTTTCCAGCTCCAAGAGCCATTCGCGGCTATCGGCGGAATTCACACGCTGCTTTAGAACCACCATTTTTTCGCGTAAGGCGCTTTCTGCAGCGTTTTTTACAGCCACGGCTTGCCGTGCAGCAGCACGGCGGCGAACGCGCCAGAAACCAGCCAAAAGCACGCAAAGGGCCACCACTAGCCCAACACCTAAAGGAAGGGGGTTAAAAGGCTCATTCACGCGCACAGGCACGCTTTCGCTACGCAGGTCTAGCGGTCGCCCCACCGGCGTCGGAATCTCGAACCGCAAGGCAGGAACATTCAAATTACCCGTATCCTGCGCCACAATCTTGTAGGTAAACGTAATGGAAGCCACCTCGGCGCCGTCCTTAACAGACCGCGCCGACTCCTGGGACATCGCCACCTGCGTAAGCCCCTTTGCATTGGCGGAACTTGCAGGTACCACCAAAAGCGCGCTCCCCTGCACAGCCCAGGAGACCGTCACCGGGAAATCAATGGTGTCACCCACCGTTACCGCATGCAAGCCGTCCTGGGGACCCGACGTAATCGAAATACCCAACTGTTCGGGAGTCGGCAACTGGATTTCAGGTGCCGCGACAACGCTATCGCCAGCAGGCTGTACCGAATCTGCCGCTATATTTTCCACATTCAAAGAATCGTTTTCCATACGCCAAAATATACTAAATGGCTGCCCCCCAATGCTAATCTACGCCAATATGCTAAATAAAACAAACCTTTCAAATATTCGACTTTATTTTATTATATTAAGAAGTAATGTATTTTTTGCATCCTAGGCACCCCCGAACGCTTAGGGTAAAAAAGGTGAGCAAAAGGAACACACTCAATATGAAATTTTCCAAGAACCGAATACTATCCTATATCACCGCAGCATCAATCACGGTGTTCTTTGCCTGTGGCGACGACAGTAGTTCTTCCCCTAATCAAGAAAACGTAGAACCTATACCCAGTTCGTCGGCAACGGCATCCGATTCAACGAATACCCCCTACAATCCAACGCTTTCTAGCGCAACTACCACTGAGACGTCTTCGGAGACTTCACAAATCGAGCAGTCCAGTTCCTCGGAACAAGTCGATCCTAATATTGGAGAATCCAGTTCTTCCGTAACCGAACTCCCGGCAAGTAGCACCTCCAAGTTCCTTCGCGAACCTACCGAAGAAGAAATTGCCGAAGAACGCATTTATACAGCAAACTCCGCCACGAACGAATTCCAGGATCTACCAACTGTATACAAGAATCTCGACCCTACCGACAAGGTAGCCTTCGTCATCCGCCACGCACAGCGCGAAAAAAGCACCGGAGTCGAATCGCAGCTGACAGAAAAAGGAATTGAACAGTCGAGAACCCTCGGCACCTACCTCGTATCCGAAGAACCCTTCTCCTACGGTTCCACCAACTTTGTCCGCACCCGCGCAACCGCCCAATACATTTCGGAAGGCCGCGGTCAGGAATTCCCCGAACCGATCGTTCTCCCGGAACTTGTCGCAAGTACCTTTGTTGCAGACGAAGAAAAGTTCAAGGCTCTAATGACGGAAGCCGGATACATAGACGAAGCCTACATGTATTCGGAATGGGCTTTCGACGGAAAATACACCGAAGCGTTCAACGATTTGGAAAAGACCGGTGTTCAAATTATTACTCAGGCCATTCTCCCGAGGATGTCCACCGAGAACCGCGTCAACATCTTTATCAGCCACGACATGTTTCTCGGGCCTTTCATCGCTTACTGTACCAACAAAGAAACCAAAGTGTTGCGTAAACATGCTATAACGACCGAAAACTGCACCGACTGCCGCTGGATACAATACCTCGAAGGAATCGCCATTATCGTAAAAGCAGACGGAACACGTAAATACGTGCCCGTTTCGGGCAACATGTTGAACAAAAAGTAAGTACGACAACCGAATAAATCATTCAGCATTCGCATTGAGAAAGCCCCCGACCAAAGGTCGGGGGCTTCTTTAAACGAGAGATTTAGGTTTTATTCAGCGATGCGAATGGTGCGGACCCAGTTGCTTGTGCCCTGCTTGACGCGGAGCATATAATTGCCCTGGCGCAGATTCAGCGGAACCTGTTCAGAGCTCGTCATGCTGAAGCTAGAGACAACTCTACCCTGCAAGTCCATCACGGTCACACGAGCAAGATCCGCATTAGGAAGCTGAATCTGCAAGAAACGCCCATCGACGTTCACGCTCAACTTGCCCGCAGGAACAGAAGTGCTCACCAGTCCCAAAGCCTGTTCTTTAATCAGGTCCTTACCGTCGGGGCCAACCAGTGACAAGTCAGAAATATCAACCTGCGGATTGTCCATCAAATTCAAGGACAGGTAGTAAATCATTTCGGCACTAGTCGCAGTAAATTCGCATTCGATGGTAAGTTCATCGGTATAGCTCAGCTTTTTCGCGGCGCCGCAATACTTCTTGGTATCATCAAGAGCATCGGCATAAAGTCCGTACGTGAGCCAAAGGAGCGTATTCGCCGTTGTAGCCGTCGGATGCGTCTGGATCGCCTTGAACGAAAGCTTGTAGCTAGCACCAGAAGTCAAACCGGTAACGTGACGTTCCACTTCGCGATGATCACCTTGCGGAATCACCTTGCCGATATGAACGCTCGTGTTGGTTTCATTTTCAAGTTCAGCAGTAATAGAATTCCAGCCAAAGGCGCCCGAATTCTTGTGGTATTCAATAACCGCATTGCACGAATCCGGAATCACAATTTCCTGCGGAGTAGAAGGCTGTAGCTTGGGGTCAGCAAAATTCACCATGTTTCCCGACATCAAAAGACCGGTCAACAGACGCAGGCTGGAATGGAAATATCCCGGCTGCTGCGACATCAACGCACTGTAGTTCGTACGAAGCTTGTCACTGTACTTTTCATCAATAATCAGCACGGAACTCAGAGAACCGATGGAAGAACCATTGGCCTTACAACCGTTAGATTTACAGGGTTCTCCCTGCATATTCGCAGTTCCATCCGTCTTCATGTTGATGTAGAGCTGGCCAAAGGGCTTGGTGTTCACCCAGCTTGCAAGCTTTTCGGACAGGTCCTTCGCCTGGGAGTGTCCATACCAGGCATAACTCCAGGCCCAGCGCCACGGTGCACGCACGGCATCATAGTCGTAACCAGCAAAATTGTAGCCGTTATTTCCCGTAATCGGGCTATAGGAGTTCATGTCTGCCCATCCCGAAGGAATACCCGTCGAAGAATTGCGGTTCTTCACAAGGATGCCGTAGTTGGTCGAAATAGCCTTGCTCCAGAAGCTAGCATCGTCAAGCTCCTTGAAGATTTCATAGGCAGCAGGGCTCACGTAACTCGGGTTCAGATACGGATCCCACTGGTTACCCACCTTATGGCGACCGTCGCTCGCGAATTCCTGCTCACGCATATTCGCAATCAGAGTCGCGGCAGCAGTCTTGTACTTAGTGTCACCAAACTGATGGTAAGCCATAGCCAAGGCAAAGGCTACATCTTCTTCGGCATCGGTTGCACCACCAGTACCCTCAGCGCCACCAAAGCCACTGATTTTCCAGTCCATGATGCCATTACGCGAATGGGACTGGTAGTATTTCCAGAGCTTATCAAACTGACTCTGGTAGCTCTTGGTGTTGTTACTGAAGTACACGCAAAGAATCATGCCATAGCCGATACCTTCGGACACGGTCACGCTTCTGGTATCGAACTTGATACGGGCCTGATCTCCACTTTCTTCGTAGAAATCTTTCATGTACGTTTCAAAATGTTTCATCAATTCCGTAGAAGCATTCTGCCCAGCACAATTCACGTATTCTACAATGTTCTTAGCATACGGATAAGTTTGTGCCTGCGGATAAGGGAACTTTACCGCAGCCATAGAAACTGTCGAGGCGGCCAAAAGGCCTGCAAAAATCAAGCGTTTCATTACTTATTCCCCCAACGAATGGTCTTCATAGCCGAAGAACTCTTAACCGTTACAATGTAAAGGCCTTTTGCCATGTCAGAGAAGTCAACCGTATTCGTACCGGCAGACATAAAGCGAGATGCGTTACGTGCAATATTGCGACCGGCCACATCAAGCACCTGAATGTTCACGAACCCGGAACGTTTTACATCCACCACAAGCTGGTTACCACGCATATAGGCGTTCGTAGCAAGGTTCTTGCGGGTCTGCGGAACGATATAGTCAGTACCATCGAGACCAAAAGCCTTCTTCGCCTGGGCTTCCAGTTCCGCATTGCCAGCCCCAATGGTCACAGTAATGTAACCAACAAAGCCTTCGTACTGATCCGTTTCGAGAACTTCACCCTTGATAATGATGGTTGCATCCTTGTCTCCTGCAACAAGCTTATCGCCTTGCTGTTCAGCATAACCTTCAGGGAGAATCGTGTAAGAGGGAATAGCCCCACCACGAGCCTTGAGCGAAAATACCTGCGTCGTAGAATTCTTCTCGACAGTCTTATTCCCAAAGTATTTCGGATCAAGCCCCTGCTCAGCTTTCTTGAGCGAGAAGGTAAGCGTTGTATCGATAGCGCGGAAACCAGCGATAGCCTTTGCCGTTGCATGAATCTTGGCCGAACCCAGAGACTTGAAGGTCGCAATCCATACCTCCTGACCCTTGTTATCGCCATAACATTCGTTACTGGAGCATTTGGCCTTCGCCACAGAAACAACATCCGGATTATCGGATTCGTAAGTAATTTCAGCACCTTCGACAGTCTTCCTAGACACCTTCATCAGGTATTCCAGCTTAGTTGAAGCAGCCTGTCCCGAATAGTTAGAACAGCTTCCGCCACCGCCAAGGCGGCAGACAACATCCGTCTGGCCAAAGGTCTGGCTCGGGACGGCAGTAACCATAACAACCGACTGGGAATTGTCATTACCCGTCATCACAGCGTAACCAGCACCATTGATCTTGATGGTACCCGCTTCAACCGTCGCAACCGTCGGATCGCTAGAGGTGTAGGTACAGGAAGAGCTAACCTTGCCCGTGACCGAGCCATCCAATTCGCTCGCAGTCACAGCCTTAAAGGCGCAAGAGCCAGTATTCTTACCAGCAACCAGCAATTCAGCCCAATTTCTGTCATTCTTGTGCTTAGTCAAGTAGGACTTTACGAGGCTTCCGGAGGTCGAGTAAGAAGCAGCATCCAAGGCGGCCTTGGAGTTAAGCACCTTATTGCCTGCAAACATAGCCGATGCTTCGTTCTTGTCGCCCACTGTTTCATGACGCAAGGACCAGTTGCAGTTCGGAATCTGCTTTTCGTCCATATAAGCGGTCCATTCGTTTGTACTTCCGGAACTTACGCTACCGGCACCGGAAGCTTCGGTAGTACCCCATTCCGTAATAAAGACAGCACCGTTACAATTTTCGATGTTACCCTTGAACGAATTAAGGGAATGCGTGGCTGCATAGAAATGGAACACATAGCCAACGTTAGACTGGTTCACGGTACCGCAGCTACCGCTTCCCATCTGCGACCAGCTGGGAGTACCCACCAGGGCAAGGTTCGGAGAGCCTTTACCATTGTCACGAATCTTGGCAATGACAGCGTTCGCATAGCTTGCGATTGTACTTGCCCCTGTACCCACAGGTTCGTTATACACTTCCCAGATAATGTTCGGAACATCGGCATACTTCTTTGCCATACGGCCAAAGAAGTCTTCTGCAATGGGCTGTTCGTTTTCGGCACGATGGCTATGCCAGTCCACAATGATGTAAATATCGTTTTCGATGGCCGCCTTCACCATGTTGTCGAGCTGAGCTTCCTTACCCGTCGGATTGTACTTGTAAGCTACATTGGAAGCAATCGCACCACTCTTTGTATCATCTTTGGTACATCCACCGCCGTCACTATTGTAACAATCGATGCCCATCGCAAAGCGGAAAACATCGATACCAAGCCTATCAGCAGCCCAACCGATGACTTCGGAATTGTAATACGGCGTACCCGTAGCGTCGGACCAGAAAAGGCTCATACCACGAAGCATCACCTGCTGGCCAGTTTTCTGGCTAACAATCTTCTTGCCACTTGTTCCCAATGCTCCATAAACAGAAACTGGTCCCAGTCGCAGAGGTTTTGCGTCTACTGCCGCTTCTGCAAACGACACTGCACAAGCAAGCATTGCTATTGATAGAAATTTCTTCATAATATTCTCTCGTTTTTTGCAATCCACACCCAAATACAAAGATAATATTCGTAACCCCAATTCAAACCTATTTTTCGGAAATTCTTTGTTTACATAGGTAGACAAAAAGGCCTTTTTTTAAAGGCCTGTGAAGAATTTCACACTTTGGTGGGGCAATACGCCCCGAAAAAAGCTATTAAATTTTAACAAAACCACCATTCATCAAGGTACTGAACATGAGGGTCAGGATTTCCTTGAAGTAGGTTCCCGTATAACCCACTGCCTGGTACGCATTGACAGAAGCCGTGAAATAGTCAAAGCAGGCGTTGTACCATGTCGGATTTACACCAAGGCCCATCAAGCAATACGCCCCAATGTAATGTTCACCAGCCGTCTGACTTTCCGAAAGGGCCCCTGTGCTATAGTTGTAAGACGTTTTCGGCAACGAAGCCGGAGTGTTCGATGTAGCAGTCGAAATGAAGTCGGCCATCTTGGTCAGAATCTCGCTAGACTCGGGGCTCTGGTTCCAGTAGAAGTCCCACGCAATACGCCACGGCACACGGACCGATTCCTTGTCGAACAGCATGTAGGTATTTGCAGCAGAACCATTCCTGGGATCAACCGGTTCACCAGCCGCATTCGACCAGTCCGGGAACAGGGGAACAGCACCGGCAGCCTGGATGTTTTTCATATAGAGGTAATTTGCATTGAGGATGTCAGCCCAGCCACCTTCAGGTTGCACTTCCGCAAACATACGAAGCGCAGCCGGAGAGAAGTAGCTCAAGTTGTAAACATCCTTGTTCGTCCAGGTGTCACCCGGACGGATCAAATTGTTGGTAAGGTTAATGCCCTTGTTCTTGATAGACGTCAACAGAGCTTTGGCATCTTCAAGATAATGAGCGTCGCCCCACTTTTTGTAGGCAAGAATCAGAGAAGCTGCAACGTCAAGGTCGGCATCGAGTGCCGCAGCGGTCGAAACGGTAGAGTTGAACGACAAGAGTTCCCAAGGCATCAGCCCATTGACATTGTAGCCACGGGCAATAATGTTGTAGGCCCAGAGCTGATTATACAGTTCCTGGTCGCCATGGAAATAGGCAATAAGCATACCGTAGCCAATGCCTTCGGACACGGTACAGCCAATCTTGTTCGTAAGCGCAGCCGTAATGGAATTGCCCTTCCAGGTTTTCAACCCTTCAAGCGCACACTGATTCTTGTTTCCGCCATCCCAAATCACACGTGCCGGATTCGAGGTCGCCAAGGTTCCCATCTTTGTCGCAAGGGAGCTTTTGGCAAGGTCATCTTCGTACATGCTGTAGTTCAGAGTAGAACCACCAGCCTTTTCTTCTTCCAAGGTGATAATCCAGCGGGATTTCCACGTTGCATACAAGGCTGTTGCATTAGCCATATTGGCCGTAGGAGCCAGGGTGACAGTCGAAGGATTGGTATTACCTCCCGAAGCAGAAGAATTGTTATCCGGATTGGGATTCTGATTGCCACCTTCTGACGCAGAAGATAACCCCGGATTATCGGGATTGGGCGGAACAACGGACTGAGAGGACAGGTCTACAGGTTCGTCTGAAGGTGCAGCACTGGAAGAATCGTCACTTCCGCAAGCAAACAAGCCAAAAGCCAACGGCATGGCTAACAGAAAATGTTGGAATCGCATAAAGCCTCTTTATTGGGGTTGAAATTTTTTTTTCTAATATATATAAAAAAAGGGATTCCGTCTAATCGGAACCCCTTTTTTTGAGAAATCTGTGAGGAAGATTACTTCACGAGAATCTTCTGGCTCATGTGGACGGACTTGCCGGACACGCGAACCATGTAGACACCTGCATCGAGGCTGGAGAGGCTGATGGAGGAAGCGACCTTGCCGCTCTTCACAACCTGGCCCTGGAGGCTCACGATTTCGAACATGCCGTCCTTGACGCCATTGAACGAAAGGGTACGGCCAGAGAGCGTTGCCTTGACGCTACCGGCAGCGACAGCGGTCTTGATTGCATCAATAGGACCATCGCAGCTAGCATGACCATCGCCGTCAGCCTTGCAAGAGAAGGAAGACGGTTCGGTACCAGCAACGGACTTGCCACCCTTACAAGTACCAGCAGGACCAACTTCGAAAATACGGAGCTTACCGTCAGAAGCGGAAGCACCACCATCGAGCTTGAACTTCACGGACTGGGCAGCTGCGAAAGCTTCAGCACAGGAAGCAAGCTTGTTGTCGGCCTTAACCCAGCTCGGCTGCTTAAAGCCAGCGATTTCGATGCTTTCGGTCTTCGGAGTCGGAGAAGCCTTGAGTGTAGCAGAGCAGGAAGCATCACCGGACTTTGCTTCTGCAATTTCGAGGGTGACGTTCATGTCAGAGGTATAGGTTGCGCAAAGACCACCAGCAGCAGTGATGTCCAAGGGATCCTTAGTGCCGTTCACCAGGTTGAAGCCGAAACCAACGAAGTTGTACGGATATTCAGCAGTCTGACCGGTCGTGGTCGGATCTTCCAGGTGATACTGAATCACAACGTAACCGAGGTTTTCGATTTCCGGAGCAATCATAGAGCCATAATAGCCCGTGGTATCGTACGGATACATGGCATAGGAACCACCATGGTCGTTCTTACGGTCATCGTAGTCGTACCAGTAGCCCATCGTGGTGTTGGGGCATTCGGTGTAATCGTAAACGCAGTCACCACCAGTAGCGACCTGCTGGTCAGAACCGTCGAACCAAAGCGACGTATTAACAGTCTGAGCCATCGCGATGGATGCAACAGACGCAATTGCAGCTGCAAAGATTTTCTTTTTCATAGGATTCTCTCTCTTTACTTACCTTTCGATAAGTGGTTTTGGGGTTGTTTGTGCTCAAATATATATTCTTTTTTTTAAAAAAGAAGGGGATTAAATGTAAATTCACAAATGTTTGTGATATTTTACACTATTTTTTCTTTTTTACGGAATAATCCACTTCCGGACGAAGCTGCAAACCGATAGTCACCATAAGCGAAACGATATTTTCGTTATGGTCCTGGCTCAAATCGTAAACAGCGACTCCCGCCATACCATCGTCCTTTACCATGCCACAAATCGCTTTCATCGAGGGAATCCCGGTGAACACGATCGTTTCGACATCGCTTACCGCCACTTCGGAAGCAGAAGATTCGTCAAAGGAAACCTTGTAGTCCGGAGCTTCAAACTTTTTCATGAGTTCCTTGTAAGGCAAGTAGCCTTCGTTGCCACTGCCAGTTCCCTGATGGGAAGAACCCAAGCCCGAAGCGCCTGCAAAAGACTTGCCGTAAAGGGGAACGACCGGAATAATCTTATCCTTGGAAACGCCCTTGCCGGTAAGGCCGGCAACAGCGCCTTCGATATCTTGCTTAGACAGGTTCGGCTTCACCGAAGATTCGGATTCATTCATCTGGTCGCCAACCATGACCACCACGTAGTCAGCCTGGTTCAAGGCTTCGGAATAGGCATCCATAGAATTGCCATAAGCCAGCACAGAAACTTCCTTGGAAGAAAGCTTGGACTTAAGGGCGCTCACGGTTTTGCCGATCGATTCGGCATCTTCGGCGGTAGCATTTTGCCAGTCGAGTTCGACACCGGCAAGATTGTACTTTTCAACCCATTCGGCAGCAGCTCCGCAAAAGGCTTCGAGCTTGGAATCGTCTGCGGCAATTGCCTTCAGGTTTTCTTCGACTTCAAAGCCGCCCAAGGATACGATGAGCGAAACATTGTTCGCAGCAGCATTCTTCGCCAGTTCTTCGAACTGCGGAGCATCGTTTTCGTCAGCAAAAGCAAGGGAACCGTCTTCAGCCGGGGCCAAAGAAGCGTAGTGGATGTGCGTTACAAACTGGTAGCGGACATCTTTCGGATAGAACTGGCTATACTGTGCCCAGTAAGGATAATAGCCTACAACCCTGAAAGGAGCGGCAACCGCTGTCGCGACGAGGGCTGCAATAGCAAGCAAAAAAATCTTTTTCATAACGGTTACCTCACTACGGATTTTCAATCAGGTAAATTTCCCAATCAGCTTCGTCCCTGCAATACAGGTCGGCAGAGAAATCCCACACGCGATCTTTGTTTGCGGCAGGAGCCACGGCGTTCGGACTGAGGGGAGCAATTATTGTTTTCTTTCCAGGAACAAGGGTGGAATCCACCTTGACGGAATCATGCTTTTCGGTCGGAGGCGGCTTGATGGTATCCGTAATGCTCAATGTAGGATCTTCTTCCATCTTTTTGCCACAAGCCATATTGGATACGCATGTATCACCATTCGAAAGCAAGAACTTCCAGGTAGATTCTTCGGCTTCGATAATGCGAACCGTATCCTTGAACGTGTAAGTCCACTTATCCTTTGCCGGATCGGGAACGACCGTTACATCAAGTTTTTTTGTTTTAACGGCAGGATCCTTAAAGTCAGTATTGCGGCACATACGATAGGGGCGGCCTTCGTAGCGACCGGCATACAGGAACTGTTTTTCGATAAGGCTCGAATCAATCTCGATGGTCTTGATGAAAGCGAGGTCCTGGGTTGCCGTAAAGCCAAAACGATGGAAGTTCTTAAAGGCGCTGCGATACTCCATAGCACGGGGGCCATTGATAGCGTCAATCGCAGTGTCCCCCGTCACCGGGTCTACTATGAACATACCGTTAATAAGAGCGGAAAGTCCCGGCCACATTTCTTCGGAAAGTCCCGCATACTCCGTAAAGAGCGTCTTGACGGAAACTTCATCGTCGAAAAATACTGCGACTTCGGAGCTGTCGCTCATCGAAATCGTGTACTTGTTAGCCTTGAGCTTAGCATTATTAGAATCCGCTGCAGTCAGCGGCTCCGGAGCCTTCTTCTCGGCCGCAGCAACCAGTAAGGAGTCAATCATCTTTTCACGAATGGCCTGCATATGGACTTCGTTAGAATCAGCAATGACCGCAATGATCTGGTACTTTGCCAAATCGGGATTCGCCTTGGAATATTCAGTCAAGGAAAAGTCATCGGGCCAGTTTTCGGAAATGGGGGCATCGATGCTGTCAGCAGAGCATGCGCCAAACACCATTGCCATGGCCAAACCCAAACCTAGTTTAAATTTCGTTTTCATATCCATCTCCTAGAACAAAACCGTAATGTTGCCCATGAGCAACAACTTGTCCAAGCTCAATTCAGAATCGACCATGGTCGAAACTTCGGGATTTTCTTCGCTTACAACACTAGCCGAGTAATTCACCTTGTTCGTCAAGAGTCCTCCCTGCAGATCAAGTGTAGCACCTGCGCCAAGCTTAATCTGGAGGCCTCCCATGGCAAGCATTTCGCTAGCATCCTTCACAATAACCGTTGCAGTTTCGTTCAAGGCAAGGCCGTTATCGCCAAATTCCTTCTTGAGCATCTGCACGCCGCCAAGAACCGCGAACGGCCCCCAGACATCGGCCGTGAGACCGCCCACAATGCGCGAGGTCTTACGCTTGAGTTGTTCGCTTTCTTCGGTACCTTCATAAGAGCCTTGGATAATCAGGCGACGGTCAAGACCCAGCAACGGAGCGGCGTTAAAACCAAGGCCCGCGCCAATAGTCGTGAAGGAGTTATCGGAAGCGTCTGCGTCATACTTGGAGAAACGGACATTCAAGGTCACGGCATCATTCCAACCGACATTAGCGTTCACGGCAAAACCCTTACGGTCGGGGGTAGCAAGCCCCATGGGCATCGCCATATTCACGGACGGATCCACGAATTCGGCAGCAGCCAGGTATTCCATGTACTTGTAGGCGACAGCCTTGTAGCCGTTCTTGTAGAAATGACCTAGCTTGTAGTTGTTGTTAAGGCGACCAAAGGTATAGTAGGAATCCATTCTCTTCGCTTCAGCGCTGCCCTGGTCAAGAATCGCCGTACCTTCATTCTTGCTCATCATGTTCTGCTGTTGCAGTACATTGGTGTTGTAAATGGAGAAGTACATATTTTCGAGGCTTCCGTAACGGAATCGTTCCAGGACGGCTTCGTTCGAACCCGTGATAATCGCGTCTCCGTTCAGGATAGTGGTGTTCCCCACATAGTAGTTGGAAGCAGCCTGTTCGGACCAGAAGTCTTTATCGTTACTGACGTAGGTTCCCTTGACGTCGAACTTGATGCTTCCGATTTCACCGGCCACGTAAGGCGATACGTTGAAAGCAACACCCTTGCGTTCGTCGATTTCTTCCTTGTGCCAGTTGTATTCGGTCTTCTGGGACTTGATAAGGTAGAAAAGCGTATCGTAAGCGACAGCCCCCGTATCATCGCGGACGTAGCCGTTCTCGTCGAACTTTTCGTAACCCATGCCCCTTACGCTAAGGGTTTCAATCGTATCCTGAGTGTAGGCATCTTCGGTGTAGGTCCACTTGGATCCCGCAAATTCAGACTGGATACCCGCGTGAATGGCGCCATTCATGACCATATCCTTGGAATCGAAATTCAAGATTCCAGAATAGACCATGTTATCTTCGTAATACATCGCCGGAATGTGGGAGTCATCGCGAGAACGAGAGCTCTTTTCGCGGTCGAAGGTGTACACGTAGTTACCACCCAAGGTAAGTCCGAAAGCTTCGACACCGGCATTTGCGCCAGCCATGTAGCGGTCGCTCCAGTCAAAGTCAAAGAACACTTCGTCATTCTTCTTGGCGATGTTACGGATACGAGCTCCGGTCATCTGCACGTAGAGATTGGAAAGGGGACCCATTTCGAAGCTATTGTACCTGAAGTTCAGGCCCTGCAGCAAGCGGTTGGAAGAAGTATCCAGAGAACGCAAGGCAAGCGCTTCGCTACGCTTTGCGGCAAAAATTTCCGGTTCCTGCAAGATTTCGGTCTGGGGAACATAAATCGTGAGCGGAGTGTAACCGACACGCATATAGCCCAAATTGAAATCTACATGCTTGTTGAGGATCTTACCATCGTAGCTGAACCAGTGACCAATAATCGGGTTGATCGGTTCTTCGTAAGCTTCCTGCCAGTCCTTATGCAGGCGAAGTTCGACCTTAGCCTCGGTTTCTTCGCTCGGACGGGCACGTACCACCAGATTGACGTCGGTGTAGGCCTGATTTTCACGGTAATCCTGCTGATCGAGCAATTGGTCGGAACTCAGCTTGGAAGAAAGGACGCCTGCCTTGGCCGTTCCGCCCAGACGAAGTCCCATCACAGAACTGTTGAGTGAATCGAGCGTTCCTACAAGGTTCTTCTGCTTTTCAACCAAGGTAGAGTCCGCTGCGCTTGCAAATGCCACAGCCCCACAAAGGAGAAGCGAGATTCTGGAAGTCATCTTAAACATATCGTTATACCATTTCATCTTGCACCCCCCTTAGAAATTGACGTTCAAGACTGCTTGAACAACAGCCTGGGAGAATTTATGCTTGTATTCGGGAACAACAACCGCGCTGCCGTCCTCGTTCACCATCGGATTGCCTTCGGCATCGTTCACTGCGATTTCGGCGTAGTTCGGCATATTGGTTCCGACGATACCCGACGAGGTATTGTAGGTGTTTTCCGTAGTGATCCAACCGTAGTTCAAGGCAAGATACACGCCATCGCCCACGGTGTAGTCGAGGCCAACCATCCATTGCATCTGCTTTCCCTTGAGGAGCGGATTCACATAGCCCGGGGAAGCCATAGCAGAAGAAAGGGCATCGAGTTTCATGTCGATCATCTGAAGTCCAGCACTTAAACCGAGACGCGGCATATACTGGACATAAAGGCCTGCATTGATGAAGTCAAGGCTCAGTTCACCCTTGTCGGCAACCGGCATAATGGCCTTGGCCTCGTCTGTCAGTTCCTGAGTCTTTACGGAGTGCTTGTAGCTACCCGAAAGTTCGAGCGGTAGGGTAAAGCCGAGCATCTTGAAAACGTTCCACTTGAGGCCACCACCGTATTCCATGAATTCGGCTTCCTTAAAGGCGAAGTTATCGCTCTTGTCTTGCTTGAGCATGGTGAAGAGGCCGCCCACTTCCACGAAGTCGTTGAAGCCCACCTTGAGGTCTGCCTTGACACCGTTTCTGTTCGGGGTAGCAAGACCGTTCGGCAAGCTCATCTGCACGGCCGGATCGAGCATAGTGCTCATCAAGGCAAGTTCCTTGCGGGTGTACACCAAGTTACGCCAAGAGTTTTTCACCATCGGAGCGATGTTGTAGCTCTGGGTCTGGCCCTTAATGGTGGGATCGTCGGTGGTAGCGAGCTGGGTCGATACCGGAGTGAACTTCGGATCGAAATAATAGAGGGCTCCGAAAGTGGAGTACAACGGGGAATTCACGCCGTAACGGATCGTGTTACCGTCCTTGTCGGTATTCAAAATGCGCGAGGCAAAGAACTGCGGCGACTGGGCCAGGTTATTGTACCAGTTACTGTCGTTCATAATGTAGTTCGCAGAAAGCTGGATGTTCAATCCGACAGGCATCTTGTAGCCAGCGTTCAACGTCGCAAGGATTGCCTTGCCGTCGTTATTGACTTCATTTCTTTCGGTATTCTGAATTTCGGTACCGTCTTCGGCGGTAGTCGTCACCACTTCGTATTCGTAGAGCTTGTCGCTGGACATCGCATATTCACCCATGAGATCCAAGGTGAGATCCTTGTTCGCCATAAGTCCTGCGACATCGACACCGAGACGACCGGCAAGAATGGTCGTACGCTGCGGCTCCAAATCGAGCGGGTTAATGTAGTCTTGCTTGTAATTGCCCAAATCAAAGGATGTCGGGTTGGCCACCTTGTCAAGAGAGCCATCGATGTAGGACTTCAACTCTCCATCGACAATCATTTCCTCATTTTCGGGGCGCATTGTACGAGTGAAAGAGGCACTGTCGTCAAAAACGTACATACCCGTAAATCCGAGGAACACGTTTTTATTTACCGGCAGGTATTCCAAGTTGCCGCTCAGCATCCACTTGTCCATATTGGCAGACTGGTAGGAACCCGGATAGACGGCACCATCATTTATAATGGCGTTTCCGCCATTCGGAAGCAAGTTGCCGTTAGCGCCGGAAAAGTCCAGCAACTGAACGCGACGCAGACGGGCAAAGATACCTTCGAGACGAACTTCACCGGCCATACCGCCAAAGTCGTTACGCAACTGGAGGTTTACACCCTGAAGATTGCGCTGGTTGCCTTCGATCATAGCGTTGCTCATCGCCATTTCACGGCCACGCGTAAAGATCATGGGTTCGTAAAGGATTTCGTCGATACCCGATGGTGAATACAGCGTAAGGGGACTATACTGTTCGCGGAAATCACCGACCACCCAGTACAGGGCACGTCCAACGTTACCTTCGACATTCAGCCAAGGAACAGAAATGCTCTTCGCCGAACTAGCAAAGTAGTTCTGCATACCCGCTTCAAAACGGAGAATAGCATTAAAACGAACCGCATCATAGGGACGGAAATGGAAGCCGAGGTCTGCCGTCACGAACTGGGAACGTTCTGCGTTGGGCATCTTGTTCAGCTCGGCCTTTTCCTGATCAGAGGACATATAGACGTTATTGAGCACGCCCTTGATGCTTCCGTCAATTTCTAGGCCACGCTTCGCTTCGAGGGAGTCCTGCTTTGCCTTCAGCTGCATGTTCATATCGTAATCCGATACAGCGGATGCGGCAGTAGCCGTAACAAGGAGAGATAGTAATAACTTATACATCTTTTTCATACCATTGACCCCTTAGAACCAAACCTTTGTTTCTGCAGTGATAAAGTGACCGCTCCAGTTGTTTTCGGAGACGTAGTTATCCGTATGGGTTGCCCACTTGTAGCGCATGTGAAGCCCCGCACGCGGAGAGAAGTCCCAGTCGAAACCGATACCAAGAGCAGTCTGATAGTAGTCGAGAGGAGCCTTGGTGTAGGTTGTCTGCGATGTAGGAATCAAGTTGCCGTACGCACCGCTTGCCACAATGCCACCGACGCGGACATTGTCGTTTGTAACCGTATAACCATATTCAGACTTCCAGGTTTCGAAACCGACCTGACCCACCAGGTGGAGCGTCGGGGTAAGAGCGAAGGTGGGTTCGAAGAGGCCGTAGAAACTCCAGAGCAACATGTCGCTCTGTTCTTCGCTATAGGCAACCGGAGCAAAAGTCTTCGATACGCCAGAAATTGCGACATAGCCAGACATCATCAGATTGCGGTCGGTACCGAACCAGTGACCGATGTCGTAACCACCGTCAATCGAGAGATAAGAAGACCATTTGGTGTGTTCAGGAACTTCTTCGGCCTTAACCTGCTTTGCATCTTCGTAAGCAACAAAGGATTCCCAAAGTTCCCAGGTTCCACCATAGAGACCACCGCGCTGACGTTCCATCTTACGTGCTGGAGTAAGCACGCCAGCACGGTTCACGTAGCCATCGGAAACGGTCGAATTACCCGAGTCAGCCCAGAAAAGGGCGTTATACTTGGTCCAAGAATTGGTGCTTTCCCACATGTTGCGGCCGTTCAAGCGGTAGTTGAACAGAACCACGTCCTTGCCCTTTGCCACCTGGCGATGCTGGGCATACTGAACACCCAAGCGGCCACGGTTAAATTCCGGTTCGAACTTGAAGTTCAAGCCCGCCATATTAGGACCATAGCGCATAGCACCGCCGTTCAGATAGAATTCATCCTTACGCCAGCTGCGGAAACGGGAAGGATCGGTGATGCCATACGGAGAGAAGAAGTTTTCGGAGAAATAAACACCTTCGATCGTCGTCGGGAGCCAATCGAGGTGCTTGTCCTGCACCTTGACATAAATACCGAATGCCGGAGTAGAAGAACCCGTAGAGATGGAATCGCGGTTGTAGACGCGCTTGTTTTCGTCACCCACGTTATGGAAGGTTGTCGAATCGTCCCAGCTCAAACCGAGGTCGGCCATCAAGTAGAATTTCGGGGTGAGGTTACCCTTGATATCCATGGTTGCAATCTGGTTGTTTTCGAAATGCGGTTCGCCTTCGAACTTGAGCTTGGTCCAGGAACCGGCAAATTCGTCTTCGTCGATAAGACCGTCGTCGTAAAACACGCCCATGTAGTTCGCACCGAGCGTCATACCGTCAAGAATCTTGGTCTTCGCCAATCTTGCGTGGTAGACATCGCCACGGAAATCGTAGTTACCGTCCATTTCAAGTTCGCTGGGCTGACCACCGTAAAGGCGCAGACCGTCGCGGGTGCCGGCATCCATGTCCTTAGGCTGAGAAATCATTGCCTGGGCAATAAGGCCAAACGGCATATTGTACACGTTCATGAACACGCCACCGAAAGAGCGGTTCGTCCAGAAAGCACGACCACCTTCCTTAACAGGCTTGAAGGACTTTTCCTTATAATAAGTAGAAACGGTCTTTTCTTCTTCGAAGGTTTCGTACTGCCAGGCAAAGCGAGGCATCGTTTCACGTTCCCACATGGTAAGAGGAGAGGCACATGCCCAAATCACACCGCCTGCAGTCACGTAGGCACCGAACACGGAAGAACGGATATCGACACCGAAGTTCATTTCTTCTTCGACGGATGCCGGCGTGTAGTCGGAGTTGTGGTCGAACGGAACGCGTTCCCAGTTGTAGCTCGGGTTCGTGTTCGGGCTCTTAGCCAAATAGTTTGTATAGAGACCCGTGAGATCGAACGGGAAGGTCATGTTGCTCCACAACGTCATGTAGGAGTTGGGCATAAGGACCATGTTCATCTTGAGGGTTGCGTCCACAAGCGTACGGGCCTTGTCATCGCCGTACACCGGAGCGATTTCGGTATAGTCGAAATTCTTGACGCGGAAAGCCATGTAACCGGAAACGGCGAGAGGAGCATCGTCCTTTCCAAGCAGCGTGGATTCCATATTATTAGAAAGAGTGTCGATGTCAGCTTCGATAGCAGCAACACGCTGTTCCGAGGTCATTTCCTTAGGAATGTAGATAGGAGCAATCGAAGGTTCCTTCGCAGGGGCAGCCTCGGTGGCAGCACCAGCCAACTTAGGTTCTTCGGCCGGAGCAGGGGCTTCGGATTCAGCAACGGAGGTTTCTTCGACAGGGGCGGAATCATTGGATTCGGCAACGGATTCTTCAGAAGAAGATTCCTCTTCGGAAGAAGATTCTTCAGAGACGGTTTCTTCTACAGAGGATTCCTCGGAAGATTCATCCTCGACCGCCGGTTCAGGTTCGGAAACAGATTCTTCAACCGCAGAAGATTCGTCACCGGAATACTGTTCATCGGCATCGAAATCTTGAGCCATCAAAAACGACGAGCAAAGCAGCACGGCTATAGATAGATTACGCATACAAACCTCTTAAATCTCGTTGCGGAACGGGTAATAGGCCGGGCCTTCGTAAGCCTTGCCATGTTTCTTGATGACGATATCGTCCATCCAGACCTTGAAGGACTCGTTTTCGTCTTTACGGACTTCGAGACGGAAACCCTTGAAGTTAGCCCAGTTGAAGGGAAGCATCACTTCGCGAGTATTCTTGGCATCCCAGTAGACACCCGTCGTACCGAACAGCTTGAGGGGGATACTGAAATGAGTCCATTCGGAAGTGATTTCGCCGAGGCTCTTGGAGCGGAGTTTCACCTGCAAGGATTCACCACCGCTTTTCACGCCATCGTCCACGAGCACGAACAATGCATTTTCACCACCCTGTGCACCCTTGATCCAGAATTCAAGGACACCGTCTTCCATATAAGGAGTCAGGTCCACAGAACCGGCAATACAAATAGCGACACCAGAATAGTCACTTGCAATAAGTTCGATTTCCATAGAAAGAGCTCCTTCCATGGCGTACTTATCCGTGAGTACCGGTTCGGGGTTTTCTCGCGGATACTGGTAAGTATATCCACCACCACGGGGAATAGCTTCACGCATCACAACAGTGACAATGTCCTTGTCAGGACGGAAAGGCTTACCTTCTTTAAGTACAAAGCGGCCGGCATCGCGGTCGCGGTAGCTACTAAACGAAGCCGCATCCGCCAAAGAAACGGCAAGAAGGACGCCAACAGCGCACTTCAATAAAGACGAGATTCTCATATGTTTCATACCTTAACGAGTCTCCAAATACAGACAGGGCCAAAAATATAGTCTTTTTTGGGTATTCCGTACCCTAAAAAATTATTTTCGCAGCCGTGATACAAAAAATAGTTCTTTTAGACCAATAGCGAATTAGGCGTACACAGCAATAATGGTTTCCAAAGTAAACAAAAACGGGAAAAAATAAGGAATGGGAGCAGAAAAATAAAATTACTTTTACCATTGTTAAACATCATAGATTAGGGTTGTTTCTATGAAAACATTACTTTACACACTTTTGGCTATTTCCGTGTCCCTGCTCGCACAGGGATGTAATGAAGAATCTTCCAGTACGGCCCCCGAACCGGATTCTTCCGAAAGCACGACTCTTTCGTCGGCAGGGACCGTCGTTGGATCTTCCGCTAGCGAAGACCTGCCCAACTACAGCCGCGCTATCGCCGTAAACAAGATGCTTGGCCACGGCATCAACTTCGGAAACTCCTGGGAATCGGGATACAACATCACGTCGCCGAATTTCAACCCGGACATGGTTTATGACTATCTCGACGAGTACTGGAGCAACCCCATTCAGGACGAATGGTTCCAAATCGTCAAAGATGCCGGTTTCCAGTCAATCCGTATGCCCGTTCGCTGGAACCAGACCGCCCTCCACGAGCCCCCCTACACCTTGCAGGCCGAACGAGTCGAAGGCGTAAAACGCCATATCAAGATTGCAAACGGCCTTGGCATGCCGGTGGTTATCAACCAGCATCACTTTAACGAGCTCTATGACAACCCGGAAAAGTACATGGCCGCCTTCTACGGCATTTGGGAAAATATCGCCGAAGAATTCAAGGATTTTGACAACGATTCGCTCATATTCGAAATCCTGAACGAATCCAGGGGCAAATCTGACGCCGTCCTCGCCCAGATGACAGACAGCGCCATCAAGATTATTCGTAAGACAAACCCAGGTCGCACAATCATGATTGACCCGGGCAACTGGGGCAAGTTCGAAATGATGGATGCTTTTGCCGACATCAAGGACAGCAACATCATTATTGACGGCCATTACTACGAACCGTACGGCTACAGCCACAAAGGACACAGCTCCGACTGTTCCAAGGGCGAACTGTGGAAGTCGAACGATCAGGACGCAATCCTGAAAATTGCGAGCGATCTCAAGAGCTACGTTAATATGGCCAAGAGGATTTTCCCCGGTAAAGACGGCACCCATATTCCGCTGAACATCGGCGAATTTGGAGCCTCTTCCTTATGCGAAGCCGAAGGTCAAGACGACGCCAACAGAGCCATGTATATCAAGGCAATTGTCCAAACAGCAAACCAGCTAGGCTATTCTTGGCACATCTGGGGACTTACGGGAGTCGGATTCGACATCTACTACAGCCGCACGAATGAATGGTACCCCGAAATCTTGAAGGCGCTGCAAAGCAGCATGTAATTTCACGGGCGCACTAACGTGCCACCCCAATGCTCGTCGAAAAAGGCTTGGAACAAAGGTTCCGGGCCTTTTTTAAGTTCCTCGATGACTTCAGCCACGGGGCGGCCGCTACGGTAAAGTTCGCGGTAGGCACGGGAAAGGGCCTGGATCCGTTCTTCAGGGAAACTTTCAGGATGCAGGCGCAGGGCGTGCAAATTCAAAGCTCCATAGCGGATTGGGTTACCCGATGCCTTGGTGCATGGGGGAACATCACGGTCCACTTTGTGGGTGCCACCCACAAAAGCGTAGGCGCCCACCTGATTGCGCTGCTGAATGGCTGTCACGCCGCCAATAGTCGCATATTCACCAATGCGCACATGGCCGCCCAGCTGGCAGCTGTTCGCGATAACGACCCCTGTTCGAATATCGCAGTCATGGGCGATATGGGAATAGGCCATCACCAACACTTTGTCTGCAATACGGGTGCAACCGCCCCCTTGAACAGTCCCCCGATTCAGAGTACAATATTCCCGAATCGTGCAATTTTCACCGATTTCAAGACGGGTAGGTTCGCCAGCATACTTCAAATCTTGCGGAGGGCCCCCAAGAATGGCTCCATCATAAACATGGGTATTTTTACCGATAGTTACACCACCATATACGTGAACCCTGGACTCCAAAACGACACCCTCGGCAATTTCGGCACCGGCATCGACCAAGCACCAGGGGCCAATAATGGCCGTTTCGTGAACTTTAGCTTGCGGGTGAACAAATGCGGAAGGATGAATCATGGCACCAAAGATAGTTTTTTCTAAATTTCCAGACATGGGTGGCATTCTCATCGCAAGCCTTACCGCACTATACGTGCTGCTGTTCCTATTCTTCATAATAGGGGTTATTCGCACTCACCGATACAGGGGCCCCAAGGCCACGCCCAGCGTTACGGTAGTGGTTCCCATGCGAAACGAAGAAGAATTCGCGCAGCGCACCCTGGAAGCCCTTGCCGAACAGGATTACGTGGGCGAATGGGAAGTGATTTGCGTAGACGACCGTTCCACCGATTCCACCCGCGAAATCCTGGAAAAATTCGCCGCCACCCATCCGAAATTCAAGGTACTCTCCCTTTCGCCGGATTTGCCCCAAATTGCAAGCCCCAAGAAACGCGCCCTGGAAAGCGCCTTCAAAATCGCAAAATACGATGTGCTTTTGACCATGGACGCCGACTGCATTCCCCGCAAGAGCTGGATTACCGCCATGGCCGGCCGATTCACCGACGGCATTTGCATTGTACAGGGACCCAAGCAGAATGACGGCAGCCGTACGCTCCCCCACCTTTACCAGAAACTGGAAACCCTGGGCTATACAGCCATGGAAGCAGCCGGATTCAGCTGGGGTCACCCAATTGTGGCATCGGCCGCATGCCTCGCCTATAAAAAAGACCTGTTCTTTGCCGTAGGCGGTTTTGGCGACCTAGTGAATCTTTCCAGCGGCGACGACGACATGCTCATCCATAAGATGATGAAGATTCCCGGCACCAAGGTCTGCTACAACCTGGACAAGGACGCCGTCATCGAGACCGCACCGGTACATACTTGGAAACAGCTCTTTAACCAGCGCGCCCGCTGGAGCAGCAACGGAACCAACTACGAGAGCAAGGCGTACATCCTGATGCTCACGCTGATTTACACCTACTACATCTGGATGTTTATCAGCCCCTGGTGCGTGCTCTTTTTGGATTGCCCGTGGCAGTGGTGCGTGTTCAGCATTCTGCCCAAGATTCTGGTGGACTTTGTATTCCTGATGATTGCTTCTTGGAAGTTGCATGCCAAGCGCAAAATGCTTGCATTCTTGCCTACCGAAATCATCCAGGTTCCGATGATTGTGTTCGCCGTGCCGGCGGGCATTACGGGCATGTTCCGCTGGAAATAGCGGAGCGCGCCCAGGCGATAGCCTCTTCGGCATTCTTGATTTCGCCGTCGAGTTGCAGTTCGAAACTTTTCTTGATGATTTCGCCCATCTGCTTGCCCGGCTTCACGCCCATATCCATAAGCATCTTGCCCATCAGGTAAGGTTGCGGAGCTTCTTCAATCAGGTCCAAATCGCTAGCCGCATTCCAAAGCCTGTCAGCAAAGCATTCGCCATCGCCAGTAGCATCAGCATAAAATTCCTGCGGAGTACACTTCACAAGCAGGCAAAGGAGCTTTAACCCGCCAAGCTTTACCGCTAGGCGACGCAGCGCAGGGGCGTCGTTTACGATGGCCGTATCCAGCGTACTGTAAGCATTCAGAACGAGGGGCACCACCTTGAGCAAATGGGTTTCGTTAGTAATCCGTTCCAGGAACTTGAGCGAAGTTTCTGCACACCCGCAAAGGAGGGCTGTGAAAGCGAATTCCATCGCCTGCGCCTCCGATAGCGTGTCGCGCAAGGGCCCCATATTGTCGAGAATCGTTCCGAGCGTTTCCCAGGAATTCTTGAACGGATGAATCTCAGGAAAATATTCATCCAGCTTGATATCCAAAAACGCCTTAAGACCAAGAGAAGGCACCCCCGGTTTCAGGAGCCATTTCTTGAATTCTTCAAACAGGCGTTCTATGGAAAGATCGTCCAGCGAAAGGGTTCGGCAAAGTTCCACCGTAGAAGGCGCGAGCGTGCAACCGAATCGACTAGCAAACTGCACTCCACGCAAGATACGCAGGGAATCTTCAGCAAAGGCCGGGCCCACATGGCGCAAAGTATGGGTTTTCAAGTCGTCGATACCGCCGTACGGATCGCAAAGCGTAAGTTCCGGCAGTTCCATACCCATGGCATTGATGGTAAAGTCACGGCGAAGGGCGGCTTCCTTGAAGCTCAACTTTTCATCAGTATGCACCACGAATCCACGGTGACCATAACCCACTTTACTTTCGGTACGGGGGAACGAGAAATCGAGCGACAGGCCCTTCATTGCCAGATGAATGACACCGAATGCCTTGCCCACCAAGTTGGTGCGGCCATACTTCGAAAGGATGGGCACAAGGGCGTCCTGGGCCATGTCGTAGACTTCAACATCGTAGTCGCGGCAAGACTTGCCTAAAAGCGCATCGCGTACCCAACCGCCCACCAAAAAAGCGCGACCGCCCGCTTCGCGGATATCGCCCGCAATTTTAAGGAGGCGTCCCGGCAAATCCGGTTCGAACCATTCACCTGAAAGCGTCTGAATTTTCGCCATCTACAGAGACCGCCTTATTGGAAACTTTCTGCGTCTGCAGCAGATGTGTCTACCGGAACTTCGGCAGCCGTACTTTCTGCCGCAGGTTCAACAGCCTTATAGCGGTCGTAAATGCTGGTCGTTTCTACACCCGAAGAATCTTTTAATGACTCCGATACAGAGACTTCTTTGGTGGTTGAATCCGCAGCCGAAGATTCCTTCTTGGAATCCCCGTTAGATGTCATATAGCGGTCATAGATGCTCTGGCGAGCCGCAGCTCCTTCCGCCTTCTTTTGAGCTTCCTGCTCGCGGCACACGCGCAATTCTTCTTCGGCATAGGCTCGCTGGTCCGGGGAATAAGTCATTGTATTCAGGCGATATTCCATCTCTTCGCACACAAGGCCCTGGCGTTCACCGGCACAACCAATGAATGCAACAGCGATGCCTAATAACAAAAGCGACACAACACGATTCATTTAAAACCTCAAGACATTAATGGATAATGATGAACTTACCCTTCTTGACCTTGGAACCACTCTTGACGACATAGTAGTAGACGCCAGGTGCCACAAGCTTACCGGATTTTTCATAGCCATCCCATTCAATCTTTCCACCCAATACATCTTGGTTGCTGAAAGATCTTATCAAGGCCCCACCCCGGTTGAAAATGCTCACCACCGAATTTTCTGCAATGCCATCAATCGTGAACAAGGCATGAACCTTCGGCCTAAACGGAATCGGGTACGCACGAACTTCCACCTTGGCAGAATCCGTCATGTTGTTACGGGCATCCTTGAGGTCATTACGACGGTAATAACTCACACCCTTTTCGTGAGCAAACCATGCAACACCAAGTACGGGATCAATGGCCAAATCGGAAACATTGTTGTCCAGCAAACCATCTTTTGTAGTAAACCGCTTTACAGTCAACGTATCCGGGGAACCTTTCCTGGGAGTCAGGCGAAAAACACCTTGGTTAGTCGTGCCTACCCACAAATTTCCATGGACATCAACATCGATGGACGTGAATTCAGCTCCAAGCAAACCATTTGTAGAAGACGGGGTTAAAAGCGTGTCCGATTCCTCGTCCAAATAGGCAATGTTTGACATCGAAACAAGCCAAAGTCTCTGACCCACGGAATCGTACACCATATCAATCGGAGCCGGGCTGATTCCGCGGTATGTTTTCAGGACCCCGTTGGACAGTTCGCCACCATTGGACTTTGGCGAGGGAAACCTTATGACATCAAGTCCGCCTTCGTTTGCAAGTGCCCCGCCATTCTTGCTCGTCACATATACAAGCCAGTCGTTTCCATCAACTTTAGAATACATGACGCCTGGCACCGGATTTTCGCCAACCCGGTTGGCGCAATGAACTTCACCATCCTTAGTAAAGTAAATCACTCCATAGCCATTATTACTACCCGTAGAAGTCAAGAAACCGGAATTGTCAGGAGCAGCAATTGTCGCAACAGAGATGACATAGTTTTCTATATACTCTTCGAAGCAATGATCTTCAGAAACCGCAAATGTGTAATCAACATTTTCGCCCCATCCGGAATACATCAAATAGACAAAACCCCAAATATGGAAAAACAGGTGACCATCGGGCAAATAGGACAAGGCCTTGATTCTTGCCGAATAACCGCTAGCGCCACTGCTGATGGCGCCATAAACATAATGCGATTCTTCCCAGCCTCCAAGATTGCCATAGCTCAACTTGCCATCAACTGTAGCAGCAAAAACACCTCCGTAGGGCACCGCCCGCAGTTCATAGACTTCTCCAGGAGTATAGCCCGGCGTCATTGTAAGGTCGCTAACCTTCTTTTCGCCATTCCTGCAAAAGAAAATATACTCTGACCCCACCAAGAAAGAACCGTCTTTAGTTTTAATCTGCCACTTGACCTTACTGGTTCCATCGTCATGATACAATACAGGATCTGTCAAGGTAACGTCGTCCACTACGACCTTCGAAAGGGGTTTTTCAAAACCTTCCACTGACACATCATTTGGAATTTGGGCCCAGGAATTGGGATCGCTCAAATGCTTGTCTGCAGGCAAATTCACCCAATCCATTTTGCGAACGTAGATGGCATTGTCCATTCTGACATAGAGGGAATCCCCATGCACCAAAAGTTCACGAACAGGCGTATTCGAAAGGGACTTGGAGCCAATACGATCAATCGTCAACACGGAGCGATTCTGCGACAGGTCAAAAAAAGCCAGACGGTCTTCAAAGGTTATCGTCAGAATCTTTTCTTTAATGACTGTACCACGAGGTACCGCGCGAACATTGTTCTTTACATAGGAGCGGCTCAAAATATTCCAAGGTTTTTGGCCACCGACAAAAGAAGCAATAAGGCCATATTCCGAAACGGCATAAAGTCCCACGTCCGAAGAAACGACAGAATAGAACTTAGATGTTTCTAGCCCGTGTTCCGAATGGAGTATGTTGTCTTCGGTAAGGGTGCGGTAACGAATACCCCCATCTGTTGCAAGAACAATACCATTATCGCCCCAAGGAGTTGCATCACGAATAGGGAACGGATCCGAAAACGCCCCCCATTGATCGGTTGCGCCAACGAACACAGCTAAAAGCAGCAAGCATAAAACAAAAGATTTTAATTTCACCTCCTAAAATTACGAAAATTCAATGGCCCGCGTTAGTAAATCGTCTAATTTCAAGCTGGAACTTTCATCTTTTTTAAACTTTGACATATAGAGCTCCTTCTTTTTTCGCATCTTTTTCATGGCAACCTTTTTACGGCTCAAAAAAGTACCCCGGTTGACACCGCAATAAAGACAGGCTTCGGCAGCACGAATTTCGCCAATGCAATGGAATTCTACGGCCATGCGCTCGGCAGCCGTAAGGTCTTTCATCAGGTAGTCCAATTCCTGACGGACAAAGAGCCTCTTGCGCTGTTCCTGCAACTCCTGGGCAACATTCCTTTTACCGTTCATGTCGTAAGGAACATTGGTATCCGACAACTGCGAAAGGGGTACTACAGGCAGCAATCTTCGATTCATATCGAAAAAAGTATTATGGACGACCGTCCGTAGCCACGGATAAATAGGCATGCTCATGTCCAAAGAGCTTGCAGACCGGCATAAACGGAGTGCAACCTCTTGAAAAAGGTCTTTTGCACTGTCGTCATCGCTACTCTGGGTCTTACAGAGTTTGTAAATTTGTGAGGCATTCTTGCGCCACACTTTTTCAACCCATTCGGGAGGTTCTTCTGTTAAAATTCTTGATTTTGACATATTGCAAACAGGAACTTTGACAGCGAACTTTCAGTTGCGATAAAATTTATGAAAATAAAAGCGAAAAAACGGATTTTTGAAAATTTTGCAAACAACTGTTTGCAGCTATCAACAGCTTTTTTTAGTTTGGCTTTATTTTTGGTAATTTATCCACAATCTGTCAACGCTCAAGAGTTCAACATGAACTCCATGCCGCCTCCCGAAATGCAAATGCAGTACAGCGCGGGAGCATTGAAAGATGGCGGAACGCTCACCGTTACCATTACGATTCCAGAAAAATGGCACGTGAACGCCAATGAAGTCACCGACGAATTCTTGAAGCCCTCTTCCATTGAAGCAAAGGCCGAAGGAATTGAATTTGCCGAACCGGTGTGGCCCAAGCCAATCAAGGAATACAACGAAGCCCTGGAACTTGAAATTCTGACCTTCCGTGAAACATTCTCCGTAGAACTCCCGGTAAAATCTGCCAGCGGCAACTACGACAGCTCGGGAACGACAGTCACTTTCCATTACCAGGCCTGCGACAATTCCATTTGCCTCGCGCCTGCAAGCAAGACCATTTCGCTCAACGAAATTGCAGCTGGAACAAAATCCAGCAATGTGAATAGCGGCGCAAAAAAAAACGACTCCGAAAATGAAGTAGTTGCCGCAAGCGCAGCAAATGATGCAAGCGCCTCCGCTTCGGCCGGAATTATCGCCTTATTGTTTTTCGCATTCCTTGGCGGAATTATTCTGAACTTGATGCCGTGCGTATTGCCGGTACTTTCGCTCAAGCTCTTTAGCTTAATTAAGCAGGCAGGCGAAAGTCGCGGACGGCTCCTCGCTTTGGGAGGAGCCACAACGGCGGGCATCTTGTGCAGTTTCTGGGCGTTGGCCGCCGTTGTCGCCGCCGTCAAGGCCGGCGGCGGGTCCGCAGGCTGGGGCATGCAATTCCAGAGCGCAGGATTCATCGCCTTCATGGTCGTGATTCTGACTGCATTTGCCATGAGTTTTTTCGGCGTATTCGAAGTGTGGCTCCCGTGGGGTGCCACCACCAAGATGGATGCCGCAGGGCACAAATCAGGATTTGCAGGAGCATTTTTCACAGGAGCGTTGCTAGTTCTTTTAAGTACACCATGCTCAGCGCCCTTCCTCGGCACCGCCATGGGATTCGCCTTTGCGCAGACGATGCCCGTACTCTTCTTGTTCTTTACCGCGGCAGGGCTCGGCCTTGCTCTCCCCTACATGCTTGTAAGCGCCTTCCCGAAAGTCCTGAAGATATTCCCGAAGCCGGGCCCGTGGATGGTGAAACTGCAAAAGGTGATGGGCGTGTTTCTACTCGCGACCGTCGCGTGGCTTTTGTGGATCGTGAATGAACAGGCCGGCACCGTCGGCGTTCTCCTTTTTACAATCATCGTGACCGTAAGTATTGGTGGAAGCTTTATTGTCGGAAAGATTTCTCCTCCGGGAGTCGCCTTTAAACGCGAACTAATGACCCTCGGCGGAAGCATCATTGTTATTGCGTTCATTTGGTTCGCTGCCATCGCCATTCAATATGAAAATGCCGCCACAGAACATTTCAACGCTCGCATGCAAGAGCAGATAACAGCCGACGGCTGGTACCGTTACAGCCCTGCACTCATCGAAGAATTCGCGAAAGCCAATCGCACCGTATTCATCGACGCGACTGCCGATTGGTGCCTCACTTGCAAGACGAACGAAGCCGCAGTCCTCAACCGCGACGAATTCCGCCGCGCCATGGACAGCTTGAATGTGGCGCTGGTGAAGGCCGACTGGACCCGCGAAACGCCAGAAGTGAACGCACTCTTAAAGAGCATGGGCAAGTCGGGCGTGCCCGCTTATGCGATTTACCCGGCTGGAGATGCTTCAAAACAAATCGTGCTGCCGGAATTACTCACGACAGCAGCGATTGTGGAAAAGATTGTAGGAAAGTAAGTAGAGATCCTTCGACTTCGCCGCTAGTGCGGCTCCGCTCAGGATGACATTTCGAGCAATTATCTCTTTCCTTCTTTCTTGTAGCGGTCAATGCATTCCTGGTAGAAGTCAAAAGTCTGCTTGGCAATCGACTTCCAGCTGAACACGTCAATGGCGCGCTTGCGGCTGACTTCGCCCATCTTCTTCGCCAGTTCCGGGTTTCCGAGAATCTTGTTGAGCTTGTTCGCGAAATCGGTCTGGAAAGCCTTCGGATCGGCCGGTTCGAAATCCGTTTCGGACTTGGCCTTGAGGGGAACCAGGAATCCAGTTTCACCGTCCACGATGATTTCGGGAATGCCACCAACCGCAGAACCCACCACCGGCGTACCGCAGCTCATGGCCTCGAGGTTGATGATACCGAAGGGTTCGTAAAGCGAAGGTGTCGCGAACACGGTAGCATGGCTGTAAAGCACGCGGAGTTCTTCGTGCGGAATGGCTTCCTGAATCCACACAACGCCATCGCGGGTCTTCTGCACCTCTTCGATGAGAGCCTTGCATTCATCGGCAAGTTCGATGGTATCCGGAGCACCGGCGCAGAGCACCACCTGGGCACTCTTGTCGATTTGCGGAATCGCTTGAATCAGCTGGCTAATGCCCTTCTGACGGGTAATGCGGCCCACGAACAGCACAAACGGACGCTTCGGGTCAACGCCCCACTTAGCAAGGATTTTTTCATCAAAAGTCGGAGCATAAAAGTCCGGATCGATACCGTTGTAAATCACCTTCACGCGATCTTCGGGGACGCCGTAAAGCTTCATCACGTCGCGCTTCATGCCCTGGCTAACGGCAATCACGCCATCAGCCGCTTCGTAAGCGGTGCGTTCAATCCAGCAACTCATGGCGTAGCCACCATCACCCAACTGTTCTGCCTTCCAGGGACGGTGAGGTTCAAGCGAATGAGTCGTGAGAATCAGCGGGCACTGCAAAAGACGGCTAGCGAGAACGCCGCCAAAATGACTGTACCACGTATGACAGTGAATTACATCAACGTTATCGAGTGCGGCAGCCCACTGGAGATTGATATCCAAGGGCTTGAAAATCTTCTGAAAACGGTCATCGTGCGGGTTCAGGCCCAACTTGCGAGAAAAACCCAAAGCACGGATATTATCCTTGTCTTCGTCTTGCACGCCAAAGCAACGTGCTTCCACATGACAAAGCTTTGCTAGTTCCTGCGTAAGGAACTTAACATGGATACCTGCGCCGCCATAAATTTCCGGCGGAAACTCATTCGTCAAAATTGCTGCGTTCATGGAACTAAACTCCGTTTATTGCATTAAGATAGCTTTGTTTTGCCCACCGGACAAATCTGTAATAAAAATGTAGGTGTATTCTTTTGAATTCTATGACTTATTGACTTCATCAAAAACACCCCGCCCATTCGGACGGGGTGTAAGGAGTGAGTGTGGAGTTTCTTAGAAATTCTTACATTGGCCTTTCCACTTGCCCTGTTCGCCAATGATGTTGCCATCGATGTACTTGCCACTCGTGCCGACAAAGTCTGCCTTGCGGAAGTCTTCGCCACCGAGGTGCCAGCGCATCCAGGCAACCGTTGCAGCCATGCCGCCCCAAGGTCCCGAACCGTGGCCCCAGCCACATTCGCCCTGCTGGCATTCATTGCCCTGGCCGCCGGTCATCTTGATGAGGCATGCGGGAGCCTTGACGCCGTTGTTGTTGTAGTCCGCTTCGGCGTTCGGGCGTTCCATGCCACCTTCGCCGTACACAATGCCAATCGTCTTGCTCGGAGAAACCTGAGACATTGCAGTATGGCCAAGGTCACCGCTGTTGTTGAGCATGGCAGTAATCACGCGGTCATCCTTGAGCAGCATCTGTTCCGATTCGAGACCGCCCATGGAGTGGCCGGAGCAGCCCACCTTGGTCATGTCGAGTTTCTGGTACAGGGGATCGCTCGGATTGTTGTTCTTTTCTTCGAGCCAATCAAGGGCAGGCTTGCCCTGGCTAGCATTTCCCGGAGACTGAGGAATGGCAACCACTACGAAACCATGGGAAGCGAGGCGCTTGATAATTCCGCCATAGCTCTTAGGATCAGATCCACCACCGGGACCCCACATCACGACAGCGTGCTTCTGGGTCGTAGACAACTGCTTCGGATAAGCAAGGATTCTACAATATCTCTTTCCATCATCAAAAATGCACGGTTCAATATCTTCGGTATACGAAATTTCCAGCTGGTCCTTGTTCTCATCGGAACCTTCGGCAAGGAAGATGCCAGCGGGTTTGGCCTCGCTAGAAGAGGATTCTGCCTTCTGTTCTTCGCTAGAAGAGCTTGCCGGCTTTACAGCCTCACTAGAGCTGGACTGTGCAGGATTAGTCGGGCCGACATCTTCAGAACCGCTAGATGCAGGGTCTGTCGGGCCAGTCACCGGATCGGTACCCGGATTCGTCGAAGGATCCGTCGTCTGCTGAGCAGGATCACCATTGCCACTTTGAGACGGATCTACATTAGAATTGGAAGGGTCTGCGGCAGAATCATTGGAAGGATCTGTTGCCGGGTCACCCGTCGGAGTAATAATTTTACCGGTGACAGGATCAACCACAGGTTGATTCGGATCAGCTGCCGGATTATTCGGATCGTTAATATCCTGCTGTCCCGCAACTTCCTGCTGCGAACCATCATCGCTTGCAGCAGTGCTGTCATTACAGTTGACCAAAGCCAGGGCGGCGCTTATGATAACGAGGCCCTTGGCCAAATTCTTGAAATATTTTGATTTCATTTTGACTCCTTATTTTACCAACACCGGTAATAAAGATACCTCGTAAAAAAGGCGAAAAACCTAGCTAGAGCGGAGTTTCCATGGACAAAAAATCCAAGCGTTATGGATAAAAAATCCATAAATTAAGCTAAAAACGCCAATTTTCAGTAATTAGTTTATTTGTAATTTATCCATAATGGACAAGGTTATTCTTACACAACAAATACCTTTAAAGCACACGAAAAAAGCCGTTACAGAAGTAACGGCCCAATTAATTTTTACACCTTATCGGATTATGCAAAGCTCGTTTTAGCGCGGGGCATAAATCCTGGACATAAATTCAGCACGAGTCTTTTCATCCGTCTTGAATCGGCCCAAAAGCTGTGTAGTCACCATGGTAGCACCCGGTTTTTTGACACCGCGCATGGTCATGCACATGTGAGACGCTTCCAAAACTACGGCAACACCCTTCGGGTTCAATTCTTTCTGAATCAGTTCAGCAATCTGGCGCGTCATGCGTTCCTGGATTTGCGGGAAGCGAGCATAGAATTCCACCACACGCGGAATCTTGGAAAGACCCACGACACAGTCGCCCGGAATATAGGCCACGTGAGCCTTGCCCGTGAACGGAAGAAAATGGTGCTCGCACATGCTCGCAAACTCGATATCCGGCACGATAATCATTTCATCGTACTTTTCGTGGAAGCGGGTCTTAAGAATGTCTTCGGCACGCGTTTCGCCCGAAAGGCCTGTCATGAGTTCGGCGTACATCTTGGCGACACGCTTGGGCGTATCGATAAGACCTTCGCGGTTCGGGTTTTCGCCCATGCCTTCCAGAATCATCCGGAAGCCGTCTTCCATTTTCTTAAAATTCATCATGGAGCCAAAGATAGCAAAATCAGCGGATCGTGACAGTCCAAATTTACACGAAGGTTACTTCGTTTCCAACTCGAGGAGATTGGTTCCTG
This sequence comes from Fibrobacter sp., assembly GCA_045221475.1. Taxonomy (GTDB): domain Bacteria; phylum Fibrobacterota; class Fibrobacteria; order Fibrobacterales; family Fibrobacteraceae; genus Fibrobacter. Next base: position 51,409 of record JBGUWV010000100.1, read on the forward strand.
TTCGGGAGTCCGCTTTCGGTATCGGCATAGCCGAGAGCCACCGAAGCGTACACACGCTCGCTTTCCTTGAGACCCAGCGACTGCAAATACTTGAGAAGAGCCGGATCTTCGTTGAGCCACTTGAGCTGATTGATATAGCAACTGCCGAGATCCAGTTCATTGGCAGCAATCATCATGTTCTCGACGGCACAAGCCACATCGGCCATGTTGTTGCCGTATTCCTTCTGGCTTGCCACCACAATCAGCGCAGGGGCATTGTAGTTAAATACGTACGTTCCCTTCTGCGAAAGGCGAATGGAATTCTGCAAACTCTTGTACAAATCTTCGCGGAGTTCCATCGCGGCAAAAGCAGACTGCACCAGTTCCACCAACTTCTTAAGCACCCCCGGATCGCTAATCACGAAGAAGTGATTGCTTTGGCAGTTTCCACCTGTAGGGGCAAAGCGTCCCGCTTCAACAATCTTTTCAAGTTTTTCACGTTCCACAGGTTTCACCTGGAACTTGCGCGTGCTACGCCTAGTCAAAATCGCTTCGAGAGTATTCATGACCTTAATATATATATTTCTAGATTTCAGGAGGTGACAAAGAATCCGTATTCAAAGCCGACGGGATCAATTCGGCGTCTTCTAGCTTGCGCCAGGTTCTAAAGGCAAAGCAGCCGTCTCCTTCACATTCCAGTTGCTCACAAATGTAATATGAACTGTCGTATTCCACGATGCGATCCAAGTCGCAATCATCGTTATAATATTCGGGAGGGTAAACTTCTCGCCATGTGGTATCGTCAATATCGGGCCATTTACCTAGGCAAGAATAATACGAGCCATTATGCCTGCCCCTGTAATTGACACTAGAACAATGCCCCAAGTAATACAGCAGTGAATCAACCGGATTCCACCTATTGCCAGAACATTCTACATACAAGCTATCTAACTTTTGCATGTCACCCGAGTTTTTGTACGTACATTTACCAAATTGTGCCGTCGCTTTGGCATCTAAAACCTTGGCATACATTGTATCGCTTTCCAAGAAAACTCTTGTCACATACTTGTCACTCCAAGTACATTTGCTGCCTTCGCATTCACAAACAAACAATGAATCACGAACGTAAATAGGCTGTCCATTGTTTTTATTCCTTGAACACTCGCCATATTCACGATTGAACAGGGAATCCCGATCGGTAATGACTTCCCATATATGGGATTCCCCCCTACATGTATAAATGGTATCATTGCGCTGAATAGATCTGGTACCGCCGTATATAACATCGTACTGATCGTAAATACAGCTACCCAAAGAATCTTCCAGAACCGATTGCAAGCGCCATCTATTCGTGAGCACGCCATATTTTCTGTGATGTTCTATAATAAAACTTCTCCCATAAAACAGGCTGGCCTTGTTCTTAATTTGCACCTTGTTTTGTGCTCCGGCAGACACTTCAAAAGCCATCCCATACGCCCGACCAAAAAAGCTCTCGTCCAACCATCCTAAGCCATTCACAGTATCTCTCGACTTACTCTTGAATAGGTAATCCGCCGAGTCTACAAGAATTTCAAAAGTAGAAAGCCAGGTATCTGCCGCCCTTATAATCCATACAGAATCCAACGTCCCCTTCTTGGCAAAGCCATCGCGGAATTTCTTAACGTCACTATAGAACAAGCTGTCCGAAATTTCATGGCGGCAAAAGACATACGGAATAAGATCCTCTAATCGATCTCCTTCATAGCTCCCGGTACCTAAGCCTTTGTAATTTCGCCCATCAACCCCTTCCAAATTCATACCGAAAACCGCCCCCAGCTCCTCAAAAGCCTGTTGTTCAGCTTCATCAAAACTCTTTTTCTTCTTTTTGACAAGATACTCGATTCGGTCCGCAGCAAGGGCCGCAAAAATATTCTGCTTTAATCGCGTGTTATCGCCGGAAAAATGCATATACTGCGCAAATTCCATTGTCTTTTTGTTCTCGGCCTCAAAAACAGTTACGATTTTTACATACGGGTATTCAAAATCGAGCCATTCCGTGACAAATATATCCGATCCATACGTTTTTTCTGTCGGGATTTCAAACGAATCTATCGGATTCAGCTTGTCATCTAGACGGACCACACGCACCATTTCTGCATTCATCGAAGGCAAATATTCAATAGACCCCTGCAGACTCGCCGGAGAGAAAGCATTTCCATCTTCATCGATTCGGCGAACAATGTCTCCGCTACCGTCATCGGAGCAGGCCCCAAGACAAAGCAAAACTAAAAACAACGTTATTATTTTATGCAAAACAGACACAAGCTCTCCATTCCTAAGCAATAGCTAGAATTTACATAAATTAACGGAAAAATGAATCTTTAGTATACAATTCACCGACAAACGGCCATTTTCGCTAGACAACTGACCAAGGCCCCGCAGGTTTTTGCCTGCGGTTACTTGTCAAGCGGAAGCATCAAGATACGAGAATGCCGTTTCTTGTTGTAATGGTCTCGCTTGGTAGGCGGCAATTCGTCTACCGTGCCGTCGACAAATCCGAAGTGGTAGAACCAGTCGAGTGCCTGAGTGGTCAACAAGAACAGAGTCTTGTAGCCCTTCATGCGGCCCACCGAAATCAGATGACGGACAATGGCATCGCCAATACCCGACTTGCGGTAGTTCGCGGCCACCGCAATGCCCGCCACTTCGGCCATTCCGTTTTCAAATTCGTGCAAGGCGCCACAACCGTGAATGCTGTTGTCAATGCTGTAGACAACATAATCACGCAGCTTTTCGGAAATGCTTTCCTGCGTACGCGGCACCAGGAAACCCTTGTCGATGTAGTCCTGCATAATCCGCAAGATATCCGGGATATCTTCCACGTTGGCAGGCCTGATACTGGAGTACTGGTTGGCGTACACCATGGTACCGTCACCGCGAGCGCTGAACACTTCTTGCAGCACGCTACCCTGGAATTCACCGCTCAGCAAGTGTACACGGTTCGCACCCGCCTCGCAGGCATGGATCGCGTTCATCAGGTAATCCATCTGGGCAAAATCCAACTGGTCGGAATTCAATTCCAACAGTTCCTTCGCCTGGTCCACGTCCATAGCCGAGATAACCCCGGATTCCGTAGGTTCCAAATACTTGGTGTTCTTGCCGGTCACCAAGCCTTCCAGCTTGATACCGTTCTGGTTACCGATAAAGAACAGCTTCCCGACCTTCATGTACTTGCAGAGTTCAGTCGCAAGTTCAGTCGAACTGATATTGTAGGCATGCCCGAGCTTGTTCCAGCCAATCGGCGGAATAATCGGCACGAACTTTTCATCCAGAAGCTGTTCCAGAATGTCGCGCTGGATACGTTCGATACGTCCGGTACGCATGTAATCGATACCGTCTATCACGCCCATGCTACGGGCCAGCACCCAGTTGCCCTGAATGCCACGCAAGCCACTCGCAGTCAGGTGACTCATGATATGCTGTGCAACGCCTAGAGACGCCTGCTCGATGTGGGGCAAGGCTTCTTCGCTAGTAAGTCTCACGCCGGCATGGAAGGTAGATTCCAGTTCCCACGCCTTGAGCTGTGCATCAATACTGTTGCGCGTGCCCGGCACAATAATGATACGGATTCCCGACTTGTGCAGAATGGCGATATCGCGCATGAGCACAGGGAAAAGGGGGTGACTCATCAGGTCATCCTCGATTTTCAGCACAAACAGCTGGCCCTTGAAGCGTTCCATATAGCCGAACACTTCGCGAATAAAACCGGCAACCTCAAAATGTTGCGAATTAAAGTCAGGCGTTGCGTTATTCATATTAGATAAGTTAGAAAAAATCGCTTACGCGTATCCTTCTCTGTTGCCGAACGAAGGCAACAGGCTGGCAGCCTGTTGTCGGAGTGAAGGGCGAACAGCGGGTTGCTAATCCTTTTGGAGTTCTCTTATTCCGCTGTTCGCGTTTATATAAAACAAACGCGGCCCCGTAGGACCGCGTTCGTTTAGTTGAGATAGAATATTCTTTTCCCGAATCCTAGTCCTGGATTCGAGTCCAGTTGAGAATTCCCTTCTTGACCAGGTAGATATAGCCCGCTTCAAGAATCACGAGGAATCCGAGCAACACGAACAGCAAGTCCCAGCCGCCCTTGAGGAACTGGACGGTCCAGGGGTAGAGGAACGCCACTTCCAAGTCAAAAACCAGGAACAACATGGCGACCATGTAATACTTTACAGGATATCGTTCGCCCGAAGTACCGGAAACATGGGCGACACCGCATTCATAAGACGTACCTTTGATGGAGGTTCCCTTGATTTTACCCGGATGCAGGAACCAGTTCGCCACCAGAAGGGCGGTAGGAACAACGAGTGCAAGGACCACGAGAATGGTCATGGCAAAAGTGGTATCAAAGATTTCAACGTTCGTCATAGTGACACCAAACATAGTAAAATTCTTTTTTCTAGTTAAGTCCGAAAATGTAAACTATATTTAGAGGCATGAAAAAGATCACTACATTTTTGGGATGTGTGGGTGTGGTGTGCTTATTCTGGGGGTGCTCCTCTGACAGTGACTTGCTGTCTCCTGGGAATACACTTGCAGATGAACCCGCAATTTCCTCGGAAGCAGAAACCCCGACTAGTTCTGGCTCTACATCAAAAAACTCTTCTAGCTCTGCTAAATCGGACAAAAAGAATCCGACATCTTCATCAAGCGCAGCTGTCGCTAAGCCGGATACCGTAAAACAGCACCGCTATATACAGGACAGTATCGCAATCGAAACCCCGAACTACCTCGAGATTCCGGTTTTCTGCTGGGACAACAACAGCACTGAATGCCAGAAAGCAAAGGAAGCTGCAGCAACCATCCAGTCTTCGTCTTCTATAACGATTGACATCGGCATGGAAGGCGGCGGTACCCCAATCGACAATAGCGTTCCCCCTGTCATTAACGGTCTGCAGATGACCGACATGCGCGACACCCAGACTTACGACCTCATCGAAGTCAGCGGCAAACTCTGGATGGCCGAGGATATCAACATCGCTCTACCGAACAGCCAGTGCTACGACGAAAATGACGCAAAATGCGCCTCCAACGGAAGGCTCTACACCTTTAGCGCTGCACAAAATGCCTGTCCTCTCGGTTGGAGACTGCCCAACCGCGAAGAAGCCCAAGCCGCTCTCGACAACGCCACTTACCCCTGGAGTTACAGCGGCCGTTGCAAAGACGGCGATTGCAGCTTTATGGGTGATATGGGCTTCCACTGGACATCAGCCACGCCGCAAGAAAGCGATAAAAAATACGGCGAAAACCAAGGCGATTCCTTCACCGTCATCATCGTAGAGAAAGCTCCTGATTACGGCGACAAGGACGACACGAAGTTGTTCTTCCAGGTAGACTCCAAGACCAAGCGTTTCAGTGTGCGCTGCGTCCAAGAGTAAAAATAGTTTCATACAAAAGAAAAGCCCGAGCGCATCGCTCGGGTTTCTTTTTTAAGGTTTTGAGATTATAGCTGATCGCCACGATCCATGCCTTCGTCTAGCAAGAGCGTAAGGTTCTGGACTTCCTTTTCCATCTGGTCGTAATATATTTTCGCGCGTCCCAACTGCTTGCGGAGTTCCATGATTTCAGACGTAAGTTCCACGGCAAGCAAAGCCATGCGCTTACGGTTATCCATCTGGAATTTCGCCGAGCGTTCAAACCGCTGGTTGATGCTTTCAACAATCTCAGCCAGCTCCGCATCGGGCAAGTCGGTGCGAATCTGAATGGACTCCTGGGCAACGGAAATAGTTACCGATTTCAAAGGTTCGATACTAGCCATTATTTTATCCCTACGCCGAATGGATCATCGTCCATCAGCATCCTTATCCGAAAAAATTTGTCTGCGAGCCCTCCTGCCTGCTCGCGAACAAATCGTTATCATTTTCGTCGGCCCCATGAACTTCGATTGCCGGAACATCTTCCTCGGTTTCCTGTTCCTGAGAAACGGATTCGTCAATCTGAGGTTCCTCGACAGATTTTCCTGCTTCTGCATTTTCTGCAGTGACATCTTCAAACACAAGCTCTTCATCGGAATTTGCCGATTCTTCGGCAACGTCTTCAGCAGTTTCTTCCGTTTCGGGTTCTTCTGCAGCAGCGCTTTCGGAACTTTCTACGACCGGTTCGATGGAAGGAGTATCGTCCAATTCTATGTCGGTACCCAGTTCGCTTTCGATGGTCGCCACCAGCTGGTTAAACTTCTCCTGGGCCTCGGCAATTTCTTCGTTCTGGGCCTGCAACTGATCGTTCAGGCTATCAACCAGAGAGTTCTTTTCAGAAAGCTGTTCCATGAGTCTTGCAATCGCAGCATCCTTTTCGGACACCTGGGCATTAAGCGCATTCACAGTTTCAGCTCTTTCGTTGATTTGGCCGCTCAGCAGTTCCTGATTGCTTGTAAGTTCGCGGATTTTTGATTCCAAGCTTTCGATGCAGCCATCCTTTTCGACCAGCTGCTGACCAAGCACCACCGTCTTTTCGTTAAGCACTTCGATTTCGGAAGCCTGCTTGTTCAGCATTTCTTGCTGCGCATTGGCCTGGTTGGCACGAGCATCCAGAGCGGCCTTGCAGTCAGCAAGATCATGTTTAGCCGATTCCAGCAGCAGGGTCTTATCCTGAGCCATGGCCTGAGCCTGAGACAGTTCACGCTTGATTTTTGCATTTTCTTCTTTGAGGGTACGGACCGTTCCCAACACTCCCTCAATTTTCTGAGATAAAACACTCATCTTTTCTAAATTCATTTTTGCTCCGTAGAATGAGTTTTAGAATTTTACAATATTAAGATAATTAATTTTCGGCCCATAAGACAACTTTTTTGAAATTTATTATAAATAGAGTCGTGATTTCGGTAAACGAACATATACAGCGCAGGCTTTCAGAGCTCCCTGACCGACCGGGTGTTTACATCATGAAGAACGCCCAAGGGAAAATCATATACATCGGCAAGGCGAAGGTCTTGAAGAACCGCGTGCGCAGCTACTTTGACGGGAGCGACCATGCAGGCCACCGTGCAGCAACCCTGATGCTCCCCCACATTCGAGATATCGAATGGATTATTACCGAAAGCGAAGAAGAGGCGCTAATTCTCGAAGCGAACCTGATTCGAAAGCACACTCCCAAGTACAACGTGCTTTTGAAGGATGACAAGCATTTCCCCTACTTGGCGTTTTCGGTGAAGGAGGCATTTCCGAGGCTTTCGCTGTCACGTTCAGTCAAGAAGGATGGCCGCCAGTATTTTGGCCCCTACATGAGTTCACGATATATCGACAAGCTGATTGACATTGCGGCAAGGCTTTTCCGCATTCGCGAATGTTCCATGGAGCTGCCGGCCAAGCACCCAGTACGCCCTTGCCTGAATTACCATATCGGACGTTGTAGCGCCCCCTGCGCCGGGCTTATTACCCAAGAAGAGTACGCCCGCGATGTAGAAAGTGCGCACCTGATGCTGGAAGGCAAACGCGACGACCTGATTGACAAGTGGCAGCGCGAGATGGAAGAGGCAAGCGCCAACCTGGATTTTGAAACCGCCATGAAAAAGCGCGACGCCATTCAGGCACTGCAAGCTTCCGGCACTCGCCAAAAAACCGATACCAGCGATCCGAACTTGTCGCTGGATGTGGTGACGCTCCGCCGTAACGGAGACATGGCCGCAGCCGTGATTCTCGAATACCGCAAGGGCGTGCTCATGGGGCGCAGGCATTACCGGCTCGAATGCAAACTCGAAGACGACGAGACCGAAATCTTCAGGCAGATGGTGCTTCCGTGGTACATGGAGGCGCCCCTGATCCCTGCCGAAATCGCGACAGACATCGTGTTGCCAGATGACCGCAAAGAGCTCGAAGCGGCGCTCAGCAAACAGGCAGGGAGAAAGGTCTCTTTCAGCACGCCCCAGCGCGGCGAAAAACTCGGATTCTTAAAGCTTGCAGGCGCCAATGCCGACATGATTCTTGTGGAAATGCGAGCCGAAGTGCAGAAGTACAGCGAAATCGACCAGAGCGTATTCGAACTGCAGAAAGTCCTCGGACTTAAAAAGACGCCCTTCCGCATCGAATGCGTGGATATTTCCCACCTCTCCGGCACCAACACGGTGGCAAGCCTCGTGGCCTTCAAGAACGGGCGCCCCGACAAAGCCAACTACCGCAAGTTTATCATCAAGACAGTGGAAGGTGTCGACGACTTCGCCAGCATGCGCGAAGTGATGACCCGACGCATCCGCAGGCTCGAAAATGAGGGCGTGCCCATGCCCGACTTGTGGGTATGCGACGGCGGTAAAGGTCAGGTAGACGCCACGATGCAGATTCTAAAAGAGCTCGGCCACGACCAGGATTTACCGCTCATCGGCCTCGCCAAGCGCCTCGAAGAAATCGTTTTCCCCGACGACCGCAAGAGCATCGTGTTGCACCGTACCAGCCCTGCACTAAAACTTTTGCAGAACGCCCGCGACGAGGCGCACCGATTCGCCATTACCTACCAGCGCAGCAAACGCAAAAAAGACCTGGAAGTCGAATGGCTCAAGATGCCAGGTGTGGGTCATGAAACCCGCGTCAAGATTTTGAGCAAATACAGGAGCGCCGAAGCGTTCATGGCAGCCCCCATCGAAGACATCGAAATCCTGCTTGGCAAGGTCCGCGGAAACAACTTGCGCGACCAAGTCGCAAAGTATGTCACGGAATTTATAACTCCCGATACAGAAGGCTGAATATTCCAAAATGGAGTAGGGCTCGTTTGTATAAAAACGACCTTTACGGACTAATTTCGCCAAACACCGATAACAATTATTTACTTATTTGACATTTTAAAATGCCGAAAAAATTTTTTTCGTTTTTTCGCTTGCTTTTGAGTTTCAACTTGGCTATATTACGGGTAGGCATCCCACGGATTAACGCCCGATCTAACAGTATTATTAAAGCTCGTCGCTCTTGGTGTTCAGTTTAGGCGCGCATCGACGCGAAAAACAAAGCCCCGAGGCACTGCTATCATTTTTAGATGAGTAGCTTCGAGTGTTCCACCGTGAGGGATGCCCTTTTTTTATGCTTTCGGCTTAATGCAAGCGCGAATGAGCATAAGCTGGGCCGGCACATACAACCACCAAATAATATTGTTTGCGATTTCGGCAACCGACTGCAGCGCGCTGTGGTCATCACCAGTGACCATGGAAAGACCGACGCAAACATCGCCCAAGAAGAAGGCAACCATGCCCCAACGGATAAGCTTCGCATTCACGGTCGGGAAGTATCCCTTGCGCGGGACAAGAATGCCCACGACCACCGAGGTAATGACGAACACGCCGTAAACCACGACAACGGCCACGGTGAGGCCCAAAGTGCCGGTAGCAATCAGGGCAACGCCTGCAAGAACAGCCACGGCCAAAAGTGCATAGATTTTAGGAACGCTCTTGTCATCTTCGGCTTTGCGAGAATGCCTGTAAATCAAGATGCTCTGGAACACCATGAAGAAGGTAATACCGAGAATAGTGCTCAGAGTTCCTGCATCGGCGACGGTCGCCTTGAGCAGGCTAAAGCTGTAGTCCGCCAGCAGCGAGAACACGAACGCCACACGCAGCAACTTGCCGTCTCGACTAGAGAAGGCGCTCGGTGCCGCCACAAAGGCAAGCACCGTAAGCATGGTCGTCATGACCGTCTTAGTATACAGCTGCAGGGTACCCGCATCAGAAAGGCACTGGCTTACGGCGCCGCAGGAATAAAAGTCAAACCAATCCTTGCCTGCGGTAATGAGGAGAAACAGGGCGAGGACAGAAAAAGCGATTTTTTGAGCAGTTGTTTGTAAAAGCATGAATAAAGGATAGCAAAATCCTCTTTCATTCAGTAAGCTTTTTGTAATTTATCACAAGATAATTGACACAAACTATCTAATTCGCACCTGTTGCAAGCGGATTCCCTGACGAACAAGGTAAGTTCCCGGAGCAAGTTTGAGCGATTTGCCCAAGAATCGGCCTTGCATATCAAAGACCTGAATCGGTTCGTTCGGCCCAATTTCGAAACCCGCAAGATTGCGATTCCTTATCACCGTACTAGAGTCTTCCTTGGTCGTATCCGGTTCCACGAAAGGATTTTCCGGGTCGTCCACCACCACCTTGATAGTTACGGAGGCTTCGCAGCCCGAGGCGTTCGTGTGGACGGCCTTATAATACCCGCTCGATTTTCCGTCAAGGTTCTTGAATCGAATTTCGCGATCCGTCGAAGTGAATCCGTTCGGGCCACTCCAAACCCAGCGGCCACCTTCCCACGGATGCGGGCCAATCACCAGCGAGTCACCCTTGTTCAGTTTCACGTCAGTGGTTTCGTTCCAACCGCCATCATGCACCTTCACATACGGGATAATCGTATCCGGCTTGCAGACGCCACCTTCGGCGCCGTCAATCACCATCGTCGTAATCGTCTGCGCAGGAGCCGTCATCGAAAGTGTCTTGCCCGACACCGCGATATCAGACTGAGCCTTCAAACTGCCCGGCAATTCGAATCGCACCACCTTCGCGCTTGCGCCGATTTTATCAAACCCGCGCAAGTCGAATTCATACTTCACGTCGCTCGTGCCGCTGTTGCGAACCACAAGCACCAAGGCGCCATCTTCGCGCAGCGCCGCGAGCGTATTGCCGTTATCGCTGTCGATAATGCGTGACCCTGGCCGAATAAACCGGCTGAATGCAGCGTGCATATAAAAGCGGGCGTTCGGCGTGAAAGTCTCCTTTTTATGGTCAAGTGCAAAGGTGCGCCAGTTTTCCGCCGGGTCGCCCAGCTGCCAGTCAACCCAGGCATTCGCCTTCATGTCGCGCAAGTCCGAAAGAATCAGGCCTGCCATCCAAAGCGCAATGTTTTCGTCGCCACTCTTGTGGAGCGGTCCCGTTTCGGATTGCCACACGCGCTTGTTCTTGGCGAACGCCGCGTTGAATAGCTTCGCGCGATTCTCGCCGCCGGAATAACTGTGCGTGTTCACCTGGAACATGTAAGAAAGCGCCTCGCTGCTGTAACCGTTGAACTGGTTCAGCGCATCGCCAATATTTGTCTCATCGGCGGCACTCACCGAAGTTTCGGGGAACAGCCCCTTCGCCTCGAGCGCCTTGCCGAGTTCCACAATCATCTTGGATTGATTATTCTTGAAGCCGCAACCTTCCTGGTCGCCATTCGCCTTCCACCAGCCGGCACTCGGTTCGTTGAACGGCTCCACCGTACGGAACGTGATTCCCCATTCCTTTTTAAAGTGGAGCGCCACTTCGGAAAGGTAGTCGGCAAAATCGTCGAAGTAGTCTTCTTTCAGGTTGTCGGCGCCATTGTTGCCGCCCGAAACGCAACCGCTCTTGGTCATCCACCACGGAGGCGAATTGCTGAACGCCTCGAAAATCGGGGCCTTCACGCGCTTTGCAAGTTCAAAGGCAATATTGCGCTGATACGGATCTGCCGTCCAGTCAAAGTCGCCACTTTCGGTAGGCTTGTAACCAGGCACCGCCGCGGCGCCGTCGCCCTTCGTGAGGTGATTATGGCCCGGCTGGTCGCCGCCGCCAATATTGTAACGGAAAATCGTGTAGCCAAGACCCGTATCGGGATCCGCAATCGCGCCAATCAATTTACTGCGATTCGCCTCGCTCCAGGCGCCCGCCTTCACTGCCCACCAGCAAAGACTGGAGCCCCAGCCCTCGAAAACCTGGTAGCGCTTGCCAGGGTCTACCACCACTTTTGTCTGCGCAAATGCCTGCGACGGAACAAATCCTGCTAGACACGCCACGGCAAGTGCCATAACATGCGCCGCGCCCGAAACTTTAAAATTTTTACCAAAGCCCATCATACCCCTAAATATATCCCCAAAACGACTAAATGTCAAATGTGGACTTATGAGACCGCTCGCGCCCAATCTACTAAGTACGTACCCCGAGCGCTCGCTCCCACCTAAAGGTGGCCATGTCCACATAAGCACTAAAGTGCTAAGTGGCCAAAGGTCGTACCACGCCACGTTAATACGAAGCGCTTGTTGCTCACGTGGGGGATTATTTCAACCCGCGGAGGATTTTCTTCTGTTCGTCAGTGATGCGGTAGCTTTCGCAGGCTTTTTGGATGGATTTTGCGTGAATCCAGGGTGAAAGTTTGCGACCCTTGATGTAGGGGAATGTCGCATCCCATTGCTTGGCGAGGGCAGTCGCCATGTACCAGGCAATAACCATTTGCACGTAATAGCGGTCGGTAGGGCGGGCTGCATTTACCGAAGCCTGCGCAGCCCCTGTCGAATCGTCATCGAAAAGGTTTTCGTCGATGGCGGCAACGAGTTTCAAGTGTTCTTTGCTGAAGCGCTCATCCAAGAAAAAATTCATGAGCATGTTCACGCCGAATCGCACTGTGTAAGGTTTGGTTGACTTTAGCCATTCGCAAATCTTGGCGTAAAAGCGGGTTTCGTCCTTAAGCAGTGCTTTCGGAGATTTTCCGTCGCAGACGGCCCAGTTGTCAATGTAGGGCAAGAACTGTTCGATGCGGCACAAGCACTCGTCAAAATCCTTGATGCGTTCAACCGCAAAAAGGTGCACCTGGTTTTCTTCGAAATACTTGTGCGGGAGCTTGTCGAGGAATTTACCGAGTTCGGCAGGAGTCGCGCCTGCGGCAAACTCCTTCGCAATCTTTCGCATCGTGGGCACACGCACGCCAATAATCGATTTCTTATCGATGTTCGGCAACAGCGACGCATGAAAGTCGCGGTACTTTAAATCCTGTTCCGCCAACAGGCGCTTGACAAGTTCGGCATGAGTCATACCCAATAAAATAATAAAAAGAACCGTCGATATTTCTACCGACGGTTCCATTCAACGAGGAGATGAACTTCTTCTTATATATTCAAGTTTTTCAACCGCTCTGAAAGTTCCATATTTTCAGAATAATCTACGGGACACTCAATGATACAGGGAACATCTTGTTCAAAGGCCTCGTTTAGCGTCGGAATCAAATCTTCGGTGCGTTCAATACGGAAACCCTTTAAGTGCATCGATTCGGCGTATTTCACAAAATCTGGATTAGTAAAACCAATTGCAAAACTTTCTCCGTATCGTTCCTCCTGTTTCCACTTGATGAGTCCGTAGTTTCCGTCTGTAAAGATGAGCGTCACGAACGGAATGTGTTCGCGGCATGCAGTTTCCAATTCCTGGCTATTCATCATGAAGCCGCCATCACCCGTTACTGCCAAAATCTTTTTATCTGGGTTCAAAAGCTTTGCCGCTATGGCTCCGGGCACCGCAATTCCCATGGTCGCAAAACCATTAGAAATAATGCAGGTGTTCGGATGGAAGCAATGGTACTGCCGCGCAATCCACATTTTATGCGCACCAACATCCGAAAGTAGAATATCCTCTTCGCCCATGACCTGTCGAATATCATGAAGTACCTTCTGGGGCTTTGGCGGAAAACTGTTATCCCAATCGTAGCGGGAGTGATCCGCAACCATCATCTCGCGAATACGCAACGCCCATTCTGGAGCCTTGGCACTTGTGCATAGCTTACATAGTTCATTCAGTGATGCAGAAATATCGCCAATGACCTCCACATCGGGCTGATAGAATTTATTCACATGGTTCGGCGATTCATCGATATGAATAATCTTTTTATCTCCCAAATGATTCCATTTTACGGGAGCATACTCCACGACATCGTAACCCACAGCAATTACGAGATCGGCATAATCCATCACAAAGTTCTGGTAATCTTTCTGCGGAATGCCAATACACCGCATCGAATACGGGTTGTCACAAGGAACAACGCCCTTTGCCATCATGGTCGTCACCACGGGAATCTTCGCTGAGGTTGCAAACGCTGTCAGTGCATCGGAAGCATGATTTCGTACAGCCGAATGTCCCGCAAGAATAACGGGCCGCTCAGCATTTGCAAAAATTCTCGCTGCAGCCTGAATAACATCATTGCTTGCATACTCCGTATTTTCACGATGATGCTTTAGTGGAGTCTGAGCCACATCGCCTTCCACATCCATTGCAGCAATGTTACAGGGCAGGTCAATAAGACATGCGCCTGGCTTTTCCATTTCGGCGTATTTGAACGCAATGCGGACGATTTCATTCACCGTGTCCGGCCGCACCACCTGTTTACTGCGCTTGGTAATCGGCGTAAACATATTCACCAAATCCAAATACTGGTGACTCGTCAAATGCATACGTTCGGTTCCCACCTGTCCCGTAATCGCAATCAGCGGAGCACCGTCGGAATTCGCATCGGCAACACCCGTAACCAAATTTGTTGCCCCAGGTCCGAGAGTCGAAAGACATACACCCGCTTTTCCCGTTAAACGTCCATAGACATCGGCCATAAAAGCAGCTCCCTGTTCGTGACGAACCGTAATGAACTTGATAGACGATTTTTTTATCGCTTCCATCAGTTCAAGCGTTTCTTCACCAGGAATTCCAAAAATATACTTGACACCTTCACTTTCAAGAGACTTGATTAAAACTTCAGCAGTATTCATAATCGCTTTCTTTTATTCATTCGTAACATCTGTTCCTACATCATTTGCAATAATCATGCCAACAAGAAAAAGACGTTTTTTGCAACTAAATCTCGGTTATTGCTGAACAAATTCTGAAAGAGTTACAGAATATGTAATCAAAAGGATCCAAATACATTTAATAATCGTATTGGCACAGTTCTTGCATTTATTAGAAATATGAACTGTATAGAAACAGAAGATACCTTTATCAAGTCCATTTCGGCATTGTCGAAAGAGGAGTTTGAGCACCGTTGCAGGCGTTTGCATAACGTTCTTGACGAAAACGATCTTTCGTCGAGCATGGGAGGAAATCACAAAGGAACAGACCCTATTCCCCTCGTGATTACGGCAGAAGAATGGAAAACGCTAGAAGCGGGCGTCGCGCAAAGGGCAAGACTATTCAACGCACTCGCAAAAGATATTTATGGCGAACAACGTCTTTGGAAAAACGGCAAATTGCCCGCCGCATTGCTATTCGCGAACCCAGACTTTTTACAGGTTGTATGGAAAGTACACCCGGTTGACGATGTTTTCGTGAACCTGACGGCGACCGATGTGGCAAGGCTCAAAGACGGATCTTTCGTGGCAATGACAGACCATTTGCAAGTACCCGAAGGCTTGGGACGTGCGCTAGAAAACCGCATTGGCGTAAGCCGCGCCTTCCCAGAGCTTTTCCGCAGCATGCAAACGGAACGGTTAGCTGGATTTTTCAAGAAGCTGATAGACGGCCTAGACGCCATGCACAAAAATATCGGAAGTGAAGGCGAAACCAGCAAGGTGGTTCTCTTGGCATCGAGCCCAGACAATCCGCGTCGCGCCGAAGATGCCGTGATTGCCCGTTACTTGGGAATTCCGCTCGTCGAAAACGACGACCTCGCAATCCGCAATATGCAAGTGTACATGAAGACGCTCATGGGACTCAAAAAGATTGGAACTATTTTCCGGCGAGTAGAAGACGGCATGTGCGATCCGTTGGAATTGCGAATTGACAGCGGTGAAGGTGCCGTAGGCTTAATCAGCTCTGTCCGTGCAGGAAACGTTGCTATCGCGAACTTCCTCGGGACAGGCGTTCTGGAAACGCCCCTGTTCAAGCCGTTCTTGCCGGAGATTTGCCGAGAGCTTTTAGGCGAAGAGCTGCTATTGCGCGATGTGGAAACACTTTGGCTCGGGAACGCGGCCGATGCGGAGCGTGTGTTGGCAGAGCCTGAAAAATGGATTTTCAATAAAACCTTCCGCGATAGCGGAAGCTTCAAGGAGACAGAACGCAAAACTTATGCAACCATGACAACAACGGCACAGCTCGCTCTATTGCAGGCTATCGAGAATGCGCCTGACCAATGGGTAGCAGAAAGATCCATGGAGGTTTCGACTGTTTACGCTTACCATGGGGATTTCACTCCGGTGCCTTCGCTAATGCGGTTCTTTGCAGTCAACACGGCAAAGGAAACATCGGTAATGCCGGGCGGCCTCGGGATTTTGGACAATGGACTTGATGAAAAAGACATCTGGGTGCTTTCGGAAAGGCCCGTAGCAAACTTTTCATTGCTCGCTCCAGCCGGCCAGTCAATCACGCCGTCGAGAGCTGGAGGCGACTTGCCTAGCCGTGCGGCCGAGAACTTGTTCCGGCTGGGGCGAGCATTGTCGGCATCGAACATGATGGCCCGTATTGCAAGAGGCATCGCAGTGAGGCTTTCGGACGAATCCTGGATGGACATGCCGGAACTGCCGTGGATACTGAAAGCGGGACTTACAGACGAATCGCAGTCCAGGTTAGCACAAGATCCCGAAAATGCACTCCGTTACTTTATCTTGCGCAAGGACAACAAAAATGGCATGCAATGTGTGCTAACGGAAATTCGAGAGTTAGGCATGCAGTTACGAGACCGCATTTCGGAGGATTTATGGCTTTACCTGAACGGATTCGGCATCGCAGAAATGCCAGCGGGAACAGGTGCGGCAGCGCTGTTGCCTTATCTAAAGGAAGTGCTTTCGGACAGCGCTGCGGTGGCCGGGCTAGCGGCAGATTCCATGACACGCGGCCACGAATGGCGCTTCTTGGAACTCGGTCGTGAAATCGAATGCGCCATCCGCACCTTGCAGCTGGTCAGCAGCCTGCTTTATACGGCTCCTACCGACGAGATGACGAACCTGCGCTTGCTACAAGCGATTCTCGAAATCGGCGATGGACTCATGACATACCACCGCCGCTATGGAGGACGATTGCAAGTTGTACCCGTCATCGACTTGCTTTTGTCTGACGAATCCAACCCGCGAAGCGTCGCCTACCAGGTGGCCAAACTGCGGAAAGCCGCGAAGCACTTGCCAGGAAACGACCAGAGCGAAGCGACATTCTCGCCACTGGACCGCGAACTGATGCGTGTTCTCGCCGAACTTCGCCTCGCGAACATTGAACAACTTGCAGAAACCGTTGATAACAAAAGGGAGAACCTCATAAGACTTGTAGAAACTCAGATAAAATCCATTGAACGGATTGCAGAAATCGTAAACAGGCTCTACTTAAGCCACGCCCCACGCGCAGGCGTTTTCCACGCCACAACCACAGACGTGTCGGAGGTTTAAGATGCCCATTTACCAAGTTGATCACGAGACTGTCTACGACTACCGCCTTCCCGTTCTTTACAGCAACCACCTCGCCCACATGCTTCCGCGAACCGTCAGCCGGCAGAACTGGATTAGTCACAGCATCGAAGTGGATCCGAATCCAACGATACAGCAGGAACGCCTCGACATTTTCGGGAACAAGGTGTTGGCATTCAGCATCGAGCAGGAACACACGCACTTTAGATTCAAAACGACAGGCATCGTGGATGTTCAGGAAGAAGAACCGCCAAAACAAGGTGAAACAATGAAATGGGAAGCTGTCGCAGAACTTTTGGAACGCCCGACAAGCGACGAAACGCTGGACGCCGCGATGTACGCCTACGCCTCCACTTTCGCCAAGTTTGACGAATCGGTCCGCAATTACGCGCTCGAAAGCTTTCAGCAGGGCCGCCCCATTTTTGACGCAGCCTTTGAACTGATGACGCGAATCTACACGGACTGCAAGTACACACCGGGTGCCACGAGAATCGGAGCGCAGCCGCAAGAAATCTTGCGCGGAAGAAAAGGCGTCTGCCAGGACTTTGCGCACCTGATGATCGGCTGCATGCGTTCGCTGCATTTGCCCTGCCGTTACGTGAGCGGTTACCTCCGCACTCACCCCTGCGAAGGGCAACCCAAACTTGTCGGAGCCGACGCGACCCACGCCTGGGTCAGCACCTACATTCCCGGCCACGGCTGGGTGGAACTGGATCCCACCAACAATGTGCTTGGAGGTGGCGAGCACATTATACTCGCTTGGGGCAGAGACTTCGGGGATGTGAGCCCGTTAAAGGGTGTCATCACCGGAGGTGGCGAGCATACCTTGAAAGTGTCCGTAAACGTGGACCTTAGGGATGAATGAGAAGAAAACCTAAAAGCATAAGGAAACAAAACATGCGATTTGGAAACTACGACACCGAAGGCTTTTACGATGAGCTTTGCTTACCTGACGGGACTCCCCGCCCGGCAGCAGAGCCGTTGTTTACGAAAATCAATGAGCTTCCCGAAGGAGAACTGCAACGCCGTCAAACCATTGCAGAATCCGCGTTTTACGATAACGGAATTACATTCGCGGTTTACGGTAACAAGGACGGCAAAGACAAAATCATCCCCTTTGACGTTATCCCGCGTATTGTAAGCGCCGACGACTGGAAACACCTCGAAGCAGGCCTCAAACAGCGTACAGAAGCGCTGAACTGCTTCTTGACGGACATCTACAACGACCGCAAAATTTTGCGCGATAAGATTGTGCCCGAAAGCCTCATCAACACCTGCACCGCATACAGAGCGCAAATGGAAGGTTTTGTGCCGCCCAAGGGAATCTGGGCTCACATTACCGGTACCGACCTCGTGCGCGATACCGACGGCACATTCTATGTACTCGAAGACAACATGCGTTGCCCGAGTGGAGTCTCGTACGTATTACAGAACCGCCAGATTCTCAAGAGAACATTCCCGCAGGTATTTTCCAACTGTTCCATTCGACCCGTAGACGAATACTGCACCCGTCTGCGCCATGCGTTGGAATACTTGGCCGATTCTACAGCATCGCCCAAGGTCGTTGTGTTAACGCCCGGCATCTACAATTCGGCTTACTACGAGCATTCCTTTTTGGCACAGCAGATGGGCGTGGACCTCGTGACAGGAGACGACCTCGTAGTGCAAGACAAGAAAGTCTACGCCCGCACAACGCGCGGCCTCAAGCAGGTTCACGTGATTTATCGCCGTGTCGATGACGAATTCTTGGATCCGAAGGTTTTCCGCCCGGATTCCTGTCTCGGCGTGCCCGGACTGATTGAAGCCTACAAGGCCGGAAACGTAGCTCTTGCAAACGCGCCCGGCTGCGGCGTTGCCGACGACAAGGCGATTTACACCTATGTGCCGCAGATTATCAAGTACTACCTCGGTGAAGAGGCGATCATCCCGAACGTGCCGACATTTGTATGCGAAAACCCGAAGCACATGCAACATGTGTTAGACCACATCGAAAACATGGTCGTCAAGGCCGCCAGCGAATCCGGTGGCTACGGCATGCTCGTCGGTCCAAAATCGACGAAGGAGGAATGCGAGGCGTTCAAGAGCAAGATTATTGCGAACCCGCGTAACTACATTGCGCAGCCCATGATTTCGCTCAGCCGCGTGCCTTGCATTGTCGATGGCGGTTTCGAAGGTCGCCAT
>JBGUWV010000101.1:0-48472 GCA_045221475.1 Fibrobacter sp.
GTCGGAGAATCTATGAGACGCGTACGAAAGTTCCTAGGTGGAAGTCGTTTTCACACCAGGTGGAACTCGGTTGTGCATCAAAACATACCCTTGAAAGCCCTCCCCAACAATTCTATATTTAGTTGCCGATAATGCGGATTATGTAAACCAAATAATCTTTAAAAGAAGGCGGTTTCCCGCCATACAACAAAGAAATCAATACTTGATCTGCTCAGGAATACACTGGATGAGCTTTTCCCTGGGAATCGTCAAGAAATACTTGACCAGCTCGGCATCAAGCTGCGTGCCCGCCACATCCTTGATAATCTGGATTGCGTCTTCATGAGTTCTGGGAGCTTTATACGAACGACGCATGGTAATAGCCGAATAAGTATCCGCAATGGAAATAATTCTTGCCGCCAGCGGAATCTTGTTGCCAGGACACTTGTAGTAACCATTGCCATCGATTCGTTCGTGATGGAACAGAATCCAGAGCATGATATGGGCAAAGGTTTGGAGGGGCTTCAAAATCTTGACGCCGACCTTCGGATGCTGTTTCATGATGACCCATTCTTCGGGATCAAGCTGCGCGGGCTTATTCAAAATAGCTTCAGGCACGCCCAATTTTCCGACGTCGTGCATCAGGGCGGCGTATTCCAGGCTAACCGGGTTAATGCCACGCTTTAACGAAGACGGCAGATATTCAAAGAAGAGCATGGTCAGGCGCTGGACATGGCGGCTGTGTCCATTCAGGTTCGGGTCACGGGCATCGATAACGCCAACCAAGACTTCGGCAATGGCAATACTTCTGGATTTAACCGTATCCAGCAGGTTAAACATGAGCGTAAGGACAATGGCCACAAAGACGCTGCCACCCAAGAGAATCAGCGCCATCATCAGGTCCGGCTCCCCTATGAACGCACAAAATAAGTAGCCAATCAAGAAAAAGCAAAGCAATATTCCGGCAATGATTTTCCAGATGCTGTCGCGGCGACTGCCTGCAGAAAGGACGTCATGGGTGCTTTTTACAAAAAGGTAATACCTGACGATGTTTACCACCATCAGAATAGCCCCCAAAACAATTAACAATGTCACAAGCGAGTCCATACCCAGTATCAAAATAGTATTTTTTTGCGGGAAAAGAACTTTTTAATACAAATTGACTTGACAATTACCTAAAAAAATGGTATATATTTGTGCAGTGAACAGATGTTTATCGCTATAGGGTAGTCATGATTGAACGAATTCGCGGAATTTTGGTTGAAAAGTCCCCCACTTTCGTGGTTGTAGACGTGAACGGCGTGGGTTACGGCGTGAATATTTCGGCCTACACAGCGGGTAAGTTGCCCGAGGTTGAAAGCGAAGTCACGCTCTACACGAACTTGGTGGTACGCGAAGATTCCATGACTCTGTTCGGTTTTGCAGATAAAACTGAGAAAGACACCTTTATCATGCTGCTGGAAGTGAATGGCGTTGGCCCGAAGCTTGCCCAACGCATTCTGAGCGGCAGCTCCCCCGCCGACCTTTTGAACATGATTGCTAGCGATAACAAGAGCGCCCTCGGCAAGATCAAGGGACTTGGCAAAAAAACTTGCGAACAGATGGTTCTTTCGCTGAAGGACAAGGCAGGAGCAATGCTACAGGCCTTGGGCGATGTGGAAGGTTCCGGCATTACCAGCATGGGTGCATTGACTGGCCCGAAGATGGAAGCAGTCTTGGCCCTCCATACGCTGGGCGTGAAGGATCCGGCGGCAGAAAAGGCCGTAATGAAGGCAGCAGAGATTTTGGGCGACAGCGCCGATGCCGCGACACTGATTCCGGAAGCACTGAAGTATTTATAAGCACGTCATTGCGAGGAACGCGGAGCGTGACGAAGCAATCCAAAAAAGGCAGGAAGTTTTAAATGGACGATCAAAGAATCATATCTCCTGAACGTAGGGCCGGCGACGAAAGCGACGTAGAGCGTTCCCTGAGACCGCCTACCCTTGAAGAATTTACCGGCCAGAAGAACATCAAAGAAAGCCTTTCGATTGCTATTGAAGCAGCAAGACATCGTGGCGATTCGCTGGACCATTGCCTATTCTGCGGTCCTCCGGGACTAGGTAAGACAACTCTGGCAGGAATTATCGCCAAGGAAATGGGCGTAAACATCCATATTACCAGCGGCCCGGTGCTTGAAAAAGCCAGCGACCTGGCGGGGCTTTTGACGAGTCTGCAAGAGAACGACATCTTGTTTATTGACGAAATTCACCGCCTGAACCGTGTGGTAGAAGAATACCTCTACCCCGCCATGGAAGATTTCAGGCTCGATATTATGCTGGATTCCGGGCCGGCGGCTCGCAGTGTGAATTTGCCGCTGAAGCATTTTACACTGGTGGGCGCAACGACCCGCAGTGGACTCTTGACTAGCCCGCTGCGTGACCGATTTGGCTTGCAGTACCGCCTGGAACTTTACGATGAAGACGATATCAAGAGCATCTTGATGCGTAGCGCGAAGATTTTGAACGTGGGACTTGAAGAAGATGCAGCCAAGCTTTTGAGCGGTCGCTGCCGTGGAACGCCTCGAATTGCTAACCGCGTGTTAAGGCGTTGCCGAGACGTGGCACAGGTCCGCGGTACAGGCGTTATTGACTTGATGTCTGCCAGCAAGACGCTTGAAATGCTCGGAATTGACGGCGAAGGCCTGGACCACATGGACCGCAAGATTTTGTCGATGATTATCGACAAATTCGGCGGTGGCCCCGTGGGGCTGGGCACCATCGGGGCCGCGCTCGGCGAGGAGCCTGACACCCTCGAAGAAGTTTATGAGCCGTACCTGATTCGCAAGGGGCTCCTCGCGCGAACGCCGCGTGGCCGTACCGCCACGCGCACCGCCTACGAGATGCTCCATCGCAACATTCCGAAAGCACTTGCAGAAGCATCTGCGCAAGAAACGCTGGACTTGTAGTCAGCGTTAAGCCCGCAATGTTGTGAGGAAACAAGCGACTCGCGAGGGGATCGCTTTCCCCTTTTTAGACAAATCAAACGATACACTTATAACATTTTAACATCTGCGAACGTTGTAACGTTCGCATTTTCTTTATAAATTCATTAGCGGTGATGTGGATGTGTTAATTGGAGGCATAATGCATCTTAAAACGACTCTTTCCGTACTCGCAATCGCAGCGGTGGCAACTATGGCAAAAGACTATTCTGGCGCAGAACTTTACACCAACGAAACTTGGATGTACGGTAAGTTCGAAGCCCGTATGCAGATGGCTGCCGGCTCTGGTACGGTTAGTTCCATGTTCCTCTACCACAACGACTCCTATTTGGGCGGTAACGAACCCTGGGTTGAAGTGGATATCGAAATTTTGGGAAAAAATCCTAACAGTTTCCAATCGAATATCATTACAGGATATGGTCCTGGTGACGGACAACCCAATCGCAAAATTACAAGCGAAAAACATCACACCATAAGCCCAGCATCAAATGCCTCATTCCATACTTACGGATTAGAATGGACCCCCGACTACGTCGCATGGACACTTGATGGTCAAGTTGTTCGTAAGACTGTCAAGGGACAGGAAAACGGATGCAAAACTGAAGACGGTCAACAACAACAGAGCTACTGCAACCAAGTTGAAGACCTCGGCAAGAAGCCCCAGGGTCTCCGTTTCAACCTCTGGTCTCACGAAGACGCTGGCTGGGTGGGCGCATGGAATGACAACATTCTCCCCGTTTATCAGTTCATCAACTGGGTCAAGGTTTACGAATACAAGCCGGGACAGGGAGACAACGGAACAGACTTCAAACTTCAGTGGACTGACGATTTCCAGACATTCGATTCAAAACGCTGGAGCTTGGGCGACTGGACCTTCGATGGCAACCGCGTCGACATCAGCCCGAACAACGTTTATGCAAAGAATGGCATGGCCATCATCGCTCTGACCAAGAAAGGCCAGGAAAGTTTCAACGGACAGGTTCCTCAAGATCCCGAAGGTGACGCAATGCTCAGCGGATCTTCACAGCAATCTTCCAGCAGCGAACAATCTAACCCGACTAGCTCTAGCAGCGAATTCAACCAGTTCAGCTCTAGCAGCAATACACAAGGCATTCTTCAGAACCGCGCCAAGCTTCAGAACAAGGAAGTCCGCGGAACAGTCAATGCCAAGGGCGCTCGCGTGAACCCGAACAGCAAGGCCAACTACCAGGTAGACTTTAACTTCTAATTCATCCAACCCCAAACAACCCCGGCCCGCATAGGAACCTCCCCTGTGCGGGTCTTTTTGTTGTTATATTACCCAACATGAAACAGCGGATTATCAAGGCTTTGCTCGATATGAACCTCGCCGAGGGCGACCGACTCCCGTCGGTGCGTTCCATGATCAAAAGCTTCGGAGCTTCGTCGGGCACGGTGCAGGCGGCGCTCGCCGAGCTGGAATCCGTTGGAAAAATTTGCAAAATCCAGGGAAAGGGCTGCTTCTGGGGCACGTCTCCCCTACGAACCAAGGTACCCTACGTTCACGAGACCGTCTCCGAAAAGCTCGCCAAGGCATTCGAGCGCGACTTTGCGCAAGGCTACCTGAAACCCTCACAGCCACTCCCCCTTTCCAAGGAACTCGCCGCCCGCTACAACGTATCACAAGGCACGCTCCGCAAGTTCCTCGAAGAAAAAGTCGCCCGCAACATCCTGAAAAAAGAAGGCCGTCAGTACCTTTTCTACCGCAAGCAGCAAAAGAAAGACGATGCGCCGCTCAGCGAACTCATCTTTGTGACGCGATGCAACAGCTGGGGCGGATTCAGCGCCGAAAGCGAACGCGAATTGGACTTCTTGCGACTGATTTATAAGACCGCGGGTAAGAACCATTACAAGCTGACCCTGTTCGGCATCAACGATGCCTCGGGCAAACTCATTGACCGCAGTGGCAAACCCTGTAAGCTTTCGGAACACCCGAACGCCGTGGGCGCCGTACTTTCGACGCTATTGGTGCAGAACTTCAGACCACTCCTGACATTCTTCGCCGACGCCAAGTTCCCCGTGGCCGTATGGTGGGAACACCCCATCGATGCCGTTCCCCGCAGCTTCTTGCGCAAGGACAACTGGATTTTCTTCAATTCCACCTTCGGCAAAACCCCCGGCAAAGAAATCGGCCGCTACCTGCTAGGCCTCGGCGTGACTGAAGTCGGATACTTTTCACCCTACCACAACAGTTCTTGGTCCAAGGACCGCTTGACCGGTCTCGAAGAATCGGGTCTAGTGGTGCACCCCTACGTGGATGCGGAATTCGCAAGTCCCTGGGATTACAAACAAATTGCCCGCAAGAAAGTCGAAAAACTCTCTGTGGAAATCATGGCGCGCACCCTCGAAAAGGATAAGCTCAAGACACTCGCTGAACGCGCCCTCGAATTCCAGGCGAAAAACGGCAACAACATGCCCTGGATTTGCGTGAACGACGAAGTCGCGGGAATCTTCATGGAAATGGTCGAAGAAAACAACATGGAAATTCCGCAGCCGAACATCGGGCCGACCTACATCGCCTTCGACAATTCCATGGAAAGCTATCTGCTGCGCATTCCCTCTTACGACTTCAACACCGACGCGCTCGTGGAACAGATCTTCTACTACATCAGCAGCCCCTCGGCATTCGACGGCATTAAAAAAATCCACCACATCCTCGGGAACGTGGTGGAAAAATAAGTCTTAAAATCGCAATCGATTGATTACTTGTTTTTGTTCACAATCAAGGTCTTGGCCTTGAAGGTCTTCTTGTCAATCCACTTGACCATCAGGGAGACCTTGTTGTCCTTGTCGAGGGCGGCCCAGTACTTCTTGAGTGTATCTTCGGCGTTGTCGAAGATCGGCATCAACTTCGGGAAACCGTTGAAAGACGGAATCGGGTTGCCGTCGGTTTCGTAAGTGCTGATGAAGTGACCGAGGCCCGGCAGAGCCTTCTCGTATTCAAACGTCATGCGTTCGCAGCCGGCGTCTTCGCAGTTGTTACGGCTCTTGAGAATGGAGAGCTTGTAAACGGCGGGCTGGGCATTCTTGTAGTGGATACCGGAAATACGCGGCGTGAAGTTCGGAGCGTCGTCTTCGTACTGGCGCGTAGCGAGAGCGCTTTCGAAGGTACCGCCCAACTTAATGGCGTCGTAAATGGTATCGGTCTGATCACCGTTGGTGATAATCTGGACGTCAGCCGTGTGACGGGCCGGGTAGTAGATAATCAGGTGCGGGTCCGTAAGCTTGGATTCGTCGAAAGCCTTCGTCTTCATGAAGCCAGTCTTGGCTTCGATTTCGAAAACGCGGTTACGGCTATTCACGCTACGGCCCATAATCCAGTAGACCTGCACGTAGGACTTGCCATCGGCACTTTCGCCGAGAACAATTCCACGTCCAGGATAAGGGTTATTGGAGAGGGCCTTGAAATTCTGTTTTGCTTCGTCTGTGTAGTTCATAGGAGTCTACCTTTTCGGGTTATAATTGTTCATGAGCACCATGGCGACGGCGACGCAGAGCATCACCACGCTGCCGACAATGACTTGCTGGCGGTGGTTGTACTCGCGCTTGACATAGCTCGGATTTTCTTCGTTGAGTTCCTGGAGCGTCGGGCCCTGATCAATCTTGGTTGAGTCGACGCCGTAAAGTTCAGCAGCTTCGGCATCGGTCATGTTCAGCGTACTCACGTAAGCGCTGTCATACTTGTCGAGCTTGTCTGCGCCAAAAGACGCCCCTGCAAACAGGAGCGCAATAAGCACAACAAGAACGAACTTACTCATTATTCCTTCGCGAGCTTGTCGAGGATCTGGTTCACGAGGCCTGGATTAGCCTTGCCGCCGGACTTGCGCATGGTCATACCGACCAAGAAGCCCTTCAGAGCAACCTTACCAGCCTTGAATTCAGCGAACTGGGCTGCGTTTTCGGCGCACACGGCGCGGACAACTTCTTCGATAGCGCCAGTGTCGGTCACCTGCACGAGGCCCTTTTCCTTCACGATGGCTTCGGGATCCTTACCGGTTTCAAACATCTCGGCGAAGACCGTCTTTGCAATCTTGCCGTTGATGGTGTTGTCGGCGATGAGGTTCACGAGCTTGCAGAGGTCTTCGGGCTTGATCTTGAGGGCATTGAGGCCACCTTCGAGTTCCTTCACCTTGGCGAGGAGTTCGGTAATCACCCAGTTGGCGAGCACCTTGCCGTTCTTGCAGTTCTTGGCGGCGGTGTCATACCATTCGCTCACGTCGCGGTCTTCGGTCAGCACCATGGCATCGTATTCGGAAACACCGAAGTCGTCCATGAAGCGCTTGCGGCGGGCGTCCGGCAGTTCCGGAAGCGTGCGGCGGATTTCTTCCACAAAGGCCGGGTCGGTCACGAGGCGGACCATGTCCGGTTCCGGGAAGTACTTATAGTCGTGGGCGTCTTCCTTGGAGCGGATGACGATGGTCTTGTCCGCGTTGGGGTCGTAACGCTTGGTGCACTGTTCCACTTCCTTGCCGGCATCGAGCGTCGAGGCCTGCAGGTTCATTTCGCAGTAGAGAGCCTTTTCGAGGTTCGTAAAGCTGTTCAGGTTCTTGATTTCGGCGCGGATACCGAACGGAGCGTCTTCGCTGGCACGGAGAGAAATGTTGCCGTCGCAGCGCATGTTGCCGTTTTCCATGTTGGCGTTCGAAACGCGCGTGTATTCGAGCGTCTGCTTGATCTTCTTCAAGACGAGCACGGCTTCTTCGGGGCTACGGATATCCGGTTCGGTCACGATTTCGCAGAGCGGAGTGCCGCAGCGGTTCGCGTCGAAGTGGGAATCGGTCGGGCTCATGTCGTGGATGAGCTTTCCGGCGTCTTCTTCCATGTGGATACGGGTAATGCCCACGCGCTTCTTGGTGCCGTCTTCCTTGACGATTTCAAGCCAGCCGTTCTTGCAAATCGGGTGGTCGTACACCGGAAGTCCGCCCGTCTGGGTAATCTGGTAGCCCTTCGGCAGGTCCGGGTAGAAATAGTTCTTGCGGGTCCACATCGCGTTCAGGTCGATTTCGCAGTTCAGGGCGAGGCCCAGGCGAATCGCATATTCCACCGCCTTCTTGTTCGGCACGGGCATGGCACCCGGCATACCGAGGCAAACAGGGCAAACGTGCTTGTTCGGCGTCGTATTCACTTCGATTTCGCAGCCGCAGAACATCTTGGTTTTAGTTGCAAGCTGGCAATGGATTTCAAGACCGATAACAGGACAATAGTTGGACATGGTATCTCCGATAATTTTTACGCTGAAAAGATAGAAAATACTCGCAAGAAAATACTAGCATAATCTAGACAAGTATTCTATATTAACGCCATGCGTTTTGAAGTTCACCCAGTAAATCCGCAAGCGAGAATCGTAAAGCTTGCCGCTGCCGCCCTCGAAGACGACGGTCTCGTTCTCTACCCCACTGAATCTGGTTACGCGATTGGCTGTAACGCCGAATCGCCCAAGGCAATCCACAAGCTTTATGCCCTCAAGAAGCCGATGAAGAAATTCTTCATGGCGCTCATTATTCCGGACATTCGCAAGGCGACCGACTACGCCCGTGTAGACAACTTTGCATTCAATATCATGAAGCCTCGCGTGCCCGGGCCGTACACGTTTATTTTGCCCGCCGACCCGCATATCGCCCGCCGCCTAGACGTCAAGCGCCCCGAAATTGGCGTGAGAATGCCGACGCACCCGTTCTTCAAGGAACTTTTCCAGCATTTCGACAAGCCGATTCTGAGTACCGCCGCCAAGCTCACCGAAGAAGACATGTACGAACCGGATGACATCTGGAAGACCTTCGAGCATTCCGTCGACATGATGGTCGACTGCGGTCCCATCGAAATCAATCCGACCAACATCATCAGTTTAATTGGGGATCAGGTCGAAGTCATCCGCGGCGATTTGCTGGATCCGTAAAATAGAGATGCGCCCGGTCAAAGCCGTGCATGACAAAATGGAAAAAAGCCGGGATTAACCCGGCTTTCTTTATATTCGCTTAAAAAACTTAGACCATGGCGGCGCTGAAGTCGGCCTTGGTGCAGAGGGTTTCTTTACCTTCGGCATCAATAGTCAACAATTCGCCGCTGTACTTGTAAATGCCGTGGCGGGCCATGATGAGCTTGGCCTTCAGAACGATTTCGGCCTTCGGAATCACCGGAGCGCGGAAGCGGCAGTTTTCGACACCCATGAAGGCGGGGCGCTTACCGGTAGTTTCGGCTTCGCGACCGATCATGGTGAGGAGCGTGGCGGCCTGGGCCATGGATTCAATCTGAATCACGCCGGGGAGCACAGGATTGCCCGGGAAATGTCCCTTGAGGAATCCTTCTTCGCCGGTCAAGTGCCACTTGGCAACGATTTCCATGTTTTCGGCATCGAGGCTCAAGATTTCATCGACAAAGGCGAACGGGGCCTTCTGCGGAAGAACGCTGTGAACGACTTCGGCATCGTAGAGGATTCCGGCGACATTAGACTTGGGTAAAGATTCCAGCATGGACATAAGGAATAATTTTCTCCATTATTTGTCGATGGGACACATGCCCACCGTTGGTGATTTCGATTCTGACCCTCGGAAGGGCCGGACAGATAAAACTCAGGTCTCCAATCAAATCTAGTATTTTATGCATCGCAGGCTCGTTCGCGATGCGGAATTTGGAGCAGCATTCGGCATTTAGCGTATCGCCGTCAATCAGGAGTCCGCAAGATTCATCGACTCCGGCGAGGTGGCCTGCCGCACGGGCGCGTTCCAGTTCTACCTGATGGATGAAGGTACGCGCCATGAAAATTTGGTACAAGTTTTCGGGTGAATAAATAGAGACGGAGGCCGCCGACTTCAGATCATAACCATCGCGGGCGGTGTTGCGGTCGAGCACATATTCGACTTCGAAGGTTTCCGCCGGCGTAATGCGGACATGACCATAGATTGCTTCACCTTCGGCTCGCAATGACGTAGGCGTTTTTAAATCCCACTCGGCATGCACAGGGGCATCGAAAAAGACCAGCTCTTCGGGCGCTCCGCAGATTTTTCGCATTTCGCAGAAGAACGGAATCGAGGAGCCGTCCATCATCGGGACTTCGGGCTTGGCCGCATCGGAAAGTCGTACGTTAAAGCGCCGGTGCGGCCACATCAGGAACACGGGAGCCAAATGCTCCGGCGACAAAAGTTCCAAGCCGGATTCGCTCAACTTGTAGCCAGCGGTGCGTTTCGCAAAAAATTCAAGTTCCTCAAAACAATGACACGCATCGCTGCGGTAAAAAAGCTTTTCGCCCACATACCAAGCCACAAAAGGAACCTTCTGCGGATCCTTTTCTAGCGGCTCGACAGAAACAGAAGTCGAACCGAAGCTTAAGCTGGGGGATGTAAAATTCAAAATGCCACTCATTACGGCTACAAATATAAAATATCTAGCACAAAAATGAGGTTTTCGAACTACTGTCTACTTCTCTAATTTCTTCTTCGCCATGATGCGGAGCTCGACCATTTGACGACGCCAGATGTCGATATCAATCGCCGGAAAGCCAGCGACCGTCTTGCCCGCAGGCACGCTCTTGGTCACGCCCGCTTTCGCCGTCACAATCGCATTCTTGCCAACGGTCAAGTGCCCCGCCGCCTTTGCGCCGCCCGCGAACTGCACACCGTCTTCAAGAATCGTCGTGCCGCCGAGAGCTGTTTGCGAGGCCATGTAAATGTTATTGCCTAAAACGCAGTTGTGCGCGATTTGCACCATGGAATCCAGATGGCAGTTGTCGCCGATAATCGTCGGAGAAATGAATCCAGCCGCCACGACCGTGTTTGCGCCAAAACTGCAGCGATTCCCGATGCGGACGCCCGCAAAATGCGGCACCATGCGGCGTTCGCCTTCGTGCTCGTAGAATCCGAAGCCGCGGCTGCCGACAACAACGCCCGCCTGAAAAATGCAGCCCTCGCCCACAATCACATTCGGGTAAATGGTCACGTTCGATTCTAGGTGGCAACCTCGCCCGACGCTTGCACCGCGCATTACAACGCAGCCGGGCCCGACAAAGCAGCCTTCGTCTACAAAGCCTTCGACAACCGCCGACGGGTGAATCTCGCCACCAACAGACATATTCTCGTTAAAAGAATTGCCCACAAAATGATCCAGAAAGCGCACCATGGCATGGTAGGGTTCCGCAACGGCAAGCAAGTTCTTGACTTTGGGGAAAAATTCCTCCGGTAAGCCCATAGGCACAAACAGGAGCCCGGCACGCACATTCAACAGTTCATCATTCGATGGACCGTTCGCATGCGTCACACTTTCAACGCGACCGACCCAAAAACTCACATCATTTTCTTTAGCTTGCGTCAGGGCCGCAAAACCGGACAATGTAACCTCTGGCGACTCACGCAGAACGCTACATTCCATCGATTCCGTATTGCGCAAAAATTCAATAATTTCGGCACACCGAACGGAGAACATTATTCCCCCAGCGCCATAATCTGCACCTTGCAGGCAAAGTCAATGTCTACATGGCCGCCGAGTTTACCGCTCAGGTCTTCGCCATCGAGCTGCAAGAATTCGTCTTCGGCAAATTCAAGCTTAATGGATTTTGCCTTGCGAGTCCTAATGAAATGTTTCTTGACGAAATTACCCACCACAGGAACCGTTCCAACGGCAATGGCGAGCAGGAACATGAACATATTCGGCACACAAACAATTTCGAGCAGACCGTCTGCCATGTCAGACTTATAGAACGGATTCGCGCCGCTTGCAAAACTCGGGATGTTGCCCACAATCACGGTGCGGTGGCCGTCCAGAACTTTTTGCCAGCGGCGGCCTTCGGCATCTACAAACGAAAGCTTGCCCTTCTTAAGCTGATAAGAGCGGTCCGCGAAGAAACTCTTGACATAGTGCAGCTTGTTCACCAGCACGGAATTCGAATTAAATTCGCCATTTGCACGGGCGTGGTTAAAATCGTGTGCTATGCGGGCGTCAATACCGCCCGAAAAATAGTTGGCAAAGGCAAGTCTTCCATTCACCTTCCAGATATCGAAGGGGCGCGCTTTAGCCTGCAAAAGCCTACGCACCAGGAACAAGAGCCCCTTGTCCACATAGGGCTTGTAAAGATTCAACACGCGTGCAAGGTCGTTGCCTGTACCCAGCGGAATCAGCCCGATTTTTACAGATTTCGCATACTCCGATGAAACCATCACCGAAAGGACAGAGGACACAGTGCCATCGCCGCCGACAGCCACCAGCTTTTCTGTATTTGCAAGGGCATCCCTGATCTGATTTTCGAGCCCGTCAATATTGGTAAATTCGGCTTTCCACTGGTCTTCCGTATAGTTCAAAGATGACATAATTTCGGGCAAATACTGGTGAATCACCTTGCCCTGGCCACCGCCACTAATTGGATTGATAAGAAAGACGAACTTATACATCTATAGGTAAAATATATTTTTAAAGAATGAAGCGTTTCAAGTCAAGCATTTTTTAACACAAAAAGTGTTAAGAATTTCTCAACTCGTCTTTAATAACCAAATAATGCTCCGCATTTTCATGGAATTTGCGGATTTCATCTTCGGTCAATTCGCGCACCACATGGGCCGGAGCTCCCACAATCAGGCTGCGTTCCGGGAATTCCTTGTTTTGCGTCACCACGGCACCGGCAGCCACCACGCAATCCGACTTGATATGCGCGCCATCCATGAGGATTGCCCCCATACCGATCAACACGTGGTCGTCCACATCGCAGGCATGCAAAATGGCATTATGCCCAACCGTCACATCATCACCAACATGCACGCCAACACCTGTCGAAAGGTGGACTGTCACATTGTCCTGAATGTTGGTTCGCTTACCTATGCGAATTTCGGCCAAGTCTGCACGAATAACGGCATTGTAGAACACCGACGAATCATCACCAATTTCTACATCGCCAATAACTTTGGCACCTTCCGCAATAAATACGCGTTCACCGAGAATGGGCTTTTTACCCTTGAATTCAATCAAACTTGCCATGTTTATAATTTATAAAAAGTAAACAGAAGTCAGTAAACCGCAAACAAGATTTTGTGGCTAGATTCGTTTAACGCACTACAGAGCCATAAAACAAGCGATCCTAGACCCAAGACGGGTGAGTAAAAATTATATTGTGCAACATGTCAGATTTCTTACAGAACATATTTGATGCACAGGGTGAAAACCGCTGGAAAATCGCACAGACAAGCGTGAAAGAACGCATCGCCAAGTTACTTAAACTTCGCAAGGCGATTGAAACGAGACAGCAGGATTTCTATGACGCCGTATGGGCCGACTTCCATAAGCCGAAGACCGAAGCTTGGCTCACCGAAGTCTACCCCGCTCTGCAAGAAATCGATCATACCGTGAATCATTTGCCCGATTGGGTCGAAGATAAAGACGGTAGCTGGAGTTTTCTGTTCCCGCTGAATTCAAGCGTAAGTCACTTTGAACCCAAGGGCCGCGTACTGATTATGGCCCCGTGGAATTACCCGTTCTTGCTGTTTATTTCGCCGGTTGTAGCAGCCGTCGCCGCAGGCAATGTGGTAATAGCGAAGCCGAGCCATAAGACTCCGCATGTTGCCGAAGTTCTTGAATCGATTATTAAAGAAGTTTTCCCGCAGAACGAAGTTGCCGTGGTGCAAGGAGCTGGTGCCGAAATTGGCGACCAGTTACTCGCTCTCCCCTTCGACCATGTGTTCTTTACCGGAAGTCCGAACGTGGGTGCCCATGTAGCTGAAGAAGCGGCCAAGATTCATGCCGGCGTCACGCTTGAACTCGGCGGAAAATCGCCCGTAATTGTTCTGGATGATGTTAAAATCAAGGACGCCGCCAAGAAACTCGCCTGGGGCAAGTGCCTGAATGCAGGCCAGACCTGCATCGCCCCCGACTACATGCTTTGCCCGCGTCGTTTAATGCAACCGCTCGCCGATGCAATTGCGGACAACATAAAGAAAATGTATGGCAATACCGATGAGGCTCGCCGAAACTCTGAGATTTTTGTGCACATCGTAGAAAGCCGTTCTGTCGAACGCCATCAAGCTCTTATCGAAGACGCAATTGCGAAGGGCGCGAAAGCAATCCTGGGAGCACAATTCAGCCCTGAAGACATCGAAAACCGCTACACGCCCGCGACCGTACTGACCGACGTCTCTCCCGACATGCGCATCATGGAATCCGAAATTTTCGGACCGATTCTCCCAATAATCGCCTACGATTCGCTAGAAGATGCGATTGCCTTTGTTCAAGCGCGTCCGAAGCCGCTGGCACTCTATATTTTCGGAAAGTCCGAAGCGAAAATCAACGAAGTCATCGCACGCACAACCTCGGGCTCTACCTGCGTAAACCATTGCATTCTGCAAATCGCAAATAATTCCGTTCCCTTCGGCGGCGTAGGCATGAGCGGCACCGGAAATTACCACGGCATTTACGGTTTCAAGACATTCAGCCATGAACGCAATGTAATGCGACAGAGCGCTCTCGACACCATGACGTTCCTTTACCCACCGTACCACAAGAAAGGCGACAAGGGCTGGCGCGCATTCGTTCAGAATTTAGTCAAGAAAATATTATAATGTGTGATGTGTAGTGTGAGATGTGTGATGTATCATTTCACATTTCTCATTCCACATTTGACATCTAGTGTCCAACGTACAAGCGCTTCATCTCGTCGGAGATGGCCATGGGGCGGCCGCGTTTCATGTCAACAAGCACCCACTGGGTTTCCGATTCGAAAATCACCTTGCCGTCAGAGACTCGTTCAAAGCGGCATTTGCGTAAGCTGGCTACTTTACCGTAAGCGGCAACCCACGTGGTTCCGCGGATTTCATCACCAAGGAAAGCCTGGTTCTTGTATTCCACGTGCTGCACGTGAATCATCCAACCTGCACCCAGGTCACGCATCAGGGCTGTGCCGCCCACCTGCTCCGAGTGAGCAATTGCGATATCCTGAATCCACTGCACCGACCACACGTTATTGAAATGATGATTGTCGTCAATCATTTCGGGCGTTACCTTGAACACCTGCGTAAACTGCATCGGGTCAACCGT
The DNA here is from genome assembly GCA_045221475.1 of Fibrobacter sp. Classification (GTDB taxonomy): domain Bacteria; phylum Fibrobacterota; class Fibrobacteria; order Fibrobacterales; family Fibrobacteraceae; genus Fibrobacter. The sequence continues at coordinate 14,987 of JBGUWV010000101.1, forward strand.
TTCTTCCATCGCAATCGCCATAAAAACCTACTCGTCTGCCAAATTTTTAATCAAGCTCGGGAGCGCAAGTTCAAACTTGACTCCATACCAGTGAGACTTGTCTTCGTACGTCTTTTCGATACATTCCAACACAAAATCAGCCGCAATTCGGGCTGCATCGACCATGGAACGGCCACGGAGCATCGCACCGACAAACGCCGAGGCATAGCAGTCACCCGTGCCGTTAAAGCCCTTGGTAATCTTCTTGTGTTCGTAGTAGTTGAATTCCTTACCGTCATAAAGCATGACGCCCGTGTAACCCGCGCGGAAACCGACACCGGTCAGCACCACCGACTTGGTACCCAAAGCGCAGAGCTTTTTGCAGAGCATTTCAACCGTTTCGCGGTCAATGTTTTCGCTGTACTCCGTATCGGTGAGCATGCAAGCTTCGGTCATGTTCGGGAGCAAAACATCGGCATGGGCGCACAAATCCTTCATGGCAGCGACAAATTCCATGTTAAAGCCGGGGTAAAGCGCCCCGTTGTCAGCCATGGCAGGGTCTACCACCCGAATCGCACCATCGACACCGTTAGTGTCCATAATGTGCTGAACCATGTTGATTTGCTCAATAGAACCCAGATAACCGGTATAAAAAGCATCAAAACGGATGTCGGCCACGCGCCAATGTTCGCTAATCGGCAACATTTCTTTAGTCAGGTCCTGGAAAGTCCAGCCCGTAAAGCCACCCGTATGGGTCGAAAGAATCGCCGACGGCAACACCGCCGTCTCTACACCGCACGCAGAAATAATCGGCAGTGCCACCGTGAGGGAGCACTGTCCAAAGCACGAAATATCTTGAATCGTAAGGACTCGCCTGTACATGCCCCAAATATAGAATTGCTAAGCCCTGTTTTTTTTGATTATGTTATATTTACGACATTACAACTAGGTGTTTTACAGGAGTATGATATGGAATGGAATGACTTCACGAGTTTGACTTCGGAAGACATGCGTGCCATTTGGGATTTTAATACAAAGGATCCTTTTTCCATCTTGGGTTTGCATCCGCTGAATACGGACCGCGGCGTGAAGACGGTGATTCGCGCTTACCAGCCGCAGGCTAGCTTTATTCGCGGAGAATCTTGCGACGGCGAGTTCGAGTTCGACTTCATGAAGCTTGGTAACACGGGATTTTTCGAAGCCATTCTCGACAAGGAATACGAACCGTTCTTTTATAACTTGGTCATTCGCCAAGACGACGGCAACGAATACACGCTGACCGACCCGTATGCATTCCTCCCTGTACTTAGTGACTTTGACCGCCACTTGATTACGAGCGGCACGCACTATGAACTGTACCGCAAGCTGGGCGCAAACCTTGTAGAACACCAGGGCTTTAAAGGCGTACACTTCGCCGTTTGGGCTCCGAACGCCCACGCGGTCTCCGTGGTCGGCAGCTTTAACAGCTGGGACGGCCGCCGCCACCAGATGCGCATGCTCGGCAGCACCGGCATTTGGGAAATCTTTATTCCGAACATTGGCGAAGGCGAACTCTACCGCTTTGAAATTCATGGTGCCGATGGCAATCTGCACGTGAAGGTAGACCCGCTCGCAAAACTCAGCGAAGTCCGCCCGGCAACCGCCTCCATTACCACGCACCTCGACGGCTACGAATGGGGCGACGACCTTTACATGTCCACACATTGGGCAACCAAGGTCTTCGGTTCGCCGATGAACATTTACGAAGTCCACGCCGGCTCTTGGCGTCGCGACCCCGCGAATCCGGACCGATTCCTGAACTGGGACGAACTTGCAGAAACCTTGATTCCGTACCTCAAGGAAATGGGCTACACGCATGTGGAATTCTTGCCGCTTGCCGAACACCCGCTCGATGAATCCTGGGGCTACCAGGTAACCGGTTACTACTCCCCCACGAGCCGCTACGGCACGCCCGACCAGTTCCGCCATTTTGTGGACCTTTGCCACCAGAACGAAATCGGCGTGATTGTGGACTGGGTTCCTGCCCACTTCCCGAAAGACGCCCACGCACTCGGACGTTTCGACGGCACCGCCTGTTACGAACATGCCGACCCGCGTCAGGGCGAACACCCGCACTGGGGCACCTACATCTTTAACCTCGGCCGTAACGAAGTCAAGAACTTCTTGATTGCTAACGCCATGTACTGGCTCAAGGAATTCCACTGCGACGGACTCCGCGTCGACGCCGTGGCTTCAATGCTTTACCTTGACTACGGTAAGGGCCCTGGCCAGTGGGTGCCGAACAAGGACGGCGGCAACATCAACTACGATACGCTCGAATTCCTGAAGCACCTGAACAGCATCATGGGTCGCCTCACGCCGCATGCAATTTTGATTGCCGAAGAATCCACCAGCTTCCCCTCTATCACGCGTCCGCCTGAACAGGGCGGCCTCGGCTTCCACTACAAGTGGAACATGGGCTGGATGAACGACTTCCTCAGCTACATTCAGCACGAACCGATTCACCGTAAGTACCACCACAACCAGCTGACCTTCAGCATGGTGTATGCCTACAGTGAAAACTTCATCCAGGTGTTCAGTCATGATGAAGTGGTTCACGGCAAGGGTTCGATGCTCGGCAAGATGCCGGGTGACAACTGGCAGAAGTTTGCAAACCTCCGCCTCACCTACGCTTTCCAGTATGCGCATCCGGGCAAAAAACTCAACTTCATGGGCAACGACTTCGGTCAGTTCCGCGAATGGAACGAAAAGCGCTCCCTCGACTGGCACTTGGTCAGCTGGGATAGCCACGGCAAACTCTTGCAGATGATGAAGGTTCTGAACCACCTGTACAAGGAAAATGCCCCGTTCTGGGAAATTGACCACTACTACACCGGCTTTGAATGGATTTGGTGCGATGACGCCGACAATTCCATCGTAAGCTTCGTGCGTAAGGATGACCACGGAAACCAGATTCTCTGCGTGTTCAACTTCACGCCGGTGGTCCGCAACGACTACCGCCTTGGCGCCCCCACGCGCGGCAAGTGGAAAGAAATCTTCAACACGGACGCCAGCATGTTCGGCGGTTCCAACGTCGGTAACTTCGGCGAAGTCTGGACGCAGGATATTCCGTGGCAGAATCGCCAGTGGAGCCTGAACATCAAGCTCCCGCCGCTCGCAGCCGTTTATTTCAGATTGGAACGATAAGCAACAAAAAAAATTGATAAAGCCGCGGGCACATGCCTGCGGCTTTTCGTTTATACAGCCGGCTTATTAAGCCGGATATAAAAGAACGCCCCGGCAGAGCCGAGGCGTTTCTTTAAAGGAGGATTCCGGCGGTTAAGCCGGAATGATATTCCTTATTCCACCGTGATGAGGGTGACGGTACGCTTGCCAACCTTAATCGGCTTGCTGATGTCAACACCCTTCTTGGCTTTCTTGGACGGATCGTTTGCCCAGCCTTCCTTCAGCTTTTCGGTGCTGCGGTCGAGCGTCTGGACAGTGGCCTTGCCCTTGAAGCCAGGAATGTTCAGCTTGAGTTCGTAGTCGCTGTACGGGTTCTTGTTGATCACGAGGAGGCTCTTCTTCTTGCCGTTTTCGGTGTAATAGGTCGTGATGAGCGATTCCTTGTCACCGGAAATTTCGGTCTTGAGGAGCTTGCCGCGGAGAGCGTCAGAAGCCATCTGGAATGCCCAGTAGCTCGGACGCGGGCAGTTCATGCATTCTTCAGCAGAACGGGTCAGGTAACCGTAGTCACCGCCTTCCGGAGTGATATCGTTGTGGATATCCCAATACTGTGCGTTGTCCACATTTTCAGTGGCGAGCATAGCGAGGTAGTCAGCAACGAACAGACCGTTTTCGAGAGAGATAGTCTGCGGACCCGGGTTGAAGTCCACGGAGTTCCATTCGGTGAGCCAGAGTTCAATCTTCTTGTCCTTCTTGAAGTGGCTGGTCCACTTGTCCACAACCTTATGGAGACGGCTGTAGATAGGAACGAGGTCCTGCGGAGAAGAGAGCATAGCGAAGTCGTTTTCTTCACCGAAGTGCTGCGGATAGTGGTGAACAATGAGACCGTCGGCAATGTCGCCGGTTTCCTTGAGCACGTTGTCGTTCCACTGGCCATCGAGCACGCCGAGCACGGCCACCTTAATGGTCGGGTCAACCTTCTTCATGGCTTCGATGAACTTACGGGCGCGCTTACCATAAATGGTACCGCCGTCCTTACCATACTTTTCATAGTACGGATGCCAGTTACCATAGACTTCGTTACCGATTTCCCAGTAAACGATGCCGGCCTTCTTATCAATGTTGGTGTGCTTCACCCAAGCGGCGGCTTCCTGTTCAGTGCCGGAACCGAAGTTCACGGTGAACATGGCGTTAGAACCAGTCTTCTTCAACCAGGCGAGGAATTCGTCAGTATCGACCATCCAGTCGTGGTTGTCGAGGATTTCCTTCCAGTGGTCGTCATCGGCACGGAGACCACCCGGGTAACGGATGATGCCGTGGTTGATGCGCTTGGCGTATTCAGCAGTCTGAACCTTGAACTTCGGATTGTCGAGCATGTCGCCATCCCAAAGTGCAGCGTTGATACCGAAGAGGCCGCCCGAAATGTTCGGGTTGATCACGTCGCCGGTACCCTTGACTTCAACCTTCACGAGAGCCGGGCGAGCAGCAGCCTTGACTTCCTTCTGGTTGGTGAGCTTGATGTTGTCGATTTCGAAGCTACCATTGGAGCCTTCTCCACCCGGTTTGAAGTCGAGAGAAACAACACCCTTAAGGTCGAACTGGCCATTTTCCTTTGCGGTAGGCGGCTGGTAATACGGGAACTTGGAGAAGTTGCGGAACGGCACGATTACAGTGGTACGACCGCGAGGCACACCGGTGTTAGCAACGAAAAGTTCGTTGCCGGCGTCACCGACCTGAACCGTGATGGACTGCCATGCACGTTCGGAGTAAACGTCGAACATGATGCCCCAGTGGTTCGTCCAGTCGCGCTGCTTAGCGTCGTGGTTTGCAGTATTCTTGGTGAAATCGAGAACGACGTCAACCCAGTCAGACATTTCGAAGTGCTTGACATTGAGGGAGTTGCCATCGAGCTTGGAGGTCTTGAACGGCATTTCAACTTCAACCTTGGACTTCGGGCCCTTAGAGGGTTCCCAATTGTCCTTAGCGAACTTGCCTTCAAAGTCAGAAATCACGACATCGGCAGCCTTAGACTTCCAGTTGTCCCACTTGATATCCGGGTCAACCCAGTCGATGGTTTCGGTAAAGGTGATCTGGTCAACAAAGATGGTCACAGGAGCCGGCTTACCCGGTTCGCCTGCGTTTTCACCCTTGCCCACAGAGAAGCGGATTTCCTGAATCTTGTTCCACTGCACGTCCTTGGCGACTTCGGCCTGCTTGTTAGCGTCCCAAGCCTTACCCTTGTCGTTGAACTTCTTCAGAGGAATCTTCACGAGCTTCCAGTCGGTGCCGACCTTGGAGCCTTCGATCCAGTCGTTCAGGCTAATCTTGGTCTGGCTCTTGATGTCGTTGCCCTGGTTATCCAGGATACCAACGTACACCTTTTCGCCACCGAGCTTACCCTTGATCCAGAAGTAGAGACCGCCCTTGTTGCGAACCTTGGAGAGGTCAATGTACTTGCCTTCACCAATGGAGTAGGTCACACCGGACCAGTCGTTGTTATCGATGTAGAGGGCGAGAACGTTCTTGTTACCCGGAGTCTTGGAATCAGCTTCGCGCTGGGCAGAAAGACCACCGTAGCTGTAGCTGAAGCCTCTCAGACCGTCGGAGTAGAACACGCCGTTAGCAACCGGCTTGACCTTGCCATCGAGCTTTTCGGGGTTCTTCGGGCCGTTGATGACGTCGGTATTTTCATCCCAGTAAACAATCTTGGCCTTAGGCTTGGCCTTCTTGTTACCCTTCACGATTTCGATGTTGTCGACCCAAACTTCGAAATCAGATGCGCCGCTCTTGTCGATAGAGAAACGGATTTCTGCAATCTTGTCCCAGTCAATGCGAGCCGGGAATTCAGACTTACGGGTGTTGTCCCAGTAGAGACCACGGTCCGGGAAGTCCACGAGAGGAATGGAAACCTTCTTCCAATCCGTCGTCACGGCACCGCCCTGGATGTACTTGTTCAGCGGAACGACAACCTGGGTTTTCTTGCCATCAGTGACTTCTTCGTCCAAAAGGCCAACCTTAACGGCTTCGCCACCCTTCTTGCCCTTGATCATGAATTCGAGCTTGGAGTCGAGCATGAACTTGTTGAGGTCGAAGGTTTCATTGTACAAGCAAACAGAAGCGCCCGAATATTCGCTCGGGTCAAGCTTGATGTTCAAAGCAGCCTTAGACTTGTAGCCGCCGTCTTTAGTAATGGTGATACCTTTGCTCTTGCCGCCATATGCGTAGTCAAAGCCCCCCGGACGATACTGTTCGTCGAAGAACTTGTAAGGAACTACGCGCGGTGCTTTCGGCTGAGCCATTGTAGCCGTGACACCGAAGCCGAGGAGGGCGACGGTAGCGGCAGTCAATGTACGCTTCATCATATGATCGTATCCTTATGGTTGTGTTTAGTTTGATTTTGAAATTAAAATTTTTGCGTTAAAAAAGGGTTTTCTTGACACAAAGTCGCGTTTACAGATTGAACCGCAACGCGATTACTTTGCTTCCTTCAAGAGCTTTTCGACCAGGTCCGGGCTGAAACGGTCCTGACGCTTGCCGTTGATGTAGAAGTTCGGGGTGCCCTGCACGCCGACTTCGGTACCGAGCTGGAAGTCCTTGTCGATACGGGCGTTCATGGCAGAGTCAAGCACCATGTCCTTCTTGAACTGTTCCACGTTCAAGCCAACCTGCTTGGCCACTTCGACGTAGATGGAGTCGCCGAGTTCGCGGCTATGCGGAGCGAGGGCGTAACGGTATTCCCAGAACTTGCCCTGCTTGTGGGCAGCGATAGAAGAAGCTGCGGCGGCGCGAGCGTTGGAGTGGAAGCTAAGCGGGAAGTGCTTGTACACGAACTTGATCTGGTCGGGATACTTCTTGTTGAGTTCCTGCATCACCGGAGCGATACGAGAGCAATAGGGGCACTGGAATTCGGTGAATTCAACAATGGTGAGCTTCGGGTTCTTGGTATTGCCAAAGACCGGGCTATCTTCATCGGGAATGTCCCAAACCTTGTTGTCCGCTTCCATTTCGGCACGGGCCTGTTCCAAGGAGATGCCGCGCTTGTCGAGAGCGTACTTGATGATTTCGAATTCTTCCTTGACCTGCTTGAATTCCTTTTCAAGGTTGTCGAGCCTGGCCTGCTGGTTGAACGAACCGCCAGCGGAAGCCTGATTGCAGGCAACGAGACCGGCGAAACATACTGCGATAGCAACAATGGGGAGACGTTTCATGTTTTTCCTTTTTATGTTAAAAAATCTGGGCAGGCGCAAAACCTGCCGGTGTAAGGGAAATATACTAATTAGACGAAAGAGGAGAGACGAGAGGTTTGAGAAAGTGAGTAGGAAGTAGGCAGTAGACAGTAGGCAGTAGTTAGTGGTTAGGAATGAGGAATGTCAGATGACCCAAAAAAAGAAAAACCCGAATGTAAATTCAAGGATACATTCGGGTCGATATAAACGAAATAAAATCAATGTCGGAAGAGCCTATGGCGAGTCCTTTAAGCAACGAACGGAATAGCCGTAATCCTTACTGCCATTAAAAAAATACACATGAGGACCAACATCGTTATGTATATTCATAAAATAAGCGCTGTCATTATCATACTCAGACGCACTCCAGAAGTCTGCAAGTAAACCATTGCCAACGAAATTGCCATCTATGTCCCTATAACCAGCACTTTTCGCGGAGAATCCAGTCGAATTAGCAAGAATACGATCATAATTAGCCGAAGGCGAAGAAAGAAGCAACCAACCACCTCCAAAATCCAACAGTAGAACTATTACCTGAACGCGATGAAGACTATCCTCCAGCGTCGTGTGCATGGCATTCCATTCGTCAATTGTCGGCAAATGGAAGCTTTCAGGACAAGCATTCAGCGCGGCAGCCCAAGTGTAATAGCGACCATAATAACTAGAGCACTTTGTTGAGTCATTTTTATAGCAATAGCTATCTACCGTTTCGAAATTTAGATTCTCGGCCATCCACACCTGTTCCCCGATTTTCACGGTCTTGTAAGCCTGACCATCGCGAGAATCGATCAATTCACCATATTCAACTTTAGGTTTAATCTGACTTGCACTAGACGAGGATGTCTCATCAATAGCCTCAGAGACATCGCTCGAAGAAGAGAATTCTATTTTCCGATTGCTGCTGGATTTGGGAGATCCGCTTGATGATGATTCACTTTCCAGGCAACTCGAAGAGATCGTAGTCTCAGACTCTGAAGATGAGGATATTTCCTTTGCGGGTTCAGAATCCGAAGACAAATCTCCGCTCTGGATAACATCGGAAGATTCCTTTTCCGGTGATGCGACGCCGCTATTGTCATCGTCGCAAGCAGTAAAGGGCAGTGTTATGGCGAATAGCGCCAGGGTAATAAATTTGCGAACTCTCATTCAACTATCCTCCTAAATTCCCGTGCTGCCGAAGCCGCCACGGTCGGCACCGTCGAGAGCACCTTCTTCAAAGGAGAGCGTCGGCTGGATTTCCATGATGCGGAACTGCGCAATGCGGCTTCCCTTTTCGATTGTCACATCGCGAGTGGCATACACGGGCATTTTCCACCAATCGTTTGCGCCGCAGTAGCTAGAATCAACCACGCCGACAGAATTCGCCTGCAAGATGCCAAAATTCTTGAACGTAGAACTACGAGGAGCGATATGCGCCTCATAGCCTTCAGGCAATTTCATCGCGACTCCAAGATGAATCAAGCGGAACTCCCCCGCCTTAAGCGTTACAGTCTCTGCCGCAGCAAGGTCAATCCAGTCGGACTTGCCGCCGATATAAGTGAGTTTCGGGATGGAGTTGTCAAGATACTGAATTTTAATTGTCTTCGTGGTCATGATGCAAATTTAAAAGATTTAAGGTTAAATGACCGCGTCAATTCTTTCGTTCCAGTGATTCGTGGTTTCACGGACCACTTCATTTCCGCAGTCATAAATACACAAGAAACAGATTTCGTTCACGACTTCGTAATCGGAGCCGCCGTTGAACACATTCGCGTTACCGTATTCTTCGCGGTCTTTCCAGAGGTAGACTTTGCAGGCGTTCTGAACCGAGACCGCTTTGCAATAAGCGGCAAGAGAATCTTCGGTAAGGCTCTCGGCAGTTGTCGCACCCATCGCCAACGGAGATGCCAAAATTTCAGCAAGCGAGATGATTCGCGTGCCGTCCTTGGCTAAAATACGCCCGGCGATGTTATACTCTATTTCCATATTTATCTATAGATTGCTTCGTCGCTACGCTCCTCGCAATGACGTTACAACTCCGTTTTTTCTGCTGCAGCCTTAGCAGCCTTGTCGGCGGCCTGTTCCAAGCGGGCTGGCTTTTTCGCGAGATTGCGGATGAGTCCGAACAATGCAGAAAGTTCGTTGCGGGTCGGGTGCAGGCGCTGCAGGAGCGTATTGAGGAAGTTGTCACGCCAAGACTGGTCGTGATACTGGCCCGTCAGATAGCGGTCCAGGAACTTCTTGAAACTATCGATCTGTTCGATGGTCGCCGGAGCCGTTTCGCAGGCCCCCTTGCTTCCGCGCTTGGCACGGCCTTCGCCATTGGCAAGCGCACCGCTGCGGCAAAGTTCATAAAGGCCCACCGTCACCGCCTGCGCCAAGTTCAAGCTCATGAGTCCCGGCACCGGAATTTCGCACTGGTAGGTGCAAGCGTTCACTTCTTCAGTTTCGAGTCCACAAGATTCGCGACCGAACACCAACGCAATCGTTCCGTTTTCAGGCAACAATTCCGAAAGCCCCGGCATCATCGTGTGCTTGATGGCGGAACCGTAAATACGACGGCTGAATGCAACCGCGCAAGCGCAATCGCCAATGGCATCTTCGAACTTGTGCACGATAGTCGCCTTGTCCAAGACCTCGTGGCTGTTCGGAGCCGTGTGGTAAGAATTTTCAATCACCTTGTCGCGTCTCGAATAAACAATATAAAGTTCGTCGAGGGCGTAGCAGTGCATGGCGCGAGCCACAAAACCCACATTGTGGGGATGTTCCGGTTCAACAAGTACAACTCTGAATTTTCTCATTTTAAATCCTAGATCCTTCGACTTCGGGCTGCGCCCTCCACTCAGGATGACACCTTAGTTAATTTTCCACTTGAATCCCTTACCGCGGATTTCATTTTCAATTGTTTCGCCGGGCTGAATTTCAGCCCCTTCATAAATCACGGAATGCTTGATGGTCACGCCTGCGAGCACTTGAACGCCTTCTTCGACAACGGCTTCGTTCACGTCGCGGCCAAGCTCCTTAAGGCGAGCTTCTACCGCACTCATCAAGCCTTCGGGCGAGCCCATATCAATCCAAGTCGCATGCAGTTGCGTCATGTCCACGAACGGAGCGCGACCAGCAGCAATCTCTTGCTTCCAGAACTCACGGATATCGAATTCCCCGTCGCGAATGCGCGAAAGAGCCTCGTCGCTATACCACGAAACGCCCGAGAAAGTAGCAGGCAGACCTTCTTCGATACCGAAACGGCCCACCACACCCGCCAAGCGGCCATCAGGCCCTACGCGGAAGGTATTCACCTTCGGGAAATCCACCGCCAGCAAGGCCACCTGCGGGCCATTCGGCTGAGCAGCTCGCTCCTGGGCATTCTTTACGAAAGCCTTCAAGTCAAAATCGCAATAAGCGTCGCCATTCATTATCAAGAGACCACCACGGTAGCCCTCATTATAAATACGCTTCAGCGGTCCCGCCGTTCCCAAGATATCGGGCAATTCCACCCAGACCTTCTCGAACCCCAAGGTCTTGCCCGCCGCCACCACCTGGTCGGCCAGGTAATGGGCGTTTGCATGTAAACGAATGTTTCCAATCAAGCGGGCCTTTCGAGCCTGCAAATCTAAAATGGAGGCGTCCACCACGGGTACAAGGGGCTTCGGCACATCGTTGGTCAACGGGCGCAGGCGCGTCCCCAAACCGGCGGCCAAAATCAAGACATTCAGGGAATCGTTATTCAAGGGGGAATTTTCCATTATATGTATAAAGATAGAAAAAGGCGTTCTAAAAAAAATTAACAAACATCTACAAATCAAGAATTCTATTTTTAAGGTATCATGAAGAAACGTTACATCGCCCTTATCGTTCTCGCGGCATTGATCGTTATCGTCTTCGCCGCACTCAAGGTAGCCCCCGGCATCGCCAAGAACTACATCGTCAACCACTCCGAAGAAATCATCGGTCGCAAGATGAAAATCGAAAACGTGGAATTCAGCCCGTTCTCGTTTACAGTCACCGTCGATGATTTCGCCATCTACGAACCGGACGGCACAACCCCCTTCGTGGCCTTCGAAAAGTTCCGCATTAACGTGAACCCCACACACCTGATCAAGAAAGAAATCAGCGTCAGCGAAATCTACTTGAAAGGCCTCTACACCCGCGTAGCACAGAAGGGCGACAAATTCAACTTCAGCGACATTCTGGACAAGTTCGCCGCCGATTCCACGGCCGACTCCACCACAGCTAAGGAAGAAGCCGCCAAGACAGCCCCGGCAATCGATTCCGCTCAGGCTTTGAACCTCGACCCCAATGAAATGATTGGCTTTAGCGTTGCGGTCGAAAACATCACGCTGGAAAAAGGCAATATCATTTACGAAGACCTGAAGGTTGGCTCTAAAATCCACATCCAGGACTTCTCCGTCGCCATTCCCGCCGTCTACTTCAGCAACAAGGACACCGATATCGGCGTGAACCTCAAGTTCGCCAATGGTGGCGACCTGGGCGTCAAGGTGCAGTTCAACATGAAGACACAGGACTTCGGCGTAAACGTCACGCTCAACAAGCTGGCTCTCTCCGTCGCCAAGCCCTACCTCAACGACTTTATCAAGTATAAGGATTTCGAAGGTTCTTTGGGCGCAAACTTGAATGTGGCAGGCAATGTGAACAACGTGCTTTCTTCTAATGTAAGCGGAACAGTCTCCGTTGACGGCATCAAGCTTACCGAAACCAGCGGCAAGACCCTGGGCGTCTCCCATGTAGGCGTAGGCATCGCCAAGGCCAACCTGAACGAAATGGACTTCCGCGTAGATTCCGTGATTGTGAACGGAGCCTTCGCCCATCTTGACCTCTTCAAGAACGGCAAGACCAACATCGATGTTCTGCTGGAACCGCTGAACAAGCCTGCCAAGGCTGCACCAGCCGATTCTACAGAAAAAGAAGAACCCAAGACCGCCGAAAAGTCCAAGCCCCTCAAGGCAGTCATCAAAAAACTGCAGGTGGCCAACACCAACGTAACCGCAACGGACCATACCCCGAAACAGACCTTCAACTACAAGGTCAGCAACATTGCCGTCAACGGTTCCAATATCAATTTCAACACTCCCTGCACCATCAACGTATCGGCAGCATTCCCCGAAGGCGGTGTCTTGAATCTTAAATATAAGGGAGCCCTCTCCGACATTGGCACCATGGACGCCTACATCAGCGTGAAGAACCTGGCCCTTAAGCACTTCTCGCCTTACAGCCACCACTACACCGGCTACCCCATCAGCTCGGGAACCATGGCATTCGCCAGCGAGAACAAGATGAACGATTGGAATATCGATAGCAAGAACACCATCGATATCTACAACATCGACGTAGCCGACAAGGACGGCAACACCGACCCGGAATTCACCGTCCCCATGAAGGTGGGCCTCTACATCCTTAAAGACAAGGATGACAAAATCGAGTTCGACGTTCCTGTGAAAGGCAACGTGCAGGATCCCGAATTCTCTTACCTGAAGATCGTGTGGCAGACCGTGATGAACCTACTCATCAAGGTGGCTCTCTCCCCGCTCAAAGTCGTGGGCAACGTGGCCGCAACCGGAGCAGGCGCTATCGGAATCGACCTCGGCAAGAACGACGAAATCTACATCGACCCGCTGGCCAGTTCCTTCACCAGCGAACAGTTCGCCAAGGCCCAGAAAATGGTGGAAGTCCTCGCCAAGGACAAGAAGTTGAAGCTGAATTTCGTGCAGAACTTCAACATGAAGAAGACTGTTGAAGCCTACAAGACGCACAAACTCAAGACCGATTTCTACAAGGTGACCCAGAACAAGACCTCGCTCAATGAACTGGACGAAAAGGCAATTGTCGCCATCGAAGACAAGGACAGCGCCTACGCCGCCTATGCAGCAGAGCATGCCAAGGAACTGGACCGCAAGACCATGGAAAAAGAAATCCTCGCCATGGCCGAAGCCCGCAACCAGGAACTCCTCAAGACACTGCAACAGCAGCCTGGAGTGACCAAGAAGAACCTTACCATCACCACGGCCCCACGCGGTTCACTCAACCAGCGCAAGGCCATGTACAAGGTGCAAATAGACGTTCAGTAGAATCTAATTAGAGATGTGAAATGTGGAATGTGAAATGAATTATCCCACATCAGTCATTACACATTTCACATTAGTCATCCTGAGCTGATTACTTTAGAACTGTAAAAGGGGCAAGTCTTCCCCTCACTACAAAAAGAGCGCTTTTTAAGCGCTCTTTTTTTCGTTACCCCTTCGCCTAAGGGCTCCGCCCCTAAAACCCCGGTTAATCTCTTAAGAAACCCGTCAGCGGATCAGAAGCAGAAGCTCCGCGGGTCAGCACACGGCCAAGACCAGCGAGGTATGCCTTGCGGCCCGCTTCAATAGCAAGCTTGAAGCTCTGGGCCATCATCGGCAAATCGCCGGCGGTAGCAAGAGCGGTATTCGCCATAATGGCGGCGGCACCCATTTCCATGGCTGCGCAAGCTTCAGAGGGTTTACCGATACCCGCATCCACGATAATCGGGAGGTCGATTTCATCGATGAGAATCTGGATAAACTCGCGGGTAGAAAGACCCTTGTTAGAACCGATGGGAGACGCCAGCGGCATCACGGCTGCGGCACCCGCGTTCGCGAGGTCGCGCGCCACGTTCAGATCCGGGTACATATACGGCATCACGACGAAACCTTCTTTCGCCAAAGTTTCAGTCGCCTTGATGGTTTCGTAGTTGTCGGGCAAAAGGTACTTCGTGTCGCGCATGATTTCGATTTTGACGAAATCACCGCAGCCGAGTTCGCGTGAAAGTCGCGCGATGCGCACCGTCTCTTCGGCGTTGCGTGCGCCGGACGTATTCGGCAAAAGCGTCACTCCCTTCGGAATGTAGTCCAGAATGTTTTCGTGATCCTTGGTATTTGCACGGCGCACGGCCAGAGTGACAATCTCTGCGCCTGCATCGCGCACGGCGGCCTCAATCAACTTGAGGGAGTATTTGCCGGAACCTAAGATAAAGCGGGAATTAAATTCGTGACCACCAATAACCAGTTTGTCGTCCATAAAGCCTTCTTTTTTGCGGGATGAAATATAGAATTATTCCAGTCCAAGAATCAGGCGGATAACAGTCAACGCCTGATGAGCGGCACAAAGCATCACGCGGGGCGCGACGAGCCCGATTCCATCGGCCACATCGCTTTTACCGTCACCGCAAACATAAAAGCACTTAGTCACCTTGCGAGTCGTAATCGAATTTCCGCTGTCATAGCCCGCCATGCCAGAAGCCGCAACCAGGTACTTTTCAGGCATATTTTCTAGCACCGTGTTCACGAGCATCGCCTTCGCCTCGGCATTGTCAAACGCCTCGCAAATCACGTCGGCCTTGGCAAGGAGCGGGGCCGCATTCTCGGCAGTCACCTTTTCGAAATGCGTTTCATACTCCGTATACGGGGCAATCTCTTTCAAATTCGAAAGCAAAGCTTCGGGCTTCGGCATGCCAACCTGGCAAGCCTTGTACTGCTGGCGATGCAAGTTAGTCACATCGACGCAATCAAAATCAATCAGAATCAGCTTGCCGACTCCGGCTCGCGCCAGAGAAATCGCGATATTGGAACCCAGACCGCCCAAACCGCAAACAGCAACGGTGGCCGCCTGCAACTTGCGCACGGCATCCACTCCCTGCCGCATTTCAAGCGCGGCAAGCATTTCTTCGCGAGAGGGTTCGCGCTTCTGCGAACATGCGTCAGCCATCACCCGCCGCCTACAAAGTTCACCACCTCGACGACATCGCCATCGGCAAGCACCGTCTCGGCATACTTCGCCTTCGAAACAATTTCTTCGTTCCGTTCCACAGCAATGCGCACGGTATTGTACCCTGCCTCCGCAAGGTATTCAGCAACAGTCTTTCCGGCCGCATCGACACTCTGTCCATTAATCGTTAGCATATCATAAATATAGAAAACCAAATAAGCATGGCGACAACGCTTGCTTTACTATATTTGCGTCAACAAAAAAGGCATTGCTGAAATGGACGGCGAAAAAAAAGAAAATAACTACTTGTTTGATTCTGGCAACCTCTCGGAAGGAGCTCTCGCAAAAAAGCACCGCATCGAGAACGATCCAAGTGCCCGCACGAACATTATGGACTATTTGCCCGGCATGGAAGTCATCCAGTCGGACATTGCCGAAAAAGTTCTCTCTGAATCCGAAAATTACGATTACACCAAGTATACAGGCAAGGACGTAAAGCGCGCCCTGGAACATGACCGCTGCACCTTGGAAGACTTCAAGGCACTCCTGTCACCCGCCGCCGCTCCCTACTTGGAACAGATGGCCGCCAAGGCCAAAATCGAAACCAGCAAGCACTTCGGCAACAACGTCTATTTCTTTACGCCGCTCTATATCGCCAACTACTGCGAAAACTACTGTGTGTACTGCGGTTTCAACTGCTACAACCACATCAAGCGCATGCAGCTCACCATGGAGCAGATCGAGCACGAGATGAAGGTTATTGCCGACAGCGGCATGGAAGAAATCCTGATTCTCACAGGCGAAAGCCGCGCGAAGAGCAGCGTGGAATACATCGGCGAAGCCTGCAAGCTGGCCCGTAAGTATTTCCGCATGGTGGGTGTGGAAGTTTATCCGGTAAATACCGACGAGTACCGCTACCTGCACGAATGCGGCGTGGACTACGTGACGGTTTTCCAGGAAACCTACGACAAGGTGCGTTTCGAACAACTTCACCTGATGGGACACAAACGCGTGTTCCCGTACCGCTTCGATTCGCAGGAACGAGCCCTGATGGCGGGCATGCGCGGCGTGGCATTTTCCGCGCTCCTCGGCCTTTCTGACTTCCGCCGCGACGCCTTAGCCAGCGCACTCCACGTGTATTTCTTGCAGAAGAAGTATCCTCACGCCGAAATGAGCCTCAGCTGCCCGCGACTGCGCCCCATCATCAATAACGATAAGATTGACCCGCTGGATGTTCATGAGAAGGAACTCTGCCAAGTACTCTGCGCTTACCGTATATTCTTGCCGTACGTGGGCATTACAGTTTCCAGCCGCGAAAGCAAGGAGTTCCGCAACGGTATCGTGAAGATTGCAGCAACGAAGGTTTCTGCCGGCGTTTCTACGGGCATTGGCGACCACGAAAGCAAGTACAGCGGTCACGATGACGGCGAAGGCGGCGACGAACAGTTTGAAATCAACGACGGCCGCAGCTTCAACGCCATGTACAGCGACATTTCGGGCGAAGGCCTGCAGCCTGTGCTGAACGATTACCTGTACGTCTAATTAGACGTTTCCTCGTACATTTTTTCGATTTCTTCGGCGAACCGTGCTTCGGCTACGGAGCGCCGAATTTTTAATGTGGGCGTCAGGAGTCCCGATTCCACAGTGAGTTCGTCACCGATCAATGTCCAGTGGCGAATTTGTTCCCAATGGTTCAGCTTACTATTGACGCGTTCCACGTGGCGATTAATCGATTCCCGAATACGCCTTGACTTCAAGGCCTTTTCAAGGTTGAAATTGTTTCCCACTCGCTTCAAGAATCGCTTTGCATTCACAGGGTTCAAGAAAAGCAGGGCCGAAGCGAACTTACGGTCATTGGCAATCACCAGAGCCTGTTCAATCAACAGATGACGTCCCAGTTCCAGTTCTATAGGATTCGGACTCACGTACTTGCCCGTACTGGTCTTCAACAGTTCCTTAAGGCGACCCGTCAAATACAGGTAGCCATCACGATCGAAATACCCCTGATCACCCGTCTTAAAGAATCCATCTGCGGTAAAGATTTCGGAGTTCAATTCCGGCCTATTACGGTACCCCGAGAACACGCTGTCACCTTTAACAAGCACCTCGCTATGTTCACCAATTTTCACTTGCAAATGGGTAAGGGGCAGTCCCACGCTCCCTGGCCGTGCACAACCAGGCCTATTCACGCTGACCACCGGAGAACATTCCGTAAGGCCGTAGCCTTCACAAACATCAAAGCCCACATTCAAAAGGAATCGACAAATCGATTTGTTCAAGGCTCCCCCGCCCGAGATCAGCAAGCGGAAACGCCCACCCATGGCATCGCGCATTTTACGATAAACAAGCTTGTCGTAAATATTGCAGAGCAGCCCCCGCCGTTCCATGGGGTCGCGGCTCTTGGCATAAGCAATGGCTCGCTCATAGACAAATTTCTGGATTCCATGAATTTTTTCGCCGGCGGCAGTCATGCTTTCATACAGGCGTTCCAGAATTCTAGGAACCACCGTCATGACGGTAGGGCTGATTTCACGGACTATTTCGGCAGTATTCCGGGGCGAATCCGCAAAGTAGACCTTGGCTCCGCACAGAGTGTAAAAATAGACCGACATGCGTTCAAAGGCATGAGCCACAGGCAGAACCACAAGGCACACGTCCGAGGGGCAATTCACCCGCAAGAAATCCCGCTTAATCACCTGGATTTGCGAAATCATGTTGCGGTGTGTCAGCTCCACACCCTTCGGAACCCCAGTAGAGCCGCTGGTATAAATAATCGAAAACACGTCATCGGGATTCAGGGAATGCATCTGCTGGTTCAGCCAAAGGGAAGACTCCGGCTGTTTAGACAAGACTTCCCCTTCTTTTACAAGATCATCCCAATACACACCGTTGGGCGGCAACTCCGATTTTTTGTCGATACAAATAACAGCCTTGAACCTGGGCATCAAGCCGCCAATAGTCGGCGAAAGGTCAGAAAGATTGTTCAGGACCAGCACCTCCACCGAGGCGTCATCACACTGGTAATTGAAATTCTCTGCCGAAATATTCGGGAACAGGGGCACCACACGAGCCTGGTTCAGCTGAGTTGCCACATCGGCCATAATCCATTCAGGGCAACTTTCTGCCACAATACCGATACTTTTACCGGCGGCAAGGCCTCGGGCCCTAAAGGCAAGGGCCAAGCATTGGGTTTCATGCCGCAATCTCGTTCCCGAAAAATGGACCCATCCTTCAGAAGTACGGTGGAACCACCCTGCGAAGTTTTCCCGGTCGCAGTTTGCAAAAAACACATGCGCAAGCGATGTATATTGCAACGGTTCCATACAAAATTTCCTTTGCCCTAGCTTTAAAATACATTTATTACACGGATTTTTTCTGTTTTTTTCATCACAAAGTCCCTTTTTTTCTTTATATTTGTGTCGAAGGGTTAGTTTATCTGTTTGAATCAAAGGAATGATATGTTCAAAAAGATTCTTGATAAATACAACGGCACAAAGCTGAACTACCGTATCAGCATCGCTATCGTGCTAGGCACACTCCTCGGCATTTTCCTCCCCGGACAGAAATGGATTGGCGAACTAGGCGTCCTATTCGTAGGAGCCATGAAAGGCATCGCCCCCATTTTGGTGTTCGTCTTGATCGTTAATTCGCTTTCTACCGGTAAAACTTCGCTGGACAGACGTTTTGGAAAGGTTTTCGCCTTTTACATGGTCAGCACCATTCTCGCATCTATCGTCGCCGTTACGGCAAGCTTCCTGTTTCCCCAGAACCTGCAACTGGCGCAAGAAGCAACAACAAGCGCCATTTTGCCCAAGGGCATCGGCGAGATTTTGAACAACCTGCTTGTCCGCGCCGTTTCAAACCCCTTCGAAGCAATTACCGAAGCCAACTACATCGGTATCCTTGTTTGGGCAATCATCTTCGGTATCGCAATCAAGCTACATGCTAGCGATTCCACCAAGGAACTCTTACAGGACATTACCAAGTCCGTTACCGCCATTGTCCACTGGCTCATCAACTTTGCCCCCTTCGGTATCCTTGGCCTTATCCATTCGGCCATTGCCACCAATGGTATCGGCATTTTCAAGACCTACGGTATGCTGGTCGCAGTCCTTGCTGGAGCAATGATCTTTACGACATTCATTATCGCACCGATGGTGGTAAGCTTCGCCATCAAGCAGGATCCCTATCCGCTGGTCATTTACTGTCTCAAGCGTAGCGCCGTTACAGCACTCTTTACCAGAAGTTCTGCCGCAAACATTCCTGTGAACATGGATGCATGCGAAGACTTGAAGCTGGACCGCGAATTCTATTCTGTGTCGATTCCGCTGGGAGCCACCATCAACATGAATGGGGCCGCCATCACCATCGCAATCATGACCCTTGCTGCAGCCAACACCCTCGGCATCTCAGTAGACTTCCCCACAGCCCTCACCCTCTGCGTCATGGCCACCATCGGAGCCTGCGGTGCCAGCGGTATTGCGGGCGGCTCGTTGTTCCTGATACCCATGGCTTGCTCCTTCTTGGGCATTTCCAATGACGTAGCCATGCAAGTGGTCGCCGTCGGTTTCATCATCGGTGCAGTACAGGACAGCCTTGAAACGGCCCTGAACTCCTCCACCGACGTGATGTACACTGCCGCCGCCGAATACAGTGGATGGGTTGCCCAAGGCAAACACCTTCCCCGCCGATTCCGCTAAACAACTTGGATTTTGGCCAAAACGCCAAATATTCCAAGTTGGAATAATTTAAGATAAGGCAATTTTTTTCATAATTTTTGAGGGCGTTTTTTTCTTTTTTTTGAAAAAAAATTATTTTCTCATTTGGAGAAATCGATGGCAGCTTATAAAAGACCCATACATAAGAGCCTTGTCCTTGGAAGCGCGGTATTCGTCGCGTTCTTGTGCTTTATTCTTTCGATTCAAGCCTATCTGACCTATTCAAAATCGTTGTACAAGCGTTACGACGACAAGCTTGATGACATTCTGAAATACGTCACCACCCAGGTCGATTTGGACGACCTTTACGAATGTGTCATTACGGGGCAGAAAAGCGAAAAATACAACCAAATGCAAAGTTTGCTCAACGGCATGGTTGACGAATTCGAACTGTTCTATCTCTACTCCGTCTTTGTACGCGGCCACTTGATGGTGAATATTTGTTCGGCTACTAGTGCCGAAGAACGAGCCAAAGGCGAAGTAGACATGCCCCTGCTGGATACCAGCGACGCCTACCCTGCCGAAGAACTCAAAAAATTCTCGGAAGCAACAGCCAAAGACGAAATTTCGTACTTTGAAGAAGAATCTGAATGGGGTGCAGCCTATACCGCCTGTAAGCCTCTTGTTACTTCCACCAATGTACACTACGGTCTAATCTGCGCCGACGTGTCCATCGAAGAACTCCACAAGACCGTCAACAACTATGTTCTTTACAACGTATTGTTGACCTTGGGCCTCGGCATTTTGTTCGGCCTGATATTGATTGTATGGCTTCGCCACAACGTAACCGGCCCCATTCTCGCCCTGGAAAAGAGCGCACGTCACTTCGCCGAAAAGAGCCGCGGTAAAAAGAACGATCCTCAGGACCTCATCTTTGAAGTTCCCGAAATCAACACGCACAACGAAGTGGAATCCCTTTCCAACGCCATAGCCCAGATGTCTAAAGACATGAAGAACTATGTGGAAGGCATTCTGGAAGCCGAACAATCTGTCAAGAATGCCCAAGAAGCTGCTGCAAACATGACCATGCTGGCATACAAGGATGCCCTGACCCATGTGGGTAGCAAGATTGCCTATGATAACGCTGCCAGGACTCTGGAGAAGGATGTTGCCGAAAAACTGGTTACGGAATTCGGCATCGCCATGATAGACTTGAACAATCTGAAGCTTATCAACGACAGTTACGGACATGCCAACGGCAACATCTATATTGCCGGAGCATGCCATATCGTTTGTACTATCTTCAGACATTCGCCGGTATTCCGTGTGGGCGGCGATGAATTTATTGTCATTCTGAAAAACAGTGACTACGAAAACCGCCACGATCTGGTGGAAAAAGCCAACCTGAAATTCTTCGAAACCGAAAACGACAACGCCAGGGAACCTTGGGAACGATTCTCGGTTGCTATCGGCATGGCAGAATACAGGGACGGAGAATCCGTGGATGCCGTGTTCAAGCGTGCCGACCAGGCTATGTACCAGAACAAGCAGAAGATGAAGAAAAACAGGAAATAGCGTTTCTGTTCTAATTTCTATCTTTCGTCGCGATGTTCGACGCCTTGAATCTAAATTTTTCCTTTTACGACTGGCTTCTGATTTTCATGGTCACGGCGCTAGGTACTTTAAGCGCTTACCTGAAAGACCCGCAGCTTAAAGCAGTCACGGCGACGATTCCGATTCCTTGCGGTTTTGCCTACATTGCAGTCGGCCTCCCGATGGGAACGGCAAATGCAATTTCTGGGTTCATGTGCTTTCTGTACGTACATATCGTGCGCATTTTGCATTACAAAGTCAAGGTGCCGATTGTTCCGAGCATTATTGCGGGGCTAGCCTTCTTTGTGGCACTCGGCACCTTCTTGATGCCGCGCATTCCCGATACCGAAGCAAGCTTCCTGTGCGCTTGCGCCTTCGACTTTATCGTGGGCGTTATCATGTTCCAGAAGCAGAGCTACAAATCCGGCGTGCGCTACAAGACTCCGCTCCCCATTTACATCAAGGCACCCGCCATTGCGGGCGTCGTGAGCGGACTGATGCTGATCAAGCGCCTCATGGGCGGTTTTTGCACCAGTTTCCCGATGATGAATTCCATCGTGAGCTACGAAAGCCGCTATTCCCTGGGCGACCAGTGCAGACAACTGCCGCTGTTCTTGATTGCGGGGCCACTCATGTTCATCGAGATGCGTTACATAGAGATCGGTCTCGGACTGAACCACTGGATTGTTCTTTTGTGCGGCTACATCCTGTTTGCGGCCATTTACTGGCCACTGAACAAGGAACTCAAGCGCCGCAACGAACAGGCCGAAAACAGCTACAGCGAAAGAGCATAGCTGTTTACACCTGTTGAGAATTCATAAACATAAATATGGGGGCAATGCTGTTTTTTTAGCCATTTCGCCATTTTTTTAGGTAATTTCTTAGGAAAATGGAGATGGTATGCTTGGTAAAATGAAGATTTTGGTGTCGGTTTTGGGCATTGGGATGCTCGCCACCACCGCTAATGCAGAAAAATACGACTGGGGAAACGTCCGTTTTGACGGCGGTGGATTCGTTTCTGCCGTAATTTTCCACCCCAAGGCTGAAAATTTGCTTTATGCCCGCACCGACGTGGGCGGCATTTATCGTTTTGACTTCGAAAAAAAGACTTGGGCTCCGCTGATGGACTGGATCGATCAGAACGACGTGGGGCTTTACGGAACTGAAGCATTCGCTCTTGACCCCAACGACCCCAAGCGAATTTACGTGCTTGCCGGTACAGGCTACTTTAGCAAGGGCCGCACCGCCGTGCTCCGCAGTGAAGACTACGGTGCCTCTTGGGAAGTAAGCTACGTAGAAATGCTCGCCCATGGTAACGGCATGGGCCGCCAGACCGGCGAAAAACTGGCCGTAGACCCCAACAAGGGAAACATCATTTTTTGCGGAAGCCGCACCAAGGGACTTTACAAGAGTACTGACTACGGTAAAACCTGGACAAGCGCCTACAAGGTCGCCCTTTCTACGGCAACCGAATCTAGCCTGAACGGCGTGAACGGCATCAGCTTCGTGATGTTCGACGAATCCCAGGGCAAGAATGCCGATGGATCCACCAAGACCATTTACATCGGAATTTCTGAAACCAAGGACAACCTGCAGGTAAGCCACGACGGCGGCGAAACTTGGGAAGTTGTCAAGGGCGTTCCCACGGGCCTGATGCCCCACCGAGCCAAAATCGTTGACGGCGACATGTACGTAACCTTTGCCGATGGCCCAGGCCCGTACAATATTGCCAGCGGCGGTTTCTATAAGTACAATATTGCAGGTGGCACCTGGACCGACCTGACCCCCAGCGACTCTGTGGAACACGAAGGCAGCACCACCAAGAGCTACGAAAAGGACAAGAGCTCTTACGGCGGCGTGGCAATCGACCCTAAGAACAAGAACCACATCGTCATTTCGACCCTCGGCAAGTACACCGGACGCCACGTGACCAAAGACGGAAAGGACAACTACGGCGACCGCATTTACAGCACTACCGACGGAGGCAAGACCTGGATTCACGGCCAGCATTATAACGATATTCCGAACATCGATGCAAACGGTACCGCCTGGATTCCAGGCAACGCCATTCACTGGGCAGGCTCCCTGGAAATCAACCCCTTCAACAACAAGGAAGCCTGGATCACCAGCGGTAACGGCATCTTTATGACCGAAGACATTTCTGCCAAGGTTCCCGTGTGGAAATTCATGTCGAAGGGTATCGAAGAAACGGTTCCGCTCGATATCGTAAGCATCCCGAACGGACCGCTCGTCACCGCTATTGGTGACTACGACGGTGCCGCCTATACGAACATCAACACGAGTACCAAGCGCCATACCCCGATTATTGGCACCACCGAAAGCATGGGCTACGCCCCGCTCACCGGAAGCCTGCTGCGTACCGGCGTGATTACCGTGTACGGCCAATACGACTCGCAGAACTTCAACGTAATGTACCGCTCCGACGACATGGGCGCGACCTGGGACAGCGTCAAGACTACCCTGAAGGGCCCCAAGGGCTTAGTCGTGCTCTCTGCCGACGGCAAGGTGATGCTGCACCGCCCCGACCAGGGCGCTACCGTTTACCGCTCTGCCGACAATGGCGCCACCTGGACAGCCGTTGAAACCGGTTCCCAAACCAACTATTCCCGCATTGTCGCAGACCCCGTGAACCCCGACGTGTTCTACGTCATGGGAGAGAATGGAACACTCTACAAGTCAACCAACGCCGGCAAATCTTTTGCTGCAGCCGATGCACGACTGCAGAATGAACAGGCAGGCGTGTACTACAACGGTGGCGGACTCATCCGTACTGTTCCTGGTAAAGAAGGCCACCTGTGGGTACCTGTGGATCAGGCCCAAGTCTGGCTCGAAAAGGGCTTTAGTGAAAACGGCCTCGCCTACACCGAAGACGGCGGCAAGAGCTGGAACCACTGCGAAGGCGCTTCTACCGCGATCGCCGTCGGTATCGGCAAGGCCAAGACAAGTGCCAATTACGAAACAATCTTTATCTGGGGTGCAGCAAAATCCGGTGATCCGATCGGCATCTACCGCAGCACCGACAAGTGCAAGACCTTTGAACGCATTAACGATGACATGCATCAGTTCGGCGGCCCGGGCAACGGCAACTTCGTGCAGGGCGACATGAACAACTTCGGCGTCGTGTACATGAGTACGGTAGGCCGTGGCACCATTGTAGGAGCCCCCCAAGGCACCGAGTTCGTGACCAAGCTGAATCGCGTGAACGTTACGGCAAGCACCTTCATGCAACTGGAAAAGCGCAATCTGCACGTGAGCGCCCCCACTGGCAGCAAGGTAGAACTCTATGCCGCAAACGGCAAGCTCGCCTTCAGCTCTACCCTCGAAAGCGAAAATGTCGTAAGCCTCTCGAAGATTCCCATGGGCAAGTACATGGCCCGCCTCAAAGACGCAAACGGCAAGTTGCTCAACCAGAAGACACTAGTCATCCGATAGCGTGTAGACTCTTCCTCCATAATCCTAAATACACAAAAAATCCTCGACAACGAATGTTGCCGGGGATTTTTCAATTTCGCGACACTCGGAAAAATCCGAGATGCAAACTAATTGGCGCTAATGGTAAAGACTTCGGTAGACGTAGACTTGAGGCTGACTTCGTCGGTCGCATTTTCCATCAGCCAAAGGGCACCCAAAGACATTTTGATTACAGCACCTTCCGGCTTGATGAGCGGAGTAACCGTAATG
Organism: Fibrobacter sp.; assembly: GCA_045221475.1. Taxonomy (GTDB): domain Bacteria; phylum Fibrobacterota; class Fibrobacteria; order Fibrobacterales; family Fibrobacteraceae; genus Fibrobacter. Next base: position 40,032 of record JBGUWV010000101.1, read on the forward strand.
CTTCTCTGTCCAAGACACACGCTATTGGTGGTACCTTTCAAAGTAAGGCTTGCCTCTGAAACGGACCAAGTTCCGTAAACAGGATTGCAATCCACCGTCTTGAGGCCTTCAGGAGCTCCCTGGGGCACATCAAACTGGAAAGAACCATCTTCGTTGAAGGTCATAACGCCAGGTGCAGCCGAATAATTGAAATTGGCCATAATCTCTCCTGCACCGGGATTTGCAGGATCAGTACTGATAGGAGCAATGCCTATCAGGCTCCAAGTTCCCTGCAAGCATTCTGCAGAAAGACCATTGGCACATTCTGTAGCCTTGCTTTTAGCAGAGGATGTACCAGAATCCCCACATGCAGTCAGAGCCGCCATTGCCACAGCAGCTGTCATTGCGATAAACACCTTGTTTTTCATATTAAACCTCTAAGTTTTCCTTGAATATAAGTAATTCTTGTTGTAAAAATCAACAACATATTAAAGTTTACAATCCTTTTTAGTTCATTTCATTCATTATATTTGTAACTGGGTTTCTAGGATATAATATATCTTGAAAGAGGATTGGATGAAAAAACTTTTAACCGGAGCCATCATGGCTATGGCAATTTCGCAGGCATTTGCTGCACCAGACCCCAATTTCCACATTTATCTCGCCTTTGGCCAGTCCAATATGGAAGGCCAGGGCGATATCGGGCAACAGGACAAGACGGTTGACGAACGTTTCCAGGTTCTCTGGGCGGCCGACAATGGCTCTTGCTCCGGGAAGACCAAGGGCAAATGGTCTACTGCCGTGCCTCCGCTGGCGCATTGCCAGGGAGCAAAGCTCGGCCCCACGGACTATTTTGGTCGTACCATGGTCGAAAAGACGGATTCCCAGATCAAGGTGGGCGTCATCGTGGTGGCTGTTGCAGGATGCAGCATCAAGCTGTTCGACAAGGACAATTACACCAGCTACATCAGCTCGGTCCAGACTACGCAAAACTGGATGATGGGCCGAATCAACACCTATGGCGGCAACCCTTATGGTCGCCTGATTGAGATGGCCAAGAAGGCCCAGGAAGAAGGCGTTATCAAGGGTATTATTTTCCACCAGGGCGAAACCGATGCCGGCGATGGCCAGTGGCCTTCCAAGGTCAAAAAGGTCTACAGCAACATCATCAAGGACTTGGGCCTCGAAAACGACATTCCGTTCCTTGCGGGCGAAGTGCTGCGCAGCGGCGTGAGCAAAGGTGCGAACAACAACATCGCAAAGCTCCCGCAGCAGTCCAAGAACTTCTACGTGGTGTCTTCCGAAGGATTCAACCAGGCTCTGAACGATGGTCAGAACGTGCACTTTACCTCGCAGGAATACCGCGATCTCGGTAAGCGTTACGCTGAAAAGATGATCGAAGTTTTGGGCGACAAGCTCAAACCCGTTGCAGAATCGAGCAGCAGTGTTGCCGAATCCAGCAGCAGCGAAGAAGCAAGCTCTTCGAGCGTGACCTCGAGCGCAAGCATCGCCTCTAGCTCGAGCACCGCACCGGAATCTTCATCTAATGCAAGCACGGGCTTTGCACAAACGGAACAGTTTGCGGGCGGGGCGCTTACGGTGAACAAAGCCGGCAATGTGGTGCTGAGCCTTGCAAAGGCCGAGCAGATTACGGTAAAAGTCTATTCTAGCCTCGGCAAGGAAGTGCTGGATTTGAGCGGCAACTACTCCGGTACGAATTCACTGGTGCTTGCAGGCAGGCTCCCGGCAGGGCGCTACGTAGTCAGTGCCCAGGGTGCCGGATTCAAGGCCGTTAAGCCTGTAATGGTAAAATAGCGACGACCGTCAGGTGGTCGCCCTGGACTTGGAACTTGATTTCGAAGCCGGCGAACCTGATGCCGTAAATGCGGTCGGCGGACCTCTGGTACGCGGGCCGCGGGTCTTCGGAAAGCAGCTCTATAAGAGCTGCCTTTTTTTCTGCCGGGAATTGTTCATCAAGCACTGCTTGCGCCCCGTTTGCGAAACTGACTTCAAGCTTTTTAAAGCGAACTGCTTCGGCAAAGCCGCCAGTGGCCTCGGGCACAGAATCGGCGTACGGCAAGTAGGGCTTGATATCTACGATAGGCGTGCCGTCCATCAGGTCAGCGCCGCTCACCTCGATGGAGGGCGCGCCCTCCCCCGTCAGGTTGATTTTCTCGATTTTCACGCAGCTCATGGCAATCGGATTTGGCCTAAAGCTACTGCGGGTCGCAAACACACCGAGCCTCGTGTTCCCACCGAGCCTCGGCGGGCGTACCGTCGGCTTCCAGGTGTCGCGCACGTTTTCCGAAAAAATCCACAAGAGCCACAAGTGGCTGAAGCCTTCCAGCCCACGCAAGGCGTCGGCATTTTTGAATTCCGGCTCAAAGACAATCGTCGAGCGCAAATTCTTCAAAAGCCCGCTCTGCCGCGGAATCCCGAACTTGTCCGGAAAAACGCTCCTGATGCGGGCAATGACCTTGAAAGTTATCTCGTCAAACGATTGCACAGCGAAATAATAGAAAAATGGACCTACGTTTTTCAACTATCCAAAATCAATAGCTAAAAGAACATCCGTAAAATATTGCAAAGCCGAGTATTTAATTTCAGGCGAATCAAGATTCGTCTGTGTCTTAATTGAATTGATATAATGCTTTAAATAAACGAGAAATTTTGCTTCAATCTCACGGAAATGGTCCTGCAGTTCTCTAAATTCATTGGCATCAATTCTTGTAATTTCACCAATATCTTTTTCAGTTACTATGACAGCCTTCGCAAAATCAAGCGCAGGAATACGTCCAATCGTACTTAAGGCTTTTCGACCAGACTCAATAAAGAAGAAACAATGGGGAACTCTACCCGTCTTAGGACGATGCGCACTCGTCCTAAACGGAATAGCGAATTTATTTTGTCCAACCTGTAGAACTAACACAAGATGTGGTCGTCCAGGTTTCTTCAATATTTCAGCATCATCCTCATGCTCTTCAAAAAATTTTTCGTTCAAATGGACAATAGTTATTCGGCTCACTTTTTCCTCAAATAAAAAAAAGCCGTTCTTTATATTTTCATATAAAAAACGGCAAAAATTGGCCTTTCTTTTTTATCTCAGGTGGCGACCTACCACCCTGTTTCATCAATTTGGCCTTTCTTTTTTTCTCAGGTGGCGACCTACCACCCTGTTGCTGATTATAATATACAAAAATACTTATTCAAAATCAATATGGGAGCTGGCTTCAGCTATAAAAAACACACTTGAAATAGAGATTAATCTATATTTCGCGGAAAAGTTTGGTGGGATTATACAACTGGAGGTCTTCTGTGAAGATTTTTAAAAGCGTTCTTGTCTTGTCCGTTCTCCTGGCAATGCTTGTTGCATGCGGAGACGATTCTTCCTCTTCTGTTTCCCCAGAACCGATCGGTGATTCTTCGTCTTCTGTCAACCTGTCTTCGAGTTCCGTTACGGACAAAGGAAAATCCTCGGGTGGAAGTTCGAGGTCTTCTTCGTCTGTAAAGTCTGGAGATGATTCACAGAAGAGTTCTAGTAGCAAAAAAGGTAACTCGAGTAGTTCTAACGGTGAGGGAAACTCTTCGTCGAGTGTAGATAATACTCGTTCTAGTTCCAGTGGTTATGTGCTACGGGATTCGCTTTGCTCGAGTGATTATGAGGGGTGGACTCAGTATATTCCTCAGTTGCAACAGGAATTTATCTGCGAGAATGGCCGCTGGATTCCGATGTCCTCTAGTTCTGTAACGCCGTCTTCTAGTAGCAAGTATTACGACATGAGCCGTCTTTTTGTAAGCGAGAATGACTACAGCTTCGGGGAATTTACGGACCCCCGTGACGGCCAGGTGTACAAGACAATTCGCTATGAGGTGGGATATCAAATGATAGACTCCTTAACGTTCTTTGCTCAAAACCTGAATTATGGCAAGATGATTCCGGGGGGCACACAGATGACGGATTCTACCAAGTTCTGCTACGATGATGACCCCTGGTATTGCGAGAATGGCTTCGGTGGCCTTTATACCTGGGCCACGGTGATGAATTTCCCTGCAGCTTGTGACAGTTTTGCCATGGGTAGTGCCAAATGTCCGGTAGAGTATGATTTAATGAGTAATCCTTTCCCCGAGTATCAAGACAGGCTCAGTTTTGTTATGCATCAGGGTATATGTCCTGATGGTTGGCATGTGATGAATCGGGAAGAATGGGCCATGGTGATGATTGGTAGCGGCTCCAGAGATGGTGCAAGTTACTTGGGGGCTGTCTTGTGGGGAAGTGGTAACCAGCGTGGATTCTCCCTTTTGCCTGCCGGAGTGCTACAAACTCAATGGGTTGATTCTCCAGAAAAATATATTAGATATGCGAATATTGATGTGTACGCAGATCATTGGATTCCTGGTGATTATGATGGTAGTCTAGTGAGAGATTCGACTGCGTCATATGGTAATACTGTTCTGATTACTCAAGATCGAATTAGTCGAGCTGCTGGTACAAAGAAGGTTAATGGCCTTTCTATTCGTTGTGTACAGGATTACTAAACCTTAATTAATCATTCAAAAAAGTTTAACAAAAAAACAGGGCTTTGGGGAAAAGCGACGGCGAATGCCTGGCCGCTAAGCGAACATTCCGGAACGGCCATGTGAGCGTGCGGAGCAGGCTGAGCCGGAGCGTTGTGCTAGAAAAGGAAATGCCGGGGAAAGCCTGGGCGTTACGGGCGCGGCGATTGAGCGCCCGTTCGAGGGGGTGCTGGAAGACCCGGCTATGGATTGCTTCGCTACGCTCGCAATGACGTATGCCGGGGCTGCAAGCAGGGGGAGCCCTCCCCCCTTTTTTTCTATCTTTAAAAGCATACATAAAGGAGACGACAAATGGTCTTAACCGTTTTCATTCTATACCTCTTAATGATGCTTGGCATCGGCTTTTACTTCTCCAAGAAGGCGAACAGCCTGAATGCCTACTACCTGGGCAACCGCGGCATGAACAAGTGGGTCGTGGCCATGTCCGCACAAGCCTCCGACATGAGTGGCTGGCTTTTGATGGGCCTCCCGGGCGCTATCTTCGTGAGCGGTTTTTCCGAAGCGTGGATCGGTATCGGTCTCGTGATCGGCACCTACTTCAACTGGAAAATCGTGGGCCGCAGGCTCCGCAAGTACAGCCACTTCTGCGGCGACTCCATCACGCTCCCCGACTTCTTTGCGAACCGTTTCCGCGACAACAAGGGAATCATCCGCGTTATCGCCTCCATCTTCATTCTCGCGTTCTTCTTGTTCTACACGGTTTCGGGCTTTGTGGCTAGCGCGAAGCTCTTCGGCACCATCTTCGGCATGAACTACACCACCGGCCTTATCATCGGTGCAGTCGTCGTGGTGAGCTACACCTTCATGGGCGGATTTTTCGCCGTGTGCTGGACGGACTTTATCCAGGCGACCATGATGCTTATCGCCGTCATCGCGATTCCCTCGATTATCATGACCGGCTCGGGCGGATTTGCAGCGACCATGGATGCCGTGAATGCACAGAATCCCTACCTGTTGAGCCTGTTCACCAACGCCACCACCGGCAAGTCCATCGGCCTGATTGCGCTGATTTCTAGCCTCGCGTGGGGCCTCGGCTACTTCGGCATGCCGCACATTCTGGTGCGCTTCATGAGCATCAAGAACGCCGAAGACATCAAGTTCTCCCGCCGCGTCGCCATGACCTGGGTCACCATCTGCCTCGGTGCTGTCGTGATGATAGCCCTCCTTGGCCGCTACTATGTTGAAACCCACGGCATCGTGGTGAACGACCCTGAACGTATCTTCATGATCCTTTGCCAGGCCATGTGCCACCCGGCCGTTGCCGCCATCCTCATGGCCGCCATCCTCGCTGCGATCATGAGTACCGCCGACTCCCAGCTGCTGGTTTCGGCATCCGCTTTCAGTAACGACCTCTACAAGCACCTGTTCCGCAAGAACGCTTCCAACAAGGAAGTCATGTGGGTCAGCCGCGGCGTGGTCGTGTTGATTACCCTTATCGCCGTGATTGTCGCCATGCAGGGCGCTCCGAGCGCCGACGGTGTCAAGCAGGGCAAGAGTTTCCTCGATGTGGTCATGAGCCTCGTGAGCTTCGCCTGGGGCGGCTTCGGCGCCACCTTCGGCCCGATCATGCTCCTCGCCCTCTTCTGGAAGCGCACTACCCTCCCGGCTGCTATTGCGGGCATGCTCGTGGGCGGCATCACCACGTTCGTGTGGAAGTTCTACCTCTCCGGTTTCTCCGCCGAAATTTTCCAGATTTACGAACTCGTCCCCGGCTTTGTGCTTAGCTTCGCCACCATTGTGATTGTAAGCCTCTGCACCAAGGCCCCGAGCAAGGAAATCCAAGAGGAGTTCGACCAGGTCGAACACACCCGCTTGAGCGACATGAAGCTGTAATCAATCTTGTCATCCAAATATAAAAGACCTGCTCACAAGCAGGTCTTTTTCAATTTCCAGGGATTCACCCTAAATTAGTCATCATATTCCGGCGCATCGAACGAGGTCGGAATGTGCGGCGTATCCAGGTCGTTATGGATGAACGAGAAACCGCTGATTTTGCCCGTTTCACGGTCAGGCGTTCCAGTCTGCAACAGCCCGTACATACTTGTCGTACTGCCTGAATGCATAAACGTATTGTTGTTTATCACCATGTAGTAGCCGTAAATTTCCCAGATACCTGACTTGAGCTCGACTTTCTTTGAGCCTTCGAAAGCTTCCAGTTTGGAAGTTCCGTCAGCCTTTAAGGTAAATGTCCAATCTAAGCCATCTTTCTTCGCGACCCATTCGCCCACAAAATCTTCGGCCTTTTCATATTCGTACTCAATCTCTGCAACCGTACAATTCACGCTCTCGCCATTGTAGGCCGTAACTGTATTCTCAGTGCTCACGGAATAAGTGAACATCGTACGAGACGAGCCAACATAGTGTAACGGGCGCATCAACAGCGTACTGCGCTGGATATCATAGCGACCGGCATGCCAGTTCGCCACATTGTCATTAACCGAGGTTTCATATATATACGAGCCATCAAAGAACTTGAAAATTCTCGTAGAATCACCATCGGCACATTCGTAGATTTTATCCTTAATCACTTCAGCCTTGGAAACCTTGCCCTTCTGGACAGCAACACTAGCCTTTACCGCTTCGCTGTAATCTTCCGAGCCGTCTACAGAGTACAAAACTGTACCCTCCTTATCGACCACGAACGAAATTTTGAAACCAGCGTCCACCTTTTCTACAATCTTCTTGGCAGCATCGGTTTCGCTATACTGCAAGCCGGTATTATCCTTTTTAAAATTCACCACACCACCCGCAAAATCTGTATAGGTCAAAGCCCACAATTCGTCCGGAATGCGAAGGGCCACAACACCCTTCTTGCTGCCAGTCGACAGGTAGACCGTCTGGTCGAACAGCTTGAGTTCCACATTTTTCTCCAAATCTGTCAATTTTGCGGCACGAGAGCCTTTCGGAATCGATATAGAAGAAGACGAGACTTCAGAGGACGAGGATTCCGGCGATTCACTGGACGAAGAAACCTCCGACTCGCTAGAAGAAGACTTGGAATCTCCCTTGGTAGAAGACGAGGACTTGTCGGAAGACTTTTCGCTAGACGAGGACTTTTCGCCCTTCTTGGACGAGGAAGAATTTGCACCGCCCTTTGCCGAAGAAGAAGAATCATCTTCTTCCACAGAAGAGGAAGATTCTTCGGTAGAGGAGTCCGTAGAAGCGGAAGTGGAATCGTCGCATGCTGCGAACAAGAATGCCGACGAAATCAAGAGTGCCAGGAATTTATTTTTCATACTTTAAATATAGTTTATTCTAAACGATACATCAACTAAAGATCCTTCGACTTCCCCTATCGCCTGTGGCTCCAGGGTTCGCTCAGGATGACATATCAAAAAAAAGAACCCCGCCGGGGTTACCGACAGGGGTCTTTGAAAGGTTTCTAGCGGAGGTGCGGGAATCTTTGTTGCGCCCACACCACGAACGCTAATCAGAAATCTTACTTAGCGATCACGCGGGCCATTTCGCAAACCTTGTTGCTGTAGCCCCATTCGTTATCGTACCAGGACACAACCTTAACGAAGGTCGGGTCGAGCTGGATGCCAGCCTTGGCGTCGAAGATGGAGGTCTTCGGGCAGTTGCGGAAGTCGGTAGAAACAACGGCTTCGTCGGTGTAACCGAGGATGCCCTTGAGTTCGCCTTCAGAAGCTTCCTTCATGGCAGCGCAGATTTCTTCGTAAGTGCAAGCCTTCTTGAGTTCGACAGTCAGGTCAACAACGGACACGTCGGAAGTCGGCACGCGCATAGACATACCGGTGAGCTTGCCGTTGAGCTGCGGGAGAACCTTACCCACGGCCTTAGCAGCACCCGTAGAAGACGGGATGATGTTTTCGAGGATGCCACGGCCACCGCGCCAGTCCTTCTTGGACGGGCCGTCAACGGTCTTC
>JBGUWV010000102.1:0-6956 GCA_045221475.1 Fibrobacter sp.
TCAAGACAAATTCTCTACAAACGACTAAAGACAAAAGGAATGGTGATATTATGTTGACTATCAAAGAAACCAACATCGACGGAAGCATTAAAGAGTTGACTTTCAGCAGCAAGACCGAAGCCGCCGAGGCGATACGTACATTTTTCGGCTTTGAGAAGTCCGAAGCCCAGCGGAAAGCCGAACAGCGGCAGCAGCTAAACAGCGCCTTGCGGCAAGAGTGGCAGCGTGGGCACAGCGTATCCCAAGCAGATGTTATGAGCTTACTTGACCAGGCGCGGCGCGAACTGTAACGAACAAACCAACGGCCCAGCAGACTAAACTCTACTGGGCCACTTTTTACTATTGTTCGCAAACACAGCGTATAACAGCCGTAAACGGCTCTAAAATCGTTCCTTTTTGGGAGCGGTACTTTATACGCACAAGGGTATTCAAACGATTTTAGGCCACTTATACGCCTTGTACAATAGGAGAAATGAACAAAGCCACAAAAGAAATAGCAAAAGCCAAGAGAAAATTTATTAAAAAGGCGGCGAAGCCTTGACAAGCCTGCCGCCCACGCTGTACAATAGACTTGCAAAAGGGAAGTTTCCCCGCCATAGTATGACCTATGGACAAGCCGCCTCCGAGTAATTGCGAGTTACCCGGAGGCATTTTTCATCAACGTTTCAAACCGTAAACGGTAATCACGAGACTTGCGACAGCTATCAGAGCCATGAACAAATCAAAGCAATTCAAGACTATCACCCCCCGCTTATGTATTCGACGGGGGCGCTTCCGGGCCATTGTCCAGCAATGTAATTATACCATCACAAAGATAGGCGCGTCAACGCATATCTTTTATTTTCGCTCCAAGGTCTGCAATCATCTTTTCAATTTTAGCAATCTGTTTCTTTGTCCTCGGGAACGTGTAGACCTCGCGCCTGATTGCAGACAATTCATCATCCAATTCCCTAACATGCTCTGGATTGCCGATGTAGTGCCATACTGGTAACGCTTTATCTATTGCAAACTCCCAATGCCATATTATGTCATAGTATGAATAACACTTGCGTCTAAACCCATCGTCGACATCTGCATCATCCGTTCCATCTGCTTTTGTTTTATCTTCGGCATTATCGCGCTCCATCTGCGTTTTAATTGCCCGTTTGATAAATTCATTGACCTTTTCACCACGCTGTTGAGCATGTTCTTTAATGCTGTCATAGAAATCATTTTGAACGTCAAGCGGTATCCGTTTGATGTTTCTACGGGCGTATTCTATCATGGATTTTTTGCGCTTTTCACTGACCGGCGACACAGTATCACACACCTTTCACGTTTTAGCCAGGAACAGACGGACGCTTAAATAACCATCTCTCCCATTGTCCATATTATACCACAAAACCACAAGATATGTACATATCCCGATTATACAAAGATACGTCCATATCTTTAGTTATTCTGTCAGTAGACGGATACGTACATATCTGCTATAATATAATTGTTCCAAGGGAAGGCCACAACGGAGCGAATATATAGAGTGTTCAAGGTAAGACCGCTTGAAAAGGCCACGATTTCCAGAAGATGAACTGACGACCTCGCGGCGGCACCTTCCCACTAACGACCATGAAGGGAGCAGGAATCATGAAGCGTTACGATTTGTCCAGGTTGATGCGGAAGGCGTGGAGCATCTTCAAAAAGGCAGCTCGGAAGGTTGCCGTCACATTCTCCGCAGCGTTGAAAAAGGCGTGGGAGTGGTTGAAAGTCCAGGACAGCAACCGCAAAGCCATTGAAGCCGCAGCCGTCGAAGCTGGTTATGGTGAACAAATCGTTCACACGTGGTACGGCTGGAAGATGGAAGGCCGCGAAGTGTGCCACACTGAAAAGGCCGCCTTCAAAGTCCAGCTCCAAGACCCTACGACGAAGGCGGGAACGCGCTGGGAGAGCTTTTTCACCTATGAACAGACCTTCCAGCCGATAGCATAACCCATCAATCCCACATAACGAAAGGAGCGCGAACCATGAACGAACGATTGACCTTTATCCGGGACGGCATCCAGGACTTGACGTGGCTTGTGGCGAAGGTTGAAGCCTTCTCAAATGAAGTCGGTGAATACTTCCCGCATGAGATGGAACCAGACAAAGGGACGCTTGACCGCATAGCCGCAGAATATACCACGCTTGCGGCGAAAGTTGAATCCGTGAACGACATCCTGAACGACATCGAAAACAAGCTGGCCGACATCAGACCGAACGTGGAATGGTACATCCGGGACGTTACGCAAGCATGACCGCATAACCGAAGGTGCAACAACCTTCGGTTTTCACGACAACATAAGTACCAAATCGAACGTTTACGGAATAGTACCAAATCAGCCAACATTCAAAGCGAATCAGAGCTATAATAACAGTAGCAAAAACAACGAACGTCGAATTTGGTACTAAACCAGAGGGAAGGGAGCTAATTTCAATGGGTAAGGTGTACGGATATGCACGTATCAGCCGCAAGGAACAGAGCGTTGATAGGCAGATTAGAAACATCAGGGCGGCATACTCTGACGCAATCGTGGTACAAGAAGCCTTCACAGGTACGAAGGTAGAAGGCCGCGTGAAGTTTGAACGGCTCTTGCAGACCGTCAAGGAAGGCGATTCAATCATTTTTGATAGTGTCTCCCGCATGAGCCGCAACGCTACCGAGGGCGTGACGCTTTACGAAATGCTGTATAACCGTGGTGTGCGTCTTGTTTTTCTGAAAGAACCGGGAATTGATACGGACGTATACAAGAAAGTTCTTGCGGACGCTGTACCCATGACGGGAACGTCTGTTGATATAATCCTTGCGGCAGTCAATGAGTATTTGCGGACGTTACGCAAAGAACAAATAACGCTTGCTTTTAAACAGGCTCAAAAAGAAGTTGACGACTTGCACCAGCGGACGCGGGAAGGTCTAATGACGGCACGTCTCAACGGTAAGCAAGTCGGCGGTGTAGCTGGTAAGAAGCTGACCACAAAGAAGTCACTGGCAGCAAAGGACGTTATTAAAGCAAAGTCCAAGGATTTTGACGGATGCTTAGAAGATACGGACGTTATAAAGCTGTGCGGTATAAGTCGTAACAGCTATTATCGTTACAAGCGTGAATTGCGCATGGCAGCACAATAAAATTCTGATTTACCACTTGTTTCCATGTGTAACAGGTGGTAAAATCTTGTAACAAGAGGTTGCCACAAGGCGGAACGGAAGTGATGAAACATGACGTTAAGGGCTATTGCAGACGAGTTAAACACCACCACAATGACGATTTACAGACGACTTGAAAAGGCTGGTATCAATATCAAAGAACTACGGGACGAGGAAACCAACGAAATCACTGTTGAAGGTGCTGGAATTATCGCGTCACTATTCAAGAACACGACCACAACAGAGGATAACGAAGCCGCACAACAGGTTATAACGGACGTTCTAAACAGTAATAGAACAAGCGTAACAAGCACCACAGACGGCACAACAGCCGCCCAGGTTGCATCTCTGACGGCCCAGGTGGAAGGGCTTGAACGCCTTGTGACGCAGCTTGAAGGTGAGCGTGACCGGCTCCAACAACAGGTTATAGCGTTGACGGCAGCTCTTGAACGAGAACAGGCCGACAGACAGGCCGAACGGCGGTTGCTGACATCTGGAACAGCCCCAGGAACCGAACCGGCTACAACGTCACGACGCTGGAAGTGGCCATGGCAGCGGTGAAGGCATCGACCAATGAAGCCGAGGGCCACCCCCGGCCCACATACATACAAAACGCGACCACACCCCCAGTGGTTGTATAACAAAGTCTCTCTCCAATGAGCCGATTTTTTCCAAACCTCGCAAGGCTCCACGAATCGACCAGGAACAGAAACACAGAGCCTTAATGAAAAAATATATGAAAAAGAATAAAAGGTAACATGAATTTTGTTCATGTTGCACAAATGTGTAAAGATTAAGTTAATTAAGTTATTCCTACCTAATTACAGGTTATTTACGCTGATTTTGTACTTGCTAACGGCGTAAAAATGTGATATAATTAGAAAAGATAAAGCGGTCAGTCACGCGGGAGTACCAGTCCCAAGTGCGCAACAGACCACTTATCGCTTACAAAGCCATTATACCACAGTGGATATGTCATTGTCAACGGAAAACAGGCAGAAGTCAATTCAATTTTACGAAAAAAATTTTCCGTTGACGTTCATGGCTATATTCTGGTGGTATGGTGTTTCCGTATGTGATTTGGCCGCTTTTTATCGAATTACGATGAAAGGCGGTTTTTCTTATGCAGCGAACAGAAGCAGAGATTGAAGCATCTCGGGCGCGGCGGCGGCGGTACATGGCTTTGTACATGAAAAAATACAGAGCCAGCCCGCACGGCAAAGAGATTATTCAACGGCAAAAAGACCGGGCAGCTCTACGAAGGGCGGCAGAACTCGCCCAGCAGGCCCAAGAGCATGACAACGACAAGGCGGTGACGTAAGTGGGTTTTACGACAGACGAATACAAAAGTATGGAAGTCAAGGAACTGAAATACGAAGATGCAGTAAATGACGAGAATTTTACAAAACGTCCTGCGGATGTTGCTAAATATTGCGGTCTGGATGATTCATTCATGCGTTCAATACCAGACTTCCAAGACGATGAACTTGTTACATTCATACGCGCAATGGGAGATTTCTATGTTGACGGCATACTTCCAGACTATTCCAGCATAACAAGCACAGCAGTAAAATTGTCGTTGCGTGGGAATATTCAGAGCCATTCAGAGCGAATGAGAGCGGCTTATGTTTCAGCGTACCAGAGTTTTGTTAAGGGCAAAAAACGCAAGGACAAAGACAAAGCATAACTTTGTTGGTCAATGTTCAACTTTGTTGTGCAAAGCTGTACTTTGTTCAGCAAAGCAAAAGCGTATTTTGCAAAACAAACTAACTAAGATAACGAACTAACGAAGTTTATCTAAGTGGAGTTATAAGGTGTACAAGGAAATGGTATAGAAGGATACTCTTATAGTTTATTTAACCACCAGCGGCGCGGTGAGAGTGGCAGCGGGATAACCCAACAAGGCAGGCTTCGTCAATCTCCACTTAGATTGACGTATCAAATAGGTGTATGATATGTTTTATGAAGCTGGAACAATAGATTTTATTCGACGCTCAATGGCCCTTGATAGTATTCTAATTCCCGTCGGTTCCCGTCATCATGGCAAGCGTGGCCGGTATCAATGTCCAGTATGCAAGCGGAATGACGGCGGCACATATTTCGCAAAAGGGAAGGAATACACACCAGGTCAAAAATATTGCGACCAGGCGCGAATGTTCAAATGCCATTACTGCGGCTTTTCTGGTGACATCGTGCGGCTATACGCGGCTATTCATGGTGTAGGTCGCAATGAAGCTATTCAGATGGTGCTTGCAGACTTCGGTGACCGGCTGGGAGAGCTGGGGAACCCTTTACCGGCTCAAAGCGTGATAACGGAAGTAGCCCAACAACCCAAGGCAGACTTCACGGAGTATGTCAAGACCTGCATGGCCGCATTGATTCCCGGCTCTATGGGATGGAAGTATCTTGTCAAGCGTGGATTCTCCAATGGCGACATAACGACCCTGCGTGATGTGTTTCACGTTGGATTTGATGCAGCTTGCACAGGCCACGGGAGTCTTAAATGGTCTAATCCGGCTATTGTGATGCCGTATTCGGACGATTGCTCATACTATGCAGCGCGTTTTTGCGAAGGTTCAATCAAATTCACAAGGCCCAGCGGTGTGCAAGTCTCCGAACCATTTCAAGCCAAGCAGCTTCACAGCGGGAAAACGGCGGTTTTTATCGTCGAATCCGAACTTGACGCATTGACCATTTTAACGACAGCTCATTTTTCAAAATTCAATATCGGCGCGGTTGCCACTGGTGGTTGTGAGAACTTAGAGCCGATTATTCGACACTTGAAGAATAGCCCAACAGACGCAAGGTTGATTATTGCCGGTGATAATGACGCTCCCGGTCAGACCGGCGGCATGAAGCTGGCGGCAGCTTTGCGGGAAATCGGTCAGAGTTACGAACGATGGAACCCGATTCTAACGGTCGGCAGGTGCCGAGACCAGGGCGGGAAACCATGTAAAGACCCTAACGAAGTTTTGGCTTTGCATGGTCATAGGATTCTGGCCGGTATCCTTGACGCAGTAGTTAAGAACAGTCAGATTTTTTGCATGAACAGCTAAACACGACAGGCGAAAGAAGGACTAAATCAAATGTTAAACAAAAAAGACGATTTTAGCATCAAACGTCACATAGCGGAACTTTCCAGCACTAAAACAACGGCAACCCGATTAAACCTTGTTTCATTCGGCCCGTATCCTGCAAAGTATGATATTCGTAAGTGGCTACTGGATGAAAACGGCTCTGAAAGGTCAGCGTATCGCGGTTTATCGCTCACTCTTTCCGAGCTTCGCAATCTGCGCAACGCTCTGAATGGCCTTCCAGAGCTTAAAGAAAGCGGTGACCAATAATGCCGAAGCGTGTTGAACCCATGACGGCAGCGGAACGGCGTCTCGCTCTTGAATCGGTATATTCCAGCCTTATCAACCGGGCACAATGGGCCGTCCTAAGTGAGAAACCGACAGAGACATCCCAGCTCCTGCAAGGTTGCCTTGCTATTGAACAAATTTTTGAACTGATGGACAAAGGTGGTGATTGAAGTGGTAAATGTGGCCATACGCGCAAGCAAAGAGACGGAAATCAACCGTATATCTGCACTCTTGCGCCAAGAAGGCTTGAAACAGGTCGGCGGCGTGAAACAAAAGGACTTTTACCAGATGGCAAAGTTTCAAGGCGAATTGCGTTCACGCAATCGTGTACCAGATGTATTGAAGCGCAATCAAGACAAATTCTCTACAAACGACTAAAGACAAAAGGAATGGTGATATTATGTTGACTATCAAAGAAACCAACATCGACGGAAGCA
>JBGUWV010000103.1:0-1571 GCA_045221475.1 Fibrobacter sp.
CCCCCCACCCGCAGTGCCATTTCGAAAACGGAAGAGGAACTAGGCTTACAGAAATTTCTTTGCCCAATCGGGTATATTTTCGGCTGAATAAGTAAGTCGGGAATTCTTGAACGTCAAGACCTTCACGAATTGTGCGGAATTGTCGTAAAGTTCAACCTTGTCGCACAACGGCATGACATCCTGCAACCTTCGCAAAGACTCTTCGTAGCGGCGTTCGATATCCGCTTCGGGAATTCCATGACCACCGCAGGCGACCCGATGACGAATGCGTTCCTTGGCAACATCGACCGAAGACAAATAGACAAAATACAGTTCAACTTCGAAGCCGAGTTTCTTGGCTTCGACGATGTCCTGAACTGCGGTCTTTCCGCATAGCGTAGTTTCCCGATTGAACGAAACCCTTTTTTCAAGGCAATCTTTTGTCCGTCGGAGTGCGATTTTCCCTGCACGGATCAAGTCGGCGGATTTTCTCCAATCACCGCCGATTTCACGAACAATTTCATCGACATTCACTCTCGGAATATCAAAAAAAGCCCTATTCGTTAGATAGAGCGTCGATTTACCACTGCCATTCGGGCCTGCAAACACGATAAGTTTAGCCAATCAAAACCCCTTCTCTGCAACGACATTCTTCTGCTTTTGCTGCAAGATGATATCGAAAGCCTTGGCGAAGAATTCCGCTTCTTCTGCCGACGTAGCACTTTCGATAACATCGGATGTTTCCGAAAAACCGATGTGCTTGCATTCTTCGTAGAGTTCGTGCATCTTTTTCGCTTGCTGAGTCATACCATAAATATATAAACATTTCCAACCCTTACATCGTCCGAAGCGAAAAAAAGTGAAAAAGTTCCTTGCAGCATTCGCGTTAGGGATAGTGACCCCTTGGGGCGGAGACTTGCGGAGAGACCGAAGGGAACGCAGCAAGGCTCCGTTTTAACAGCGTTGCGGGCGGTTCGCAAGAGCCGTCCGGAACGCGTTAAAATATAGCCCGACCCGGCGAGGGCTACCGAGCCGGGGAACGCCCAAATAGAAAAATCCTGTATCGGTAAGGACAAGGCCGACGAAACCAAGAAGGCCATCAACATGGTGCCGCAGGAACCCATCAAGGTTCAGGAAGGCAAGTGCTGGGACTTCTTCGTCGATCTCCCGGAATTTGACCGCACCAAGGTCAACAAGAACCTCGTCAAGCAGGCCATGCTCCTCGAACCTCTGTTCGAATTCTCTGGCTCCTGCGCAGGCTGCGGCGAAACCGCTTACGTGCGTCTCGTCAGCCAGCTGTTCGGCGACCGCATGGTTGTCGCCAACGCTACGGGTTGCTCCTCCATTTACGGCGGTAACCTCCCGACCACTCCGTGGGCAAAGAACAAGGAAGGCCGCGGTCCCGCTTGGGCCAACAGCCTCTTCGAAGACAACGCCGAATTCGGTCTCGGTATGCGCCTCGCTATCACGAAGCATGCCAAGCAGGCTCTCTCCCTCCTCGAAGCCGTGAACGTTCCTGCCGAACTCAAGGAAAAGCTCACGACCCAGAAGCAGGACGACGAAGCCGGCATCAAGGCCCAGCGTGAAAACGT
>JBGUWV010000104.1:0-31020 GCA_045221475.1 Fibrobacter sp.
TGCGCCTACCTCGGACGGTTAGCTCAGTTGGTTTAGAGCGCTGCTTTCACACGGCAGAGGTCACTGGTTCAAATCCAGTACCGTCCACGAAAAAAGATCCCATTCAACGGGGTCTTTTTTGTTATCTTGTCACCATTCAACGCAACGTTTCAAGTTCCACGAGCATCTAAAAGGCATGATCAATACCAAAGTCCTCATTTCTGCATTCCTTACGACAGCCGCCCTCGCAACGGCGACTTTTGCCGAAAGCACCTGGACATTGGAGGACTGCCTCAAGCAAGCCAAAAAGGCAAGCCTCAAATTGGAATCCGCAAAGCTCCGGGAACAATCTGCCGACATTTCTATCAAGCAGGCCAAGACGGGAAACTACCCCACCGTGAGCGCAAGCATCCAGAACACGCTCTACGACCATCCCTTTGTCTATAACGAGGACCATTACCGCCTGAACCTCGGTATTTCCGGTTCCTACACCCTTTGGGACGGCGGCGCCACCAGCCTGAACGTGGAATCCAAGACCCTTACCAAAGAAGCGACGGCCCTTGCCACCCAGCAGACCGAACGCAGCGTGCAAGAAAGCGTCCTGAACGCCTACATGAGCCTTTTGGCCGCCAGCGAAAACCTGCGCACCGCCGATGCCTCGGTGGAACTGGCCCAGGCAGAATTCGAGCATTACAGCAAGCTTTACGAAGCAGGCTCTATTACCAAGAAGGACCTGACCCAGTCCCAGTCCAACGTACTGCAAAAGCAGACATCGCAGCTCACGGCCCAGCTCTCGGTAAGTACAGCCAAAACGACCCTCAGGCAGCTTCTGGAACTGGAAGACAACGCCGAATTCCAGGTGGTCGCTCCCGAAGCCAATATTGAAAGTCCCGATTCCCTTGAACCGCTGCCGACCTATGAACAGCTCAAGGCCGACGCCCAGAACGCCCACCCCGGATTGAAATCCGACAGCGTCTCCGTTCGCGCCGCCCAAAAGAACACGCAGGTCGCCGGCAAGGGCAGCTCCATCACCGTGACCCTGGGTGCCAATTCCAGCACAGGATTGCAGGCCTGGCAGTCCAAGGCATACAAGGACCAGCTCAAGTACGGCTGGCAGAATTCCATTACCTTGGGCATCAACATTCCCATTATCGATGGCGGCGCCACCACAAGTAAAGTCCTGCAGGCACAGGTCAACGAAACCGAATCCCAGGTGAGCCTCAAGGAAGACTTGAAGACCCTCGAAAACAATCTGGAAAAACTTTACCTGAACGCCGTCAGCGCCGACATGCAGTGGAAGGCGGCCATTCTCCAGGTGCAGGCCGAAGCCGAAGCCCTCACCGTGGCCGAAGAACAGCGAAACGCCGGTGCACTCACCTATACGGATTTCCTGGCCCAGAAGAACAACCTGGAAAAAGCCAAGATTACTCTCACCAACGCCAAGTACACCAGCCTGCTTTCCCGCAAACTGCTGGATCTTTATCAAGGCAAGCTGGATTAATTTTAGTTCCGGTCAAAACGGAATACGTGACGGTTATAGCTGGAAGTCAGCAAATAGCATTTGTCTTCTTGCACCGTCATGAACATGTTCACAAGGTACATGCGCAAGTCTGTCACCCGCTGTTCGAAGTCAGTCAAGTCCATCAGGACTCCGTCATCTTTGATGACCACCGTCAAGTTATCGGGTTTCAGGTTCACGTCGATTTCCACAAAAATCTTCTTGCCCTTGTTCCGTTCGTAAATCACCATCCCCAATTCTTCCAAAATCAGCATGGCCTTGATTCGAAGATCCCCGCTGACATTGCGACGAGTCAAAAGCTTGCTGAACTTGTTACGGTAGGCAATCAAGTTCCGGGGCGTGAGTTCCATGTCATGCATGTGCCAGAAATTGCCTATGGAGAATTCCTTCAGTTCCAGCGGGAAATGTTCCCTGCCATGAATCAGCAGCTGAACACCGGCACTTAAAGCCAGCGCTGCAAAGGGGGCCACCCCGAAACCGATCCACAGGGCACCATCGCCAAAGAAGACATGAATGCCGACCACGCAGGTAAAAGGACAAACGAACATCACCAAAGAAATAAAGATGAACGAAAGCAGGGGCAGTTCATGTACGTGGTAACAGGCGTAAGTCTTGACCACGGCCAGCGGGAAAAGGCCCACGGCACAGGCCCTGATTGCAAACGTTGCCTCACCGGCCAAGGATTCAGATTGGATTCCGAAAAGCTGGGTCATGGCGGGTGCAAAAATCAACAGGAACGCTGTAATCAATACCCCTTCCTTTAAAATCGACCAGTTGACAAACCGCATGGTCTGCAAGATTCCCTTGCCGTTCCTTTCGCCACGATAAATATTGATAAGGGGTTCTGCGGCAAGCCAAACGCCATTGAAGATAACGCTCACTTCCACGATTTCGTATACAATGGAAAGTACGGTCAGCTTGTCCGTACCGAAATGATGAACGAAATAGAAGTTCAACAGGGCAGCAAGC
Organism: Fibrobacter sp.; assembly: GCA_045221475.1. Taxonomy (GTDB): domain Bacteria; phylum Fibrobacterota; class Fibrobacteria; order Fibrobacterales; family Fibrobacteraceae; genus Fibrobacter. The sequence goes on from JBGUWV010000104.1 coordinate 2,468, forward strand.
AACGAGAAATAAAAATACTCGCAGGCCTCCGCCATGCTAAAGCGGAAAGTCCGCGCCACATCGGCAATCTTGAAATGCCATACAAATCGCAGGCTGTTGCTCTTCCTGAAAAAATGCACGCACAACACGGCGATGCTCAACACTATCGAGAGCAGGGTTCCAAGCGCAATGCCCGACATCCCCATACGGGTGCAGAGCAGGCACGAAAGCACGACGTTCCCGCCAAGAAGCACGGCATAAGACACATTGCAGATTCTCGTATCGCCATCGGCAAAAATCATCTCTTGCAAGACGTTGCAAAAGGGCATGAAAAAGGCAATCCCAAGGAACCAGATATAGAATTCGTTTACATATTGCAAGAGCTCCGAATCCACGTTCATAAAGCGGAACATGATTCCCTTTCCAAAAGCAAAAAGAACCACCATCAATGTTCCCACCAGGAACGACAACAGGATACTCTGACCGAAGAAACTATTCGCGCGGTCCCTGTTCATGCGGCCAAGCTCTATAGAATAGCAAGCCAGACTCCCCACGGCGACAAGGGCGTTCAGAAAAAAGATAAAGGAGAACAGGGGCGAAAAGAACGAAATAGATGCCAGAGCCTTTTCGCCAAGGAACTGGGCGGCAACAATCTTATCCACAAAGACATTGGCGATTTCGGCACAAACCGAAATCGATGCCGTCATGAGCATGGCGCGGAACCGCTGCCCGGAGAATGTCTTTTTAATGAGCATCTTCACTTAATTTAACAAAAAAAGGGCAAATTCCAAAAATAAACACCGGATGTTGCGTCCCTGAAACAGCGGACGTTTCTTTTTGCATTGCCATAACGCAAAGAGCCCGTTTAGGCCCCATAGCACCCAGAAACAAAGTTGGCACGCCTTTTGCTATTAAGGGGGTGTAAACAAAAATAGGGCGCCAAGCCAAGGCAAACTGCCAAAGATTGGGCCCACAACCAAAGAGGTTAAAATTATGACACAGTTTATTCCGAACACTTTCTACGGCATCCAGAACTTCCTTGACAACTTGAACGCTTGCAACGCCCAGAACGAATGCAGCTACACCCCCAAGGCCGACTACTATGAAGTCGACAACGGCTTCATGCTGGAAGTCGAACTGCCGGGTGTCAAGAAAGAGGACTTGGACGTCCAGGTCGAGAAGAACATCATCACCGTCAAGGCTACCCGTGCCCGCAAGGAAAGCAAGTTCACCTACGAACGCAGCTTCCGCCTAGCCGACGACATTGACACCGAAAACATCAAGGTCAGCCTCGAAAACGGCGTTTTGTCCTTCGCCTTGTCAAAAAAACAGGCCGCAGCAGCCCGTAAATTGACAATCGACTAAGCCCTAAAAAGGAGCTAAAAACACGCGAAAAACGCCCCCAAAAAGGCAAAAAATCGTGTAAAAATTAATTTTTCTCATCATACTCCTTCCACAAAAAGGCCCCGAAAGGGGTCTTTTTGTGTAAACTTTTTGTTATGGACATTTTATCAATGACCCCCAGGAATTTTTCGGAACAAATTATCCCGCGAAATGTATTTTTAGGGGCAGAGAGTGGCTTAAGTGTATTTGGGGCCACAAAACAGGAGTAAGTATGGGAAAAAATCTCTCTGCGCTGTTATCGACAGCACTTGTTGCCGCATTGTGCGGCACAGCATCAGCATATACATTGAACGGTACCGTCACCGGTAAAGATGGCAAGGCCATCCAGGGCGCGGACGTAAAGCTCATCAAGAGAAACAAGTCCACCACCACCGACGAACAAGGCAAGTTCACCATCGAAGAAACATCGACGCATTTGAATGCTACCCGCAGCGCGGGAAATTTCAGCATGAACAACGGCGTCTTGAATTTCTCCCAGAACGGTAGCAATCCGGTTCAAGTCAAGATTTTTGATATGGTCGGCAACCAGGTCTTCGCTCAGACCTTCCAGGGTTTCGGCTCCGTAGACCTCAATTCCGTTATCGAAGCCCAGGGCACCTACCTCGCGCGCATCAAGCTCGGTTCCGCACAGGAATCCATCCGCTTTAGCGCTTCGGGTAACTTCTCGGGTTCCTTGACGCAAAATCGCCAGGCCCTCCTGAAACTCGACGATGGCGATCAGGACACCTTGAGCGTCGCTTTTGAAGGCTACGATACCCTCAAGGCATTCCTCCCGAACCTCGACACGACGATCAGCATCAAGCTCACGGAAGCTAACCCGGGCGAACCAACCTTCAAGTTCGGCTACGCCTTGGGCAACGCCCCGACCCCGAGTAAGGGCTGCGGTATCGATTCCAAACTCCAGTCCGTAGGCCAAAACAGCAACGCCAAGAAGTACAACATGACGAGTGCCGGCCTCAATCGTGAATTCTGGATAACGCTTCCGAAGAACTACGACAAGAACAAGCCGTACAAGATTCTCTTCGCCATGCATTGCATGGGTTCTAACGCCGAAGACTTCACGAACCATTCTCCGGACCAGGATCACCCGAGTCCGTACTATGGTCAGCAGAACCTCGACAAGAATAATGAATTCATCTTCGTTGCACCGCGTGGCGATACCGATTATATGCCGTGGCGCACCGGTGACGACAAGGACCACATCTTCTTTGGCGAACTTCTCACGCTCCTCGAAGAAAACTACTGTATTGACACCTCCCGCGTGTTCATGACAGGATTCAGCTTCGGCGCCATGGTCACGAACTCCATGGCTCAGGACTTCCAAGACCGCATCCGCGCCGTTGCCGTCTATGCAACCGCCGACTACAACATCTACCTGCCGACGAACAAGGGCAAGCCGATTGCCTGGATGGCCGTGCATGGCAAGAATGACGGCACCTGCCAGTACAACCGCGCACGTGACAGTGCACTGAAGCGCATCCTCAAGAACAACGGCAAGGCCGATGCAGATGGCAACTTCACCGATGCCAGCGCTGAAAAGCCGAAGGAAGTCGGTGGCAGCGGACACCTCTGCTATGATTTCACAACCGTCGACGAACGCTTCCCGGTCAAGTTCTGCAGCTGGAATGGTCAGCACCAGTGGACCGCCTACGACAACGGCAACTGGCAGAACACCTGGGTTCCTGAAGAAGTTCACAAGTTCTTCGAGCAGTTCTAAGTTTCCTACACACACTCCAACCTCAAGGACCTGCCGATTTTCGGCAGGTCCTTTTTTATACAGTTGCCTCAATTCGGCACTTATTATACGCAATTAAAAAATGCCTCGCATTCACGAAGCATTCAAAAAATATCTGGTCACAGAATAAAAACTTAAATAAGTTTTTCGACTCTACTGCACAAATCTTCGGCTTCAGCTGCGGAAGGAGCCTCTGCTATGACGCGGATAACCGGTTCCGTGTTGCTGGCGCGCACATGCACCCAGGACTTTTCCTTGCCAAGCCACAGGCCGTCGCGTTCGTCCATTTCCCAGCCGGCAAATTCCGCCTTGACTTTCGGCAAAATGTCGGCCACCTTCTTGTCGCCGAGTTCGAACTTTTTCTTGGGCATGGCGTAAGACGGATTTTCGGCAACGAACTTTTCAGGGCCACCATTATGGTGCGCCATCCAGCTGAGCACGAGGGCGGCAGCGACCAAGGAATCGCGACCGTAGTGGAGCGCCGGGAGAATCACGCCTCCGTTGCCTTCGCCACCGATAACGCAACCCTTTTCGATCATCTGCAAGCTCACGTTGATTTCGCCCACCTTGGCACGGCTAAATTCGCAGCCGTACTTTTCGGCCACATCCTGGTTCATGCGACTTGTAGACAAATTAACACAAACACTGCCCTTCTTCTGGCCAAGCACTTCTTCAGTCGCAATGGCGAGCGTATATTCTTCACCGATACTTTGACCAAGGCCATCGACGAGAGCGCAACGGTCCGCATCGGGGTCAACAGCAAAGCCCACTGCGCAACCGTTATCCTTTACAGCCTTGCGGAGGTCACCCAAGTTTTCGGGAATGGGTTCGGCGCCGCGGGGGAAGGTGCCATCGGGTTCGCAATGCACTCGTACGACATCACAACCAAGCTGTTCCAACAAACGGGGAACAATGTAAGACCCAGCGCCATTCACGGCATCTACGGCCACCTTAAAGTGCTTGGCCTTGATAGCTTCCACATCCACAAAAGGAATCTTCAGGGTGCCATCCACATGCACGCCGTCGGCATCCTTCATGAACTCGTACTTGCCCATGTTGCGGTAGTCGGGATAATCAAAGTTATCAGCATCGGCGAGTTCAAACAACTTCTTTACATCGGCCGGGCCAAGGAACAAGCCCTTGTTATTCAAGAACTTGAGGGCATTCCATTCCAGCGGATTGTGGCTTGCCGTAATGATAATGCCGGCATCGGCCTTCAATTCGGTGGTGAGGATTTCCACAGAGGGCGTCGTGGAAAGGCCCACTTCTACGACATCTACGCCAGAAAGGCGGCAAATGCCCGCCACGAACTGGCTAATGGCATCACCGGTAGGACGGCTGTCGCGACCGATCACCACGCGCTTTGCGCCTGTAATCTGCAAAAAGGCGCTCACATGACTCTTTAGGAGCTGGGGGGTAAGGGTATCGCCCACGATTCCGCGGATACCCGAAATAGAACGCATAAGCTTGGACATTGGAAACTCCGTTTTTTTACCCCTAATTATAAAAAATTTTAGCCCCCCTCCTCCTTTTTTGTACACAAATTATAAACTTTTTGCATTTTTTTAATTATATTAGTAATGGGGTTTTCTATGGAACAAACATTCGAACTGACAGCAGTCTACGCGACTAATCTTTTCGGCATTGTCTTACTAGGGGTTCTGCTAGCTGGCAATGTCTGGCGTTTTCACGAAAGGGGAGCTGAAAACGCCTTTCTCCAGTTGTTGCTGCTTTTCACGTTCTGCACCTGCGTTCTCGATCCCATTGCCTACACTGCCGACGGTCGCCCCGGAACCATCGCCCGAATTTTCGTTTACGGCAGCAACGGCCTCCTGTACCTCACCAACATGTTCAGCTGCGTATTCTGGTTGCTGTTCCTCGCCGAACACATGAACTTCCGCTTTTCCTCCATCCACCGAAACATCCTGGGGTTTACAGTCGTTACGGGACTCGTCCTTGTAATCCTGAATAACTTCGTCCCCATCATCTTCGACATTTCCGCAAACAACGTTTACATCCGCAAGTACTTCTGGATCTACACCATCATCGATTACGGCTTCCTGCTGGACAGCCTTATCATCTATTTCATCTGCAAGCACAAAGGCGGCATCCTCAAGGCATTCCCCATCTGGATTTATTTTTTCCCCTTAATTGCAGGTACAATCGCCCAGTCCCTTTTCTACGGCATCTCGGCAATTTCTGCTTGCACCGCCATTTCTATCGCCGGCGTATTCGCATCGCTCCACAGCGAGCGCGTGTTTAGGGACAGGCTTACCGGTGCCTACAACTACACCTACCTGGAAATCCTCGAACGGGATTACAAGAAGAAACAGAAAAAGCTGCAAGTCACTGGCATCCTGGTCAACATCAACAGCTTTAAAAAGATCAACCTGGATTACGGAAGGTTCACCGGCAACAAGGTTCTTATCAAGATGACCAAGATCCTGAACCGGGCCGTAGGCGAATTGGGAATCATCGTTCGCTATTCCGGCGACGAATTCATCGCCTTCATCAATACCACCAACGAAATGGCCGTAAGCATGTGCATTACGCGCATCAAGACGAGCCTTAACGAAATCAACACCTTCAGCAATTCCTACAAGCTTTCCACCTGCATTTGCAGCCAGAGCTACGACCCGTTCAAGAGTATGAACGATTTCGTAGACGAAATCACGCGGTCCATGCAAGAAGAAAAGACCAGCTACTATACGCAGTTGCAATACAGCCACCGCGAAGCTAATGGATAATTTCAGGGCTACTTCAGCGCAGCCTTTATTTCTTCGACAGAATTGACTACGGCTTGCTTGTTGTTCCAGATACGGGCAAAGCTCTTGCCGTAATGTTCAACCACAATGCGGTTATCCAGAATCAGCACCTTGCCCGAGTCTTCTTCGGAGCGGATCAGGCGGCCAAGCCCCTGACGCAGTTCCATGTAGGCTTCGGGTACAAAGTATTCCTTGAAGGAGTTCTTGCCTTCGGCCTTCATCTTGTTGCTGATGCCAGCCACCAGCGGATCCACCGGATTGGGGAAAGGCAGTTTCGGAATCACCAGGAGCTTAAGGGCATCGCCCGGGAAGTCTACACCTTCCCACAGGCTCTGGCAACCCAACAGGCATGCACCACGGGACTTGCGGAACATGGCCACGAGACCGTCCAGGGAACCGTCCACATGCTGGCACAGGAGCAACTTGTTCTTTTCGGCAAAAAGCGGCGCCAAGGCCGTCTGGGCCTTCATCATCGCCGAAATGCTGGTAAAGAGCACCATGGTGTTTTCTTCCACTTCCGGGAGCACCGCGCAAAGGGTCTCGTTCACCGCGTCGTTGTACTCAGGCAGCGAGGGCTTGGGCAGATACTTGGCCAAAATGACGGAGCGGCGTTCGTCCTTGTTTGCAGCTTCGGTATAAACGCGTAAGAAAGGAGTCTTTTTGCCGTTGAGGGAATCCATACCCATCTTCTGGACAAAATAGTTCAAATCGCCCTGCACCGAAAGGGTTGCAGAAGTAAAGGTGGCCGACTTGATCCAGGGATAGAATTTTTCTTTCCAGGTGGCGCTAGCATCCAGCGGACTTGCATGAAGCTTAATCGTATGGGGATTGAAGGGTTCTTCCATATAGAAGGCCCAATCATCGCGGCCAGCCTTCACCACGAACTCAAAGTCCTGCAAGAAACGGGAAAGTTCTGTCATGCGGCCGTTAATGTCGCTCAAGAGGCCCGAAAGGTTCTTGTTGGCGGCAAGGGACGAAGCCAGGCTTTCAGCCTGCCTGATGGCGTTCAAGCCCTGTTCCATAAAGGCGGCAGGGTCGGCTTCGTATTCGGCCATAATGCCCGAAGTGTAGGTAAATCCGTTGCGGGTTTTCTGCTTGGCAAGCTTCTTGCCAATCTTCATGAAGAACCGGTGCAAGGCCTTTTCCGTTTCCGAAAGGGATTCGGTCAGGTTCACGCAACTTGCATGGAGTTCCGTTTCTTCTATAGGAATGTGCTTTTCCAATTCGGCAACAAGGCCGTCGCGGTTTTCCACTTCGTGACCCCTGGAAGGAACCAGAGTCTTGATAATGTTGCGCAGGGCGAAGAACGAAATGGTGCGGCCAAAGGCCTGACGGCTTACCTGCGGGAGCCTATGGGCTTCATCGAATACGATGTGTTCGTACAGCGGGAGCAGCGCAAAGTCCAGAGCCATATCTGCGAGGAACAGCGAATGGTTCACCAGCACCAGGTTGGAATTCATGGCGCGGCGTTTGGCAGCCAATGCAGGGCACTTGTTGTAATGGGGGCACTTTTCGCCCAGGCAAGATTTTGCGGAACTGGCCAACTTGGACCAAAGTACGCGATTGCGGCCCTGGCTAAAAGAATTGCACTCGTTCACGTCACCGGTTTCGGTAGCAAACACCCACGGTACAATGGCCATGAAGGAATCCCGCTCGTCGGCAAGCAGAAGGTTCTGCGGTGCTTTCAGGATTTCTTCGAACTTGCGCAAGCACAGGTAATTTTCGCGCCCCTTGAGTACGGCCGATTTTAACTTGCCGTCGAACAGGCTTGCCACCAGCGGAATATCCTTGTTCCAGAGCTGTTCCTGCAGTGCCCGGGTCGCGGTGCTTATGACCACGCGCTCCCCCGACACCGCCTTGCAGGCAGCCGATACCAAGTAAGCCAGGGACTTGCCCGAACCGGTAGGGGCTTCCAGAACGCAGAGGCCGCCCTTATGCATATTGCGTTCCGCCACCGAGGCAAAATCCTGCTGGTTGTGGCGGACCTGGTAATTTTCCACCTTCGTCGAAAGGAGTCCGTCTTCTTTAAAGAATTCGCTCACGCGAGGCGCACGCTCCTTCACGGGAGCATTTTCAAGGGGAACGTCCGGCAGCCTGTAGGCCGGCAATTCGGAAGCAGTCTCCGACTCCTTCCAAAGCAGCGACCAGTCCGAACCCCTGGCCACCTTGGCAAGGGCTTCCACAAGCCACGGGTCCGAACTTGCAATCTTGTCCAGCGCCATCACAAACAGCTCGCCACACGCAATGGCGTCAGGAAGCGCACGGTGCGCGCGGCTCCGTTCAATGCCCAGTTCCTGCACCAAGGTATCCAAGCGATGATTAGGCACGTTCTGGTAGGCAATGCGAGAAACCGTCAGGGAATCCCACACCGGATGGTTTTCAAAGGAAACGCCCACCTTGGCAAAAGTCTGTTTCAGGAACTTGGAATCAAACATGGCATTGTGTGCCACAATGGGCAAGTCACCGATAAAGGAATAAATCTTCTGGGCCACGGCAGCAAAGGGTTCCGCAGTTTCCAAGTCAGCGTTGCTAATGCCCGTAAGGCTTTCGATAAAGGGACGGAGCGTTACACTCGTCGGCTTAACCAAGTAATCGACCGATTCCGACTCCACGCCGTTTTCGAAACGAACCAGCGCCACCTCGATGATTTCATCTTTTTCAAAATCGAGGCCCGTCGTTTCCAGGTCAATTGCAACGAATGATTTATTTTCCATTTGATTCCTCGTAAAACATTAACCGCTACAAAGCTGGGATTTCTTTTGCCAAGCTATCCAAGACATTTTCGCCATTCTTGACCTTGAGCGTATCGCTAATGGCACGCCAGGCTGATCCGTAACGCAGCGGTTCCACAGAGCCCGCATCGGGCAAGTCCTTGCCTTCTTCGGGGTAATAATAGTCCATCAAATAGGCGCCTTCCACAAGGTCGTCAAAATTAAAGCTACCGTCTCCCTTGCAGTGTTCCAAGTAATACTGGTTCGTTTCGGCAGACAGCAAACGCACCACAGCCGATGCCTTCGCATTGGGAATCTTTCCGCGAAGCTTCGCAAACTTGAGCTTGCTTACCGTTTCGAACTTCTGCAACTTCTGGTACTTGAGTTCCACCACCGTATCGCGCTTTCCGGAACTATCGGCCACGGCAAGCGTCGTATCCAAATAGCCCATCAAGAAATTCACCGAAACGTCCGTATTCCAGGGAGCCGTCTTTTCTACAGCAAAGCGTACCGGATCAAGCTGCTTTACCTGTACCTGGGTCGTATCCTTGTTGATTGCCACATAGAACGTCTGGGTCAGCGAATCCAGCTTGGGCTTGTTGAAATACACAATCAAGGAATCGTCCGGGAAAAGGGTCTTCGCCTTGGAATTGGTTTTTACACCGGAAACCTTGGGGGCAAGCGTATCCCCTTCCATTTTCTTCCATTCCCATTCCACTTCGTTGCGGAGCGTATCCAGCGGGCGGAACATGGAATCCCTCGCCACGCCGCACATGAACTTGTACAGCACTTCGCCTTTAGGAGCCGGGTCAAAATAGAACTGCGGCTTATTGGAGGTAGCGCTCATGTAAACAAGTTTCGGGTAAAGTTTCTTGCTTTCGGGTGAAGTCAGGTAGCAGTTTGCCGTATCCGCAAAGGCAGAATCAAAGAACACGCTGCGGGTGAAGCTTGCTTCCAGCACATTGGCAAAAGGCTGGCTCACCGACTCCAATTCCAACTTGGTAGTATCCATGTCAGCCACCGCAATCCACAGAGTATCAGCGGACTCGGCAGTCAAATTCAAGTCAGCAGTCCAGAGGCCCACCTGTTCAGTGGAAAGTTCGATTTTCTGGTTTCCGTTTCCATCTACAAAGGCGACCACACGGTAATGCCCCGCCTTCAGGCCCGTCAGCGTAAAGTGGCCGGCACTGTCGGCACGAGTCAAGTACAAGGGAGGTTCCTTCAACAGCTGCGGATCCTTGCTGATTTCCTTGGTGGTCGTGTCGCGGTACTTTTCAAGGTAATGCTTCGAAGAACGTTCTTCACCCAGCAAGAAAAGACCGATACTGGGATATTCCTTTTTGCGGGCCATGGCCTGGTTCACCAACACACGGCCAGAAACCGTCAAGGAATCAATAACGGAACCCGTCGAGAACACCACCTGGAAAGGCTTCGCCAAAGCATTGCCGTGCAAGTCCTTGATGCCGCCAGCAAACGTAACGGTATAAGTAGTACCCGTATCAAGTACCGCCCGGGAAGTCAGCACAAGGGACTTTCCGCTCACTTCAAAGCGCAGTTTCTTGTCGATAGGCGGCGAAATAGAAACTGCACTGCGGGGAATCGACGCGTTAATCCACTCGTCGAATTCCAGTTTCACCATGAGTTCGTTAGGATGGTTCGTCGTATTGGGGGCAGGGTAAACTCCCGCCACGCGAGGCGGCAGTTTATCTTCGGGGCCTCCACTAGGCGCCACCTGGGTGGCACAGGCCACCAACAGAGCAGACAGCAGGCTCCCAAAAGCAACACCGTATTTCAACAACGAGAACTTCATCAATCGATCATCTGGATAATCTTGCCGAGGCGTCCCCAGCGAATGCGGAACGGAAGCCTCCACCAAGTAAACGGATTCTTCAACGCAAAGGCTTCGTCGTCATTTTCAAAGGAGAAGTAAATCACGAAAGCCTTGGCACGAATGTTGCGGAGCGAAACAAAGCCCCAATAGCGGCTATCAGCGGAATTGTCTCGGTTGTCGCCCATCATAAAGAACTGGGGCGTCTTTACCACGTAGCTTTCAATGGGCTTGCCACCTACCAGCAGCTGACGGCGGATTTCGAACTTGGACTTTGCCGGGGCATCCAGGGTATCGCCAGCGATACCTTCCACATTGGCGGCACCGTCTTGCGGAGCATCCACATCGACGAGTTCCACGGTTCCTGCATTGTCCTCTTCGGCCTGGTTCAACAAGGCCACATTACCTTCCAGGTCACGCAACAGAGAACCTTCAAAAGCCATGTAGCTCACCGGGCGCATAAAGCCACCCTGAAGATTCGGGTCGATCATGGGCAAATAAGCCATGCGAGAAAGTTCCTTGAAGTAGGCAAAGGACATCACGCCCGAAATGGTATCGCCCTGGGTAAGGCGCTGCTGCAGCACCGTGCGGTTCCTGCGGAAAAATTCATTCAGTGCAAGGCCGCGATCGTTCTCCACCGGAATCTTGAATTCCTCGAAATCGTAATTGTTGATTTCGACAGAGTCCTTCCACAGCGAAATATTCAGCTCCACCGTTTCGTCGGGATTTTCCTGCGCCACCAAGGAACGCAACCACCACAGCTTTTCCAGCGGCATATCGCTTACCGTAAAGCTGTCACCCACCGACGGCACCACGAAGGCATCCCGTTCATCGCGGGGCGAGAAAGTTCGTGCAGTCGCCGTGTACTTGCCGCGACCAGGCAAAGTGTCCTGCAGCACGCCATTCACATAGAGACGTCCCTTATGGACAGCTACCGTATCGCCGCTTACAGCCACGCAACGCTTGATGTAATCCTTAGGACCGTCGGCATAATGAATCAGGTGGGGCTGACCGGCCTTAGGTTCATGATCCCAGTAGAGGTTCCCGAACATCAGTGCGTTAAACAAGTGGGTATAACGCCCCGGATTGCCATCAGGATATTCCGGCTCACCCGGGTAACGGAAAATCACCACATCGCCCTTGGCGGGGTAAGCATAGCCGGGGAATTTCTGATTGCTAAAGGGAATCGGAGAGCCGTAAGTGAACTTGAGGCCCAGCAAAAAGTCTCCCGTATGCAAGGTATCTTCCATAGACCCGCTGGGAATCTGGAAAGCCTGAATCACATACTGAATCACAATCAAGGCGAGCACCACCGGTACAATGATTTCCCGGAGCAGGCCTTTCACAAACTTTTTCCACGCAATCGGCTGTTTATCTTTTTCCATAAAATTCAACGTTAAAGAATGGCTACCGCAATTTAGAAAAATGCAAGTGGCTCTAGAGCGTTCTAATCTTCTTGACCAGCGAACGGCTCACCACCAGCTGGGTCGCAGCCTTATCGCGGAGCACCATGACCATGCGGCCGGCATCACCCTTGCGGCATTCCGCAATGTAGTCGATAGCCACAATGTGGGAACGGTGTACACGCGTAAAATGCTTCGGGTCCAGTTTCTTTTCAAGTTCCACAAGCGTCGTGTCTATTACATACTGGCCGTTCACGGTGTAAACAGTGGTGTACTTTTCTTCGCTATGGAAACGGATCACTTCATCGATATTCACAAACACAATGCGGTCGCCCACCTTGACCTGCAAACGCTGCAAGTAAAGGCCGCTCATGTCCACAAGGTTACGCAGCTTTTCCCAATTCAAGTCGGCAGGGATCGGCGTAGCGTCTACCTGCGGAATCGCCTTGCGAAGTTTCTCGATAGAGGCCGCCAAGCGTTCCGGAGCCACCGGTTTCAAGAGGTAGTCCACCATATTTTCTTCGAAGGCCTTCAATGCAAAATTGTCAAAGGCCGTCGTGAAAATGACCAGGGGAACATCGTCACCTTGCAGGGAGTGCAACACTTCGAAAGCATCCATGTCAGGCATCTGGATATCCAGAAACACCACGTCGGGCATCGTCTCGTGAATCATCTTGACAGCCTGCGCACCGGAACCGGCCTCTCCCAAAATTTCGATTTCAGAAGAATAAGGTTCCAATAGCGAAATCATGCGCTTGCGGGCAAGCGGTTCATCGTCAATGACAAGAGCGGTACACTGCATAGTTACTCCTTGGGCTGTTCTTCCTTTTTCACCGTGTCTGCAGCAGTGGAATCCTTTTTGTTTGCGGAATCCTTTGCAGCAACTTTCGGTGCCACCTTAAAAATGCGAATCATTTCGGCCTTCATTCCGTCCTTGTCTTCGTACACGGTACCGGCAGCCGTCATGTAATGCAAATTGCCAAACTTGGTACGCTTAAAGTTCCAATGGCCTTTACCCCCTTCGAGAGTCACAAGAATCGTGCTGTCCGAAGCAGAATAAGTTCCCTTCAGGGAATCGGTTTCCATGGTATCGCGCAGAATCAACTGAATCGCTTCTACCGAGCTGTCTTCGCCAAGGGTCATGCGAACCATGCGGCTTGTACAATCGTCGCAAGGCAGGCTACCGGAATAAAGACCCGGAACTTCCTTGGGGATTTCGATAGACGGAAGATTCGGCAGCGGATCCGATTTTTCGTCTTCTTCGCAAGAAGCCATTACCAAAACAGCAAAAAGCGGGAGCACCACTCTCGCAATAGGGGAAACCATAGATTTAAGCATCATCATGGTTTACAATGTAGCAAAAATAACAGCGTTTATATCAAATGCCGCGGGAATAGACAATCCTAAAGCCAATCGTCTGACTGCGATGTTTGGGGTCTTTCTTCTCGCGTTCACCCGAAGCCAAGGCAGGCGCCTTATCGGACCAGCCACCACCGCGAACTACCTTGTAAGTTCCCTCGACAGGGCCGCTATAGTTTTCCTGGGAAACTGTCGGGTAAGCATAATACCAGTCGTTCACCCATTCGGCCACATTACCGGCCATATCGTAAAGACCCGCATCGTTAGGAATATATTCGGCCACCTTCGTAGGCCCATTACGTTGTCCGTAGTAAGCATACTTGGAAGCCACATCCGTATCCCAGTAATAGGTAGTCAAAGTCCCTGCACGGGCGGCAATTTCCCATTCCATTTCGGTGGGGAGCCTTACCGACTGAACGGCATAATCAATCGACAAGCCCGTCAGATCACCGCCGGAGTTACGAGACTCATACACATAAGCCGTATCGAGGCCCACCTTTTTAGAAAGGGCGTTGCAGAACAAGGCCGCATCATACCAGCTTACGTTGAAAACCGGATAATCGTCCCCCAAGGAATCTTCCTTGGAAATAGAGCCCATGACCTTGCGGTATAGCCCCTGCGTCACTTCGGTAACACTGATGGAATAGGCACTTACCGAGAAAGCAACTCCGTTACGGGTAACACCCATGGCAGAAACATTCACCATCTCTGCAAAATCAGAAAGTTCCACAGAATCTTGCGAATCGCCACCAGGATCCTTGTTGCCGTCACTCAAATTGCCCCCATTTATGCCCCCATTGAGTTCCGAAGGCTGCATATCCGCAGAATCACCGGTAGCCGTGCAAGCCACTAGAAAGAGGGCGAAAAGCGAAGTTGCGATCAAGCGGACAAACATATTATTTGATCACTCCCACGCGGTAAAGCTTTTGCTTGGTCTTGCCGCTTTCAAATTCCACCTTGAGTCGCGCCGTGTAAACGTCAGAACCCAGATGCTTCAGGTCGAGTTTTTCAAACTGGTTGCGGCCCTGTTTCACATCGCTCATCTTGGTCTTGAATACGCAAAGGCCGGTAATGTCATAGAGTTCAAGCGTAGCCTTCTTTGCTGCCGCACCGATTTCGAAGCGGGCCTTCGCATCGCCGCCACGCACCGGATTCGGGAACATGAAGAATTCCGAGATTTCATCCTTCGCGGTCACCTTCTTCACATCGCCCAGCTTAGAGGCATCAAAATAGCCCGTACGTTCGTTTCCGCCAGCCGGCAAAGTCCACGCGGCAACAGAAGACGCCGCATCAGCAGAGGCGCCCCGCAGGCGGAAAGCCGACAGATTGTCACGATGCAGTGCATAAAGTTCCGGGCCTGCAGACTTCTTGTCCGAAACGGCATTCGTCACAAATATGCTCATGGGCTGAATCACACTCGTAGAATCCATGTCCTCGTAGCTGCCTGCCGCAATCGGGAATCCGTCAGTCAGGAGTTTTCCCTTGCCGCTAACCGCATAAACCAGGCCATCGCTACTCGGCACCAGAATTTCAGGAATTTCATCGCCCGTCACATCCACAAGAACCGGGTCGCTAAAGAATCCGTAAACCGGAGCACCGCGAGAAATTTTCACCGGGAACCCTGCGATAGGCAGGCCCGAGCGGTCAAGCGCATACACCAGGTTATCGCCCAAGAATACGATTTCGGGGTAGCCATCGCCATTGACATCTCCGATAGCAATGCCGGAGGTTTCGTCCTTCAAACCGCTCGTGCCACCGGCGCCGCGCTTGTAGTTTTTGGTCCATTTCAAGTCAGTCTTTTCATCTACAGCCGTTGAAACCGTCACCGTTCCGCGGCTACCGACCGCAATCATTTCTTCCTTGCCGTCACGATTCAAATCGGTACAGGAAAGGCGGAATTTTTCACCGCTGCGGCCTTTCAATTTCACTTCGTTTCCATGCAAATACGCAGAGCCTTCCGAAGCCACATAATAAGCAAAAGCAGGCTTGCCATCTTCGGTTCCACAGTAAACCAAATCGGCAATATCAGCGAGATCGCTATTCATGCCTACATTACGTTGGGCCGTAGCCTTGCCTTCTTTAATATTATAAGCAAAGATACCTTTTGTCGTCGTATAGTAAATTTTTCCGCCAACAATGACGGGCCCCACCACAGCAGAATCAATAGCAATCGCTTCCTGTGTCGGAAGTCCTCCCACAAAACTCGTCTTCACGAACTTTGTCGTATGCAGGCTGTACACATCCTTGCCGTCGCTGGCCATGCCCACCAGCGGTCCGTAGCTTGCACCCACACGGTACAGCGGCACATCCTTTTCCGAGCCTTTACGGGTCAAAGTCTTCTGCTTGATGACCGTATCTGCCGGGAACAGGGTATCGCCCATGGCATTGAACACCTGCAACGTTCCGTCCATGGCACTCACCACCAAGAGCTTTTCGCCATCCTTTTCGGGGTCGTCTACAAATACGCCGCCACGCACAGCCGAAGCGAGGCCCACATTGCGGGGGAACTGGGCGCCGTCAATGCTTCCGTCATCGATGCTGATGGTCACGCTAATCTTTTGCGCGCCAAAATTCACCACGCTGTCGCCCATAAAGGCATTGGCCGTCTTTTCGACACGGGCCTTTTTCGGGACATTCACCTTGATCTTAATACCGGTGTAACCGCCCTGGGTTGTCATGGTATTCGCATAACCCGTGGACCCGATGGTCGTCACCGTATCAAAAGTCAGCTTGGAATCCTTCGCAGGCTTGCGCAAGTGGGGCAACAAATCCGTACCCGAGCCGTAATCATAAGTATCTTCGCCCAAGGCATTCTTGAAGGTCTTGCCGATGCTCAAAATTCCATCAGCCTCCACCATGGCAATGCCGAACTGGTGATCGCGCAGGGTATCGCCACCCCAGAAGTTTGCAATGCCATATTCCAAGGTTTGACGCAAGTACCAATCATTCACGCGCCATACGACAATGCCGCTAGCAGGAATTCCCGCATCAAAGCTGCTCATGTCAACAATAATGCCCTTTGCCTTCTTCTTGTTGACATTACACTTTTTCTCGCAATTCACGCTATCCTGAAAAACCAGATGCAAGCTGTCTACCGGCACCGTCGTGATAGTGGTATCGGAGCTTTCATCGTCATCACTCAGCGATACACTCACCTCGCCATTCTTATTCCAACTGCGCTGGCGGTTTTCTATCAACAGGTATTCGCTAGCACTCAGGGGAACCTTCACGATTTCCACGCCACTGCCAGTTCCCGCCGCCGAAATTTCGACAGTCACGGGCTTGCCAGCCACAGGGCGGACTTCCTTCACGTTGTTCCAGCCCATGTAGGCACGTTCCCATGCAGCAGGCATAGAGGGCAAGAAACCGTTGCCCGCATTGTAGCCTGCAAAATCCATTACATCGTAATAACCCAGGCGGCTAATGCCCTTCACCACATCGTAGGTATTCGGGAGTCCGAGTTCACGGGCAACCTGATTCACCAGAATCCCGTTCACGCCCCAGTTCAATCCATCCTGGGAAGCTGTTTCACTGGTGACCATAATCGATCGCAGCGTGTCTATGGAAGCCCCTTCAAGCACCAGACCCTCCACCACCGAAGAATCCTTACCTTCCGAGTTCTTGCCTACCTTGTGAATTGCCAACCCATCAAGGGAATCCGGCAAAAAACTCCAATAATCCTTCTCGATATAGGTATCCATGAAGTCGCCCGGCGTATCGGCGCCGCGAGTTCCCATGCTACCGCCATCTAGCAAGCGGCTGGCACCCGCATGAATAATCATATAGGCGCGTTTCGTATTCGGATTTTTCGACAGAGGTTCGCTAAAAGGCGATTCACTAGACTCATGAACAGTCGTCACGGCATCATAAATAAACTGCAGGTAATCACGCCAGCGGGCTTCATCGAATTCCGCCGTCTTTTCACCCGACATCTTGCTTGTACGGTTATAATCGATGATATGCTTTTTCAGCTTGTAGGCGCTGGATGCCTTAGGGAAAATGTGTGCGTCGATGACCACATTCCCGTTACTGGCCTTGTTGAAGTAGGCATTCACAAAGTCAAAATGCTTTTTCCAGTAAGACACACTGTTGCGTCTGCCCGAGGGGTCCAACTTGTAGTCACCCTTCTTGTCCGAATCGAAAAGTCCCGTTCCCGTGGTCAAGCTGTTATCGGGGCTTTCTTCGGCAAACTGCACGCGGATTGCATACACCTGGAGCGTGTCCGCCGCAAATAGCGACGTACAACAGAATAGCCCAAAAACCAATGCAAAAATCTTAGCATTCAAATTCATAGCCATAATTTACAAAAGTCGGACTTACAAGGTATAGCTTAGAGCACCGAAAAAGGCAGGATATACTCGTTATTTAATATATTTGTCGCGGGTTATGAGAAATTGTTTTCCCAGGATTATTCTTATGCGAAACAGCTTGAACAAGCTTGTTCTTGCGCTTACCCCCCTTTTGGCGGCAAGCGTTCTTACAAGTTGCTCCGATGACGAACAGGACTTTTACACACTGAAGGTCGGCCACCCGAACGACATCAGTGAAGCGACATTCAAGGACCTGAAATGCAATAACTCTCTCGAAGGGGAGTACGTCTACGTCATCGAGATCGAGAAGATTTACGAATGCGACAACATGAAGTGGGTCGAGCTGTTCGTATCGTCGTCTTCCGAAAGCTCTTCTAGCAGTTCCGATTTAGACGAGGACGAAGAAAGTTCCTCCAGCGAAGAACCGGATATCATCGTACCACCTTCCAGCAGTTCCTACATTGACGAGGAAAGTTCTTCTAGCGAAGAAGAAATCGAGGAATCGTCCTCCAGCGAAGAGGTCGAAGACTCTTCGTCAAGCGAAGAGACCGTCGAAGAAAGTTCTTCCAGCGAGCAACCCGTTTCTAGCAGCTCGGGATACAACCTGATTTCGAAAGTCAAGCCCTGCCGCAACGCAGAAATAGACACCTGCCAATACGGCGTTCTCGAAGACGAACGCGACGGACAAAAATACAAGACCATCGTCATTGGCGAACAGACCTGGATGGCGCAGAACTTGAACTACGACATAGGTGACAACCGCCGACAATCCTGCTACGATAATGAACCCGATTTCTGTTCACGCTTCGGGAAGCTCTACTCCTGGCCAGGCGCCATGAATTACGATGTAAACCGTTGCCAGGACGCGACCTCTTGCGCACTCGCGAGCAATCAAGGCATCTGCCCTGACGGCTGGAGTGTCCCCGTCCTAGAAGATTGGGACACCCTTTGGATGAACGTAGGATACGTTTCCGAAAATCAGGCAATAGACTCTCTCTACAAATATAAAGTTATCCGAGCTCTGATGACCGACACATCCTACATTACATGGGATCGTTCCGGCAAAGGCGACTACTTTGGATTCTCGGCAACGGAACATGGATATAAAGCAAGCAGTAAGGGCTCCTTCTGGAGTATCTACTCTTCACATTCTGCCTACTGGACCTCGGATCAATATAGTTCAACCCAATCCTATGTGGCAAGCATATACTCCGGCAGCGTCGACTTTGACCAATACTCAAAAACTGCACAATTTGCCGTCCGTTGCATAAAGAATCGCGAGGAGAACAAAGATGAATAAGTATAAAACAACATTAGCATTCTCCCTACTTTCTCTTTGCGCCTGTGGCGACGACGACATCAACGTCCACCTTACCGAAATCCAATCCGCAAAGGAACTGCAGGTCATCACTTGCAGTAGCGGCAACAGAGGCGACTATGTCTACGTGAAAGACGAAGACATCGAATACGAATGCGACGGCTGGGAGTGGATTGCAAAAGAAGAACCTTCATCGAGCAGCAAGGGCAAATCCTCGAGTGACTCCAAGTCCAAGGAATCCTCTTCGTCCGGCAAATCATCTTCCAGCGATTCCGATGACGAATCGTCTTCAAGTGAAACTCGATATTCTTCCAGCAGCTATTACTACTATGAAGAAGAATATAGTTCATCTTCCAGGCCCACCCGCGACGACTACCTGAACCCCAAAGTATCGTACGGAGAATTTACCGACAGCCGCGACGGGCAAACCTACAAGACCGTCGTCATCGGTTACCAAAAATGGATGGCACAGAACCTGAACTACGAAACGGATTCGTCTTATTGCCACCACTGCGAAGATGTTGGACGCTGTTACACTTGGGAAGACGCCCAAACAGCCTGCCCTGCGGGTTACCACCTTCCCGACTCCGTAGAGCTCAAGGAACTTTTGGAAATGTCCATGGGAAAAACCAACGCTAGATCCTACCTGCTGTCGAAAGCCGGTTGGGATTTTGCAGACATATACGGATTTTCGCTACCCAAGTCATATCTTTATAGAGATGGAAAGTTCGACGGGGAAGAAACAAATGGAGCCACAATCTGGGGGAGTAATTCCAGGATGTACGACAGCGTTTCAAATACCGGGCTCAGTTTCTACATCAGTACAAGCTATGATTACGGTTCAAGAATCAGCTTCTTGTATACGAAATACGCAATCCCTGTCCGTTGCCTGAACGACACCATACAGCCATACGGTTATCAGGGCGAATACGGTGAATTTACCGACGAACGAGACGGCAATGTTTACAGGACCGTCGACATCGGGAGTCAGACCTGGATGGCCGATAATTTAAGGTACAAGTTGTCCGAATCGTGGCCAGATTGGTCCCCCCAAATAGGTCAAAGATATGACTACTGGTACCAGGCAATCGACACTCTTGAAACAATCTGCGCTGTCGGTTACATTTGCGGACTTGCTCCTGACGCATTCCCAAGACAAGGAATATGTCCCAAAGGCTGGCACCTTCCCACCAAAGACGAATTCGATACCTTGATCAATTTTGTTCTAGAAAATTACGACATCCATAAAGACCTGAGAAGCATCATGGATTGGCCCTATCGTCATTACGGATCAAACATTCTCGGTTTTGAAGCGCATCCAGTTTACATAAGAAGTTTAGGAAGCGAAGAGCGCAACAATGTTGTCTCCTATTGGAGTGCTTCCGAAATCGACGACGATGACGTATGGGGTTTGGATATTTCAGCGGACACGGTACGGCTCATATCTTTTTATAAAAAAAGTAGCCACAGCATGTCCATTCGCTGCTTAATGGATAAGTAACGCAAAGGCCAGCTGTTTTTACTGCGGTATATCGTAGGGGGACTTGTAGACATGTTCCCCTTCTTCGTCCTTAACACAACGGATCACTTCGAAAGCTTCCATTCTGTCAGTCGCAAATTCAACGAAATCTGTCGAAGTCTCATGATACATCGCATTGGACAAATGTAGAGACCCGGCAGTATAATCCTTGTACGCTTCGCCCCGCCACATGGCAGTGGTATGGCCAGAGTCGTTTTTCGCAACGTACCCGTTGGTACCCAATTTTGGAACCGGCTTAAACTGCATATTCATGCAATCCTTTCCCATAAAATAATTGCCCACGAACGACCTGTAGCCCGAGCCCAGATAGCATTCAGTCACCCGCGTTTCCCAATCAAAATGGTCCATCGCCATTCCGTGAATTGCACTGGAGAGTTCCATGAAATTTCTACGTGTCGGCAAATGCCAACCATCCGGACATATTCCCTGAATGGGGGCCTTGACTTCAAGCGGATTGTTCACCCATTCCTTTTCAGACACATTTGCAGCCGTATACCAGTTATAATTGGGTCCCTGCTTGACACTATAGGTTCCATACTCCACCGCAGGAATGCCCTTGGTGAACATCAGGTTTTCCTGCATCCAGATATGGTCTCCGATTCCAACCGTCCTATACTCCTTTCCATCACGATCATCCACCATCGTTCCCGTATACTGGTCATCGAGATACCATGAATATCCATGGCACGAAAACGAAGAATACTTCTTTTGCACAACCACATTCTGGTGGAAATCATCACATCTAGTTCCATCAAAGAATGTCAACACCGCCGAATAAGTATTTCCATACAAAGCAAGCGGTTCAAGCTCGCCGTCTTTGCAGGTATAAAAGTTCCGGTAAGGGTTCAAAGAATCCTTAAGGTCGTAGAAATCACGGATTCCCCAGATAGTATCGGCATCCGAAGTGCAGGACTTTCCAAATGTATCATACTCTATCAAATCCGAAGGCATCCAGCCAGCGGCCATGCACCGGTAGTAATAGGTCTTGTCATTATAAAGGAGTACAGCGAAACTGTCAATTGTCGATTCGTCGCACTTTTCTTCAACATGGCGGCAATACCAATCATCCGCACAAACAAAGGCCGACGAGCTGGACAAAACAACAGCAGAAGAGGACAAGGCTACAGACTCTTCGGAACTTGACGAATCTTCATCCGTATCGGAAGTCGCTTTTCCCGAAGAAGACTTCTCCTTCGAAGATTGCGACGAACTGGATTTTCCACCGGACTTTTCCGAAGAACTGGACGATTCATCTTCATCGTCATCTGAACCAGCTATATGCGGTTCATCGTATTCCTCGTAGACTTCCCAATTTTTCAGACTACAGACATAGGCTTTGTGCCTGTTGCGAACATAGACGATAGTGCCACTGTTGTTGTCTGTGCATTTTTTTAAGTCATCGAAGCGGTCTACCACTTGAGAAACCGCAGAACTCGGGTAAAAAACGGTCTTCTCATCGCCACAGGAATTCAACAGGATGAGCGTACCCAAGGCGGCAAAGGTTTTCAACACGATTTTCATTTATTCCTCCCCCGCCAAATTTTTGCGGCGCTCGATTTCATTGGGGTCATCCTTGACACACCTCACCGGAATCGCCTCGTTACGCCCTATAGAAGTCAATCTTAAATTCTGAGAATAATAATCGACAAAATACACAGGATTCAATTTGCTAACAAATTCCGTCTCGCTCACGAAATGCAGATAGCCCTTCGAGTAACCCGCATATTCATTTGACCAGCTCTTTTTCCCGTTGGCATAACTTTGGGAACCCGCCCCGATAAAGTTGAATCCAAAACTATGGGCATACAAGGTAGAGCCGGCAGCCCTCATTCCGCCGAACAATTCAATCAAGTCAGCCACTTCAATGGAATCAGGCAAATGCCAGCCTTTCGGGCAAACGCCGCGATAGGGGTAACTGTACAATTCCGGGCATCCGGCATCACCGTTACACTCTTCTGGACTGATATTCATCATGGCGTACCACGTGTAGTACCTTCCAAATTTTTCGCAGTACAACGTGTCGTTATACATAAAGCAGGCATCGACAGAATCTGCATATTCGGGAATATCGTAGTTCAGGTTTTCGGCAAACCAAGTCCGACCTTCAACCTCGATGGTCTTATACATATACCCATTGCGTTCGTCTACAAACTCTCCATAAGAGTAATTATCATTCAAGTTCTCCCAGCTTGCTCTCCTCGAACTGGAAGACTCTTCCTCCTCAGAAGACGAGCTGTATTCAACATCCTCTTCCGAAGAACTTGAGCGAATCTTTACCTCACTTTCTTCAGAACTGGAGGACTCTTCATCGTCATCGGAACTTTCGATATCATCATCGGAGTCAGAGGATTCGTCCTCGTAATCGTCGCTACTGAAAAATGACCAGCCCGAAGACGAGCGGACTTCTTCGATTTCGTTCCACGACTTTCCATCCCAGGAATAGAAGCAGTCTTCGTTGCGGACAAAGATACGCGTTCCACGGGAATAATTGGAGGCGTCCAAGTTAGACAATTCCTTGTACGATTCCACCATGACGGGGTCGGCATCATATTCCACATACGTGGTATCGTCAGAACACGACAAAAGGAGCGCCATCACGGCGCCCAATAGCAAAATTCTTCTCATTAGTTCTCCTCATCGATTTCATTCCCCAACGCGCTTGAAGCTCTTGGGAATATTCAGGCGCCAGGTTCCCGAACTGAACGACTTATTGCGTGCAATCTTCTTGATCTTGATTTCCAGAAATTTTGCACCATCGAGCTCAAATTCAATCCTCGACGGAGTTTCAACCCCTTCGAATTCCTTGAAGTCATAATAGCGAATGACTTCGGTCTTGCCACCGCGACCCGAGCGTGAAAGCCACGAAACACGATCGCCGTCTTTAACAAAGTGGAACAGACGTCCCATTTTTTCACGGGCATAAATAGCGCCTTCGACCTTCGTCAAATCTTCAGGCGGCGCCACTTCTTCATAGCCTTCGGGCAACAGGCGACCATCGAAAATGTCGGC
Organism: Fibrobacter sp.; assembly: GCA_045221475.1. Taxonomy (GTDB): domain Bacteria; phylum Fibrobacterota; class Fibrobacteria; order Fibrobacterales; family Fibrobacteraceae; genus Fibrobacter. The sequence goes on from JBGUWV010000104.1 coordinate 25,829, forward strand.
TACCTGGTGAATATGCACCATCGGGAGCGCATCGTTATTCAAAAGGCCCACCATGTAGCCCACACCCTTCATATAGAGCTTTTCCGTCGGGAAGGTCATCTGCCAACCATCTTCTTGCCACAAGAGAGAGGCCACGCCGATACCCAGCGGGCCCGTGAGTTCCATACGGTAGCGCTTGCCCGGCACCGAGAAGATGACGGCATCCAGTTCCTGCGTAGAGGCATTTCCAGTAACGCTGTCCTGCTGGATAATCGTAAGCTGGAATTTGGCACGGAGGCTGTCGCGTGAAGCTTCTTGAACACTGTCCACCATGGCAGTTGCAGGTTCTACTACGGGCTTTTTGCCCGCACATCCGGCAAGAACGCAAAGAGAAAGTAGCAGCAATATGGAATAGATAAACTTCAACAAAAGATCCTTCGACTCGTTACTCTCGCTCAGGATGACACATTCGAGTCACTTACTACCGTCTACTTCTTATAGAACTTTTTCACGGCAGGGTGATGCGGCTGCAATTTTTTCAGTTTCTTGTATGCGGCCTTCGCCTCGGCCTTCATACCCAGCGCATCGTGAATTGCAGCCATATGTTCCCAGTAAACGTAATCATCGTCAAAGTGGGGGCTCTTGATAAGTTTCATCACCGTGAGTGCTTCGTTATAAAGCCCCTTGCGGTAAAAGCCCCAGGCTCTCGAATCCAAATAGGCTTCCGAGGGCTGACCATTCTTTTCCATCAAAAGGGCCTGATCCACCAAGGCAATACCCTTGTCCAATTCTGCCGGGGTGCGGTTCAAGTCAATCAGCGTATAGCCGTAATAATTCAACACTTCGGCGCGATCAATGGGAGCCTTCTTGTCGCTCAGGATTTTTTCAAACAGGGCGAAGGCTTCTTCGTAGCGGTCCATACGTTCCAGATTCATGGCCATCAAAACGCGAACACCCATATCGGTCGTATCCCTTGCGGCCAAATCCTTATAGAATCCATCGGCACGTTCACGCAACGCCAACGCCTTCTTAATCCTGGCGGAATCGGCAATGTCCTTCTGCCAAATTTCCTGAGCTTCCACACACAAGATTCGAGCGTACACGCTGCGGAACTGACGCCTATTGCGTTCAACGTCTCCCTTCATCCGCTGTATAGAGGCGGAATCGGCAATGCCTTCCATGGGAGTCCACTTGTCCCACACCGCGATTACCGAATCAAGCATCTTGTAGGCTTTGCCGTACTGCCCCGCCGTTCCGTAAGTCAAGGCGAGAGCGGCCTTGTCGCTACCCAGAGCCACGGAATCAGCCTTTTCGGCATAGCGCACGGCATCTTTATTCTTCTTTTCTTTAAAAGCGATAGCCGAAAGGGCATGGTAGGCATTAGTCGCATAGACCCGCTGGTCCACCAGCTGTTCTGCCGCAATTTTCAAGTGAACCTTTGCGCTGTCCAAATCGCCGAACATATGTTCATAATGGCCCAAGAAATTGGCGAGCATGGGAGTGCGCACCTGATCGGTATAATACTTTTTCTTGAGCATGGCGTAAGCGGAATCGCGGCTCTTTTCGGCAAGGGCACTCATCAGGAGCACCACCATGGATTCATCTTCCGGAGTCGATTCCGTAAGGGTATCCACCACCGCGCCCACTTCTTTCAAGCGCTGCTGGAACACAAGCCCCTGCACCATCTGCAAAAGCATCTTCTTGTCACCGGTTGCCTCGTGGCCCTTCGCAAAGAGTTCCACGACTGCCGAATCCTTGCCCTGATCCAAAAGCAGCTTGAGCTGGCGCTGGAAAAGCGTGGGCATGTAGTTCACCTGGGGCAAGAGCAAGTCATAGACCCGGATCAGTTCCTTGCCGTCCTGAATGGCTTCCAAGAACAGGCTGTAATCATACAGCAGCGTCATGTCCTGGTAACGGGAAGTATCCAGCGCGGCATTGAAATACTTGCGGGCCGAATCGGCTCGGCCATCCTTCACGTACAAGTGGGCAAGCATGCCCAACTGGGAGGCAGTCGGTTTACCCTTCAGGGTCTGGGCGCGTCGAGCCTGAATCAGGGCCAGGGAATCTGCCCCCTGAGCCATCATGATTTCGGCCAGCTTAAAGGCCAGGTATCGGCTATTGGGATCCGATTCCGCGGCATGCTGCCAGAACACATTGGCCAAAGACCTTTCACCGCGCAATTCCATCTCTTGGGCGCGGATAAAGGATTCGTGGGCAGCGTCAATATTCTGAGGAAGCGCCTGTTCTTCAGTCGCCTTCTTGATAGAATCCAATTTTGCATTCACTGCCATGGCAATCGCGGCAGAATCCGCCGCAGTCAGGGCTTCGCCCTTCTTAGAGGACGAGGCACACGCCGAGAGCGAAAGCGACATCGTTACAAGAGTCGCCGCCATTGCAAGTGAAACAAACAAAAACTTCATGTACATCCTAGTCCGCAATCACGAAATCAATCTTGGTATCGGGCGGCAAGTAATCACCATGTCTAGGAGAGGTTTCAATCACGGTTCCGGGTGCACGACCTTCGCCGTCTTTTTTACGCTTGATCTTTCCAACCTTGAAGCCGAGCTTTTCGATCTTTGCGTACACATTATCGATCTGTTCGCCAGCAAAATCAGGGAGCAACGTATTACCCATGGTCACGCCGGCAGAAATCACCACCTTCACCGTATCGCCAACGCGAACTTTCTGGCCAGCAAAGGGAATGGTACGAATCACGACGCCGCGGGGAATGCTCTGGTGAGCGCCCTTCACGATGGCGCCCTGTACAAGACCGGCACGGCTCAAAGAAATTGCAGCCTGTTTCTGGCTCTTGCCACGAAGATCGGGAATTTCCACTTCGCGAAGTCCCAGGCTCTTCGTAAGCTTTACTGTACGGCCAAGCTTCGCAGTGCGTCCGGCAGCAGGCATCTGCACAAGTACCAGTCCTTCCGGAATCTGGGCGTTGTAACGGCCTTCAGCAAGCCATTCGTACTTAAAGCCCGCTTCGTCCAAAGCCTTTTCGGCAGCTTCCTGGGTCATGCCTTCCAAATTCGGGACTTCACCCGTAGAAGCAAAATGTCCCGAGAAAATGGGCATTACAAGCTTATCGACCGCAAAAGCGAGTATAATCAGGAGTACGACCCAAATGCCAACGGCCTTCACGACCGGAGCTGCCTTGAGCCATGCTAACACTTTATTCAAAATCGACTTTACTTTATCCATAATACAAAAAGCAACTAACCCTTTGTGGCCTTTTCCTGCAAGGCTTCCTCATCAAAGATCACAATGTCCTTGCCAGTCATGGCAATCGCATTCGCCTTTACCAACAAGGAACAGATGCGGCTTACCGTTTCGCGGGTCGTACCCGACATGTCCGCCAACTGCTGCTGAGTGGGGCGGTTGTGAATCACCGTCACCATCTGGCCGTTGTCCGTATGGATACGCATGCCGCGTTCTTCCATCAGGTTCAGGAGAGTGCCCGCAACGCGGCCGCTCACCGACATGGTGGAAAGGGAACCGATCTGCTTATTGGCCTTGCGGAGTCGCTTGCTCATTTCAGAAAGGAGCGACATGGCGATTTCCGGAGTCTGGCGAATAAGGGTCAAGAAGGGTTCCCGGTGGATAATCATCAGCTGGGCATCGGTGACGGTGCGCACCGAGGCAGACCTCGGTTCGCCGTCGATGAGCGACATTTCACCAAAGAAGTCACCGCGTTCCAAGAAACTGAGAATCGTCTCGCGACCATCGACGCCGGTCATGTAGACCTGCACCGTCCCCGAAGCAATCAGGTACAGCGCCTTCATCGAGCAGTCGCCTTCGAGCACTACGGTTTCGTCGCGGTTGAAGTCCTGGACAACAACCAAATTGGCAAGCAAGCCAAGTTGTTCTTCCGTCAATTCAGAGAAAAGGTCAACCCCTTTCAAGAGTCCACATACATTGCTGTCCATTTCTTCTTTCTCCTTCGGTTAGATTCCTAGTCCAAATCCACGATAATGCTCTGGTCGCGCTTAGCACCAATCGAGATCATGCCAATCTTCACGCCTACCAGTTCCGCCATGCGGTTCAGGTACTTGCGAGCATTTTCCGGCAATTCTTCGAGCTTGCGGCACTTGGTGGTATCGCACTTCCAGCCCGGCATTTCTTCGTAGACCGGCACGCAGCGGCCGACCTTGGAAAGCTGGTTCGGGAAGTTTTCAATCTTTTCACCATCGCATTCGTAGTGAGTGCAAATCTTGATCGTGTCGAACGTATCGAGCACGTCGAGCTTGGTAATGGCGAGGTGGGTAAGGCCATTCACCACGGCAGCCTTGCGGACCACCGGGGCATCGAACCAACCGCAGCGGCGGTTACGGCCCGTGGTTGCACCATATTCGTTACCAATCTTACGGAGCGTGTCGCCCGTTTCGTCCAAGAGTTCGGTCGGGAACGGACCGTTACCCACGCGGGTCGTGTAAGCCTTGACGACACCGACCACCTGGTCGATAGCCGTGGGGCCAATGCCAGCGCCGCAGCTTGCATAGCCTGCGACCGTGTTGCTGGAGGTCACGAACGGGTAAGTACCCTGGTCCACGTCGAGGATGGTGCCCTGGGCGCCTTCGAACACCAAACGCTTGCCGGCCTTCACAGCGGCATAGAGCATGGCGCTCACGTCGCGCACGAACGGCTTGATCTTCTGGCCGAGTTCCAGGTAGTCCTTGATGACCTTTTCCGGGTCGATTTCGGGCACATCGTACATCACCTTGAATTCTTCGTTGTGAACCTTGGCCATGGCTTCGACACGGGGGCGCAGTTCGCGTTCATCCATCAGGTCGCCCACGCGAACGCCGATACGGTTCACCTTGTCGCTATAGCAAGGGCCAATGCCACGACCCGTGGTACCGATAGCAGCCTTACCAGCCTTCTTTTCTTTTGCCTTGTCGAGAGTAGAGTGGTACGGGAGCACCACGTGAGCGTTGTCGGCAATGAACAGGCGGCCTTCCGGGTTGATACCCTTGGTGTGGAGGTCAGCAATTTCATCCAGCGTCTGAATCGGGTCCAGCACCACGCCGTTACCGATTACGCAAATTTTGTCTTCGTGCATGATACCCGAGGGAATCAAGTGGAACACGAACTTCTTGTCGCCCACTTCTACGGTATGGCCAGCATTAGCGCCGCCCTGGAAACGCACGATGTAGTCTGCGTCCAGAGTCAGAAAATCAACAACCTTGGCCTTGCCTTCGTCACCCCATTGGGAA
>JBGUWV010000105.1:0-39019 GCA_045221475.1 Fibrobacter sp.
ACACCTTTCTCACGGCCATCCGGTGAACTTCTCCGGTATGCTCTACAACTTCGTGCAGTACGAAGTCGATAAGGAAACTGGCCGCATTGACATGGACAAGGTCCGCGAAATCGCCCTCCGCGAAAAGCCGAAGATGATCCTCGCCGGTTTCTCTGCTTACAGCCGTAACCTCGACTGGAAGCGCTTCAAGGAAATCGCTGACGAGGTCGGCGCCCTCACCATGGCTGACATTTCTCACATTGCTGGTCTCGTTGCCGGTAAGGCTATCGATTCTCCGGTGCCGTACTTCGACATCGTGACGACCACGACCCACAAGACTCTCCGTGGCCCGCGTTCCGCTATCATCATGTGCAAGGATCGCACGATCCAGAAGATGGTGAAGGGCGAACTCAAGGAAGTTTCTTTGCCGAAGGAAATCGACAAGGGCGTGTTCCCGGGTATGCAGGGTGGTCCGCATGACCACGTGAACGCCGGTAAGGCCGTTGCATTCCTCGAAGCTCTGCAGCCGGAATTCCAGACCTACGCCAAGAACGTCATCAAGAACGCTCAGGCTATGTGCGCCGAAATGCAGAAGCTCGGCTACAAGGTCATCAGCGATGGCACCGACAACCACCTCATCGTGGTGGACATGACCTCCAAGGGCGTTTCCGGTAAGGAAGCCGAAGTGGCCATGGAAAAGGTCGGCATCTCTTGCAGCCGCTCCACGATTCCGTTCGATCCGCGCAAGCCGATGGATCCGTCCGGTGTCCGTCTCGGTACTGCCGCTATCACGACTCGTGGCTTCGATGAAGAAGACACCCGCGAAGTGGCTCGCATCATCGACCGCGCCATCCAGGCTAAGGACGACGAAGCTGGCCTCGCCAAGATCCGCGAAGACATCGTGGCTCTCTGCAAGAAGCACCCGCTTTACAAATAAGACCGCTCGGCTCTATCGCATACAATAAAATGTGATATCGCCTCGCTCTCGCAACCACGCCTCGTTAATACGAGGCGTTTGTTGCTCACAGAGTAATATGTGGCGGGGGAAACGCTCCGCGCTTACTTAAGAAATTGCCCTCGGTTAAAAGCCGGGGGCTTTTCTATTTGATGCCTTGACATATTGTCCATAATTATGGAGCATGGGGGTGGCTTTCGACCTTGGAAAAGGTTAGATTACGAGTAAGGAGTTTATAGTATGGAATGTTTGAAGATTTCGCTCGGCGCGGCGGTTTCGTTTGCTGCCGTTTCTGCCATTTCCGCTTTTGCGGGACCCATCACCACGGTTCCTTGGAACGGTCACCCCGGTGCAGCCACTTTCACCTTTGACGACGGTTTGCATTCGCAGACAACGAACCTGAAATTCTTGGACAATATGCCCGATGTGTCGGTGACATTCTTCGTGTGTACGAACACGATGGACTTTTCGACGAATTCGCAACCGCACTTGGACTACGCGAAAAAGGGTCACGAAATCGGCAACCATACGATGAACCACAAAAACTTGACTGAAGTGAGTAACTATGCTTCGGAAATTAGCGGTGCGGCGGAAAAATTGCGTGGCATGGGGCTTGAGGCGACTTCCTTGGCGACGCCGTATTGCGCTCAGAATGCGAATGTCAAGAACGCAATTAACCAGGAACACTTTATTAGCCGCGGTTGCGGTGGTGGCGGTCTTACGGGCTGGAACAGCGAACCTGACTGGATGCAGATTGATTCCCATTATTGGCAAGCGAACGGCAGTAATGTAAATGGCTTTAAAGGAAGCTTGGACCAGGCGGCGGGCGGTAAGTGGCATGTGCAGCTGAACCATGGTGTTGCGGCGAACTGGGATGTGATTTCGGCAGCCGATATCAAGACACTTATCGAGTACGCCGTTAGTAAAGATCTTTGGGTGGCCAGTTTCTCGACGGTGGGCGCCTACTTGCGCGCTCACTTTACCATTGATAAGGCGACTGCAACGAATACTTCTAATGGTTTCAAGGTTACTTGGACTTCTCCGCATGCGCACATGCCCAAAAGCGTTCCCCTGCGCGTGAAGATTCAGGGTGCCCAGGGACAGACCGTGAGCCAGAAGGGTAAGGAAGTCAAACCGAATTCCGACGGCACTTACACGATTGAATTTATGGCGCTTGAACTCGAAGTTTCTGGCGAACCGATTGAAGTCAAGCCGTTCAAGGGTGCGATTGAAATTCCGGGAACTTTGGAAGCTGAAAATTACGATACCTACGCCTACAGCGATGCCGACGGCAAGAGTGACGAAACGGGCTACCGCAGTGACGATGCAGGCATTGTGAAGGCGGGCGACGGCTATGCGCTCGGCTATACCACTGCTGAAGATTACTTTGAATATACGCTCGACGTGAAGGCTGCGGGCAAGTATAAGGTGGTCATCAACGGTGCAACGGGCAATTCGACAGCTTCTAGCGTGACGGTTTCCGTGGGCGACAAGATGGTGCAAACCGAAATTCCGTCGAAGGGCGATTGGAATACTTATTCCGAAGTCGAAGCGGGCGAATTGGAACTGGCCGCAGGCAAGCAGACGCTTCGCCTGACCATCAATACCGACTACATTAACGTAGACTGGATCAAGTTCGTGAGCGATGATAGCACGACGGCGATTGCGAAGCCTCTCGCTTTCGAAAAGGGCACAGCAATGGTTCGCTGCCAGGTGTTCGATATGAACGGCAAACTGATCAAGACTGCGAATGTGATGGCCGCTTCTACAAGCGAAGCCTGGAATAGCATGAAGGCAGGCCTCCGCGACGGCGCTTACATGATGCGCGTTGGCGATAGGGGCGTGTTCCAGGTGCGAAAGTAGAATATTCTATATTCTACATATGTTCGCAATCAAGGCGTGTGACATCTCGTTTACTTACCCCGGTGCGCCTGCAAAGGCGCTTGCTTCGGTGAATCTCGAAATTCCCGAAGGCAGTTTCTTTGCGCTCCTGGGTCCCAATGGAGCGGGAAAAACCACGCTTTTGCGGCTCTTGTGCGGGCGATTCGCGAAGTTTTCGGGTTCGCTTGAAATCGCAGAAAATTTGCGCGGCAAGAACGGATTCTTGAACCCCCATGCTTGCGGAATCTTGCTTGAAAATCCGGGCGTTTACCCGAAGCTTTCGATTGCGGAATACGTGGACTATTTCGTGGGCTTTTACGGTGTGCAAGCCCGAGAACGCATTGCGACTCTTGCGAAAAAGTTGGAATTGCCGAGCCTTGAAACTCGTATGGGCAAGCTTTCGCTCGGCAACCGCCAGAAGGTGCAGCTGTTGCGTGCCATGGCGCCATCGCCTAAGCTCCTAATTCTCGATGAACCGGTTGCAAACTTGGATCCGATGGCGCGTGAAACTGTGTGGAGTCTGCTAGCCGACTGGCGCAAAAACGAAGGCGGTACCGCTATCGTCTGTTCGCATATTCTTGCCGAAATGGAAGAAGAGGCGACCGATTACGCAATCATTGACCGCGGACAACTCCTTAAGAATGGGCGCGTCGCCGACCTTGCCGGCGAATTCGCTACCTTCAAAGTAGATTCTTCCGCATCGTTAGAGCGAATTCGCGCGGCGCTCGATGCGGCCGGAATTAAAGCGAATGTTGCGCCTGCCGCATCGAACCTCGCGAATGTTTATCGCGAGACGGTCGGCGCCTAGAACGTCTGCGACAAGTCAAAGGCGAATCTGCCCCAGCCGAAGCTTTCCAAATTCCAGTTGGTCAAATCCTTCTTGAACGCATAATCCAGGCGGAATGTCAGGAACTGCCAGCGGTAACGGATACCGAAGCCGAAACTTTCCCGTTCTGCTTCAGTGTATTTTGAATTTTCGCTATCGGTGACTTTCGCCCAGTCGTAGAATTGTACAATCTGCCAGCGCTGCCAAGATTTCCACGGCAGAGTCCAGCGGATTTCTTCGTTGAATCTGAAATAAAGCGGTGTGAGGCCAGTGTTGATGACTGTGTCTATGACATCGTTGCCTTCATCGTCAGTGGAATTTTCGTAAGTCGTGTCGCTGGCGAAAATACTGCGGAATCTGTAACCGCGCACAGAACGTGTACCGCCCTGGTAAAAGATTCTTGCATCGTCTTCAAGAGCTTTTGCGAAGAACTTACCGACGCTTCCGCTAACGGCTCCGTTAAACGTCCAGAATAGGGGGTGGTAAAGGTTTACAGTCATTTCACCGTAAGAGTAGGGATCGCCCACCATGGTAAGGTTTTGAATGTTGGCTCGCCAGTTTGTACCGGCGCCCAATGTGGGGGCAAGTCGGATACCCGTTGTCGGGTTGAAATAGTCGTCGGTGTAGTCGAACGTGAGAGCGGTTTCGCCTTTAATCTTGAACAACTTGTCTTCGTTCTTGTTCACGTATCGAGTATCGAATGTGCCGCGGAAACGGATATGCTTCGTAATGCCGAATGTCAAGTCTGCACGGTTGATGACTTCGTAACGTTCTTCGAGGCTGTCGGGGTAGGCCGGCGGGTTGATTTTTTCGTGGTTCAGCGTAAAGCGGTCTTCAAAGCGGATAGCCGTAGGAATGAAACTGAAGGAGGTTCCGAACAGGAGCGGGTTCGCGTAGCCGATAGATGCTTCTTGCTTGTGCTGGGCAATCTGGGCGCTGGTCGAAAATTCGTGAAGCCGTCCGAAGAAGTTTTTGTGCCGGGCCGAGGCCTGGGCTCCGAATCCATAAATTTCTTCAAAGAAGAAACCGTAGCGCATTTCGCCGGGAACGCGTTCAGTCACGTTCAGGTAAACATCCGAAAGACCGTCTTCCCTCAGGGAATCGCTCATCTTGATTTGGGTGAACAGCTGCGTAGAGAAAAGCTTGTTTCTAAAGGTGTTGTACTGGTTACCGTCAATGATTTCGCCTTCGGGAATTCTCCACAGGCTCGAAAGCCATGCGGTGTCCGTAAGCCCCGTTTCTGTAACGGCAATGTTGTGGTTGCGCTTGTCTTTGGTTCGGTGGCTGTAAGAGACCATGTTGCCCATGATAACTTTTGCGCCGGGCTCGATGGTGATTTCGACATAGATCTTTTTTTGCGTGGTATCGATTCTTTCGATGGAAGAAAGGGTGGTGTGCAGGTATCCTTCGCGGCGGTAAGCCTTTTGAATATCTTCCATGTCTTCGGCGATGTCTTCTTGGTTGTAAAGGTGGTCTTGGGCGATGTTCAACTTGGATACGTCGATTTCAACTTTGCGGTCTTCGGGGACAATTAGTTTTGCTCCGTTAAAACGGTAACGTTCGCCGTCGCGAATGGTAATGTAGTAGCCTCGAATGCAACTGTCCTGGGCGACATAGTTGCGTTGAATGTCCATCGTCAAGCTGAGACTGTAGTAACCGCGGGAGTAGTAAAGGGCCTTGATGTTTTCAAGGGAAAGGCGCATCATGAAGTCTTGCTTGGTGGTATCCATTTTGCCGAATTCTTCGGGAATGTCAAGCTGTTCTTCTAGCTGGTAATTCGAAAATGCCTTGTTTCCCTTGATGTCTAGATACCAAGGGTGTTTGTCTTCTTCGGCAAAGCTAAAGAAGGTCAGGGCTAAAAGAAGGAGTAGGATCTTTTTCATTTAGAATCCTCCTTTTGCTTTAAAGACGGTGCAATGGATTCGCATCGTCCAATGCCCAATAGACAGGGGTTCCAGAATCGGTACACGTAGTTGACACCGACGTTCTTTTCCAGACGGTCATTGCTCCCGGCGCCAGTGCTGGTCAAGTATTGCTTAGATGTCAGCATGCCGTTCAGGTACAGGGTGGGCGACAGGTGGTTCTCGTGAGAGTAAACGTCTTCCTGGAATACCGGCAGAGTGTAATTGACGCCGAACTGGAAAGATTGATCGTACGTGGGGCTTTCGCTCTGGTCCTGGGTATAGCCGAAGATTAAGCTCAAGTTCTTTACCCAACGGTCCAGAGAAATCGGAATCTTGAAATAACTGGAGTCCTTGTCGCTGGTCGTGTTGTTGTCAAAGAACATCACCTTCATGTCGATATCGCCGATGTAGTCACCGCCAAGGGTCTTGTTTGCGGTTGTGGTAATCACCTTTCCGATTGCCTTGCCGGCGATTTTATTCCAGTCTGCTTCTTCGCCGTTATCGTTTGCGATACATCCTAACAAAATGTTGTAGTAAATGGCTGCGGTAGAAGCTTCTGTACCGCAGTTAGAAGAGGGCTTGGCTTGCAAGTTCGAAATGGTTCCTTGTACATCCAAGTTGATGGGACAAGTTTCTTTGTCTGTTTCGTTGGTTTCGGAGCAGTAGGGAAGTTCCTGGCTACTTGAAACATCTACAGCACCCTTTTGCCAGGGAACGTCGTTCCAAGAAATCATGAAGGAGTTCAGTTCGAATTCATAAATGTCCTTGACGCCAATAAAGCCGCTGTTTGTGTTGGTGACATCTCCGCGCAAAAGAGGCCTTGCAGTGTTGCCCAGTATTCTGATGTCTACGGTGAAGGGGAAGGTGGCGAATGGCGTTACTATGGCGATGGAGTCCATTTGCGAGTCGCTGATGTGCATGGAAAGGTTGATGGGGCTAGAAGCCGAGAGCTTTTCTTCCTGGCTTCCGCTCTTGCGCAACTTGGCCACAAAATTGTTGAACATGGTCAGGTACTTGTCGAGGGCTGTCGGCGTCACGTCGATATCCACTTCTCTGTAGAAAACCATCTTGTCAATAGAAATATCGCCTGTAATGGTATTGTTCCTGATGATTCCTTCTTGGCTGTGGGGAATGCTGAAACCGATGTTGCCGCGGGCAATGGCTTCGGCTTCTCCATAGAGGGAATTGTTGAACTTATACGAAATTTTGGGAATGTTGGCGGTAATCAGCAGTTCCTCTTCGCTGTCGGTCATGGTGCTGTTGATGTCTTCCAGCACAAGGTAGTGGGAGGCGGTCTTGATGGAATATCTGTCCGAATGTACGTTGATAGAATCCAACTTCATGCTGTCGAGGTTGAACTGCAATGTGCCCGAAATGACTTCGTCGTTTTCGTTTTTGGTCCTGCCTTCGTAAATGTTGAGCAACCCGTTTTCTATATGGCCGCGCATGTAAATGGGGAACTGCACCTTGGTCTTGGGCGGTTCGTAAATGGTGGAGTCCAGACTCATGTCTGCGGTAATACCGGTAAGGCCTTTTCGCAAATCAGCTGCAATGTCCACATGCAAGTCGGTGTTCTTGATTTCGCTGACAGTTCCCGGAATGAACCAGGAGCCGTTTGCGTCTACAGTGCCCTTGAATACGAAATCGTTGTCGATAAAGCCTTCGGCCCAGAGGGTTCCGCCGTTATCGCTACCGTGAGAGAAACTGACATGTCGCTTGTCGCTAAAGACGTTGTCAATAATTACCTGGGTGTTGCCGGTCCAGCCACCGCCGCCAATGTCCAGGTAAGAATTGAGTTCAATCTTGTCGTTCTCGGCAAAGATGTTGAGCTTGCGGATGTTGAATAGTTCCGGCGGAATCTTTCGGAAATTGATATCGGTGAAGTTCAGGTTTCCGATGAGCTTGTTGCCTTGGTTGTAGGTGAGGTCGCCGTTCAGCATGCCCGAGGTAAGGGTACTGTCGTTAAAGCCTTCTAGCAAGAGGGGAATACTGAATTCATGGGATGAAATGTTGGCGAACAGGACTTGTATCGGCAAGAAGGTGGTTGGCTTAAAGTCGGGGTTAGAGTCGTTGGGCAAGATAAATACGGTGGATGCTGTTACGGAGTTCTTGTTGTGGATTGCCCTGAAGTTATCGATGAACATCGTGTCGCCGTCTTCGCGGATAGAAGTTTCTAGGCTTACGTTAAAGGCGTCCATGCCGCCATCTACGGTAACGTCCAGTTTTCCGACGCGGTTGTCGAAGTCATGATGCCATTTTCCGCTCACCATTCCGCGGATGTTTCTTCCGAGCTTAATATCCGAGAAGGGAATGGTCTCGAAGATGACCTTGTCTGCTTCTACATCGAGGGCGATGGTGTCGCCTATATGGATGTAGGCCGATGCCTTGCCGCCGTGTTGCTGTCTGACATTCCAGGAGGTATGGGGGTGTTCGTCGTTCCATTTGACATCGCCGTCAAAATCGAAGGTCTCATTGGGAGTGTAGATGGTTCCGTTCGAAAAATCGATTCCCTTGCTGTTGAGGTCTAGCGAGACTTGCAGTGAGTCAGCTGCAATGTGGTATGCGTTGATGATGGAATTGATCTTGGCGAGAATCTTGAGGGAGCGTCCGTCAAAAGATCCGTAGGCTTTGGAACGGGCGCCCAGGGTCAGGTTGCCCTGTGTCCAGTCTAGGGCCCATGGTTCGTAGGGAGAAATGTCGCCAGTGAAGGTGAGCGATAGTGAATCCTTAAAGTTGATGACGGCATCCACCAAGGTGCCTTGCCTTGTTTCGACTGAAACGGTAAGTTCCTTGTCGTAGAGTTCGCCCGATTTGATTTCCATGTCAAGTGGCATCATCTGGGGGCCGAATTGGGCACTCATGTGCTTCACGCGCCCGCTAAAGAAGGCGTTCATTTCTTTGTCCAGGGTTCCGTTGAGCTGGATGCTTCCGCCTTCGTCGTTTTGGAGCAAGACGTCGGCTTCGATATTGTTCATGTCGCCGGAGAGGTCTACGGTCACGTTTTCGGCCAGTAGCGGCCAGAAGGCTCCTACGCGGGTCTTGATGTGGGCTTTATAGGTGGTGCGGTTCTTTTGCAAGTCAATGTTGGCATTGGCGCTAACCTTGACTTTTCCGATTGTGGGAACGGCGGCGGGAAGTTCTGCCGGAATCCAATCCTTGGGATTGTCTATGGTCAAGTCTGTTTTGGTCTTGATGCGTCCCAGATTATTTTTGGGGGCTTCCACGTTCAAGACCACGGAATCCTTTGAGGTCTTGACTTTGCCGGACACCTTGATAATGTCGTTACTGAAATCGGCGTCGAGTTTGAAATTGGCCGGTGTCGAAATGTAATCGCCGCTGATATTGTTCGCTCTGGCTGAGAGAGCCTTTTCTCCGCGGTTTTCTAGATGGACATTGCTTGCTTGCCAGCTCTTGCCGTCCGAAAGGGACACCCGGGCTTCTTTGACATCGATTTGTACAGGGAGTGGGAATTTCAGCTTTTCCGGGAACTGGGGGATTTCGCCGGATTTTTTTTCCGGGGCGCTTTCTTCTGGAATTTTGATTTCGGCTATGACCGAATCCGATTGCAGGTTGATCCCCTTGGGTTCTCCGAGGATGGTTATTTCGAGATTGGGGTTTGCGACCTTTATGTCGGTACCCTCAAGAGAAACTCGAATAGAATCAAAGTGGTGGGTAAGAAGGTCGTCCATCCTGTGTCCATAGGGGCTAATGGTAACCCCTGCAATGGTATGCGGTGTGGACAGGAAGCGTTCCAAAAGTGCATGCAGAGACCAGACGCCAAGGGCAATGGCGCCAACAACAGCCGTGGCGAAGGCGGCTGTTCCGAAAAATGTCGTCGGTCTCTTGATCAACTTGCCCATAATTATAGAAAATATGCAGGTTTCAGTCTGGAAAAATTTTCGAAAACAAACGTGTAACTCATTGTCTGTCAACGAATTAGGCTGTTTTCTGTAAGACGTTGTTTGACGCTGAAAAATGAACGTACTTTTTTGAAAGTGAAAGGTATGTTTTGGTGAACGTTTGTGTATGTAATTTGTAGTTTTTTGACGGGGTGTTTTTACAACTTGACATTTTGTGTCAGGTTTGCGATAGTATATTTGGGATATGAAATTGATACACACCGCCGACTGGCATTTGGGCAATTCGATGCATGACATCGATAGGTTAGAAGAATCCAAGCTGTTCCTGAATTGGCTCAAGGAACGTATTGAGGAATTTGGTGCAGAATGCCTTGTGGTGGCGGGCGATATTTTTGATACGACGAACCCCTCCGTGGAGGCACGCCGTCTTTATTTCCGTTTTTTGGCCTCTTTGTTGGATACTTGCTGTAAAAATATCGTTTTGGTGGGTGGCAACCATGATTCGGGTGCCTTGCTGGATGCTCCTCGTGATTTGCTGGAGGCTCTCAATATCCAGATGGTGGGTTCCCTTGGAGACCGCCCAGTCGAGGATCTGGTCAAGGAATTGAAAGATGACTCGGGCAATGTGGTTGGCGTCAGTGCTGCCGTCCCTTATGTGCGCGAAATGGAGTTGCGCCGGTTTAAGACCGAAGATGCTGTGGATTTTGCTCAAAATACATTTAAGGGATTGTACAAAGCGGTTTATGAGGCTGCCGAGAAAGTTCGCGATGGTCGCCCTATACCGGTTTTGGCCACAGGTCACCTGTATGCGGCCCAGCTGGAAGGCCGCCCCGACAACGATAATGGTAGCGATGCCAAAGAACACGGCATGCGCGATATTGTGGGTAATCTGGGGACTATTCCGGTGTCGGTTTTCCCGGAGGGCTTTGATTACGTGGCCTTGGGACATATTCATTATACCACCATGGTGGCTAAAAATCCGAAGGTCCGTTATTCCGGATCCCCCTTTGTGCTGGGGTTTGATGAGGCCGAAAGGGCTCACCATATTTTGCAGGTGGAGCTGGAAAAAGGGGGCGTGCCGCAGGTGCGAAAAGTCGTGGTGCCCCCGTATTTCGAATTTCGTCGGATCAAGGGTTCTGTCGCCGAGATTCGGAGCCAATTGATGGCGCTGCGTAGTCTTCCGCAGGCATATCCCGTGAAGGTGGAAATTCTTTACGATTACAATCCTGCTGTGAACGTACATGCGGAACTGCAGGATATTCTTGAGGGTGAATCCTACGAGGTTGTCAGCTGGAAGGCGAATCGATTAGGTGCGCTGTGTGCTGCTGATTTTACCGACGACGCCAACGAAGGGGTCGAAATTCCCGATGAACGCGATGTTTTCAAGTTGCTGTTGATGAAGCAGGCTGGTCTCAAGGAAGCCGATGAACAAATTGAAGCCCAATATGCCGAATTCCTGCCGCTTTTTGAGCAGGTCCTAGAAGAAGCGGAACGCGATAGCAAGGAGGGCAAGTAATGAAAATCCTGAAGGTTGAATTCGAAAATATCAACTGTATCGCGGGCAAATGGGAAATCGACTTTACGGATCCTTCTTATGCGCAGGCGGGTAACCGTTTTGTGATTAGCGGACAAACCGGTTCGGGCAAGACGTCGATTCTCGATGCGATTACGCTTGCTATTTACGGACGAACTCCGCGACAAGAAAAGATTTATGGCAACGATGGAAACGGCGTCATGACTGCCGACAAGGGCAACTGTTTTGCCCAGGTGACTTATCAGTGCAAAAAGGGAACTTTCGTTTCCCGGTGGTCGCAGCGTAAGGGCCGCGACCGTGTCGATGGTCAGTTGCAGCCAGCCGAGGGCTTGGTTTATAGTGTCGATCGTCCCGATGAAAGAATTTTTGACGGCAAGACGGGTTCTCGCGAAGAGTTGGCTCAGGCGAATACGAAAATTATCCAGCTGGATTATTCTGAATTTTGCCGTTCTATTATGCTTGCGCAGGGGGAATTTAGCAAGTTCCTGACATGTAACGAAAAGGAACGTGCCGAAATTCTGGAAAAGCTGAACGGTATGGAAAAGTACCGCCGCATCGCGGTGAAGGTATCGGAACATTGGTCCGAAAGTAAGCGGGCCAAGGAAGATGCTGAGTCAAATCTCGGTAGGTTCGCCGGTTCAATTCCTTGCGCCGAACAAATAGCGGAACAACAGGAAAAACTTTCCGGTTTTCAGCAACGAGAATCTGAAATCCTCAAGGAACGCAGCCGCATCGATTCGTTGCTTGCGTGGCACAAGAACTTGGATGAAAAACAGGCGCTATTGCAAAAAGCTGAAGCGGCATTGCAGAAGGCAAATGACGACAAGACCCAATTTGCCGAAAGTGAATTGCGCTTGCAACAAGCCGAAAAGGCCAAAGATTGTAGCCCGCTCTACCAGACGCTACGCAAATGGCGAGAAGACAAGGTTTCGCTTGAAAAAGAAAGGAATAGTTTGCAAAATTCGCTCGCCGAGGCTGAAAATGCCCTGACAAAACAGGGTGAAATCAAGGCTGCTGCTGAAAAGGCGAAAAATGTGGCGGATGAATTCGTGCTGTCGCATCGCACCCTCTGGGACGAGGTCCGTTCGCTCGATGTGAAAATTGCAGGTGCGTCGGAAAACCTGAAAATGGCAGGGAAACGCCGCGATGAGGCGATGCGTCAATTGATGCTCCTGCAAGATGAACAGGCGAAGTCCCTTTTGGAAATGCAGACTTTCGAGACTCGTGAGAAGGATCTCCAGAAGAAAGTTGCCGATTCCGCGGATGACGAATCGCTCAAGGATGTCTTGCCGAAAAGCGAATTGCAGGTGAAGGAACTGGAGTCCACTCGAAAGGAGTATGCGTCGGCGCAAAAGGCGAAAAACGCAGCGACGCAGATGATTGCTGATTTCCAAGTGGAGTTGGAAAGGGCGCAAGGTGACCGCCATTCTTTGGATGATAAACTGCAGGAATTGTTCCGTAACGATGTGTTGGTGCTTGCAAATATTATCCAAAAGCACCTGGAAGATGGTGCGCCATGTCCGGTTTGTGGCTCCAGGGAACACCCGGCCTGTGATGGCGAATCGGTGGCTGTGACAGAAGATGAATCCCGTGCGGTAGATGTTGCTGCCAAGGTGCGCGAATTGAACAGTAAAATTCAGACTGCCGATGCCAAGCTGCAGGATTTGCAAAACAAGAAAATCCAGGCTGAATCCGACGAAAAGAATGCGTCTGAACTGATGCAAAAGTCGTGTGAAAAGGCTCAGACCATAATCGAAGAGGTCTCTGCGCTTTGGAAACCTTGGCTGGAATTTGATAGCAAGAATGCTGCTATGCAGTTGGCGGATTTGAAAAGTCGCCGAGACGCGTTTGATGCGACGAAAAAGGAATTGGATCAGGTTTCTAATGACTTGAAAATCGTTAGGAACAGTTACGAGAACGGTATCGAGACGATTAACCGCGCCAAAGAGCAGCTGAAAATCGAGGAAGAATCCTTCGCAAAATCGCTAGATAGCCACAAAGAGCTTCAGGAACGTCGCTACGAAATCTTTGGCGAACAGAATGTCCAAGAGGCGGTTGACAAGGCCGAAACGGATTTGAAAACCGCGTGTGAAAACCTTGATGCAGCGGACAAGAAATTCCGCGAGATTGAAAATAACCGCAACACCCTTTCGACACGCCTTTCAGCATCGAAAGAGTCCTTGCAAAAACTTGCCGGAGAATTGACTCGGACAGAGACTGATTTTGCGGAGAAACTGGCCTCGAAGAACATCGCAAGCGAAGAGGAATTTTTGAAATTCGCGTTGCCGGAAAAGGAGTTCGCCGCTCTTTCGCTCCGTCGTGCCGAAATTGCCGAAGCGTTGGTTGCTTGCGGACAATCGCATCGCGATGCTCTTGACGCATTGGAAAAGGTCAAGTCCGAAAGCCAAGATGCGACGCCGATGCAGGAACTTGAAACGCAAAAGAAAACCGCCGACGAAGAACTGAAGAAATTGCAGCAGGAATCGGGTGCGATTCAAGAGGCGATACGCACCTACAACAAACAGCAAAAGCAATTAGCTGAATTGCGTAAGGTTCTCGATGACAAAATGGCTGAATTTAACCGTTGGAATGTCATGAGAACCTGGTTCGGAAAGGCGGATGGCAGCGACTTTGTAACCTTTGTACAGGGACTTACTTTCAGATCGCTCTTGAAACTTGCCAACAGGCAACTGCTGCAAATGAAGGATCGCTATCAGTTGGTCATGTCGGGAGAATTGGGCTTTTGCGTCAAGGACGATTTCTTTGGCGAACCCCGCCGCACGAGTAACCTTTCGGGTGGTGAAAAATTCCTGGTCAGTCTCGCCTTCGCCTTGGGTATTGCAGAATATGCGAGCCGTAACGTTCGCGTAGATTCTTTGTTCATGGACGAGGGCTTCGGAACGCTTGATTCCGATACACTGAATGATGTACTCGATTGCCTGCGTGCTCAGGAAAGCAAGGGAAAAATGCTCGGAATCATTACCCATGTGGAATCGGTGGTGGATAGCATTCCTCAGCGGATTGTTCTGGAACCGGTTGCACAAGGCCATAGCGTTATTAAGGGCCCCGGTGTGAGCAAAAAAAATGTACATTATGTTATATGAGTAAACTGCATTCTAGAATATTTCTTTCTTTGCTCGCTTCCCTAGGGCTGTTCTGCGCCTGTGGCGAGGTTGATTCTCCTCCACCCTCTTACAGCCAGACATGTGCAGATGTGGCGGAATTTGAAGGCTTTCAAGAGAGTTTTGGCGATTACAAAGAGGGGAAAACGATTGCTTACAGGCATTCGGATGGTTATCTGTTTTCTCTCACGGTTGTCAGTAGGGATAAGTACATTGATGAAAGCTTCTGCTTAAGGCGTATGAACACGTTGCTGGAATCGGCCTATCCCATCTATTCCATTTCGATTTCTGCCGAAGCGCCTTCGTTCTACTTCGATGAAAAGGACAAACTGAATCGTGATGCAGTGGAAGTCCGTTTCGGCCAATACCTCTTTACGCTCAAGAATCCCCTTGCCTTTACAGGTAAAGCGGACTCGTCCTTTATTGATACCTTGAAAGTGAATGGTGTCACTTATACGGATGTTGCCGTAAGTGAAGGCCGTATAAAGGGGGCTAAGGGGGAAATGGTCTCGTCAGATGCCAAGCTGTACTACCAGACAAAGAATGGTATCTTGAAAATCGAATTGGAAGACGGTAGTTATATCGCTATCAATGAGGAGGACTAATGAAGAATAAGCTGATTCTCCTTGCTGTTGGTGCTTTGCTTTGGGCCTGCGGTGATGATGACAGTAGTGAAATTTACAAGGTTGAACCTGCTAGCGGCATCCAGGTCTTGCTGGATGGCGAAAAAGGTTTTAGCAAGGATTCTGTCATATACCTGGCGGATTCCGTCAAGTTTGTAGATAAATTAAGTCAGTCTGCTGACTTCGGTGAAAAGGATCACCCTAAACTGGTTTACTCCGCCAAGGCGATGGCATCTGCCATCGACATCGAACTGCAGGCGCTTCCCGATGGTGGCGAAGGAACCATTGTCGTTTCCTGCCATCCGAGTCAGGACAGGAAAATCTATTTCTACGAACCGGTGTTCCCGGCAACGCAGGATGGCTACACGCTGAAAATGGTGGACACCCTCAAGGTTGGCGATTCCACGTATTACGATGTCCTGAAATTTGATGCGTCTAAAAGCGATTTGAACCTTTGTAGCGTTTCTGCTTTCTACTACGGGATCCATGACGGCCTTGTCAAGGTCGTGAGCAAGAACGGTGTTGAACTGAATCGCGTTTCTGCGAAGGTTTACAAA
This sequence comes from Fibrobacter sp., assembly GCA_045221475.1. Taxonomy (GTDB): domain Bacteria; phylum Fibrobacterota; class Fibrobacteria; order Fibrobacterales; family Fibrobacteraceae; genus Fibrobacter. Next base: position 15,242 of record JBGUWV010000105.1, read on the forward strand.
AAAGCCGAAGAACGCAGGGAGAAGGAACGGGCCGTTGCCGACTCCATTGCTCAGGCGGTAGCGGATTCTATCATTAAGGCGAATATGGTCGCCCAAGAAGATGAAGATATCCAAGAAGATGATGATTCAGAAATTGAAATTCCCCAGGAAGTCCAGGACCTGGTAGACTCCATTACGGAATGCATCAAGAGGGCGTATTCTTCCGGTTCCCTTTCGGCACTCAAAGATTGCGGCGTCTAGTTATTTGTGTAGTGCTTTTTTGAGCATTTATATGCGCCTGACAATTTGTGTCAGGTGCATTTTGTTATATTAGTGCACATGGTAGCACTAAATAAATCGAAAGCAAAAAAAGAAATTGAATTCCTTTGCACCGAATGCGGCAACACCACGCCCAAGTGGGCGGGCAAGTGCCCCTTTTGCGGGGCGTGGAGCAGCCTTAAGGAACATGTGGTCGAGAACGTTCTCGAAGGGGGGCGTGCTTCCCGAGGCCTCGGCGGTCCTGTTCATAAGGTGGTGCCGCTGAAGGATGTCGCTGCTGAAGATACGCGGCGGCTGAGCTCCGCCAATGTCGAATTCGACCGGGTGCTGGGTGGCGGGCTTGCGCCAGGTTCCCTGGTGCTCATTGGTGGCGATCCTGGAATCGGCAAGTCTACATTAGTGCTGTCCACTCTCGCCACCATGACCGCCGCCGGCGTCAAGACGCTTTACGTAAGTGGCGAAGAGAGTGCTGTGCAGGTGAAGCTCCGTAGCGAACGTCTGAATGTGGCGGGTTCCGATATGCTCTTGCTTTGCGAAACCAGCCTCGAAAAAATATTGCAGCAGGCGCAGGAACTCAAGCCGCAAGTACTCGTCATCGATTCCATCCAGACGGTCTATAAGGAAAATCTTTCGGGGACTCCCGGGTGTGCCACGCAGCTTCGCGAATGTACGCTGGACCTGATGGTCTTTGCCAAGAATACGGGCTGCATCACCATTCTAATCGGGCACGTGACCAAGGACGGCCAGATTGCGGGCCCCCGCATTTTGGAACACATGGTCGATACGGTAGTCTACTTCGAAGGCGACCGCAATCACCAGTATCGCATTCTCCGTACCATCAAGAACCGTTTCGGCGCGACGGATGAAATAGGCGTATTCGAGATGACTGGACACGGGCTTTCTCCGGTGGAAAATCCGAGCCGTGTGTTCTTGCAAGAAAATGTCCCTCCGACGCCCGGAAGCGTGGTTTGTTGCACTATGGAAGGAACGCGGGCGATGCTCTTCGAGACGCAGGCGCTTGTGAGTTCGACTACGTTTGCGGTGCCCCAGCGTGTGGCTGCCGGAATTGACCCCAAGCGCCTTACCATTATTCTGGCGCTGCTTGAAAAGTTTGGCGGTGTTGTTGTAGGTGCTTCCGACGTGTTCGTGTCGATTGCCGGCGGGCTGAAGGTCTCCGACACTTCGTCGGACCTCGCCCTTGCTCTCGCTGTCGCAAGCAACCACCTCGCGATTCCGCTCGGCCGCCAGTGCATTGTCATCGGAGAACTTGGACTGTCAGGCGAGGTCCGCTCCGTGAGCCTTCTGGAACAAAGGCTCAAGGAAGCCCGCCGCCTGGGAATCACCGAAGCGGTTGTGCCAGCAGGCGGTCGCCTGCCCGAAAATACCTCCGGCATGAAGATTGTCCAGGTTCACACCCTCTCCGACGCCGTAAACTGGTTGATAGATAAGAAATGAAAGCCCCTAGCGTTAAGCTGGGGTGGTTGCGAGAGCGAGCGCTCAGGGTACGTACTTGTATGATTGGGCGCGAGTGGTCTAAAAAAGCCTCGGTTTTAACCGAGGCTCTTCAAAATCCGTTAAGGTTCTAGACTACTCTTCGTCGTCAGCGGCTTTTTTCCTTTTCTTCTTCTTCGGAGAAGAACCAGAGCCTTCGACCTTGATGTCGGCGGCCTTTTCACCACGCTTGGTGAAGCCGTACTGACGCGGATCGAAACCGGACGGGAACTGGGTCTTGTTATCGTAGATCACCTTCTTGGCGGTGAACTTTTCAATCTTGGCGCCTTCGAGGTTTGCACCGGAGAAGTCCACGTCTTCCATCTTGGTGTCGGCGTCAATCTTGATACCCTGCATGTTGGCATTGGTGAAGTTGACCTTTTCGAGCTTGGCTCCGGCGAAGCTTACGCCGGCGAGCTGGGCGAGAATGAAGTCGGTACGTTCGATGGTGGAGTTGGCGAAGTTGGCCTTGGTGAGGTCAGCCTTGTCGAAAATGTCCTTACGAACATAAGCACCGTCAAACACGGCCTTCAGGAGTTCTGCGTTCTGGAAGGAGTTCTTGCTCACTTCGGTATCGTAGAAGGAGGCCTTGGAAAGCTTGGTCTTCTGGAAGGAGTTCTTTGCGACGGAGCCCTTGTCGAAGATAACGCCGGTCAGGTCCTGGCCGTCGAAGTTCATGTTCTTCACGGTGGACTGGGCGAACTTGGCCTTCTGGAGCTGAGTCTTGGAAAGGTCAACGTCGTTGAAGGTGGTCAGAGAAAGGTCTGCATCCTGCAGGTTCACGTTCTTGAATTCAACACCGCTGAAGTTAGCCTGGGAAAGACCAGCCTTGGCGAAGTTCACATCGACCAGTTCGACGCCCTTGAAGTTGGCGGCGATCAAGTTACAGGCGGTAAAGTCGGTCTTCACGATGGTGGCCTTGCGGAGGTCGCTGTTAGCCATCAAGGAACGGGAGAAGTTGGCGCGGGTGAGGTTTGCCTTGCTGAAGTCGGCTGCAGTAAGGTCCACGTCCATCACGGACGCCTGGGTGAGGTCGGACTTGCTGAAGTCAGCGTTGTCGGACACCTTCATGGCGTCGAGGCGAGCGTTCTTCATGTTGGTCTTCGGGAACTTGCTGTCCAGAAGAGTTGCACGGTAGAGGTTGGCCTCTTCAAAGTTTGCGCCTTCGAAAGAAGAGTTACGGATGTCGGCGCCGCTGATGGTTGCCTTGGAAAGGTCTGCGCCTTCGAAGTTGGCACCGCTAATCACGGCGTTCTGGAAAGACACTTCGTTGAGCTTGGCACCCTGGAAGTTCGGACCTTCACCGGTGGCACGGCGGAAGTCGGTCGTGTGTGCGACAGCCTTAGCATTTTTGAAGTTGAAGCCGTCGATACGCTTGTTACTGAAAGAAACGTTCAGGTCCTTGCCTGCCCAGTTGTCTTGGGCAAAAACATTGAGAGCAAGTGCGCTCACAAGGCACAGGCCGAACTTTGATACACTCTTCATATTCATATAAATTCCCTTTTAAGGATAAACCAAATAACGGATAGCTCTAAAATAACTAAAAAAATTGCCAATTAACAATAAAAAAGAAAAAAACTTCATAAATAAATGCTAATTTGTTCCCCGAAATGGCAAATTTTACCTCAAATCGGTACGATGTGGTGGTTTGCGGGGCCGGTCCTGCCGGTCTCATGGCTGCCTGTACCCTTGGCCGCTTGACCTCCGGTACTAGACGGATTTTGCTTTTGGACAAAAAGGAGCCTTGGAAGGAACCTATTTTTTGCGCCGAAGCTGTGTCTAGGGACCGATTGAATTCGCTTTGGCCGGTGGATGATTCTTTTGTGCGTGGCACTCTTTCGGGAATCTATTTTACCTCGCCCAAGCGTTACCGTGCGGAATTCTACAGCAAGGACTGCGGTCTTGTGCTGGACCGTGCTCGTTTCCATCATGCCCTTTCGGATGACTGTGTGGCTGCCGGTGTGGAATGTCGCTACGACGCGATTATCAAAAAGCTTGAAAAAACCGACGAAGGCTGGAATGTTTCTGTATCGGTCGGCGGTGAAATCGAGACCTTGTCTGCCACAGCTGTTGTGGATGCCTCGGGACCCAGTTGCAAGCTGACTCGCGGAATCGAATGTCTCGAAGGTATTGAATCGGGTGACACGGATTTGGAACCTGCCATCTTTGCGGTGGCTGATGGAATTGAACATAGCAGGGAACATATTGAACTGTTCTTCGGTTCTGAATTTGAATCGGGCTATGGCTGGATTTTCCCCCGTGACGGTAAAGAAGTAAATATCGGTTTCGTGCTGGGAAAAGAGGTGGACCACAAGGTTCCCCTGCGTAAAAAACTTTTGGACTTTATTGCCCGCGACTATCCGCAGGCGACAGTGAAGGCTGTGTATGGCGGCATGATTGCTTGCGGCCAGTCCACAAGGCCTATGGCCAAGTGCGGACTGTTTAAGGCCGGCGATGCAGCCAGTTGCGTGAACCCCATTAGCCGTTCGGGCATTGTGGAGTCGCTTTTGTGCGGTAAAATTGTCGCCGAATCGGTCATGGAATGGCTGGGGGATTCCGGTGAAAATCGGAGCTCCATCGAAGCGAAGGTGTTGGACCGCTGGATGGCCGCTTTGGGCAAAAAGCACTTGCAGGTTGCCCGAGCCAAGGTGGGCTTTAATAAAATCAGTGACAAGCAGTTTGACAGTGCGGCATGCAGGCTTTCTAAGCTCCCGCGCGAAAAGCAGACCTTGTTCCGTATATTCTTCAATGTTTTGTGGGCGGCACCTTCCCTGATTTGGAAGATGCGCTCTTTCTTGCGGTAGGTTTATGAGCGCTTCGATCAGTGAACAAATGAATGCGCGTTTAAGCGAAGTTCGCGAAAAGTTCGCAAGCTTTAGCGACCCTGATGACAAGTGGAAATTCCTCTTGGATTTGGCTCGCGCCCACAAGGGCATGGACGCCGCCTTGAAGGCTGAAAAGTTCATTATCCAGGGCTGCGCCTCTACCATGTACCTGGTTCCGAATTTTGACGGTGCGAAGATCCATTTCGAAATGGATGTGGAAGGCGGTACCACGAATCCCCTCATTAGTCGCGGTCTCGGAGCCTTGGCACTCAAGGTGTACAACGACATGGCTCCGGCCGATATTCTCGCGGTGGATCCGAAGTTCTTTCAGGACATTGGCTTGAACGTTGGACTTTCTCCTACCCGTTCCAACGGTTTTGCGAGCCTGGTCAAACAGATTTATTTATACGCAAGGGTCTTTGCGGCCCTCACCAAGAAATAGATATTAAAAGAAGGTAGACTATGTTTAGCTTTTTGAATGGCAAAAGCCCCTTTGACGAAGCAGAAGAACGCCTGGAAGCAGGCGATACCGTAAACGGCAAGCCGAGACTCCCGTCGGGCCCGATCATGGGTTGGCAAGATGGCGTGTTCCTCTTGGTCATTATCGGCTTGATTGTGGGCGGCTATCAGTATTATCAGTATGTCAAGCGCAACTGCGCCGAGACATTCGCCAAGTGCGATGCCCTGTATGTGGCTGCCACTGAAGATGCTTCCAAGTTCGCCGAAGTGGAAACCTGCTACGAAGCCACTTGGGATCTCGCCTTTGTGAGCGATACGCTGGAAGTGCTTCGTCAGAATCGTCTGGGCCAAATCGAGGACCTGCGCAACTCCCAGAAGGACTTGCTTGCTAGCGCCAATGATGCTTTGGACAAGGGCGACACCGCCACTGCCGCAAAGATCGTGACGGAATACAAGGGTGCCATGCTCCTTTACACCGGCGACAAGAGCGAATGGGATGAAATCGTGAAGATTGCCGAAATCCAGGCTGCGAAGGCCGCCGCAACAGCCGCTGCAGAACCGGCTGCTGATTCCGCCGCTTCTGCTAAGAAGTAATCGGATTCCGTTATGAAAAATTAAGTCCGCCTTTTGAGGCGGACTTTTTTGTTGAAAGAAAATGCTTGATTATATTATAGAGAACTTACTGTAATTTCCCTCTCGGTTTCCGAGAGGATTTTTATTTCAATCTTGTGCGTGAGGCCGGGGTCGTTGTCTTCCAGGCGTTCGGGCCATTCGATGAGGCTGATTCCCTTTTCCAGGTAATCGGGGTCGAGGCCGACTTCGTAGAGGTCGGCGCCGCCTTCCAGGCGGTAAAGGTCGAAGTGGAAGATAGGCGGGTCGTTAGGGTATTCGTGCAGAATGGTGTAGGTGGGGGAGCAGACGGAGCCCGTGAAACCGAGACCTTTGCAGACCCCGCGACTGATGACCGTCTTGCCGGCTCCAAGGTTGCCATAAAGAGCCACCTTGTCTCCAGGCTTCAGGCTGCGGCCGAATTCAACCGCCCAGTTGTAAGTTTCTTCTTCGCTGTGGAAAAGCATTACAGCTTCTCCTTGAACTGCTCGTAGGTAAACTTGTGGAGCAAATGGAATTTACCCAGCTCGTCGAACTTGCCAATACTCGGGTGACGCACTCCGTTGAAGAACGTGGTCTTCACCATGGTGTAATGGATCATGTCTTCGAAGATAATCTTGTCGCCCACCTTGAGCGGCTCGTCGAAGGAAAAGTCTCCGAGCTGGTCGCCTGCTAGGCAAGAATTGCCTGTTAATTTATATGTGAATTTCTTTTCGCCCGGCATGCCGGCGCCTGTCACGGTGGGGCGGTACGGCATTTCGAGGCAGTCTGGCATGTGTGCACTGATCGATACGTTCAGTACGACAATGTCCATTTCGTTGTGGACAATGTCTCCGACGGAGGCTACCAGTTCGCCCGTCTGCCACCCGACGGCCTCGCCCGGTTCCATGATGACGGAGAGGTGCGGATAGCGGCTGTGGAAGTCGTTCAGGATTTTTACTAGGTCTTCGCGGTGGTAATCCTTGCGGGTGATATGGTGTCCGCCACCGAAATTCACCCACTTCATTTGCGGCAGGTACTTGCCGAAATGCTGCTCGAAGGCCTTCAGTACGCCTTCCAGGGCGTCGGCATCCTGTTCGCAGAGGGCGTGGAAGTGCAATCCTTCGATGCCGTCCAAGAGTTCCGGTTTGAACTCCGCTTCGGTGACTCCGAGCCTCGAAAACTTTCCGCAGGGGTTATATAAATCAGTCTCGACCGTTGAAAATTGGGGGTTTACGCGGATTCCGGCGCTCACACCTGCGGCGAGGGTCTTGTCTTTGAAACGCTGCCATTGGCTAAAGCTGTTGAAGGTGATGTGGCCCGCACAGGCGAGAATCTGGTCAATCTCGTCATCGTCGTAGACGGGAGCGAATACGTGGACTTCCTTGCCCATTTCTTCTTTGGCAAGGCGGGCTTCGTTCAGACTTGAGGCGGTAGCCCCGGCAAGGTACTGCCGGATGAGCGGAAAACTGCGCCAAAAACTGTAGCCTTTCAAGGCGCAAATTATTTTTACATTCCCGCGCTTCTGGATATCGTCCAAAATTTCCATGTTATGGCGAAGTCTGGCTTCGTCAAGTACAAAACAGGGGGAGGGAACTTGGGAATAATCGAGGGTTTTTCTGAACATAGCCCAAAGATAGCCTTTTTTTTATGCATTTTACTACTCTTTTCCATACGCTTTAACTACATTTAACTTGATGAGAGATTTCATGTACAAGCATATTCTTATTTCGTTGTTTTCTTTGGCTTTCGCTGGAATGGCTTTTGCTCAGCAAAAAGCTGCTCCCGCTGCCCAACCTTCGGCTACGGCCGCTACAGTTCAATCTTCTACTTCCCAGCCTCCTAAGGCCGCACCGGCACAACCGGCCCAAGCGGTCCAGCCGGCGAACTTGGCTAAGGTCGAGTCTCAGGTGGTAGCAACCCCCCGTGGTGCGACGGCTACGCTGGATGAAATGATTCAGGCGAAACTCGACTCCATGAACCATGCGGCACCGACGGTCGGTCCTCGCAATGCGGACAGCCTTGCCAAGGTTCAGGCCGACAGCGTCCGTAAGCTGGTCCAGACTGGTAAGTATGTGCAGCGTGCTCGCTACGACAAGAGCAACTTCGACCACTGGAGAATTGATACTGTGCTCCAGAAGAAGATGAAGGATCAGGTCGTTGGCGTCTGGCGTACTCCGATTATCGCTCATGGTCATGCCTTCCGCGATGCAGAACTTCGCTTCGGTGCAAACGATACCTTGATCGGTATCACTCGTACTTATTCCGACTCGGGTCGCTACCAGAAGACTGGCGAATACACCTTCAAGGCTCGCTACCGCTTCGATAGCGAACGTACTCTCGCAAGCCGCGAAGTCTTTAAGGAACGTCAGGTGGTTCGTTGGGACTATATCACTCTCGATATCGTGAATGACACGCTGCAGTACAATCTGAACAAGCTGGAATTCCGCGACCTGAACGATAACTGGCTTAACGCTTTGCAGGGTTTCGACAATATCCCGCCTGAAATCTATATCCGCGATGCAGCCCAGACTGCTGAACTGAAGCAGACTGCGCAGGATAAGAACAAAAAGAAAAAGTAAGGTTTTCTCGTGGCCGGGGAACGCCGCTTCGAATATCGAGTCCAGGCTGGATTCGCGCTGTTGGTTGCCCTGGCTTTCGTTCTTTCTTATTTGACATTGTTTTCTGGATCGGTCGGACTGTCATGGTCTGACCTTTCTTTGAATTCTGTGGAATCTCGCATCTTTTGGGATATTCGCGTGCCTCGACTGGCGGCGGCGGTGCTTTCTGGTATATCTCTTGCTGTGGCGGGGCTTTCGCTACAGACCTTGTTCAGGAATCCGCTGGCAGGCCCCTTTGTACTTGGCATTAGTAGCGGTGCAAGCCTTGGAGTTGCCCTTTCGTTGCTGGCTGGCTTTAGCTTCGGTTATTTTGGGGTGCTGTCGGCGGCGTCCGTGGGCGCCCTTGCGGTGACTCTAGTGGTCATGGCGGTGGCTGTCCGCTTTGAAAATTCCACGGTACTGTTGATTGTCGGACTCTTGGTGGGTTACTTTATCGATGCGCTGATAAGCCTTTTGATTGTGGGTAGCGATGCGGAATCCTTGCGGGTGTACGTGTCTTGGGGCATGGGTAGTTTTGGTAGGCTTACCTTCGATTGCATTTGGATTTATGCCTTGAGCGTGTTGTTGGGGCTTGCCTTGTTGGGGCTTTCTGTGCGTTACCTGAATGCCGCCAGAATGGGCGATGACTTTGCGAAGGGGCTGGGGGTAAACGTTCGTTGCGGTCGCATGATGGTGCTCTTGGGAGCTTCCCTTTTGGCGGCAGCCTCGACGGCTTTCTGCGGTCCCGTAGCCTTTGTGGGAATTGCCGTTCCTCATTTGGCTTTTATGTTGTTCAAAACCAGCAACCATCGTGTGCTGATGCCCGCTTCGGCTTTGTGCGGGATTGTGCTTTGCCTTGCGGCTTGCCAGTTTTCCAAGATTCCGTTGAATGCGGTGCTTAGCCTGGTGGGCGTGCCCGTGGTGCTCTGGGTCATTGTCCGTGGAGGAGGAATTCGTAAATGACGAATCTTCTTCAATGCGAAGGTTTGGTGCTGGGTTACCAGGCTGCCAAGGCGAATGCCGCGGGGATTGTGGCTCCATTCAGTTTTGAACTGAAGGCCGATGAGGTAGTTGCCTTGCTTGGGGAAAATGGTTGCGGAAAAAGCACGTTCTTAAAGACACTCTGTGCTCAACTCCAGCCTGTTGCAGGCGAAGTTACGCTGTGTGGCCAATCTTTGTGGGGCTCCGCGGATGCGACTGCATGGACTGCTCGCGAACGTGCGAAGCTTGTAACGTTGGTGCGCATGAGCGGGCTCGTATGTGACCGCATGACGGTACGGGAATTTGTGAGCCTTGGCCGTACGCCATACGCAGGCCTGTTCGATGGCCGTAGCAAAGAAGATGAAAAGATTGTAGACGAAGCCGTCTCCCTTTTGGAATTGGAAAATTTCACGAATCGTTGGGTGAACGAGTTGAGCGATGGCGAACGGAGCCGCGTTTATTTGGCTCAAGCCGTGGCACAACAGGTGAAAGTGCTTTTGCTGGATGAACCCAATGCCTTCTTGGATATTCCTCGCAGCCGGAAGTTGTTTACGCTTTTGCAAAAGCTTGCGAAAGAACGCAACATGGGAATTTTAGTATCTACCCATTCTGTGGAATATGCCGAAAAATATTGCGACCGGATTATGGTCATCGAGAATGGCTGTGTCCGCTGTGAATCGGCAAATGAAGCCCGTGCGAAGGGCTTGCTGGATTGGACTGAAGCTTGATTATAGTTCTTTGACGTTCACGCCTAAATGACTTAGGCGGTTGTAGAGAGCCGTTCGGAAAAGTCCCAATTTTTGGGCGGCTTCACGAACGGAACCGTTGCATTCCCGGATTTTTGCAATTAGGAAATCACGCTCTTGGTCAAGTTGCATTTGACGGAACCTTTCGTAATCTGAAACATTCTCGGTGCTTTCGGAGGCCGGTTCGGAATGACTTTGAATTGTCTTTGCGTCAATGTGCAAGTCTTCGGGTTGCAAGATGCCTGCGCTGGTAAAGCAGAGGGCGCGCTGGATGACATTTTCCAGTTCGCGGATGTTTCCTGGCCAGTCATATTCCTGCAACTTGCGGAGGGCCCCGCTAGAAAGCGTGTAATGTTCGCCGGTTCCCTGGTAGGTGCGTATAAAGTAATTTGCCAAGTCTTCGATGTCTTCTTTGCGGTCGCGGAGAGGCGACAGTTGCATAGGAATGACATTCAGACGATAGTAAAGGTCTTCGCGGAAACGCTTCTCGGCAATTTCTTGTTGCAGGTCCCTGTTGGTGGCTGCAATAATGCGGACGTCTACATGCTTGGTCTTGTTGGAACCGAGGGGGCGGATTTCCTTGTTCTGCAAGACGCGCAGGAGCTTTACTTGGGCGTGGAGCGGCATATCGCCGATTTCGTCCAAGAAGATGGCGCCGCCGTCGGCTGCCTCAAAAAGACCGATGCGTTCGTTTTGAGCACCCGTGAATGCTCCACGGGTGTGTCCGAAAAGTTCGCTTTCAAAAAGGTTGTCGGGGATGGCGCTGCAGTTCACTGTCACGAACTTTTCGTACATGCAGCCCACGGCGCGGGCGATGAGTTCCTTACCTACGCCAGTTTCGCCTTGAATGAGCACGGGGCCTGTATGCACGATGGCGCGTTCCACGGTTTTGCGGAGCTGTTCCATGGCCTGGCTTTTACCTACCAGGTGACTCATGCGTTCCCTGAAGATTTGACGGGCGGTGTGGATGTCCTTGAGCTTTGCAATTTGCGACATCAGGTGGAGTTTTAGGGATTCCACCGAAAGAATACTGTCGTAAAGTTTGTTTGAAATGTCGCTGAATCGTTCGGGGGCTTCGGCGTAAACAAGAATCAAGGTGTCCGGAGATTTTTCGCGGAGCGCCTTGAGCATTTTCAGGTTGTGCGACGAAAAAGAATCCAAATCCCAAATAATCAGGGTTGCCTGAGGGATGGAATCTGCTGCGGGAATGTCGCGGAAAATATCTACCGCGTAATCTACCGACGAAAGAACGTCCTGTATAAACGAGGACGTTGCATTATCTTTCGCGAATAGATTGATGGTAGCCATTTAGGGGCTTACTTTCCCAGTTCCTTGCTGCGGTCGGTACCTGCCACAACAGCCTTGATGAGCGTGCTGCGGAAGGCGCCTTCTTCGAGGGCGTTGATGCCTGCGATGGTGGTGCCTGCAGGGGAGCAGACCATGGCGCAGAGGTCGCTGGGGCTCTTGCCGGACTGCTTCACGAGTTCGACGCTTCCTTCGATGGTGCCGAGGGCGAGCTTGAGTGCCACATCGCGGGTGAGGCCGGCCTTCACGCCGCCGCGGGTAAGGCCTTCGATGAATTCGAAAACGTAGGCGGGTGCGCTGCCCGAAAGACCGGTGACGGCATCCATCAAGGATTCTGCAACGCGGCAGGTAACACCGATGTTGCCAAAGATCTTTTCGGCGATGGCGAGCGTTTCTTCGGTAACGCCATCCGTAGCGAGGCCCACGGAGCCCTTGCCGACAGTCAGCGGCAGGTTCGGCATCACGCGGAGAATCTGGTTCTTTTCGCCAAGGACTTCGATGAGTGCCTTGCGGGTCACGCCGGCCATGATGCTTACGAATGTCTTGGTTGCCTTTTCGGCGGCGGCAGCGGCCTTCCATTCGGCGGCGACCAGCTTGAAAATCTGCGGTTTCACGCAAAGGAAGGTGACATCTGCCTTGGCGAGGCCTTCGGCAAAACTTGCTACGCGGACGCAACCGAGAGCAGAAACTTCTGCGGCGGCCTTGTCGGAGGGGTCAAAGAAGAAAATGGTGGAGGCGTCTGTGCTGGCCTTCAAAAGACCGCGGAGGATTGCGCCACCCATGTTTCCAGTACCAGCGAAAAAGATTTTTTCTGACATAGAATATCCTTTTGTTTAGCGAAGGCTGTCCTTTGCTTTTTTCATAAATTCTAGTAATTCGGCATTGGTCTTGTTCTGCTTCATGAGCTTAATGAGCTTGTCCATAATGCCGTTTTCGGTATCGTTCTGGGCTCCCTGACGGAATTTCCAGATGATATCCTGTTCGTAAAGGCTGAGAAGGCGGTCTTCTTTGCGGGTGCCCGACTTGAAGATGTCGATGGCGGGCCAGGTGCGCTTTTCGGCCAGGCGGCGGTCAAGCACCAGTTCCATATTACCCGTACCCTTGAATTCTTCGAAGATCACTTCGTCCATGCGGCTGCCCGTTTCGATCAGGGCTGTGCCGATAATGGTGAGAGAACCGTTCTTCTGAAGAATCTCGCGGACCGGTTCGCCCGTAATCGTCTGGACGATTTGGCCGTTGGAATCCTTTTGGAAGTCACCGAGCTTGTCGGCAATCTTACGGGCTGCACCGAAGAATTTTTTCGGGAACTGCATAGCGTTGGCGTCCACACCGCCCGAAAGAATCTTTCCGGAGTGCGGAATCACCACGTTGTTTGCGCGGGCGAAACGGGTAATGGAGTCGAGCAAGACAACTACGTCCTTCTGCTGTTCCACGAGGCGCTTGGCCTTTTCGAGCACCATGGTGGCCACGCGGGCGTGATGGTCAGGCGGTTCGTCGAAGGTGGATGCGACCACTTCGGCGCGCAAGTTCGGATTGGCTTCCACCAGCTTGCCGATGATTTCGCGCATTTCCGTCACTTCTTCAGGACGTTCGTCAATCAGAAGCACCATGATGATAATTTCGGGGTGGTTCTTGGCGATGGCGCGGGTCATGTTCTGCAACAGGATCGTCTTACCGGTACGCGGGGGAGCGAGAATGATACTGCGCTGGCCCTTACCGATGGGGGAGAACAAGTCCATGACGCGGGTGCTCAGTTCTTCGGGATCCCATTCCAGCTGAATCTTTTCGTTCGGGTGAATCGGGGTCAGGTATTCGAAAGCGACGCGGCGCTTGATCTTTTCGGGGTCTTCGAAGTTGACCTTGTCTACGCGGCGGAGCGCGTAGTACTTGTCGTTCTGGTCGCGGGGCGGACGTGCAATGCCTGCAACGGTGTCGCCTACCTTAAGGCCCAACTTGCGGATCAAATTCTGGCTCACGTAAACATCGTCCGGGCCCTGCTGGTAGTTGAATTCCGTGTTGCGCAGGAATCCGTGACCTTGGGGTGTGACTTCCAGGAGGCCTTCGGCGTAAACGATGTTGTTTTCGTTTTCGAGGCTCTGCAAGAGAAGTCCCAGGGACTGCTTGCGGTAACGTCTGAAGTCCAGGTTTTCTTTCTGCGAAGCCAGTTCCTGCAAGTCGCTCATGGTCATCTTGCGGTACTTGCTCCAGCATTCGCGAGCTTTGTTCCAAGCTTCAGAATCCGGTTCCGGCAGCGGAGTCGTGTCTTCTTCTTCGGGCTGGAATCTCTGGTTCTGGCGGTTGTTGTTCTTGTCGAAACGGCGGTTGTTCTTGTTGAACTTGTCAAAGCGACGGTTCTGCTGGTTCTGTTGCTGGCCGTTGTCGGCTTGATTTGCAGCCTGTTCGCCTTGGTTTGCCGGATTTGCGTTCTGGGCGGCGTTTTGCAGGTCGCCTTGTTCGGCGGACTTTTCTGCAGGTGCGGCTTCGATATTCTGAACAGGCTTTTCTGCGACTGCTACTTCTGTAGCGGGAACGTCTGCGACAGGAACTTCGGCGAAAGTTTTTTCTTCTTTAGCCGGTTCAATTTTTTGTTCTACAACTTTTTCAACAGGTTCTTTTTCGGATTTGGGTTCAGCCTTTGCATCGGCTGCTTCATCTTTAACTCTTTTGGGTCTTCCGCGACGCTTAGGGGATGGTTCTTTTTCTGCGGAATTTGAAAAATCTACGTTCAATTCGGGGGGGATTTCTGCGCCAGTAGGTTCTTGATCTGCCAAATAGGCGTTTTTAGAATTCTTTTTAGTTGGAGCCACGATGGTGTCCTATTGAATAAATAAATGAAATTGAATGTTTGTTGATAAAGTTGATGTAATTGAATATGCCCAGGTCTTTAAATATGACCGAAAAAATATCACGGGCCTCGATAAAATAACTAAAAAAAATGTTTTTGTCACGGAAAAATGCTCTTTTTTCGGAAAAAATTTTTTGAGTGTGATGGATGACCGCTAAAATCCACCTGTGGCGGTTTGGTTTGCTTTTTTGCCGTAAAAATGACATTTTGAATATCTATATTTATTTCGTGGATTCTTTAGAAAGAGTTTTTGTTGCCTTGGGCTCAAACCTCCCCGACCGTTCAAAGCACTTGAACGAGGGTCGCGAAATGCTCCGAAAAATTTCGTCGGGCGGGTGGCTAGAAAGTCCCATATACGAAACTCCACCGGTAGGACCGGCGGGCCAGGGTCCCTATTTCAATCAAGTGGTCAGTTTTTGGTATTCGGGAACGTCGACGCGCCTGTTGCATTACTTGAAGGGCGCTGAGTTTGTGCTAGGTCGCAAGCCCCGTGGCCATTGGAATTCCCGAGAAATAGACCTGGATTTGCTGTACTTTGGCAAAGAGGTTCGCCAGGGTAGACCGAATCTTCCGCACCCGCAGGTAGTAAACCGCCAATTTGTGCTGGTGCCCTTGAATGACATTGCCCCAGAGTGGGAAGATCCCCAGCTGGGAATAAAGGTGAAAGAACTGCTTTCGAACCTTTTGCAAAAAGAAGAAAAAATCCCGTTCCGCGTCATCACCTCGGAGGAACCTTGATATGCTGAGAGAAAAAGGCGTTCATTTTTTGGCCATCGAAGGCGCTATCGGTGTAGGGAAAACTTCTCTTGCAGAAATTCTTGCGGATCGCTGGAAGGCTACCCTGATTGAAGAAAACTTTTCGGAAAACCCCTTCCTTGAAAAGTTCTACCAGAACAAGGAAGCCTACGCGTTCCAGACCCAGCTGTTCTTTTTGCTAGACCGTTTAAAACAGTTGCAGAATTCGGCTATCCAGAGCGATCTTTTCCGCGACCTTTTGATTAGTGACTATACATACGACAAAGACCAGATTTTCGCAGCCCAGAACCTGACCGAAAGTGAATACGCCATGTACGATCAGGTGGCCAAGGCCCTGAATCACGATATTCCGAGGCCGGATTTGGTCGTTTACTTGCAAGCATCGGTTCCGACTCTTTTGAAGCGCATTCACGGCCGTGGCCGTGCCATGGAAAAGACCATTGAAGGTTCTTACCTGAATGGACTCTTGGAACGTTTCGACAATTATTTCTGGAATTATCCGTACGCTCCGGTGCTGATTATCAATACTGACAATATCGATTTTGTCCACAATGAAAATCATCTGCAGTTGGTGCTCGACGCCATTGCCGCATGCCCCAAGCAGACGACTTATTTTGTACCAGAAGGTAAATAATGCAAATCGTAACTACTGTTGATTCTCTTCGTCAAGTCATCAAACCGCTCGCCAAGCAGGGCAAGACCATCGGGCTTGTTCCCACGATGGGTGCTTTGCACGCCGGGCATGGTGCGCTGATCAAGGAATCTGTCAAGGAATGTGATGTAACTGTTGTCAGTGTGTTCCTGAATCCGATCCAGTTTGGTAAAAATGAGGATTTGGATAAGTACCCCAAGCGCTTGGAAGCCGATGCAAAATTGGCTGAATCGTTGGGTGCCGATTATGTATTTGCCCCCAGTGTTCAGGAAATGTACCCCGATGGCGACCCCATGACCCTGGTTCGTGACGAAACCCTGGAAGGCATGTATTGCGGTGCCTACCGCCCCGGCCATTTCCGCGGTGTTTTGACGGTCGTTTCCAAGTTGTTCTTGATTTCTGGCTGTAACCATGCCTACTTTGGTGAAAAGGATTACCAGCAGGTGTTCCTGATTGAACGCATGGTAAAAGACCTGAATTTCGATATCCAGATTCACCGCGTCAAGATTGTGCGTGAAGAATCGGGCCTTGCCCTTTCTAGCCGTAACGAATACTTGAGCGACGAAGAACGTGCCAGCGCCTTGTCCATTAGCGCAGGCCTTAAGCAGGCCAAGGAGGCCTACGAAAAGGGTGAACGCGCCGTAAGCAAGATTCGCGATATCGTGCTGAAGTCCATTATCGCTGCACACGGCATTGTGCAGTTCGTGGAAGTCGTAAATCAGAAGGACCTGCAGAAATTTGCAGGTATTCTCGCTGCTGAAGACAAGGTGGTGATTCTGGTTGCCGCCTTCTTCGGAAAGACGCGCTTGATCGACAATATCGAATTGAACTAGCCGCTACTTTTCCGTAGCGGTGTACACGCCGTCCCAAACCTCGCCTTCTGCAACAGGCGGGGTTATTTTGTATGTTTCGCAACGTTTGATATACACATGGGAGGGCGTTGTCTTGCTGCCCGGATCGCGGTCGGGGTGGTGGGGTTCCAATTCCAGACATTGCTTGAACAAGGCGATGGCGTCGTCCCATTGCATGTTCAGGTAACAGGCGCGGGCTTTTTCCCAAATGTCTACAAGTTCCTTGAGTTTTTTCTCGTTTTCGCAGCCGGATTTTGCCAAAAGCTCGAAGGTCTTTACGGGTTGGCTCTTACCGATAACGCGAATCGTATCGAGGGATCGGTAAATGAAATAGCCTTCTTCCAGATGCTTTTGCGTGTCTTCGCTGATTTGAATGTAGGCACCGTACTGCTTTGCTGCACTTTCGAGACGGGCTGCCAGGTTCACGGCGTCGCCCATCATGGTGTAGTTCTTGCGCATGGTCGAGCCCATGTTTCCGGTCACGATGTCGCCAGAGTTAATACCGATGCGCATGTGCATGTCGTGGACAACCTTGGGCCACTTGTCGCCTTCGTTTGCCCATTTTCTACGCAGTTTCATCAGCTTGGTTTGCATATCGACTGCAGTTTCGCAGGCGTTTTGGGCGTGGTTGGGGAGCGGCATGGGGGCGCCGAAGAAGGCGATAATGGCGTCGCCTTCGTACTTGTCGAGAGTACCTTGGTTTTCCAACAAGGTGTCCGTCATTGCGGTCAGGTATTCATTCAACAAGTCGACCAGTTTACTCGGGTCGCCAATCTTTTCGGAGAAGGTGGAGAAGCTTGCGATATCAGTAAAGTAGGCGGTAATGTTGGATTTTTCGCCACCCAGGGTCGGCATGATTTCGTTGTCCACCAGTTCGGCAATCAGTTCGGGCGAAATGTACTGTTTGAATGCGTTGTTGATAAAGTTCTTTTCTTTGTTTTCAAAGTAGAATTGCACCACTAGCGCTGTAATGTTGGTCAGGAACATGGCGAGCAGTTGCTTTGAAACGCCTATGTAAAGACCGCCCTGGAAATATTTGTAGGCAATGTAAGTGTAAACGCCCATCAATATGACCGACAGGGCCACTGAAATAGAACTTGTAAAGTAAAGGCCGAGAATAAGGCAGAGAAGGGCGAGCAAGATGACGATAATCTGCTGTTTCTTTTCGCTTAGGGTAATCAGGTAGTCGTCAGCCAAGATGTTCTTGATAATGGTGGCGTGAATCAGCACGGCGGGGTAGTTTTCTTCGTGGGGGCCTGGCACAAAGTCGAATAGGGCCGCCGCGGCAGAGCCGAGAATGAAAATCTTTCCTTGGTAGAACAGGTTGTCTACACGTCCCTTGTAAACGTCGTAGTAGGACAGGTGCTGGAATCGTCTGTTGTTGATTTCGTTGTAGCGGCCTTTGTACTTGACTTGATATCTGCCATATTTGTCGATAGGTATGCGCTTTGCCTTGCCGAATCGAAGCTCTTCGCCGGGTTTGAGCTTGCTGATGGCTTCGTCGCTGGTGGCCTGAATGTTGCGAATCACGTCATCCGAAAGAATGGCCTGGTTCGAATTCCATTTCTTGATGCTCTTGTTGTAATGGATTTGCATGTCCAGCGAAAGAATCATCTTTTGACCTGCGGGCATGCGCTTGAGGGAATCCTTGTAGAAGGTTAGCGTCTTGACGGCACTTCGGGTGAAGTCGATGGATTCGTCATCATCTTCGTCTTCTTCCTCGTCGTCATCGCTGGTTGATTTTCTTACAATCTGGAAGAAATCTTCGTCATCTTCGTCTTTTCGGATAATATAATCCTTGGTGAGGTTTACGGATTCTTTTTCTTCCAGGGCGTCTAATTGATCGAGGGTCACTGCCATCAAAAGTTTCGATTCGTCTTCGTCGAGAACGCTGCTGGTTCCGCCGTTGGAAAGCTCGATGGAAATTTTCCCGCTCTTGTCTTTACGGGCGAATACCTTGTGGGATATTTCAAGAATGCCTTCGCTGGCCTTGTTTTGAATCTTCTTCTCGGCAAGGGTTTCCCGGAGAAGCAAGAACATGTGGTAGCTAAAGTTGGGGTAGGTTGTATGGTAGGTGCCGACAGAGTCTCGATAAATGCCAAAGGGCTTGCCCACGTCGATATATTTTCCCATCTTGACCTGGATATCCTTGGGATCCCTGTGGAATAGGTGCAGGATGGTCATGAGGGACATGGTGGAGTATACGTAATTTTCATTGTTGCTGTTGACAATGGCGTTGTATTTTTCTTTGTCGTCGGCATTGGTGGTGTCCAGGAGAGGAATGATGTCCAAGGTGGGGTTGGGGAACCGGTAAAGCATGGATACTTTGCGGACCACGCCATCGTTATCGGGATAGGCGTTTACGGAACCGAATTTGGCGCCTGCTTGGGCCAGTTCCGGGAAGATGTTGTCCAGAAGATCCTTGGCTTCTACGTTTTCGATGTCATCAACCTGGGTGGTGTCTAGGGTAGAGGTGTAGCCGATTGCGTCGGCGCGTTCCTGGGTGCTCAGGGGAATCCATTGGGAAGGGTGCTTGTAGGACTTGCGGTCGTCAAACATGTAGCAGACGATGGCGTTTCCGCTTTCCTTGACGGAATTAACCAGCATGGAGTCGAAGTTGTAATTGGCCAGCAGTGCGGGGTAAAGGGAGTCCACTTCGGCTTCAGGGGCGATTTTCTTGAGAACGCTTACCGCCTGGTTCGTCTTTTGTACACCGAAATCGGCGCTTTTAAACAGAATATCGAAGCTGATGGCTGCGGCACCGCCTTCGCTCAGGTTCTGGATGACTTTGGCGTGAATAGAACGGTCCCATTCGTTGTAGTTACCAAGTTTGGTCAGGGAGGCTTCGTCAATATCTACAATGTAAATGTTCTGGTCAAGGCTGTCGCTGATGGAAACTCGTTTGTGGGTTGTATTGTCTTCTTCTTCGGCTTTTTCGGAATGGGTGGCGGCTTTAAAAAACAAATCGTAAAAAAGGTTTTCCATTGCTTCTGCACTGTTACGTGTAGAACCCTGGATGTCGTTTTGCGTACTTCCAAAGATGAGAATAATCAAGACGATAAAGGCTGAAATAGAGAAGCCTGATAAAACTTTCTTGATCTTTTTCGAAAACTTTATTTGCATAATAAAAAGATAATATAATACTATATTTGGGGAGTACTTGCGGAGGCATTTTGGCTACTCAAAAGAAATCGACATCGAAAAAAGCGGGAAAATCGGCAAAGTCTTCTAAAATTGACGATTTTTCGACTTCTGAACAGAGCTTTGGCGCCATTCTTGGCGGTTGGGCCTTGGTTGGGTTCGGCTCCCTATTGGTGATTGCCTGTATTTGTTCGGCTTATAGCGGAGTACGCGAAAACGTCTTGGGCCCTTATTTGGGCAAAATGTTCCCTGATGCATTGGCTTTCGTGTTTGGTAGGGTCGCCTCCCTGGTTGTATCTTCGGCTATGATTTTGTGGGGTGCTGCCTTGGTGTCTGTATCGAGGCGCGGCCGTTTTGTCCGCTATGCGGTAGGGCTCACCCTTTTGTCGGTTGTTTTCTCGTTCCTTTTCTCTCTCAGAAATTACGGGGTGACAAAGGTTACGAAAGATGCCCTGATTCAGGGTGGTGGTGCTCTCGGACAGTTTTTTAACCAGTTTGTGGTGGCTCCGCTTTTTGGAAAGGCCCTGTTGTTGCCGGTTTGCATTTCGCTGGCGGTGATAGGATTGATTCTGGTGATTGCCTTTGGACTTCGTCCGAGACATTTCAAGTTTATTGTTCAGACGACGAATTGGTTTAAGTCGGTATTCCAGAGAAAGGACGAAGCCAAGGCTTATGAACCGGTAGACACACGCCGTATGCCCCAGGTGCAGACCAATATGGATTTGGGTGCAGGGCTTCCTCGTGGTGTCTACATGGACGACAATACGGTGAACATTAAACCCGACGGTTTCAAGATTCGCCGCAAGGGCAAGGTGACTCCTTTTAACGGACGCAGCAACTGGATGGACGACGAATTCAGCTTGAACGGAAGCTTGGATGAAGTCCCGAATCTTCCGGATGAAGTGCTGCAGACTATGACGCCTCGCCAGGTAAAGGAAGTGGCTGAGCAGCGGTCTGATGCTACGAGTAATGTGGCTGGCGAATATAATTTGGATGAAGATCCCGAAATTCGTAGGCTGGAAGATTACTTGCGCCAGAATGGTGGCAAGATGAATGCCTTGGAAATTGTGGAAGTCAAGGAGAAGATTGCTGCCTTGAAGCGTGCCCGCGACTTGATTGCCTGGGAAAAGGATCATCGCGGTCGTATGCAGGTGAAGGGCGATGTGCGTCGTGAAGGTGCCGTAACGGGTTCCATGGCCGCTCGGACGGTGTCTGCTCCAAATGGTGCGACCCAGAGATCAATGACCCAGGTTCCCGCAGATGAACGAACCATGGTGGCTGGGGAGCCTACTGTTGCCGAACAGGCTCCCTTTAATGCCGAAGACCTGTTGGGTGGCGATGGCGCCAAGACGATTGAAGTGGCGTCCTCTGACGATGATACTTTTGTGCCGGAAGTCTATGGTGCCGATGATGTGGGCGAAGTTCCTGAAATTCCGGATGCGACGCTGGGTGCCTCGATTGGGGATGTGCCGAGTGGTAGCTCCTCTTCGGGAATGAAGGCTGCCCCGATCCCGCAGCGTGACCCGACCACGGTTTACGATGAATACAAGGTGCCTGCCATTAGCGACATCTTGGAAGAACATGAGCCGCAGACCGCCGATTACAGCGAAGATGAATTGAACGCCATCGGCAAGATGCTCGAAGAAAAACTTGAAAACTTCAAGGTGAAGGGTCGCGTCATCGGTTGCGAAACGGGCCCGATGATTACCCGCTTTGAAGTGGAACCGGGCCCGGGCATGAAGGTGAGCCGATTCTCTGCTCTGCAAGAAGACTTGGCGCTTCCGCTTCGCGTCTCGTCGGTGCGTATTCTGGCGCCGATTCCGGGCAAGGCTGCCGTCGGTATCGAAATTCCGAACCGCAAATTTCAGACGGTGTACAGCCTCGATGTGTTCCAGAGCGAAAAGTTCAAGCCGTCGCCTGAAAAGATTCTGGTGGCGCTCGGTAAGGATATTACCGGCGAAGCGTTCACGATGGACTTGGCCAAGGCTCCGCACTTGCTGATTGCAGGTCAGACGGGTTCCGGTAAGTCTGTCTGCATTAACGCCCTCATGGCGTCTATGCTTTTCAGTAAGACACCCGATGAACTTCGCATGATTCTGGTGGACCCGAAGGCGGTGGAACTCAAGATGTACGAAAACATCCCGCACCTGCTGGCACCGGTGATTACCAAGCCCGAAATTGCCATTCAGGCGTTGCAGTGGCTGTGCTACGAAATGGATCGCCGTACTGAAGTTCTGGCGGCGGCGAAGGTGCGTAATATTGGTGGCTTTAACGCCAAGTTTGAAGCGGGCGAGTTGCCCGACGAAGTGCCTGAAGAAGACCGCGGCCATCGCATGGCGTTCATCGTGGTGATTATCGATGAAATGGCGGACCTTATGATGGTCGCCGGCAAGGAAATTGAAAAGAACGTGGCCCGCCTTGCCGCAAAGGCTCGTGCCGTGGGCATTCACTTGGTGCTTGCAACGCAGCGCCCCTCGGTCAAAGTTATCACCGGTATCATCAAGGCGAACTTGCCGACCCGTATCAGCTTTAAGGTTGCATCGCAGATTGACGCCCGCACGGTCATGGACCATGCCGGCGCCGAAAAGCTCCTGGGTCGCGGCGATATGCTTTACAAGGCGGTAAACGATCCTGAACCGGTGCGTGTCCATGGCGCCTTCCTCAGTGACGAAGAAGCCGAGAAGCTTGCCGATGCTTGCTCAGACCAGAACGTATTCTACCCGCAGGTGGAATCCTTCGATGTCAGTGACGGCGAAGGCGACGAAGATGGCGAAGGTGGCGGCAAGGATTTGGGCAAGCTCGACAAGCTACTCTACGATGTGGCGGTCTGGGCGGTGGAATGCCGCGGGCTTTCGACCTCGGCGGTGCAGCGCCACTTTAGCGTGGGCTTCAGCCGAGCCGGTAAAATTGTAGACCAACTTTACAGCCTCGGTGTGTGTGGCCCTGCCAAGGGTAACTCGAAACCCCGCGCCATGCTCCTTGGAATTGAAGAAATCCAGAGCATGCAGCGCTCTGGTAAATTCGGGTAAGTTTCCTTTATCGAAAATTTTTTGCTAAGTTTGAGACCATGAAAGAATACGCTCCTGCCAAGATTAATTTGTTTTTGGATGTTATTCGTAAACGTGAAGATGGCTACCATGATTTGGGCACCCTCTTCCAGACTATAGATGCGGGTGATACGGTTAGTGCCGAAATTCGTGAAGACGGACGCATTACGCTTTGCTACAATGAACCGCAGAACTATCCGCTGGAATCGGACCTGGTTTACAAGGCCGCCAAGCTCTTGCAGCAGGAATCGGGCACTACCCATGGTGCCGACATTTACTTGAAAAAGATTATGCCCCTGGGGGCAGGTCTCGGTGGTGGCTCGGCCGATGCAGCAGCCACGCTCCGTTTGCTGAACCAATTGTGGAAGCTCAAGTTCAAGCCCGAGAAGTTGGAAGAAATCGGGGCAAAACTTGGTGCCGATGTGCCGTTCTTGGTGCGTGGTGGCTCGGCCTTTGCCGAGGGGATCGGTGAAAAGCTCACCTTTATCAAACCTTTACAGTTGAGCGATAATCAGTACCTGCTGGTGGCCACTCCGCTCGATTCCGTACCTACCAAGGATGCCTATGCTGGTGTTCCCAAGTCCGGTCCGGACCGCTGGGAAACGTACAAGACCAAGTGCATGCGTTCGGGCAAGGCTGCGTCGATCGACTTTGCGCTGGCCAATACGTTCAACGCCTTTGAAGAATCGGTATTCCCCAAGCACCCCCTTGTCGAAGAAATGAAGGACGAGTTCAAGCGTCTCGGAGCGACCTCCGTCTTGATGTCGGGGTCGGGGGCGTCGGTTTTTGGCGTTTTTGCCACCCGTGAGCAGGCAAAAGCGGCTGCCGAAGAGCTGAAACCCATCTCCAGGTACCAGGTCGTAACCCGTTTTTTCGAGGGTTTTTAGCTAAAGGCCTTTGAAATTTGCGCAAATTTGCTATATTTGCGCCACCATTGGGGTATCGTCAAGTGGTAAGACAACGGATTTTGATTCCGTTATTCGTTGGTTCGAATCCAGCTACCCCAATGAATTTTTTTAACCATTTACTAATTGGAGTAAAATTATGGAACTCACAAAGCTCGCAGCAACCTCGAGAGTGCTAGGCAAGAGCCGCGACAACGCCCGCCTTCGTAAGGCTGGCCAGATCCCGGCTGTCTATTATGGTAAGGGTCAGGAGTCTGTGAATATCAGCGTTAGCGCAATCGATGTTCGCAAGGTCCTCGCCCCGGGTAAGCGTTACACGCTTCTCGAC
>JBGUWV010000106.1:0-23983 GCA_045221475.1 Fibrobacter sp.
AAGCCCCTCATCGCCGATGGTACCTGGCCCACGGGCCCGGGAGAGTAGGTCGCTGCTGGATTCACGCCCCCTACGAGGTAAACCTCGCAGGGGGCTTTTTTTATACCGAGAGTATCAAAATTTTCTATCCTTTACCATATGAAACCGACGTTATCGTTTGTGTTGCAGCTGCCGCCATCGACGGCGTATGCAAAGCTTGAATCTGTTGTAGAGAATTTGCTTTCGGGTGTCTGCATGATGCTTGATTCCGGAAAGGTGAAGTTCTCGCTTTTCATGGATGGCCCGACTATTGAGGTGGCAAACAAGGTCGCGCGCCCGCTGATGTTTGGCAAGCTGCGCCGCGCGATCGAAGAAGGTTCGCTTGAACTTTTGGGCGGCGGTTTCTACGACCCCATGCTTCCGTTGTTCCCCACGGAACTGCAGTCCATGCAACTCAAGAAGCATGGCAAACTCCTGTGGAAACATTTCGGCATTGAGCCTTCCGGTTATTTCAATTCCTCGATGGTTTGGGAAATGGAAATGACTGAACTCCTGGAAAAGCATCGCTTTGAATATGCACTTGTGCAAGAGGCGTCGCTCCAGGATGCGCTTGGCCGCACGACTCCGGTTTCCGGTTGGTATTCTGTCGAAGATAAGGGCTCCTTTATGCGCGTGGTTCCGGTTTCGCTGAAGTTATCCGAAGCCATTGCTAATGACGACTTCCAGTGGGAACAGATTGCTGAACCCTATTGCCGTGAGGGAAAGTCTGCAGTGGTGGGCTTGAACATTCCCCCGCAGCCGGGTGACATTATTCCGTTCTTCGAACGCCTGATTGAATTCGTGGAAATGAACGAGATCTCGACCAAGACGGTTGCAAGCCTTGTGGCGGATCAAAGCTCTGAAGGCCGAGTCAGCTTCCTGTTGTCGTCGGGGAGCAAAATTGGTTTGCCTGCGGCCGCCAAGACTTGCCGTGAACTTTTGATCAGAAGGCCCGAAGTCAACTTGTTGCACAAGATGCTCCTGTCGCAGTTCCACCGTGCGGCGGCATTCCTTAAGGGCCACGAACGCGATGAATTTTTCGAGATGCTTTTGCCGGCCATGTCGCCCATTTATTATCGCGATATGCAGGATTCTGAAGGCATGCGTACACCGATGGTCCGCTGGTGGGGCTCTAGGTTCTTGCTGCAGGCGGCAAACCGCTTGACGGACTTGGTTTCCTTTGACGGAATCCGTTTGGATATTGCGGACTTTATGCTTGAAGGCAGCAAGTGCATTTGGGCGGAGAACCATTCATATTCATTCTTGCTTGACTATGTGGATGGCGGTATTCTGAATGTCCTGAATGCCAAGGACGCCGAAAACACTGTTCTGGGTGCTTGGCGAGATGACGGTAACCCTGCGGTGGGCTTTGTGGACTTCATGATTCCCAATGTGGAATTGAAGGCTGAAAAGTTGGACCAGATTTTATCGGACCGCGAAGGCGTGCTTTCTGCACCTTATGATTACCAAATCAAGCGTCATGATGCGGGCACGGATATTGCCCTGCTTTCGGAACAGAATGCGACGCTTGGAACCGAGACTTATTCGCTCCATGTCGAAAAGAATTTTGGCCTCTCGTCTACGGGTTCGGAGTTCTCGGTGGAGTATAAGCTCACCAACAATTCTCTTGCGGCGATAAAGGGTTTCTTCGGAACGCTTATCGATACGGGACTTCTTGCTTGCGGTTATTCGGGTAAGGATATTCTGGTTGACGGAACGGCCCTGAAGTTTAATTTCCGCGATCCGCTGATTTTCCCGGATGCCAAGAAATTTGAAATTTCGGATATGGTGACCAGTTCCAGGATAGAATTGGTGTTCGAGAAAAAGACTTCGCTGTTGATTTCGCCCATATTCGGTGCATCTTCCCTTGCGGCACCTGAGGCCTTGCAGGGAATCCGCGTGTTCCCGTTCCAGAAGGTTAATCTTGAAAGCCAGTCTGAATATACCATGCAGCTGACGGCCAAGATTTCCAAGAGGTAACAGATGAAACCAGATTTGATTGACATACAGGTGGAATCTCGCGGAAACGATGTGGAACTTTCTTTGTCCGGTTCCCTTGGCCTTGTACAGCTTGCGGCGGTCAAGGAAAAATTGGACATGCTGGTAGAAGGGCCCGGGTGCTTTTACTTCTTGAATTTGCAGAACGCTCATTTTACAAGTGACCGCTATCTGGATGTTTTCTTGGAACTGCTGAACCGGGTCAAGTCGCAAAAGTCCGCTTTGATTCTGATATTTGATTCGGCTGAACTTTACGATTATTTCTCGAAGTACCTGAGCATTTTTGAAGTCTACGAAAATCGCAAGGCTTACAAGAAATCGGGAACCAAAAAGCAACTGCAGCAGATTGGATTGCACTATGGACTCCGCTCGGGCATTACGGTGAGTTCCGGTGTCGCGGTTGCACTTATCTCTTTGATCCTCGGGTGGATGATTACCTTGTTTGTGATTATTTCTACCCAGGGACATGACCTGGCCGACAAACAGGCTCAGATTATTGCGCTCCAGAACCAGAAGGATCGCTACATTAAGGAAATCGACAAGCTGGAATCGTCGATTGGCCCCTTACGTAAGCTCGGTGTGGTGCAAGATACGACAAGGCTCAGTTCCTTTGGGTTGATCCAGGATTGGGTAAGTTACTTGGAATATCTAGAGAATACAAGGCGTGAAAAGTAACGTTCGCATATCCAAGCTCACGTTTGCCATTGCCCTGGTGTTTTGCTTTGGGGCTTTGGGCCTTTTTGTGTCCTATTGGTTTGCCCGTCAGGCTGAAATCAGGAACCTTGTTGAAAAAGAAGCGGCATTGCGTGCCGATCTTGAACAGTTGAGTGCTTGGGGCAAGTGGACCATTGACTATGTCAAGATTAGCAGGGCCCTGGATTACCTTTCAAAGGGACGCTTGACCGAAGAACAGCGTGAAATGCTCACGGAGCAGATTTGGCAGATCTCCAGGTCCTATGCCACGGACCCTTTGCTTATTTTGGCGGTGGTGGCTCAGGAAAGCCGCGGCAACCCCAATGCCCGCGGCCGTAAACAGTCTGGGGCGTTTTCGGGAGCCTTGGGTTTAATGCAAATTAAGCTTGAAACGGCAAAGAAAATGAGTGCCCATTTCGGCCTTCAAATCGAAACCGAAGAAGATTTGCTGAAACCCGAAATCAACGTGACGGTAGGAACTGCCTACTTGATACGCCTGATTTCCAAGTACGGTAACTGGAAAGATGCCTTAATTGCATACAACTTAGGACATTCGGCGGTGGACCGCATGCTGGAATCGGGAAAACCGCTCCCGACCAAGTATTATGAACACGTGATTTCCAAATACCGCAAGCTGACAGAGCTGGAATTTAAAACAAGCGACCAACAGCCGATATATGATGACCAATGGCAAATGGATTAGTGCCGAATTTGCTAAATTTGCACCATGTTCCGTGTGTTGATAGTCCTTTTGATGGCGTCTTTTGCGCTTGCCGGCGAAATCCGGTATAGCTTGGAACAATTTGTCGAAGAAGGTTTGACAAATGATCCCCAGGTGGCTGAACTTAGATTTGGGACCGAGGCTAAGAAAGATCAGATTCGCAGACTGAAAGCCGAAGCTGTCTTGCCGACTTTTTATGTGGGCATGATGGTGGGCCCTGCTCCCGGTTTAAAGAATGAATTGCAGAACGGCGATACGGTGGAAGTTTATGACTTTACCAAGATGGGCCCGTATTGGGGAGTGCAGGCTCGGTTCGTGCAACCCCTGAATTTGGGACAATATCGCGCCGGTAAAATGGCCCTGGAAGCGGATTTGCAACAGAAAACCTTTGATATCGAAAATCAGGTCCATAAGAAAGACGTCGAACTGCAAACCTATTACTACAATTACCTTTTGGCAAAAGAAATGATCCGCATTGCGGGGGATGCCCAGTCAAAGGTGGATGAGGCTTACGAAAAGCTTGAAGAAGCCTTGGACGATGACGACCCCAGCGTGTCCCAGATGGATCTCTTGAACCTGAAGGCTAAAATGCATACCGTCAAGGAAGGCGTTTCTGAAGCCAATTTGGGCATGAAGCGCGTGATGCTTGCCATTCGTTTTTCGCTTAAGATGAACGAGAATGATTCTTTTGTGGCCGAAGATTCCATATTGGTCCCGCGAACGGAACCTCTGCCATCCCTGGATGAAGTCCGCAATTTGACCCTGAAATACCATCCGGAACTGCGCCAGCTTTCGGCCGGGATCCGCGCTCGCCGAATCCAGATGGATTTGGCCGAGGCTAAACTTGCTCCCGAATTCTTTGTGATGGGTGAAATCGAATACGTAAAGAGCTGGGCCGGTAACAGAAGTGTCTTGCAGAAGAATGCCTTTGCCGAAGATGCCGTGAATAAACTGGAGGGTGTTATTGGTGTTGGTGTTCGCTACAATTTGAATTTCTGGAAAAACTGGGAAGGATTCCGTTCTGCCCGCACGGACATGCGCGGTCTCCAGCTTAAGGAAGCCTATGCGTCGGAAGGCTTGATGGCCAAGGCCGAAGAACAGTATTATCTGGTGGTTGCTGCCAAAGAAAAACTGGACGCCATGAAAGAAAGTCTTCGTGCGTCTGAAGGCATTTTGAAGGGTGCTGCCATGCAGTACGATTTGGATAAGTCCAAGACGGGAGATTTGGTTTCGGCATATACGCAGAATATTACGATGCAGAAAGATTACTATTTTGCGGTGTGCTCTTACAATGTGGAGTTCGCCCAGCTGATTGCCAAGATGGGGTTGTCGCTGAAGGAATTCCGCACGGTTTATATGAATCAGTGAGTTAAAAGGAGAACAATATGCTCAAGAAGATTTTAATTGCAGTTGCGTGCGCGTCGTTGGTTGCCTTTGCAGCCGAAGACCCCGTGACGACCATCAAGAAAAAGGATGCTGAACTTCAGACCCTTCTGAAAAAGTCTAGCCGCAACGCGAAGGAAACGGAACGTGTCAAGAGCTTGCTCAGCGATTCCTTCGACTTTGCCCTGCTTGCCAAGAAGACAATTTCTTCCAGCGATTGGAAGGCTCAGGATGCCACCGCCCAGGAAAAGTTCGTGACGGAATTCCAGCGCATGGTCCGTAACTCTAGCGCAAAGCGCCTGGAACTCTACCGCGCCGATTCTACCATCTATGAACCCGCCAAGATGAAGGGCGACAACGAAGCCCGCGTGGTAGCCCACCTTTGGAACAAGGGTAAGGAATCGGTTCTGGAATACAAGATGAGCCTGGTAGACGGCAAGTGGATGGCTTGGGACCTGGTCATCGACGATCTTTCTACTGCACGCAATTACAAGGATCAGTTCTCGCAAATTCTTAAGAACAAGAGCTTTGCGGAGTTGATCGATATCATCAGCAAAAAGGCTGACGAATCGGAGAAGTAATCGCTTTGATTTGGCTCTGGGGCGTACTTTGTGCTTTGGCGCTTGTCGCCCTGTTTTTCCCGTTTGTATTCTGGATGGATTTTACGGCGGGACTTGAAGGCGTGAAAGTTCAGATTCGCCTGTTCAAGAAAAACCTCTACACCTACACCAAAACTTTCAAGAAAAAGCAATCTTCTGAAAAGGAGGTTGCTTCTGTCGATGAAGAAGAGACCGAGGCCGCTGCACCGGCTCCTGCGCCGGAAGTAGAGAAGGCTGAAGCTCCGAATCCCGAGAAGAATATTGAATCGGTAAAACCTTCGGAGCCGGAGAAGAAACCGGAAGCCGAAAAGCCTGCGGAAAAGAAGGAAGAACCGAAGCCGGTCGAAAAACAGGAATCATCAAAAACGGAAGAGACGAAATCTTCGGAAGAAAAAAACTCTGACGAAGAAGAGCCGGAAAAACGTTCCTTGACGGATCGAGAATTCTGGACCCTTCTTTTGACGCCGGAATTCGACACGCGCGCTTGGTGGGCTGTACGCCATGCCTTGTCCGCTTTGTTTAGGTTGTTTAGAATTCGCTTTATCGATTGCTTTGTGGAAGGAATCCGCCTGCAGGAATACGAAAATATGGGCTATGCGGCGGCTTTGAACGGGTTCCTCAAGAGCTTCCCCTACATTGGGGCCTGGGATTTCCGCATGGATTGGACACGCGACCGTGAACTGAAGATGGACGGCCGCATGCGGGCTTCGGTAAATCTGTGCCGTACGCTGGGTTTGATTTTGGCAATCCTCTTTTATGGAGGCATAGTTGCCTTTACGTTCTGGCGTCGTAGGGCTCGTATCCTTAAGACGGGTGAACTTCCGGAACTTGGACTTGTCCGCAACAAGATTGTGAAAATGATGTCGGAGGACGATTAATGCCTGCTTTGACTTTGGATAGATTGCTGGCCTCGATTGGTTTTGGCTCTCGCAAGGAAAGCCGTGCCCTTGTGCGTATGGGCATGGTGGAACTGGACGGCAAGGTCCTTGACGACCCGTTTATAGAATTTAAGGAAAGGCCTGAATTCATTACGGTGAATGGCGAAGAAGTTCCCACCATCGAAAAGCTCTACATCATGATGGACAAACCGCTGGATGTGGAGTGCAGCCATAATGCCCGTGACCACCAGTCGGTGTTTGAATTGTTGCCGGATCGCTTTACGGCCATGGGAATCCAGACCGTGGGCCGTCTGGATGCCGATTCTTCGGGCTTGTTGCTGTTTTCGAACCAGGGTGACTTTATCCACAAGGTGGAAAGCCCCAAGAAGGGTTACCTCAAGAAGTACCGCGTGACTCTTGCCAGACCCTTTACCGAAGAACAGAAGGCTGAACTTTTGCGTGGCGTGATGCTTAAAGACGAAAGAAGGCCGGTGCTTGCACGGGCCTTAGAGGTTGACGGAGATTCCGTCTTAAT
The DNA here is from genome assembly GCA_045221475.1 of Fibrobacter sp. Taxonomy (GTDB): domain Bacteria; phylum Fibrobacterota; class Fibrobacteria; order Fibrobacterales; family Fibrobacteraceae; genus Fibrobacter. Next base: position 6,826 of record JBGUWV010000106.1, read on the forward strand.
TTCGATTGGCGAAGGATTGTACCACCAGGTTCGCAGGATGTTTGCTGCTGTAGGAAACCACGTGGAAACCCTTAAGCGCGAAGCCATCGGCCCAGTGGTGCTGGACCAGACCCTGGGCAAGGGCGGTTGGCGCTACATGACGGAAGAAGAAGTGGCGTCGCTGACCTGAGTTTCCTCAGATTCAAGCTTTGCGTTGGCACCTTCCACCAAGGCTTCCAAGGAGTTGATCTTGTCCTTGATGTCGTTGCTGAACTTGAAGGAGGGGACCATGCGTTCTTCGATCAAGACGGTCTCACCGGTGCGGGGATTGCGGGCCGGGCGAGCCTTGCGGGGCTTGCAGGCAAAGGTGCCGAAGCCACGGATCTCGATGGTGTTGCCTTCGATCAGCTTTTCGCCCAAAAGGTCGAGAAACTGCTCGATGACGGTCTTAATATCGTTACGCACAAATCCGGTGGACTTGGCGATCTCTTGAATCAGTGCTTGTTTAGTTATATTTGCCACGGCTTAAATATAGGTTTATCAATGAGTTAGCGTACCGGTCTGAATGAAATTAAACAATTTTTTCGGGCTCTAGTTGCGGAATATTTGTGGATAATTGTGGTTAAAATGTTGAAAAGTTTCAGGCTCAGAAATTTGGAAGTGTTTCCGAATACCATACTTAGCCCCATGGATGGGGTGACGGACGCCCCGTTCCGTAGACTTTGCCGCGTTTTGTCGGGAAATCGCATGGGACTTCTGGTATCGGAGTTTGTTCCGACGGATGGAGATGCCGTTTTTTGCCTGGATGGCCACAAACAGCTGAAGTTTTTCCCCGAAGAAAGGCCTTTCGGGGTGCAGATATTCGGAAGATTCCCTGACCGAATGGCCGCCGCCGCTAAAAAGATTGCTGAAAACCTGCATCCGGAGTTTATCGAGGTGAATGCGGGGTGTCCGGCGCCGAAGGTGGCGGGGAAGGGGAGTGGCTCGGGGCTGTTACGCGACTTGCCTCGCTTGCAGGAGATTTTGCATGACGTCCGAGCCGCCCTGGATTCTTCTAGCGTAGATATTCCCCTGACGCTCAAGTGTCGCATCGGCTGGGACGACGAAAGCATCAACGTGATGGAAACTCTGAAAATCGCTGAGGGCGAAGGCGTGGAAATGCTCACGGTGCATGGCCGTACTCGCTTGCAGGGCTACAATGGCCTTGCCAACTGGGAATGGATAGGCAAGGTTGCTGCCGCGGCCAAGATTCCCGTGATAGGCAATGGTGACGTAAATAGTGTGGCTGTGGCTCGCGAACGCCTTGAAACCTACGGCGTGTCGGGCGTATCGATTGGTCGCGGCGCTATGCATAACCCGTGGATTTTCGGACAAATTGCTGACGCCTGGGAAGGCAAACCCGCTCATGAAATTACGGCTGAAGAAGCCTTGGATGTATTCCCGCTTTACTACAAGTTTAAGCTAGAAGATGGATCCTCTGAAATGGGGGCTCTTGGACGCTTGAAACAGCTTGCTGCAAGGCTTTGCAAGGGTTTTGATGACCCTGAAATGCAAGTGCGTCAGACCCTGCTTACAGCGCAAACACCGCAAGAATTTTTTGAACGCCTCGAGGTGTTGAGAAATGGCGTTGTGAAATTTATGCGCTACGATCCGAACCGTTTGGTGAACCTGAACGGAGCTAAAGAGACCGAACTGAAGTTCGGGGATCAGTTTGCCGGAAGGTAAATATTTTTTATATGAAATTTTTTAGATAAACTGTTTTCTTTTTAAAACGCCTTATTTGTGGTGTATTGTCTAGAAAAGAAAGAGCTTGTATAAAAAGTGTATGACAAAGTTGCTCTATTAAAAAAGAAGCGCTTCTAAAGAATTTATTTTGTGCGAAAAAAATAACTGTACCTAGTTTGACAACGGGAGAAAAATAAACTATTGTTAAAGAGCTTTTTTAAGGGAACGGACTATGGCAATAGTAAGCGTAAGAATGGAAGACGAAACGAAGAGAAAATTTGAAACATTCTGTGATTCCGTAGGAATTACTGTTTCAGCAGCAGTGAACATGTTCGTGAAAATGACAATCCGTGAAGATCGGTTGCCGTTTGATGTAAAAGGACATTCGCTTGAGCAAATTTCGGAGGTTGTTCATGCGAAAGATGTTGGTTAAAATTTTTCTTGCTTAATCATTATAGAAAGCCGCCCTGCGGGGCGGCTTTTGTTGTTAATGGAAATGTGTAATACAATTATTTTAGTTTGTATGATTTATGTGGCGCAAAATAATCTTGTTTATGAAATAATTACAAAAAGGTGGGGCATTTGTTTATATAATTTGAATAAAATAAAGATAATTCTTTTGTTGAAACATTGTAATACGTTTATTAGACATTGTCGTCTATTTGTTTTAATTTGTATATCTTGATAAAATTAGACATTTTGTTCTAATGTAAAAAAATAAAATTTATTTAGTAAAATGTGTATAAAATATAATTTTTTATGTAAATTATGTAAGCTTATTGTATAAGTAATAATTTATTTTAAATCATTTTGAAAGGATGAAAAGATGAGTTTAACAGCTGGATACGATATCCTTGCGCAGATCCACGAAAAAGCTCTTAATAAATCCATGGCTTTGCTGTACTATAGCGGCAAAATCGGGATTAAAGGCAATTATTCTCTTGCGGATAAGGTTCCGGTAGATTTTAAACCATTCTCTAATTTTGATTACGAGATTTCCTTGACTAAGGAGCCGTTTGTTGATTTTAGAGGGCGCAATCAGCTGTATCTGCTCTTTGGCGGACGCATCAAAATTACTCTGTTTGGTTGTGTTGATGTGTATTTTTCCGTGGATTTTTCGATAGATGCGAAAATTATATTTACGCTCGCTACAAGAAAACTACAGTTTAAACTGAATAAGGTCAAGGTTCTGAAAATTACGGCGATGGACCGTGCTGGAGTTAGCAATCAATTCTTGAGTAAATTGAATTACATTGTCGATGAAATCTTGAATGCGTATTTTAGTAAAGAGAGTGTCATTGATTTGCCGACGGTTCCGCTTCAAGATCTTCAATTGCCCGTGGTCGGTTCAAATCTGTCCGCTATCAAGGCCGATGTCTTAATATATGATGCGCGTTCTTTGATGGTTGGCATCAGCTTCTTTGAAAAGAAAGGTAATCTCTCTCAAGTGCAAAATCGGTTGGCTAATACTGATTGCTATGTCGCTGTTTCGGAAAGCGCTGCAGGGGGCATTCTGGATTACTGTTGGAACAAGATTGAAGACAATTTGAAGGCGGATTTTGATGAAACCGTGAATATCAATTTTGCTTCGGCTGCTACCGGTAAGGCTACGGATGTCTTGGCCAGAGTTATCACTTTGGGATTTATTCAGACAGAGACTGAATACGATAATATGACGATGCGGTGCAGTGGCGATATTGCGGTGAATAGTGTTCCTGCTCTTAATTTTACTGCAGATGGAAATGTTGAAGTACTGAATTTGGATATAGACGCCAATGTAAATGTGAAAATTGATGCTCTAAGAACGCAGTCTGTCACATTGGATAAGAGTTCTATTATTCCAGATTCGCTTACGAAATTTGAAGATGATGTTTTATTGAGTAAGAAAGAAAATGAACCGGCGACTCTTGTTAATACAAAGAATAATTTCAAGATAAAGGTCGAAAAGGCTTCGGCGAAACTTGTTTTTGATTCAGTCAAAAACGATGGAACTGTTAAAGCGAAAGTTACAGATGTCGATTTTAAGGTGGAATTTGATCGCAAGGGGTCTACTTTCTCGGATACAACATGGACAAAACTCATGTCGTATGTGAAGCAGTACATTGTGGACAAAATTCCAGAATTCTCCGTTTCTCCGTCTATTATATTGTCTGATTTGAAAATTTTCGACAATTACACGTTGTCCTTGAAAAATTCGAATCTGATTGTTTCGGAAGATGGTGTTGCGATAGAAACTGACATAAATGTGAATGAAATAAGGAATGATGAAACCGATATTCCGAACTATGTTGTTGACATGGCGACGAAAAAGGTGCATGACTTTAGTTGCGATGATGTGAGCAAGATTGGAAGAGGAAACCGAAAGGGCTTCTATGTCATGTATGAGGCTTTGTTCAAGGGCTATTCGCCTTGCAGTAAGTGCCTTAATGGTTACTCACTTGTTGGTAAATAAGAAATAGAAGGATTAAACATATTATGTCTAGAAATCTTGATAAAAATAATGTCGTCAAAGTGGGTACAACCCTTGCCTCCCCAAATACATCGCCTGTAGCTCGAGGTTTCCAAGGACGGCGTGCCAGACGTTCTCGGAATGCTTCCCACGCTCCTAGGTCGTATTCGACAGCAGCGCAGTATTGGGATAAAACTGCAGGTTATGATTCTGTAATCGTTATTAATGAAAAGCTTATTAATGAGGCGTCTGCAGCGCTCTTTTACAGTAATTTCTTGACGTTCAATGGCAATATTGATTTTTCCAAGGGAAGCAAGGCCTTGCCTCAGGATGTCTTGAATAAAGTTCCTTCCACGTTGAATGGGTTCTTGAAAGTCCGGTATCGTTGCAAAATGCTATATGAACCGCTCATTGACTTCAAAGCCAATAAAACCATGACGATGAGCGCTTGCTTGCGCTTGTATGTTTGGATGATGGACGGCTTGGAACTGCGCTTTGATGCCTCTTTGGCTGTTTCAGCGCCCTTGAGTGTCTCCTTGAATAGGTCGAACCAAATTGCGATTCCGTTTACCAAGTGCAAGATTACGGAATTTAAGATAAGACTTAAAGGCACGCAGACGGATGTGGCCAATATCGATGTTGCCAAAATGTTCTCTAAGGCAATCAATGATTATCTGACCAGTACGACGAGGGCGCTTACGATTGAGCTGCCGGTTTATAGTACGTATCTTCCCTATACGCCGCATTCGCCTGGACATGAATTTAATATTAAGTTGGCAGCGGTTGAAGTTCTTGATGACGAGCATTTGGCTATAGGTGTTAATTTCTTGAACCATACTGGAGGCAATAAAAGTGCGCTCCGTGCCTTTGCGCCTAACAGCAATTTGGCCTTGGCGCTGTCAAAGCAGGCCATGCTTGATACGTATGATTTCTTCTGGAATCATACGACTTGGAATAAGTATGTTGATTACACAACAACGTTTAGTGTTGATTTGGCGTCAAAAATAGTTAATATAGGATTTGATGTTCAAAGTATTGTGACAACTGTAGTGACTAAGTTACTTACATTTGGTGCTTTAGAAATTGACTATGATTTTGAGAAACTAGAATTCATCTTTAATGTCAAAATGGCGATGCGGCAAAAACCGGGGCTGGATTTTATTGGTGGAAATGTTGTTGAGGTGACGAATATAGGTGAAGGCTTTGCTATAACATTGGAAGCTATCGTTCATTATGTCCGTAAGGAGATTGCGGATACTAGTCTTTTCGTTCCTGACAAATGTACACCATGGGACGACGATGTTGTTGTGAGTAAGCAGCATGAGAAAAAACAGGTGTTTAAGATCAAATTGGGCTTTGACCGTGAAAATGTTAAAAGGTGTACGGGTAAAGTCTATTTAGATGAGGAAGCTCGTGCGCTTAAGGTGAATATAGAAAAATTGACCTTTGGAAGGCTTATGGATAGCGATTGTCCTTTGAGGAAATTCGAGGATCGTTTTGTTACGTGGCTCATGAATAAATTGTCCGACATCGTCGTCCCGAAGATTCCGGCCATAGTGGTTTCTCCGGCTATTATGGATTTGAATATTCCTGGCGTTAATGTCCCGATGACTATTGAAGGTAAGAAATTGGATATCGATACCGAGGGCGTGGTCGCTGGCGCTTATCTCTCGTTTGATGAGATGAAGACGGTCATGGAACCGATGCCGAAGTATGTTGGTAATACAAATACCATGGAAGTTCACCGATTAGGCTGTGATTGCATCTTTGATACGTACGAGACCCATCAGCGAGGATTTTATTCTTTGCAAAAAGCGCTCTCTGGCGGTTATGATGGGTGTAAAAAGTGTCTTCCTGCATACCATAGAAGGTAATGAATTGTTTACAAAATAATTGTTGACAAGTTAATAAATAGAAGGTATATTTATATATGTAAAGTTGATGCGATGATGCAATGGAAAAGTTCTGGTCGAAGATATAGTAAACATTCGCTGACACAAATCCAGAAGAGTACAAAGCAACAATCGTCTGTATCGAAAAAAAGTGACTCGCCCGGGCAATGGGCGAGCATTTTTTTTATGCTCGTCCTGTTTACGAGCGGGTTCTCGAAAGCTGGATGTTATAAAGTTTAAAAACAGTCAGTCTTTTAATCATGAAGTGATCTCTGGCGGCTATCTTAGTCCACTCTAGGATAATTTTGTCCTTTCTTTAGTCGCTTTAGGTTGATGTCTTTGTCAATCTTTTTTCTTGGTTTAATGTTAAGAGGTTTGTCGTGGTTGTCATGATATTAATTGCTTAGGTTTTATGCAATACGCTGTATTAATTTGTATGACAAATTTTAAATAAATGCTTTTTTTTGTTTTTTAATTTGTTCTTTTTTATCTTTAAAAAATTATATTATTAAATATTTGTCGTGAAGTTAATTCTTGTGCTAAAAAAGAACTTTGGTTGTTCTTTCAGAATAACTTGTTGCAACTTTAAGTGGTAAAAGGAACCTTCTATGAATGGAACAACGCATCGTAATGTCACGGAAAAAGCGATAATGCTTCTTTCAAAAGAAAAAAAAGATAATTATTATGCAATCGGAGAAGACAACTTACTCGAAAATGCGAATACCTTAAGTAGAATAGGATCGGAATTACTTTACAAAAATTCTAATACAGACCATGAAAATGACTTGGAATTTGTTGATGTCGATGGTGGTTCTGGTGTGGGACGAGATGATCCTCACGAAGACAAATGGAATGTTATCGATGATACGTCTAGTTATTCATCTTTAGGTTTTGATTTGACTTCGTTTCAGCATTTTATTGATTTGGGGCATAAAGGTAAATATGATGATTACGATGGATATTCTTATCATTATGGTTCTGCTTGCAGGAATGGCTATCAGTCGGCAAAAGAAGTGATTTCAAGAAAGGGCCATGGGTTTGTTTCAGGCTGTATGGGGTTGGCGGAATGGCTTTCGAATAGCTCGTTTGGTTCTTTTGATGACTTAGTTAATGGTTGGTTTAATGATGAATATGTCCATTCTCCGGGAATGAAATGGTATCGAAACTGTTCTCCTGCTGTATGGCGTTATACCTTTTGTGAAGGGGAGGATAAGTACAGTCAGATTTTAGATAGGTATCCTCTTGCGCAACGTGTTGGGAAATATGGTTGCGGTATTCCGTATAGTGTTTTTACGCCAGTGGATAATTTGGGCCGTTATTGGTACGAACGTTTTTTAATTTCGGGAAATGCCTTGGATTTGGGCCCTGTTATGCATGCCATACAAGATGCCTGCGTTCCTCATCATACTTCAGGATATGTTGGAAATTGGCATGTGGAGTATGAGGATTGTCTTGATAAAGAATTTAATGATTATGTAAATATTTGCGATTCGGCTGTATTGACGCTCTATCGTCAATGGTCGGCGAATAGTAATGTGGCGCCGGCTAAGATAACATATCCTCGAAGTATGACGTTGACTCCCAATAAATCATGGCGAATAGATCATTTAATCACTTGGTTAGCTTGTCAATCCCATGATCAATATGTTAATGATTACGATAATTTTCGTAACGAGGATTGGAAAGAAAAAGAAGAGTTTTTGGATAAACAAAAACCGCGAAAGTTACTTGCTTTAGCTGTGGCGATGTCTATGCTTGTGTTTGACAAAGCAAGGGAAGAATATGTTAAAGAGAAAAAATATGGAAGTGATAAAGTTGATGCTATTCGTGTTTTGATATATGCTAATAAAGCGAAGTCAAGTGACATTGATTTGCAAATGAGATTATTCTATAACAAGTGTGGAGGAAGTATTGAGTTTGATTTTCCAGAAGAGGATAACATTGTATCTCCCACAGCGAATGGCTCAGATTATTATTTATACCGTAAAGAAATTGATGTTTCAAGAAATAATATAGATGCGAAAAAGTTTAATTTAGAATTAGAACGTTATAGAATAAAAGATTTTCAATTTTTTTATAAAATTTCCTATAAAACGGCTGATAATGTTTGGCGTCTTTATGCGGACACCTATTCTTTGAAGAAAAATACGATATTTAGTGGAGAAATAAATTGTATTACATTGCCACGAAGACAATCTGCTATTATAAGAAAGGTTAGGTTTAGTAGTGGCCAATCGAGTCGATACAATGCGCAAACTGCAGATGGCGTTGCTCTTAAGGTGCAGTCTCGAGGCCGCTTACCTCAGTATGTAAAACTTTTGTCGAAAAGCAATTGTATTTCGATACTTGACATTCCTGTTGATAGTGAAGATTGTAAAATAAGTATTATGATAATGGGAAAGGATGCTTGGTTACCGAGTTACATTAAGATTGATCTGCTTGATGAAGGCGGGAAGACTATTTATAATTTTTCAAGATCTTGGCCAGATCATCTGTGGCTAACTTATAAGAGTAAGTCAAAAAATTTGCCTGAATATGATTTAATTCAAAATTGTGTTGATGTTTTTTGTCCACCAACACGGTAATACATAAAAAGGAGTGCTATGCATTATAACGAACTGATTTCAATTGCAAAGAAAGGCGGTTTTTCTCAAAGACAGGCTGAAGTATTTGGGAAATTTATCGACAAGGTTGAAACTCTCGGCTTTGGTGGGGATCTTGAAATCCTTGACAATCCTGATTCCGATGAATTAAGAAAGGCTTGCTATGAGATGCTTTGTGCAACTAATAACAAGAAAATTTCAAAATGGACAAGGATTGATAGGGATTTAAAAAAAGTAAAAAGAATTAAGAGAAGTAGAGACCAGGTTGCCAAGGATGAAATCTCGCTTAAAAGGCTGCATGCGGATACAAAAGATCGTCTTGGAATTGCCATTAGACGATATTTGGGTATGAGATATCGGTTTGCAAATATGCCTAGTTTGGCGCCTGAGGCTCCTTCTGCAAATGCAAAGACTGTGGCTACGCGAACAGCCTATTGTGCTCCGACAAGTATAGATTGTGAATCGTTTCATTGTTATGTCCCTGGTGAAAATTCTAGTGCGTGTTGTGACTATGAGTGCGGTTTGTCGATAGGCCATAGTGTGAAAATCAAAAACTCTTATGATTTGAGCAATTATATGAGGTTTAAAAAAGGAGGTTATGTTAAGTCCGTTAAACTTCAAAAAAATCCAACAAAGTACACACCGTGGCCATATGAGATACAAATTAAGGCAAAGGGGCCCAAGGGATTGTTCAGTGGATCTGGCTACACGTTTTACATGGATAGAACATATGATACATACTCCTTGTCTGTATGGAGTAGTTCGTTAAAATGCCATGAAGTAGACTATAAAAGTAGCGATCCGAACATTATTTATATAAGTTGGTCAAATAAAATTTTGGAGTTTCTTTGTCCAATCTTTTCGTTTATTACCCAGCAACAGTGGTTCTCATTCCTGTTTGATTTGGCCGGGTTCTTCTCTGAAAAAAATGCATATGGAAATGTTGTTTATCATGCAAAAGTTGATGCGTTGCAGCAGTATGGGGGATATAATGCCCTTTATGACATGATTTTTGATCAAGGAACATCTGCGACAAGCGAACGCTTTACATTTAAGGCTGGAGGAGAAGAATATGCAATATGGGCGTGGCGAGGAGATTATTTAAATCTTGGCGCTGGCGCGGAATTAGGAATATATCAAAAAGTAAAAGGAGTTGATCACTATAAAGTAAATCGGTCAATAAGTATGCGAATGACCTTGAAATTGTATGTTAACTTGCCGAATCCAAAGCTTGTTGACTATTATAGGCCGAATAAAAAGCAGTGGTGGATAACTTCGTTTGTCCCAAAATTTCAGCGGATTAATGTTCAGAACACCAAAGCGGAATATTCAGTAGATTTTTCGCAACAAAACGCTCTTTATAAGGGCTTTAAACAGAAGTATGGCAAACACTCAAAGTGGCGATTTAATGATGAAAACAGAACTGCCTACTTTACATTTGATTATATAGGAAGCGGAATCTCGGAACGTCATTAATAAATTTTTTTGCCCTTCCCATCCCCAAATATTCCAATTTGGACTAATTTTAAGCCTCTTTTGGGGGCTTTTTTTGTGGGTTATTGTTGCAAACGTCCTCTTTTCTTATATATATTAATGTCAAGTTGTTCTTAAGAAGGGAAAAATATGAAGAACAAAATATTCGCCTATAAGGATGCGGTAGCATTCGAAAACGAGCTATTCTTGTTTAGTAAGTGGTGCAAGGAACATGGCTCGCCAAAAATGTGCTTCCAAATTCACTCGACAATATTGGAACCGGAAAAATTAAAGCCCGTTTGGGATATTTTGGAGCGCGTTTTCCCCGATGTCCCGTGGTTCGGCAATTCGACCAGTGGAAACATCGTGGATTGCGAGCAGACGGTCGACATTTCTGTGTCTGCAATCATTTTTGAAAAGCCCACCAGCAAGTTCAAGGTTTTTCAGTACGACTTTTCCAGGGAGTCTGTCGGTGGCATTGCTAGCCAGATTGTGGCTGAAGCGGACCAGAACCCTTGGGTCAAGGCTGTAGAAATTTATCACTGCATTTCCCCCTTCTCGACAACGGCTCTTTGCGAAGGGCTTGACGGCCTTGCTGCGAATATCCAGGTTTTTGGCGGCATTGTTTGCTCGCCCGATATTACGAGTCCCAATTCCTGCGTGTTCTCCTCTGTGGGCGGTTTTACGAAATCCGGCCTTTTGGTCGTATTCTATGGCGGCGCAGATCTTTATGTTGAATCCCGTAAAATTAGTGGTTGGAAGCCTATTGGACGTAACTTCCATGTGACCCGTTCGGAGGGCAATATTCTTTATGAATTGGGTGGCGTTCCGGCCTACGAGGTTTATAACAAGTACCTGAACATCAAGAACGACAGCAATTTCTTCTACAATGCGCTAGAATTCCCGATGCTTTACGAGCATAATGGCGTTTCGATTGTGCGTGCAGCTGGCGCCAGCAATCCGGACGGTTCGCTCTCCATGTCTTCGGATATTGACGAAGGTTCTATTGTCCGCTTGTCGTATGGTGAACCGCAGTTGATTGTGGAAAAAATCAAGGCGGAAAGTGAAGCGTGTGAACAGTTTGCGCCCGAAGTGCAGCATATCTTCTCTTGTGCCGCTCGAAAGGCGTTCTGGTCTCAGCGTGAACCGACTTACGAAATTTCTCCATTCAAGGGGTTGGCTTCTAGTACAGGTTTCTTCTCACATGGTGAATTCCTGCGCGAAAAGGGCCACTTGAACCAGCACAACATTACGCTCGTGTTTGCCTCGATGCGCGAAGGCCCTGCGGTAAAGCACGAACATGCTCCTGTGGAAGATATCCAAGATGGAATGTCTACGCGTTTGCCGCTTGCTGCCCGTATGGCGACCTTCATTCGCGAAACTTCTTTTGAACTGGAACAGATTAACAGCAAGCTGCGCGTGATGAACGAACACTTGCAAGATGTCGCGACGACCGACGCTTTGACTGGTCTTGAAAACAGGCTTGCCTTTGACGAACTTCTTAAGACGATTAGCCAGGAGGATTCCGAGGCAGGTACCTGGACCATGGTGTTGATGGACGTGAACGGTTTGAAGTACGCAAACGACACCTTTGGCCATCAGGCGGGTGACGCCTTGATTGTGGCTGCGGGTAACGCTATCAAGAGTGCTTACGGTGCAACAGGAAATTGCTTCAGAATTGGCGGTGACGAATTTGCCGTGGTGACACGTGCCCCGCTGGATTCCATGTTCTTGCTGTATACCAATTTGCAGAAAAGCATTGAAGAATACAACAAGGACGCTTTGTACCACTTGTCCATTGCGGTGGGCGAAAGCCGCCTGCGTAGCGATTCCGGCGTTCGCAAGTCTATAAGCGACTGGAAAATGGAAGCCGACTTGAACATGTACCGAGACAAGGTGCGTTACCACAAGCCGGTGGAAAATAACGAAAACCAGAATCTCAAGGACTTGATTTCTTGCTTGATCACGGTGGAAGAAGCGAAGGATTCTTATACGGCGCATCACTCCGACCGTGTGAAGGCCTTCTCTGAACAGATTGCAAGGTTGCTGGGCCTTTCGGAAGGCTCTGTCTCGTTGATTACCCATGCGGCGCACTTGCACGATATCGGTAAGATGGGCATTAGCGACAATGTGCTTGGCAAGCCCGGCAAACTTACGGATGAAGAATTCTCGATTATTAAGCAGCATCCGGTGATTGGAGCGAAGATTCTGATGCAGTCCAACTACACCCACGAACTGGTGCAGATTGTGCTTCACCACCATGAACGCTTTGATGGCCGCGGTTACCCCGAAGGCCTGAAGGGCGAAGAAATTCCTATCGGCGCCCGAATTATTGCCATTGCAGACTCTGTTGACGCGATGACGAGCAAGCGTGTTTACCGCGATGCCTTGTCGCTGGATTACTGCCGCAATGAAATTGAAAAAAACTTGGGCGTGATGTACGACCCGGCAATCGGTAAGGTTGTGCTGGATCATTGGAATGAGGTCGCCGATTTGCTCATGAAATTGCAGAGTGGCCGCCCCAAGGTGGTTTCGCACTGATTCGCTTTGATAGACAAATAATTATTGGACAAACGCAGGCTCAATCGGGTCTGCGTTTGTCATTGGTTGTAAGAGTTTATTCCCTGTGACGATAGACACGGAATTTTGCATTTTAAATCAGGTCTTCTGTGGTTACATTGCCGTTTATGTATAAACAAGGTATATTTTTGTTATGACAATCTTTAAATTACTCCCTATCTGTTCTTTGCTTTTCCTTGCTGCCTGTGGCGACAATTCTTCTAGTGCAAGTAGCGACGACCCCGAAAATACATCCAGCTCTAGCGAAGAGACTTCGATATCTTCGAGTTCATCGGTTTCTTCCTCTTCTAGCGAAGCTTTAACCGACCCGACTAAAATTTTCAAGACGCGCGTGCCGAAGAGAGAAATCTATACTTGCAAGCCGCCAAAGGGTTCCGATTTGGACTGGGAAGAAAAATTTGATCAAGTAGATTGGATTTGCTCTTTCAAGTATGATGGTGATGAAGGCTATGTCTATGTACAGGAGTCCCCGACCTCGTGCCAGGCGCGCTTCGGCATGATTCCTGTAATGAGTATAGATACGGCTGTTTTCTATGTCAATGGCAAGTATAAGACGCTGAATGATGTAAGCTACGATTGGGGTGGCAACCACCACAATGACCGTATCCGCTTTACCTACGACGGCAAAGTTTTTGAATACAACCATTCCTCATACGGCTGGGGCGGTCGCAGCTGCCAGGAAATGGATTGCCTCATTGTTTATGAAGCCGATGGCAAGACAGTTATTGAAGATGGTTGTGGTCTTGATGCCGATATTAGCAGCTCGAGAAAATTGCCGGTCGTGTGCCGCGCTGCCGATGAAAATGGCAAGTTTGACGACTTTACCGATACATTCCAACTCTGCATGGGTGATAACCGAATCCCGGATCCGGCAGAATAATTACGGGGCGTGTTGATGCGTCGTAGCGCGTGGCAGTATGTCTTGATCGCGGTTGTTGCGGTTTTATGGGCTTGCTCCAATAGCAGTTCTCCCGTAGATCCGAACCGCCGTGATGATCCATTGCCGGACCCGCAGCCTGTCTTTGTCCAGAATAACGACGAATGGACGGGCTTCTATAAGCAAGACGGCTACGAGGCTTTCCGCAAGATGGCTTACCCCTCCAAGACGGAGATGGGTTCTAGCTATTTGGTGAAGTTTATTATTACCGATTTCAATTCGGATAGCGCTGTCGTTCATTTTATGAACACGAAGGTGCGTCTGCTGCATTATGATTTTGCGCGGGCGGTGCTGCATGACCCGAGTTCGCTTGCCGATTTCGAAAATGAAGCCTACTATGATACGGCGAAGAATACAGTTGCGGGAACGCTTGTGTATTATGCGTCGATTGATTCTATGGTGGCGCTTACATTCTTCCCGACGGATTGCATTTCGCCTAAGCAGGTGGCTGCGGCACACAAGTTGATTGAAAGCCGCATGTTGTTCTTGGATTCTGCGTCGGAGAAGAATCGTCTGTTCTATATGCCTTCGGGCGGTGCCGCAGAAAAGGCTGCTGCAGAATATGATGCTGAATTTAAGAAGGCGGATGTCCCTGTTTACACGCATGCGGATCTGTTCGGTGATATTCCGCTCCAGATTATGAATACGGGAACTGCCTACGGAACGCTGGTAAAGTTGACTGCGGCAGAACTCGACACGGCGATTGTCTCGGTGCATGATATCTTGATTCTTGAAACGCTCCCGGCGGAGATTCCGTTGGTCGCGGCGACTATCAGCAAAGATGCGCAGACTCCGCTTTCTCATGTGAACCTGGCTGCAAAGGCTCGCAAGACGCCGAATATCGCCTTTAACGGGAATGCACTGCCGGATAGTTTGCTTAAGCTTTGCGGAAAGTTGGTGAAGTTGACCGTGAAATCGAATGCCTATACGGTTGAACTCGCGACTCTTGAAGAAGCTCAGACCTTCTGGAATAAGAATGCGAAAAAGCCGATGAAACTTTCATTCGACTTGTCTGATTCGGGGTTGGTCGATTTTGTGGACCTTAGCTTTAAATCATCAAAGTCTGTGGGCGTGAAGGCGGCTAATCTTGCGGAACTCCATAAGCTATTGCCTGAAAATTCTCCCGACGGATTCGCGGTGCCGTTCTACCATTACAGCAACTTCCTGAATTATGCGCAAGTGACTGAAAAACTTTGCGAAAAGTCCTTCAGCGATTGCGGTAAGGAAGGTCGTGCGCCGGGCATTTGCAAGCAAGTTCGCGATATCTGCGTTGCTAATAAGGAATCCACGCTTCGCGACTACATTACGGCTGTCATTGACAATGAAAAATTCAAAACGGATACGCGCTTGCGTGAAGCGGGTCTCGACAATATCCGCTACATGTTCAAGCATATTCCTGTTAATGCCGAATTTGGCAATGCGCTGGATGCGAAGGTGTATGAGCTCTATGGTGATGCCGGTGTGCGCCTGCGTTCTAGCACCAATTCCGAGGATTTGGCGGACTTTAACGGGGCTGGGCTTTACAAGTCCGTGAAGGCAACCCGTCGAGAAAAGGATTTGCCTTCCGACGAAATTCGCAAGGTGTGGGCGTCTGTGTGGAGTTTCAAGGCGTTCGAAGAACGCTCCCTCTGGAACATTGACCACATGTCGGTGCAGATGGCGGTGGCTGTCCACGAAGCTTTCCCTGACGAGGTTGCGAATGGCGTTATCATTACGCAGAATATCGCGGATTTTTCCGTCGCTGGAATTTACGCGAATATCCAGCTCGGCGAAACTTCCATTACCAATCCCGAAGGTGGCGAACGCCCTGAAATTATCTCGATTATTCCTTCCGCCGGACTCGGCGTGCAAAGCGTACTGTTGCAACATTCGACGCTTAGCCCAGATGCGCTGATTCTTACGGATAAGGAAATCAATGAGTTGTATCTGACGGTTCAGAAGATTCAGAGGTATTTTGCGAGGCTCTATAATGAGTATCCGGACGCCTTCGCGCTTGATATCGAATTTAAGGTCATGGGTCCTGAACGCAAGCTGATATATAAGCAGGTGCGTCCTTACGTGATGTAATAATTATCTTTGTTGCATGAACGTTTTTAGGAAAACTTTAGTTGCAATCGCCCTTTGCGGGGCTGCCCTGTGCAGTTTTGCTGCCGATGTCAAACCCTATGTGGAAGCGGATGCGCTTCCGGACGCGCTGAACTATTACCCTGCACCCCCTGATACCATGTCGCCGCAGTTCATGTACGACATCTCGCAGTACATGTGGGGTAAATCGATGCGCAAGGATTCTGCTCGCGCAGCCCTTGCGGTGGCACAGGCGGCAGAAACCATTGAAGAAATGGCTGCAATGTTCAGTGAACCTTTCGGGATGGAAATATCGGCAAAGAAGACGCCTGCCATTATGAACCTGCTTGAACGCGGAGTCCTGACGCTTAGAAAAGTGGGGAGCAAGGCCAAAAGGCACTACATGAGGCGTCGCCCTTATGACCGCTTTAACGAACCGACGCTTGTCCCTGCCGAAGAAGAAAGACTAAGAACAAACGGATCATTCCCGTCGGGACATACCGCTCGTGCGTGGGCCATGGCCCTGTTGCTGATTGAAGTGAATCCCGCCGCCCAGGATGCCCTGCTGAAATACGCCTACGAATGGGGACAGAGCCGCGTGATTGCGGGGTTCCACTGGCAAAGCGACGTGGATGCCTCCAAGGTGATAGTCTCGGGCGCCTACCCGAGCTTGCATACAAACGAAGCGTTTATGGCCGACATGCGCAAGGCTCAGGCGGAATTCAAGAAGCTGAAGGCTGCTGCCGGAAAGCCTGCCGCAACGAAAGCCGGGAAAAAGTAAGTCCGCTTACTTGATTGAAGAATATGAAAAACGCAGGCTCAATCGAGTCTGCGTTTTAATTTTACCGGATGTCACCCTGGAGGGAGCCTACAAGGCGACCGATAGGGCCCACTATCGAACGACCTTGCGGTCGTCGTCGGTCATTTCCAAGAACTGAGCGACGGTCATCTGACCCTTGGGGACTCCTTCGGAGTCCTTCCCGCTCGCCTCGCTCATGCCGGTGTGCAAGCACCCCGTCGCGACACTCGGCTTGGGCGGTAATCGCCTTCCTTACGCACAAAAAAACGTAGGCTCGAAGGAACCTACGTTTGCGAATAACATTCGATTATTGATTAACGGACGACCTTGCGGTCTTCTTCCGTCATCTTGAGGAAGTCGGCAACGGTCATAGAACCCTTGTCACCCTCTTTACGACGGCGCACAGACACAACGCCATCGGCCACTTCCTTCTCGCCGACGATCAGGAGGTAAGGCACCTTCTGGAGTTCGCACTGGCGGATCTTGTAGCCGAGTTTCTCGTTCGACTCATCGACTTCCACGCGGACGCCGGCGTTCACGAGTTCCTTCTCGACCTGCTTTGCGTAGTCCACGAACTTCTCGGAAATCGGGAGCACGCGGGCCTGAACCGGAGCGAGCCACAGCGGGAAATCGCCCATGAATTCTTCGATAAGAATA
>JBGUWV010000107.1:0-2368 GCA_045221475.1 Fibrobacter sp.
CAACAACAACAGTCAACTGAGATTAACAATAAGTATTAACCAAAGTCAATCGAAAATACAAATAAGACTCGAAGTACTCAACTAAAATCGTTAAAGTACAATTTGCAGGTCAAGTTCCACGCAGTGCCAGAATTTGTGCAGCAGCCTGGCACAAGTTGTGCAGCATTGTTGCACAATTTAGGCAGCTATCCTGCACAACTTCGGCAGCATTGCTGCACAAGTTAGGCAGCATTGCTGCACAAATGTGGCAGTATTACGGCGCAAGTTAGGCAGCATTGCTTTCTGATTGCAGCTCCATAGCTTTTGTCGTGAGACTCTATTGCTCTTAGCTTACGATCTCATTGCTCTATGCTTGCAATTCCATTGATCTTTGCCTGCGATTCCATCGCTTTTTGTTTGAGATGGAATTGCTCCGCGACTGCTAAATATGTTAAAAATCCGTAAATCTGCATTTTTGGAGATAGTAAGGCTTGGTGGAATGGTAAAAAAGTTGTACCTTTGCACCCGCAAAAAGCGTATTGCGCTGGCTCGAAAGCTATCAATACCCTGAAAGAGAGCGACTTAGCCTTCAATTGCGAAGAAGCGAGTGTTTCTTTTTAAGCGGGTTTGTGTGTGCGAGAAAGTGCGACGCTTAAAAAGAAACAGAATATAATTCACATTTTATTATTTAATTTTTAACTGAAATGCCAGGATTAATTGGAAGAAAAATCGGAATGACTTCCGTTTTCAGTGCCGACGGTAAGAATGTACCGTGTACTGTTATCGAAGCTGGTCCTTGTGTTGTTACTCAGGTGAAGACCGTCGAGAAGGATGGTTATGCAGCCCTGCAGTTGGCTTATGGTGAGAAGAAGGAAAAGAACACCACGAAGCCTATGATGGGTGTGTTCAAGAAGGCTGGTACGACACCAAAGGCCCACTTGGCCGAGTTCAAGTTTGACGAGGAGTACAACCTCGGTGACACTATCACCGTCGATCTGTTCGGCGATGCTGAGTTTGTCGACGTTGTTGGTACCTCGAAAGGTAAAGGTTTCCAGGGTGTTGTGAAGCGCCATGGATTCGGTGGTGTAGGTCAGGCTACTCACGGTCAGGACGACCGTGCCCGCAAGCCGGGTTCTATCGGTGCCTGCTCGTACCCCGCTAAGGTGTTTAAGGGCATGCGCATGGGCGGCCAGATGGGTGGCGACCGTGTGACGACCCAGAATCTCAGAGTGTTAAAGGTGATTCCGGAGCACAACCTGCTTCTCGTGAAGGGCAGCTGTGCCGGATGCAATGGTTCAACCGTATTAATTCAGAAGTAAGATGGAAGTTAGTGTATTGAACATCAACGGTCAGGAGACCGGAAGAAAGGTAACTCTGAACGAGGCCATCTTTGGAATCGAACCTAATGACCACGTTCTGTATCTCGCTGTGAAGCAGTATCTTGCCAACCAGCGTCAGGGTACGGCTAAATCGAAGGAAAGAAGTGAAATCACCGGTTCGACCCGCAAGCTCATCCGTCAGAAGGGTGGTGGCGGTGCCCGTCGTGGTGACATCAAGTCGCCCGTGCTGAAGGGTGGTGGCCGCGTGTTTGGCCCGACGCCCCGCGACTACAGCCAGAAGCTGAACAAGAAGGTGAAGGTGCTGGCTCGCAAGTCTGCTCTCTCGTACAAGGCTCAGGAGAATGCAATCATCGTCGTCGAGGACTTCAACTTCGAGGCTCCGAAGACTAAAGAATTCGTAAACTTTGCTAAAAATCTGAAAATCGAGAATGCAAAGTCTCTCCTTCTTTTGCCGGAAGTGAATAAAAACGTATATTTGTCGGCTCGTAACTTGCAGCGCGCTGAAGTTATGACTGCGTCGGCACTCAATGCTTATAAGGTTTTGAATGCTGATGTGCTTGTTGTGACTGAAAAGTCGCTGGAGTCAATCGACGGAATCTTAAACAAGTAAAAAGGAGAATTGAGATATGAAGTTTATCATTAAGCCCCTGGTCACTGAGAAGATGACCAAAATCACTGAGAAGCAGGAAAACCGTTTCGGTTTCGTGGTGCGTCCCGAGGCTAACAAGCTCCAGATTAAGAAAGAGGTCGAGGACACCTATAAGGTTACAGTGATGGACGTGAACACGGCTCGCTACGCTGGCAAGCGTTCAAGCCGCTATACGAAGGCAGGTCTTGTGAAAGGCCAGAAGCCCGCGTTCAAGAAAGCAATCGTCACTCTGAAGGAGGGCGAGACAATTGATTTTTACAGCAATATTTAATAAGAAATGGCAGTACGTAAATTAAAACCGGTTACTCCGGGACAAAGACACAAGGTTATTGGCACGTTCGAGGATATTACTGCATCCGTGCCAGAGAAGTCTCTCGTTTACGGTAAGCGTTCTACTGGT
>JBGUWV010000108.1:0-25292 GCA_045221475.1 Fibrobacter sp.
GGACGAGTATGATGATGTCGGTGCGAAAAGCCGTGAAATAGTAGGAACAAGACATGATGAAGCTAATGTCCGCAAGGATTATGCAGCTTCCATCCGTTGTGTAGAAGACTACGAAGACTCTCTTTGGAAGTAGCCTTATAAAATTTTAAACATGAAATTTGAAAATGAGTGTGCGCAGGGGTGCACACTTAGCAAACTTTTAACTTGGTAGGAGAACCTATGTCTGTAAATAAGAAGAATAACAAGAAGAATCGCCGCAATAATTATAAAATGGACGCCTAACGGCGTCTGCGGCGGCGCTCAATCATGCCCACGCTAGCGTGGTCGCGACACTCGCTTGCACGCTACTGAGGCTTTAGAACCGCGCTTGCGCTAAAGCGCTTTCCGCTGCGGCTCGGATATGGAAACATGCGAGCATGTTTCCGCATCGCTCGCCTTGCCGGTAATGATGATGGACGCTGTACTTTTTACGCAAGTTTTACAAACTAGCTCTTGCCAGAATTTAGGTTTGTTCTACATTTCAGGTGCAGTTTTAAGAATGTACGGTGACATCCAGAAAAATGGATGTCTTTTTTTATCAAAGGAATACCGTACATGAATAAAAAAATGAATCACAATGTCTGCGGTGCTGCGCAGCGAAAGCCTCCGCTCTCAGAAACGTTTGCAAACCAGACCTATCTCGATCCGCGGCTGGATCCCGCTTTCAAGGAACTCTTTGATAGCGAAGACGCCCTGAAAGATTTTCTGAACGGCGTACTCGAATTGGACGGCGAAGATAAAATCAGGAACTTGTCTTTCACCTTTGACAAGGAACTTCGTTTCCGAGTCCCGCAAAGGAAAAAGATTATCCTGGATGTTTTTGCTACGACGGGAACGGGGCGCTTTCTGAATATCGAAATGCAGAACCTTGAACATGAGTTTTTCGCCGACCGTATTGTCCTCTACAAGGCGTTCCTTATTATCAAGGGCAAAAAAGAAATGGAGCTTTCCGCAGAATATAAGGCTCTTTCCAAGAAGGAAAAGAAAAAGAGGCTTTACGAGTTGCCTGAGACAATTTCCATTTGGATCTGCAACTTTGAACTGCCGGGAGCAAAGGATGAATATGTGGACGAATGGGCAATCTACAGCAAAAGTGCTGTAAAGAATGGAACCTCTGCACCGGTTTTTCCGAAAAATAGGTATATTTTCTTTAGCCTGCCCAATTTCAAGAAGTCTGTCGAAGAAGTTTCCGGTTCGTTGGATGCGTGGTTGTACCTGCTCAATCATGCCGGAGATAGTGACGATTTGCCGAACTTCGGCAGCGAAATAATCGAAGAGGCTCTTGACCGCATCCGTGTGGACAATGCAGACGAAGCACTTCTATCTGACCAGGAGAACGCCATGTCGATGAAAGAAGATTACGAAATCATCCTTGCGAGTACCGAAATCCGAGCCCGCGAAAAAGGCGAGTCCATTGGCGAACGGAAAAAAGCTTGCGAAATGGCGAAGGCTCTTAAGGCCATGGGTGATTCTACGGAGAAAATCGTAGCTGTTTCTGGACTTACTGCAACTGAAGTTGAAATGTTGTAGTTTTCTTTTGTCTTTTCCGCCAAGCGGAGTATGTACAGGCGGTCAAAGACCGCCTATTTTATTTCAAAATAATTTAAAAGTCGAAAGTCATAAGGGCCTGGACGCCGCCTTCGAGACGCGGTAAAACGGCCAGGTGCATGGGGTTGTCGAAGTCACTGAGCAAGGCATCGACAGCGGCATCGCCCACGGAATACAAATAAAGTAAAGCAATCGCCCAAATGTACTGGTTGCGGTTCTTACGGTAATAGGTCACACGTTCAGCAACACGTTCGTATTCTTCGGAAGTGGTACTTTCTTGTTCCACGATATGCTTTCGGTCCAAGTAATATTCCACCATATTCTGGGAAGTCCAGATACTGGTAGCAGAACCGATGAACGCCATGTACAATAGGCCCATCTTGCCGAACTCACGGTTGTACATCTGTCCAAAACCGGGGATAATGGACCACAGCAAAGCCGTCTTCATACTCTTGAGTTCAACGCTACGGTAATTATTATTGTACCAGATTCCAAAGGCATCAAAGAAGCTATACAGGTAAAGGCCATACATCCAGGCGGTCTCTGCCTTTCGCAAGTCTTCCTGTTCCATTTTCTTGTCGCTCTTTTCGTGGACGCGGCCAATAAACTCGGTTCTTTTTTCGTGATAGTACGCAAGACTATCGCGGTTTTTCTCGCGCAAGACCTTGTTGGTATAGAACGCTACGGAATCACGCAGCGGTTGAGCCTGTTCGAGCACACGACGATGCTGGTAGCTCTTGTTCGCCGTAACCTCGTACAGGAGCAAAAGTTCTATACCCGTGATAAAGCCACCACGCACATAATGTTCCGTATAAAACTGACCGCCACCCGGGAAAATGGCAAAAAGCATGGTCATGGCAAGGGAATTGCGCTTGGTGGGAATATCCCATTCGTTTACAGAGAGCGTGTCGATAGCGGTAATGCCAGTCTTTCCCTTTTGCAACGGATCTGCAGCCACTATAGAATCAGGCACAGCCCCGACTTCCGCGGGCTGTTCTACAACGTTTTCGGCCACACTGTCGTCGGCAAAAAGCGGAACTGCAAACAGCACCGACAGAATAACGCCTAGAACAAACGACCGAAATTTCATTGCAGGGAAAGATAGAATTTAGACGAGAGACGAGAGACAAAAGACGAAAGAAATCGCACTTTTTTTCTACTTTTTTGGCAGATCGGCTCCATTGTCAAAATATGACACAATCTTTATGTATATTTGAACACGTAAAGGAAACAGTATGACACACGAAACGGATATCGAAATGAGCACCAAGGCACTTGCACAAGCAATCCAGAAAGCGCTTTTGGAACGTGGTGAAATGATGGCCACCGCCGAATCGCTCACGGGCGGCCTTGTGGCAAGCCACATTGTAGATATCCCGGGGAGTTCCGCCATTCTGGCCGGCGGCATTGTCGCCTACCAGAACGAAATCAAGGAATCCCTGCTCGGTGTCCCGCACCAGGTACTCGAAACAGAGGGGGCAGTATCGGCCGAAACGGTTAAAGCCATGGCCGAAGGCGCCCGCAAAAAGTTCGGTTGCGAATGGGCAATAGCCACTTCCGGAATCGCAGGCCCCACCGGGGCAGAACCCGGCAAACCTGTCGGTACGGTATGGATGGCTGTCGCCAATAGTTTGCAAAATGAGGCTTTTTGTAAAATTTTCGAAGGAAATCGTACCGAGGTGCGCGAAAAAAGCGTGTATAGTGTATTGGGCAAGCTACTTTTTTTGTTGAATAACCAAAAAAGCACTTGCACAAGTGAACACTAAATGTTATATTTAAAAACGAAAAAACAAAATGGAGTCCAAAATGGCTAAGAAAACAACAAACACCCCGACTAGCAACCTTTCCGCAGACAAGGCCAAGGCAGTAGAAGCCGCCATCGCACAAATTGAAAAGAATTATGGTAAAGGTTCCATCATGGCTCTCGGCCAGCAGCCCGTCGAAGACATTCCCGTCATTCCTACGGGTTGCATCCAACTCGACATGGCTCTTGGCGTCGGAGGTTTTCCTCGCGGCCGCATTATCGAAATTTACGGACCGGAATCTTCCGGTAAGACGACTTTGACCCTGCACGCCATTGCCGAAGCCCAGAAGCTTGGCGGTGTGGCAGCCTTCATCGACGCAGAACACGCTTTTGACGCAGTCTACGCCCGCAAGCTCGGTGTGGACATCGAATCCCTCCTGGTTTCGCAGCCGGACACCGGTGAACAGGCACTCGATATCGCCGAAACCCTCGTCCGCTCCGGCGCCATCGACATCATCGTGATTGACTCCGTGGCAGCCCTCGTGCCCCAGGCCGAAATCAACGGCGAAATGGGCGACAACCACGTAGGTCTGCAGGCCCGCCTCATGAGCCAGGCCCTGCGTAAGCTCACCGGCATCCTTTCGAAGTCCAACACCTGCATGCTGTTCATCAACCAGCTGCGTATGAAGATTGGCGTGATGTTCGGCAACCCCGAAACCACCACCGGCGGTAACGCCCTGAAGTTCTACGCCACCCAGCGTATCGATATCCGCCGCATCGCCGCCATCAAGGACGGCGAAGAAGTCATCGGTAACCGCACCCGCGTGAAGGTTGTGAAGAACAAGGTGGCAGCCCCGTTCACCCAGTGCGAATTCGACATCCTTTACGGCTGCGGCATTTCTCGCGAAGCATCGATCCTCGACCTCGCTACCGAACTCGACATCATCCAGAAGAGCGGTTCCTGGTTCAGCTACAACAACGAACGCATCGGCCAGGGTCGTGAAAACACCCGCCTGTTCCTGAAGGACAACGTGGAACTCTGCAACGAAATCGAAGCCAAGATTCGTGAAAGCATGAAGGACGTTGAACTGTTCAAGCTAAACGAAGGCGATGCCATCGAAGCTGACGACGACAGCGAAGTCAGCGTAAGCGACGACGCATAGTCCCCTATCCAAGCATTTTTCTTCCTGAAGAGCAACAAACCCTGGCCTATCCTTTAGCCATTGGGATGGGTCGGGGTTTTCCTTTTTTTCTATCTTATAATCATGTTCAACAAAATAAGAAGTGCAATGATAGCGATTGCTGGAGTGGCGGTATTCAGCCAAGCCCAGACATCTTGCCCGCACTTTTTGCTGAGCAGCCCCATGGTGGTAAACATTGAAGGCTTCTTCGTGAACGAGAAGATGTCCCGAGTGAGTCTCGATGTGGAATGGCGACACCACCCCGAAGCCCTGGATACATTCTTCGTAAACCAGCCGGACGTTCCGAAATTCAACTTCGTGACCGCAGGTGAATACCGCTACATGGAATTTCCCGATATCAAGGTCAAGCGCCAGCTGGGAACCCACCACCTGAAAGAAAACATCGGCGAAACACCGCTTAAACTAGACGACATGGAGCTCCTGGCCAACGGACAGTTCCTGTGCAGGGATTCCAGCATTCAGAAGCCCAACATCCTTTCAACCGCCTTCTCTATGGCTTGGTGGAGTCTTGTGGCAGACAGCCTGCCGCAACCGTCCAAGGTGACAATGAACGGCGCCCGCAAAGAAAAGCGTAACTTCTGGATTCGCCAGTGGAAAAACTACTCCGGCGAGATGCTGCCGACCCTGGTCAAGCTGGAAAGCGAAAAATACAGCGGCGAACTCTGGATCCGTTCCGCCTACACCATTCAGGCACTGCAGGCCGACCCGCTCAAGAACAGCGTCGAGGGCAAGCCGAAACCGCCACTGCCGGATTTATTCAGAAAAATTCCTGTGAAAGGGGAAAGAAAAATACCCCTGATACTCAAGCTGAACCAGGAACTGCTGCGCGAGTGATCCGCCGTAGAAACGTTCTTCGGTACGCTTCCAGCCACCCACTTCCAAGATAATATTCTGCAACCCATCTTTCCAGAAGAAATGGGCACCAAGCATCGCCTTGCCGTAACCGAGGGATTCCTTTCGGACGGTATTCTTTTCGCGCAGGAAACCGGTCTTGTAGAAATTAGATTCGAAAATGGCCGCAAAATGGTTTGTCAGGGGAACTCGGCCGTAGGCATCCAACGCCAGCAAGAAATCTCGGTTAAACACGGGGATATTCCTGCGATAATCGTAGCTCTTGCCCTCGAAATCGGTACTGACATCCATTAGAATATAGTGGAACTTCAATCCCAGAACGGAGCCTCTGGGCAAGGAATAGCTCATACTAAAGGCCATATCGATCAACTGGGTGTAGTCAAAGGCGGCATCATCCTTATAGATATTGTCCACTACATAGTCCGCATTCCAGCTTTCGGCAATACGTCCCTCGCCCTCCACTTCGGCGGTGACCATTTCCAGGTTCGAACGCATGTAGAGATAGCTTTCGTAGACCACATTCGCTTCGATTTGCGGATTGGTCTTGAAGGGGCGAATACCGATACCCGCCAGATAGCCTGCATAGAACGGAGAAATTTCGATGGCGGCATCCATGCGCAAGTAAGAGGGCAGGCTTTCCAAGCGTTCACCATACGCCAATTCATCGAGAGGTTCAAGCCAGGTGTAATGAAGCATGCCGGTAGCCTGAGGCAGCCACTGTCCCCACACGAACGGCGTATTCCCTAGCAAGCTCCAGGAGAGGTTGGGTCCATAGCGGAATCCAAAATTCGCATTTTCATTGAAACCATCGGCAAAAGACGCGACGTTACAAGTAAAAAAAATTATAGAAAAGGCCAATAATTTCTTAAAATAAGTCATTTCGGAATAAAATTTAAAATATTTTCCCCATTTGCGCCATAAATTCTTATTTTGTAGGCATTAATTTATAGGAGTCACTATGAAGCTCTCTCATATTTGCGTGCTTGGCATAAGCGCCCTGATGTTCTGGGCCTGCTCAAACCGCTATTCCTCCCCCATCCTGATTGAACGCGGCGAAGGTCGCAACGAATACGAACGCGAATACTTTGCCGTCAAGGAAAGCATGGGTATCGACAAGCGCCTGAAGGACGTGTTCAAGCAGGGCTATATCGAAGAAGGCATGACCAATGATATGGTGAACCTCTTGTGGGGCCCCCCTGATCACGAAAGAACTACCGAAAAGCAGAGCGTGTGGGAATACTACACCCGCGAAGGCGAACTCATTACCCGCCTTTTCTGGAAGCACCCCGACCAGGCTCGCTTGAAGGGCTACGAAGAAGAATGGATCCTGGAAAAGATCGAAGGCGACCGCTACGGTGGATCTCCGGCTCCGACCTCCAAGCATTCCTCTAACTACTAATTTAAGTAGAGATTCCCGCTTTTGCGGGAATGACATAAACGATTTATGCGAAAAGATACGCCCTCGGACTACCGGGGGCGGTCTTTTTTTACTAAATTTAGGCGCGTTAAATTTTAAACCTCTCAAGGAGTTAATTATGCGTCAGTATATCATCGCTGGTAACTGGAAGATGAACAAGACCGTTAGCGAATCCATTCAGCTCGCTAAGGATATCGTGGAAGCCGTCAAGGACGTGAAGAAGACCGAAGTGGTCATCGCCCCGACTTACCTCGCCGCTGCCAAGGTCGCCGACGTCATCAAGGGTTCCAACGTGAAGCTCGCCATCCAGGACATTCACTGGAAGGACCAGGGCGCATACACTGGTAAGGTTTCTGTTGACATGGTCAAGGAAATCGGTGCTGAATACATCATCATCGGTCACTCCGAACAGCGTCAGTACTTCCACGAAACCGAAGAAACTGTGAACCTCAAGGTCAAGAAGACCCTCGAAGCCGGCCTGAAGCCGATCATTTGCATTGGCGAAACTCTCGACCAGCGCAACGGTGGCATCTTGAAGGAAGTCCTCGGCCTCCAGATCAAGGGCGCTTTCAAGGACGTTTCTGCTGAAGACGCAGCCAAGTGCGTGCTCGCTTACGAACCGGTTTGGGCAATCGGTACTGGCGTTACCGCTACCGACGAACAGGCTCAGGACACTCAGGCCTACGCTCGCTCCGTTGTTAAGGAAATCTACGGTGAAGCCGTTGCTGAAGGCATGCGCATCCAATACGGCGGCTCCATGAAGGGTGCCAACGCTGCCGGCCTCCTCGCTCAGAAGGACATCGACGGTGGTTTGATCGGTGGTGCAGGCCTCAAGGCTAACACCTTCAAGGAAATCATCGACGCAGCGGAAGCTCGCTAATTAAAACTTAAAACCAAGGTAAAACGACTATGACAACTCTCTTTTGGATTGGTATCGTCCTCCACGTGTTCCTGTGCCTCTTCCTCATGTTGCTCGTTCTGGTTCAGAACGACAAGATGGGCGGTCTCGCAGGTCTCGGCGGCATGACTTCCCAGTCTGCCTTCTCTACCGCAGGTGCCGCGACTTTCATCCAGAAGTTGACCCGTGTCGTGGCCGTTATCTTCTTCATCGTGGTTTTCGCTCTCGGTCTCATCACTGCCAAGCAGGATCAGGCTGTCGAAGAATCTTCGATGCAGAAGGCTACCCGCGAAAACGCTGCCCAGCAGACCGCTCCGGCACCGGCTCTTCCGGCTGACTTTGCAGCACCCGCTGCACCGGCCGCCGATGTTGCTCCGGCTACCGAAGCTCCGGCCGCTCCCGCAGCTGAATAAGGTTTTGTTTGGCGAAGCTTAGGCTCGCCAACAGCCTGCGGTCGTGGTGGAATTGGTAGACACGCTAGCTTGAGGTGCTAGTGGGAGCGATCCCATGACAGTTCAAGTCTGTCCGACCGCATTACGAAGTCCGCCCTTGTGAAAAGGGCGGATTTTTTTAATTTCTTTCCCGAGGTTTTATATGCAGAATACATTAGTCGCACCGGTCGGAGTCTTGGGCTTCGGCGTCGAAGGCCAGAGCACATTCAATTATCTTGTTCGTAACGGAGTCAAGGACATCGTGGTGATGGACAAGAACCCGGTGAATTTGCCGGAAGTGCCCGCCGGCGTGAACGTGAAGGTAAGTTCCGGCGAAAGCTACCTGGACGGTCTTAAGGATTGCGTGACCGTGGTGCGTTCCGCAGGTGTTTACCCGATGAGCCAGGAGCTGTTCAAGTTTCAGATGAACGGCGGCCTGATGACTAGCCAGATTCAGCTGTTTTTAGAACAAACTAAATCCAAGAAGGTTGTTGGCGTTACAGGCACGCTGGGCAAGGGCTCTACCGTGAGCATGATCAGCCACATTTTGACGAAGTGCGGCGTGAACAATGAAATCGGCGGCAACTTCGGTGTGCCGGCGCTGGACTTACTCGAAACGGAAACGGCAGACCGAGTGAGCATTTTGGAACTTTCGAGTTTCCAGCTGATGACATTGTCGCTGTCGCCGGATGTGGGCGTGGTGCTGCGTGTTTCCACGGAGCACCTCGACTGGCATAAGACTGTAGAAGAATACCGGGACGCGAAAGCGAACCTGGTCCGTTGGCAAAAGCGTGCCGGTACCTGCGTGTACCTTAAGGATGCGGCTCCCACCGCAAAGATTGCAGCAGAAAGCCCCGCTGGGACCAAGTATGCAGTCAGCCTTAAAGACGGTCCGAGTGCGGGCGATGGAGACGCAGTCATTGACGGCGCCACACTCCTGATTGACGGCGAAAAACTGTTCCTTTCGGATTGCAAGGTACGCGGCATTTACCAGCTGGAAAACATGGCCGCAGCAACGCTCGCTTGCAAGGCCCTGGGAATCAAGGTGGCCGATGCATTCGAAGCCCTGAAGAGCTACGAGACGCTCCCCTTCCGCATGGAGTTCAAGGGCGAGAAGAAGGGCATCGAATTCTTTAACGACAGCTACGCCACCCGCCCCGATGCGACTATCGCCGCAACGGCCAGCATGAAGCGCCCCTTCGCGCTCATTCTCGGCGGTTCCGAAAAGAATGCAGACTTTACCGAACTCTCGCAGATTCTGGTGAATGACCGCCCGAACCTGAAGCGTATCGCGCTCATCGGCGCTACTGCACAACGCATGCTGGAATCCTTGCAGCAGGCCGGGCTCAAAGTCACCGCAAACATCTTCCCCACTCTAGAAGAAGCATTTGCAGACAGTTTGCAAATCGGCGAAGGCGGCACCGTCATCATGAGCCCCGCCTGCGCAAGTTTCGGGCTGTTCAAGAACTACAAAGTCCGCGGCCAAGTCTTCGATAAACTCGTTGCTGATTACTAGAAAATTAGCAGTGTCATCTTGAGCGGAGCGTAAGCGGAGTCGAAAGATCTAGATTCTTCGACTTCGCAACTTCGTTGCTTCGCTCAGAATGACACTACTGCGAAAATAATTCAATTTTTTTGAAAAAAATTCATCCTTACCCCTTTACAAGCGGAGCGATTTAATCTAAATTTGGGTCGTTCCGCTAAGGACCCCGCGGTCGTGGTGGAATTGGTAGACACGCTAGCTTGAGGTGCTAGTGGGAGCGATCCCATGACAGTTCAAGTCTGTCCGACCGCAGAAAAAAGACTCAGTGAAAACTGAGTCTTTTTTCGTTTATAAACTAATATTTTGCGGCAGGAGTTATGAGACAGAGCCGAACAGTCTCCGTGAGCCATAAGCGACTCGTCTTAACGAGTCGTGATGGCGAGAGTGAGGCGATATCACAATTTCATTTATGAGACAGAGCCGAACAGTCTAAAAAGTCTCCCCGGTACAAAGCACCGAGGAGACTTAGTTGGAGGTGTATGTAAGAAGCTTATTTGGCGAAGTTCACCACGAAGGTCTTATTGCCCTGCACATGCTTGAGCATGTAAACGCCCTTCTTGAAACCAGCGGCCTTGAGGGCTGCAGAAGCGTTGCCCGTGCGAGCCAAATCGATCGTTCCAAGTACAGAGCCCTTCAAGTCAAACACGCGGTAAGAATCGGCAACCTTGTTCTGGAACTTGACGCCACCAATGGCCGTAGTACAGCCGCCAATCGGACAATCATCTTCAGCATTCTTGCCCTTCACAAAGTTGATGTAGTCAATGTCCATCCAGTCACCGGTCACCGTAAAGCGAAGAATATGCTTGCCTGCAGGAAGTGTCACATTTGCAGACACCTTGTTGTAGTCATCGTAGTTTTCTTCGCCGTCATTCTTGGGCACTGCGATTTCTTCGGTAACATTGTCACCGTCAATCGACAACTGGAAGCTGGAAGTCGCATTGGCAGAAGCCACAGCCGCATACATGGTGTAATCGCCAGCTTCGGCCACTTCTACAGTGTATTCAAGCCATTCGCCACTCTGGTTGTAACCCACGACATAACCGCTGGTCTTCTTGTAGATATCTACGCCAGTGCCTTCGCGGTAGCTCTTGCCACCATTGCTTTCGGCACCATGGTCTTCGGAATCATTGTCGGAGTAGGAATCGTTGCCAGCACCGTAACCCGGTTCATCGAAGTTTTCCATTTCGATCTTGCCCGGAATAGCCCAAGCCTTGCCACCGAAAGGCGTCTGCGGTTCAGGTTCGCGCTTGGTACCCTGGAATTCCCATTCGAGAATACCCATGGTAGAGTCCTTGCCATTATTCTTGAATACGAAGAATACCTGGTCAACAACACCAGTAAGACCCTTCATTTCGCAATCGTTATCGACGAAGGTCATGTTGTTGCTGGTCTTTGCAAGTTCGCAAGTACCGGCCAAGGTACCGCTCGCGCTACCCGTATGAATTTCAATCTTGTTACCCTCGCCCACGTTTGCAGCCTTGATACGGAGATTCTCTGCACCTTTACCGAAGTCCACTCCAGTAACGCGGATCCAAGATTCGCTACGGCTCGTAAGCGGCAAAAGCACGTGCTTTACCGGCTGACCCTTGGTCCAGTCGGTACGGCTACGGATGTTCATCTGCTTAGAACTGGTCGTTGCCTTGTAGGTCTTGTACGGGTCAAAGTTCTTGATTTGCTTCGGTCCTTCACGGGTGAAGGTCAGTTTGTTCATCTTGTCACCACTCCAGGTGAGTTCATCGATGGACACGCTTCTGTGGTTTTCGTAGTTCGGATTTTCGGAACGCACGCCCGCCTGAGTCGTTGCAGCCGGGTGGTTATCGGAAGTCACCAAACGACGATCGTGGTACACGGCATACCACTTGTCCTTAAACGGAGCGAAGCCCTGATGGTTGTTTCCGCCTTCGTTATGGGCGTCAGGTACGCCGGCAATTCCCGGAATAACCGTACCCACAAAGTCATAGGGTCCCCAAATATTGTTGGACATACCATAGTCAATAATCTGGCTACGGTTGTTGAAGCTCAGGTAATACGTGCTACCCTTCTTGTGCAAATACGGAGCTTCAAAGGAGTTCGGCAAGGAGACCTTCTTCAGGGAATTCTTGTCGAAAGTAATCTTGCCATTGCTTTCGGTAAACTTGATAATGTCGAAGTTGTTGCCATAAGGGCGGCTATTGCTTTCGCCACCACCGAAAATCACGTAACCCGTTCCGTCGTCATCAATCAGGATGCCCGGATCAAAGCAGTGCGCAATGCCGTCGCAGCCACCGATAAGGCTGCCACTACCTGCAATCCTGTTGACGCCATGTGTTTCCTTGACAGGGTCGGTATAGGGGCCGTCGATAGCCGGGGCGGTAATCATGCCCACGCCGCTTGCGCCATCGGGGTAAACGATATAGACCTTGCCATTCTTAACAGCAATGCCCGATGCCCAAGTGTTGCTCGGATAGTTGCCGAATTCACGCTTGGAACGGAAAATCATGCCGTGGTCGGTCCAGTTTTTCATGTCTTCAGACGTAAAGGCATAAAGACCGACAATGTCGTAGTTCCAGTTGGTTTGATTGTTGTAGTCGTCGACGTCCGTCAAAATATAGAAGGTATCACCATCGGAAGCACAAGAGGGGTCCGCCAGATAATGATACGATGAAATCGGGTTGTCGGCTAAGCCAAACACTGCAAGGCCTGCCACAAGGCAAGTGGCCTTTTTCCACACCTTTTTGTAATCCATTGATCACTCCACACGCAAGAATCTACAACACGTAGACCCATCCAAAGGTAAAACTACCCCTTTTTTGTGTAAAAATCGCGTTTACACGATTATTCTTATGGATAAATTGACAACGGGGAAATTTTTCTAAATTTACACCCAATGAACCGTTTTGAACTTCTAAAGACTTCAAAAAAATCGAAAGCGCGCCTCGGCGTGGTCCATACCGATCACGGCGACGTAACGACGCCGATTTTTATGCCCGTGGGCACCGAAGCGACCGTAAAAGCGGTCACTCCTGCGCAGCTTAAGGACATCAAGGCCGAAATCATCCTTGCAAACACCTACCATTTGTACCTGCGCCCCACCACCCCGCGAATCGCAAAAGCGGGCGGAATCCACAAGTTTATGGCTTGGGACGGCCCCGTTTTGACGGATAGCGGCGGATTCCAGGTCTGGAGTCTTAAGGATTTACGCAAAATCTCCCCCGAAGGGGTGGAATTTAGAAGCATTTTAGACGGTTCAAAGCACTTTTTCAGCCCCGCAAGCGTCATGAACGCCCAGCGCGAAATCGGCGCAGACATCATCATGGCGCTCGACGAATGCACTCCGTACCCGAGTACCGCCAAAGAAGCGGAGCATAGCCTGAATTACACCTTGAAATGGACCGCCGAGGCCATGCAATGGCTTAAGGAGCACCCGCCCATTCACGGTTACGATCAGCAGTTCTTCGGAATTATCCAGGGCGGCATGCATAAGAACCTGCGCAAGCAGGCTATCGAGCGTATTGCAGAGCTCGGCCCCGACGGTTTTGCCATGGGAGGCCTCTCCGTAGGCGAACCCACCGAAACCATGTACGAAATTGCCGACTTCTGCACCGACATTTTGCCCCAAGACCACGCCCGCTACGTGATGGGTGTAGGCACGCCTTGGAACCTGTTGGAGCTCATCGAGCGAGGCGTGGACATGTGCGACTGCGTGATGCCCACCCGCAACGCCCGCAACGGCATGCTGTTCACAAGCGAAGGTGTGCTGCGCTACAAGGCCGCCCGCCATGCCGAAGAATTCGACAAGCCGGTCGACCCGAATTGCGACTGCTACTGCTGCCGCAATTTTAGCCGCGCGTACCTCCGCCACCTGCACCATGCAGGCGAATCCCTCGGATTCACGCTCGCAAGTATCCACAATCTGCACTTCTACCTGCACCTGATGCGCGAAGCCAAGCAGCATATTGCTGACGACACTTTTGAAGAGTGGAAAAAGGAAAAGTGCGAAATTCTGCAGCGCGATCTGCAATAAATTCAAAGCTAGATTGCCACGCCTCTTTGAGGCTCGCAATGACGTTTGTTTTTATATGAGAAAGCCTCGGCAAACGCCGAGGCCTTTTTATTGGAAAATCCCGATAACGTTACTTGAGGCTGATTCGAGCCGTCTGGGCGGCGTCTGCGGTCTTCACGCGGACAACGTAGTTGCCACGGTTCATACCTTCCAACGACACCTGATGATTTCCGGCAGAATTTTCGACACGGTTCATCACGAGGTTACCCATCATATCGAACACCTGAATGCGAGCTGCTGCGGTAGTTGCAACATTCAGCATAGAGCCGTTCACACTAAGCTTGAGGCTATTCGCAGCCTTGTTCGCCATACGGATTCCGACAGAACCATCATCGATGCACTTGAGATCATCCACATAGAGGTAATCTGTTGTCGGCTGTTCTTTAAAGCCCTTGTAGCCAATAACTTCCCAAGCCATTTTCTTGATAGCAGCCTTATTCAACACAACTTCTACACCCCAAGAGGGCTGGGCCAAATCGCTCCATTTAAATACAACTGTCGTCCATTCAGCCGCATCTTCTTCTACAGAAGCCTGATGGTAAGCATAGTCCATTACCTGACCATCCTGAACCTTGAATGTATGGCGGCTACCCTTGTAACGGTACGATAGAGCACTGCACTTACTCAAGTCATACCCCTTGGCGGTATCTTCAACCATGTTGAGACCGAGCGCAACAAACGGAGCTTCCTCATATGCAGCCTGGTCCCACTGAATTCCGGTCAAGCCTACAAAACCCTCAGTGCCATTGGAAGCATCCTTCGATCCCGGGAACACCACCGTATAGCCAGGGAGAGTTTCATCATATTCATTCGTAATCGAAGACTTTCCACCCGGTTCCTTGTCAGTATAGGCATACCATGTACCAGTCGTATTAAGGACTGCATCACCATCTTCCACATCGTCGATCAGCAAGAGATCCTTGATGACGACCTGAGCAGAAGAGGAACTTTCCGGCAAAATGTTTATACTGGAGCTAGAAACATTTACCTTGCTAGAACTAGACGATTGACCCTTGCTGGAACTCGAAGAGACTTCCTTGCTGGAGCTGGATTTGGGCGTAGCGCTCGACGACGAACCACCAACATCAGCGCTCTCAGCTGTGAAAGAAAGACCATCGCAGCTCAAGTCATCAATATAGAGATAATTCAGCCTCGGCTGCATCATGCTCGGAGGAGCATCGTTTGGAGCCTTGAGTTCCCAGGCAAGACGGCGAGCCTTATCCAGAGAGATGTCACCGGCACTGGGCCCGGTCTCCCAAGTATTACGGAAGAGTTCTTCAACAGGGATTTCAACCTCTCTCCAAGTTTCGGAATTATCCTTGTTCACATGGAAG
Source organism: Fibrobacter sp. (assembly GCA_045221475.1). GTDB lineage: Bacteria > Fibrobacterota > Fibrobacteria > Fibrobacterales > Fibrobacteraceae > Fibrobacter. The sequence continues at coordinate 15,051 of JBGUWV010000108.1, forward strand.
AAGTTCCAGTCCGTAATATCCGACGTTTCAATACGGAAATTATGACTTGCACCCTTGTATTTATACTTAATCACCTTGCAATTTTTGAAATTTGCATATAAAGAAGTATCCTTCTGCAAATCCAAACCGATCATGAAGAACGGCGAGTAGGAAAGGGTGCCCTTGTCGAGTTTGATATCATTGATACCCACCATATAGCCGGAGGAATTTCCGTTATCAGACGGAAGGATGACATTGTAGTTTTCTTTGCCGAAATCATCTACAATTTTCTCATTCGAAACGGAGCTTTTACCACCATCACCATGGTCATCGACACCATTCCAAGCTCCACCCAAATAAGTATAGCGGTTGCCATCTTCCATATCATCAATCATGGAAGTCTTAGTTCCGTTAGCAACACCCGTAGAGAAGACAAGCTTACTTGTAGAAATGCTGGTACCTTGGCAAGGCTCATAGGTTTTACGGCCCAGTTTTGCCTTAATATAATCTCCCGATTCGGTATAGGGAAGCTTATGGTCAAGAACAATATTCGAGAATATTGCAGAAGTTTGCCCTTCTGACGTTACAGCAGAAGCATTCCAATATGTCCAGGAAACGCCATTCTGCGCCATCCAATCAATCCAAGCATCACTAGCATTTGAATTTACTGAGCCTTTTCCATCACTCATAACGGAGCCCCACTCCGTTGCAAAAACCGGAACATTTGCATTCAAAGCAGCTGCAGCCCTCGCATTATAGCTGTTATTATCGCCACTTTTCACCTGATGAGCATCCGTTGCCGCATAGAAATGAAGCGTACAACCATAGTTGTTGTCATCAATACCAGCCTTGGCACATTCATCCGGATGGCTAGACCATTCCGGGCTACCCACAAGGACCAGATTATCAGAACCAGCATTGCGGATAGCCTTAATCACCTTTTTGGCATGATCAGCGACTTGACTCATTTGCGCGCCATCTTTAGGCTCATTCCATACTTCGAAAATTACATTGTTCAACTTACCGTATTCTTTAGCGGCATACGTAAAGAAGTTGACTGCATCATCTGTGTAGCCATTCGAGCTTTCGATATGCCAGTCAATAATCACATAGATGTCTTTTTCGATAGCGGCATCCATGACGGCCTTAAGCAAGGCTTTCTGCTTTTTTTCGCCTCCAGTGAGATAACCACGATTCTTGTCAAATTCCGGGTTGCTCACACCCATGGCAAAGCGAACCACTTCGACGCCCATGGAGTCTACCAAACGGTTAATGCCTTTTTCACTATAGAAATCCGAGGTTTCTTCAGCACCCGAACTCCAATAAAGGCTCATACCCTTGACTTGCACGGCCTTATTGTTCAAATCCTTGCATGAGCCCGTAAGCTTGCTGCCATATGCTTTGAGTTCACCGTAAGCGCTTACAGGACCAATCCTGGTTGCACTGACTGCCATGGCGGACACCGCAGCCATGGATAAGATTGCTAGAATCTTTTTCATTCTGGACCTTTTGGTTTATGTGAAAACCAATCCCTTTTACATCCCGGATAAAAAATAGTAACGGGAAACGTCATTTCCTTGTAATATTTTTGATAACATTTTTTAAGCCCCATAACTACGTGCTTTCAAAAAATCTTTTTACAAAAAGAAAGTCCGCCACGAAGGACGGACTTTTCTATTGTAAAAATAAAAGTGTTTCTTTTTTACAATTACTCCACGGATTTTCCCTTTTCTACAGCGTCGGCAAGAGACATGCCCGTAAAATCTTGAGCGCTAAACCAGCGGCCACTCTTCTTGTCATCGAGCAAGACAGAAACCATGGAACCCGGAATCACGCTTTCGGGAGCGTTGGGGGCGTTAGGGCCACCGAGATCGGTGCGGAGCCAACCCGGATCCATCACGTTCATCATGACATCGGTGCCATTCAGCTTGCAGGCAAAATCCTTGACAAATTTTGTCAGAGCAGCCTTGGCGCAGGCATAGCCCATCAGTTCGGGTTCATTGGCAATGCCGCTTGTGGTAAGCTGCATACGGCCAAAGCCGCGCTTGATCATGCCCGGCAAAAAGTGGTAGGCAATCTTGACGGGAGCAAAGAAGTTCACCGCCATGGCCTGGTGGAAGTCTTCCATGGTGTTGGTCAGATAATCGGTAAAGTAGTGACTCATGAGGCCTGCGTTATTGAACACCAGGTCCACCTGCACACCCCAGCTATCGATTTCTGCCAAGGCAGCATCAATTTCAGATTCGTTCTCGAGGTTACAACCCACGGCACGAACTTCGACGCCATACTTTTTGATTTCGTTGATTACCGGTTCTGCATGGGACTTGTCACGGCCCTGAAGAATAATGTTGGCACCGAGTTTCGCCATTTCGATAGCGGTGAGTCGGCCAACTCCGCGACAGCCACCCGTGATCAAGGTCCATTTGCCCTTAACGTCGATCATAAGTCATCCTTTATTTTTTTGCGAGGGTCCCCACCCTCTCGGTTTGTAGGTATAAAGATAAACTTCAACGATACAAAAAGCACCATTTTTTCCAAGAATTCTGTATACAGAAGTAAAAAACAAGAGGAAATACCCAGTCTCCCCGTCAAGCGAGGACAGGCGCCAGGCATGGCAAAGTACGAAAAAGTTAAATTTGTTCCAAAATTAAAAGGTATATGTATGAAAAGCTCTAGAGATAACTGGGGTTCGAAGCTGGGTGTAATTCTCGCAGTAGCGGGATCCGCTGTCGGACTTGGCAACTTCTTGCGTTTTCCGGTACAGGCCGCTACAAACGGTGGTGGCGCATTCATTATTCCCTACCTCATCGCCTTCTTGCTTTTGGGCATTCCCCTTTCTTGGATGGAATGGACCCTTGGCCGCGCCGCAGGTAACAAGCACCACGGTACTGCCCCGGGCGGATTCCACTACATTCTGAACAAGAAGCCCTGGGCCAAGCACCTGGGTTCTCTCGGACTTTTGCCCCCGCTGTTCATCAGTTTCTACTATATCTTTATCCAGTCCTGGATTCTGGCGTTTACCTATTACTCTGCCACAGGCACACTGATGGAAGTGGTCGCCGGTGGCTACGAGCCCATGAAGGAATTCTTCGGCAACTACATCATGCTGAACACCAAGATTGGCCCGGTTCCTGCCGCTATTCTCTTCTTCTTGCTCACCTTCGCCTGCAACATGGGGCTCCTGTCCTTCGGCGTACGCAAAGGCATTGAACGCGTGAACAAGATCACCATGCCGATTCTCTTGATTATGGGCATTATCCTTGTGGTGCGCGTGCTTACGATTTCCGATATCGGTAAGGGTCTGGCCTTCGTGTGGAATCCGAACCTTTCCGAAATCCTTAACCCCTCTGTTTGGCTTGCCGCTTCTGGCCAGGTATTCTTTACCATGAGCCTCGGTATGGGTATCGTTTTCTGCTACGCCAGCTACCTGAAGCCCAAGGAAGACCTGGTGCTTTCGTCCTTGACTGCAGGCGCCACCAACGGCTTTGCCGAAATCATTCTCGGTGGCACCATCGTGATTCCGATGGCAGTGCTCATTGCCGGCAACAACATCGAAGAATGCGCGAAGCTGGGCACTTTCGGCCTCGGCTTCCAGACCATGCCCTTCGTATTCGGCCAGCTGCCCTTTGGCGGATTCTTCCAGACGCTGTGGTTTGCGATGCTCTTTATCGCAGGCGTCACGAGCGCCATTTCGATTATCCAGCCGCTGATCAGTTTCTGCGAAGACGACTTGAAGTTTAGCCGCAAGGGCTCCATTGCCGCTACGGGTACCGTGACCTTCTTGGGTGGCCTTGTGGGTATTTTCGGCCTTGCCGCTGGCGCGGTCGATGAGCTCGACTTCTGGGGCGGAAGCTTCTTGCTCGTGGTTCTCGGCACGATTCAGGCATTCATTTTCTCGTTCGTACTCGGTCGCCGCAAATCCGACGTGATTGGCGAGGACGGCAAGCCAGAATGCGAAGCTTTCGCCTTGATGAACGACGGCGCCGCCTTGAAACTCCCCCGCTTCTTTAGGCCGATCATTATGTACGTGTGCCCGATTTACTTGGCAGTCGTGCTGGTCGCCTGGATTATTCACGATGGCATGGGCGTGCTCTTGTTGAGCAACGTTCCCGCCGATGCCAAGGTGACATTCCTCGGTAGCGAATTCTCGCAGATTGGTTTTACCTGGGGCGTTCGCGGATTCTTGCTCGCCCTCGTGATACTCTTGAATATTGCCATCTACTACGCCTGGAAAAAGAACGGTCCGGCTAGAAAGACCACCGTTCTCCACAAGCAGAACATGACCGTCGGCGATTCCGACAACGAGGAGGCATAACATGGAATTTTCTACTAGCGGCCTGATTTTTATGGTCCTTTCATGGGCCGGCATTATCGGGATGTGCACCTTCTGTTTTTACAAGGTGTTCAAGAAGAAATAATTTTTGAGGATTTATGAAGCTTACCAAGTATAAGAGCTCCATTGCATATCTAATCTTTGTTTTCTGTAGCATTTTTGTGCAAATGGGCTTGTTCGTCCATTTCCAGAGGTGGCTGTCCATCTCGTTCGAAGGCTCCGCCTTCTGGTGGCGCAGCATGCTGTTGCAGGTTGCCATTTTTGCGCCCAGCATCTTTATGCTCCCGGCAGCCAGCTATTTCGCAGGCCGTTTCCATAAGGGGCGCGTCATGGCGTGGTGCTCTGTCGGCATGCTCGCCTCGGTGATTGCCGTGGTGGTTTGCTACGTGGCAGGCGCCGAATGGGTTGCCTACGGACTTCTCGGTCTGTACGGAATTTTCCTTGCAGTCCTCAGCCCGGCCAAGCTCGGCATCATGAAGGAAATGGTCGAAAGCGAAGACCTGGTCAAGATCAACTCTTGGTACATGGCCCTTTCTGTTCTCGGCACCGCTGCCGCAGCGTTCTTTGCCATGGGACTTTCGGGCAGGCCCGATTCTCCGGTGAGCATCGATTTGACTCTTTGGATTTATCTTGGCTTAAGCGTCGTGACAACGATTGCAGGCTTCTGCATCAAGGTCGGCGAAACCCATGACAGCCTCAAGATGCGCTCCCCCATGCGCAATTTCTCGGCGACCTGGAGCCACCCGATTGTCCGCCTTTCAATTCTCGGTCTTGCCGCTTTCTGGGGCGTGACCCAGATTTTCTTGATTTTGATTCAGAACATGGCCGACATGCTGAACACCGCAGTGATTCCGGTTTCCATGTTCATCGTGACCGCCGGCTACGTGTTAGGCGCCTTCTCTGCCAGCAAGGCTTCTAAGGGTTTTGTGGAAACAGGCCTCATTCCCTTCTCTGCAGTAGCCTCGGCCATTACCATGTTTGCGCTTCCGCTGGTACAAAACGGCTGGATTCAAGCGGCTCTATACGGTGTGATCGGTTGGTGCGCCGGTTCCGCCTTCGTGATTTTGCGTACCGTGATTCAAAGCTTTACGCGCCCGGATACTGCTGGCCGCATACACGCCGTGGCAAACGCAATCCAAATGGCATTGCTGGTGCTGATTATGGGCGGTCAGACCCTGCTCTTGATCTTTACGCCGATTACGCTTGATTACTGTTTCATGATTTTGGCAGTAATCCTTGCACTCTGCTTTATCGCCAACTTGAAGAACAATCCCATGGCCCTTTTACGCGCTGCACTCCGCTTTGCATTCTTCTTTGTATTCCGCTACAAAGTGAAGGTGATGGGCGTGCAGAACATTCCTGAATCGGGTCCGGTTCTTTTGGTGGGTCCCCACTTCAGCTTCATTGACTGGGCGGTACTCCAGATTGCAAGCCCGAGACCGCTCCGCATCGCCAGCAACCGCAACACTTTTGCCGACTGGTACCAACGTTGGTTCTTCCACGGCAACTTCCTGATTAGCATTAACCGCCGCGATCCCGCGCCCGCCATGGAAGAAATCCACAAGGCTCTCTTGAACGGTGAAGCGGTCGTGATTTTCCCGGAAGGCGAAGTATCGAAGACTCCGTTTGTATCGACCTTCTCATTGGACTATTCCAAGGCGATTGAAGGCACCGAAGCTCCGATTATTCCGTTCTACATTCAGGGCCTTTGGGGCAGCCGTTACAGCCACGCCAGCGAAAGCGTGAACCGTCCGCAGTCCTTCAACCGAATCATTAGCGTCGGATTCTCGAAGCCGCTGCCCACTAACGCGACCGAAAAAGAAATCCGCCACGACTTGGAACTTTTGGACACCGATATTTGGAACATTGCCATGGACCATTCCGCCTCCATTGTTCCGCTCTGGTTCAAGGCCATGCGCAAGCGTCGTAGCCGCATGATTTTGATTGACCCCGCCGGCAATCACGTGAACGGTTACGGAATGATCCGCTTATGCCACTACCTCGGTAAGGTAATCAAGTCCGTTACCAAGAACGACAAGAACGTGGGCTTCATGATGCCCACCAGCCGCGATGCCGCTCTCGGCATCATGTCCATTCTCGGCACCGGCAAGACAACGGTGAACCTGAACTATTCCGCTCCGGTGGATACGATTCTCGGCTGCATTGAGAAAGCCGACCTCACCACCGTGGTTACGACCCGCCCCTTCTTCGACAAACTTTGCGGAAAGAATCCGGCCTTCGGCCAGATTGCCGGCAAATGCCAGATGATTTACCTGGACGAAGAAGAAGCCAAGATGTCCACCATTTGCCGTCTTGTTTCGGCATTCATTATTCGTACATGCCCGGCAGGATTGTTACGCCGTCTGTGGTTTACCTCGGCCAAGCTGGATGACGATGCCGTGATCCTGTTCAGCTCGGGTTCCGAAGGTACTCCGAAAGGTGTTGAACTCACCCACAAGAACGTAATTTCGAACGCCCAGCAAGGTGACCACATTATCAAGCTGCGCCGTACCGACGTGATGACCACCTTGCTTCCGCTGTTCCATTCCTTCGGCTTTACCATGACCTTCATGATGCCGTTGTTGGATGGCGTGCCCATGGTGCTTTGCCCGGATCCGACCGACATCAAGACGCTCGCTCGCGTGTGCGCCCAGTACAAGACCACCATCATGATGGGTACGCCCACGTTCCTCCGCGCTATCGCTATTAACCGCTGGGTCCACCCCATGTGCTTGGATTCTCTGCGCTACATTATCGCCGGTGCCGAAAAGCTCCGCCCCGAAATGCGCGAAACCTTCAAGCTCAAGTTCGGTAAGGATGTTTACGAAGGCTACGGTTGTACGGAACTGACGCCGCTTGCCACCCTGAACGCCCCGAACGTATTGCTGGACGACTTCTTGACCATGGAAAAGTGCAGCGACAATTCCAGTATCGGCATGTCGGTACCGGGAGCCATTTGCGCGATTATCGATCCGGAAACCAACGAATTCTTGCCCCAGGGTGAAGAAGGCATGTTAGTGGTGACAGGCCCGCAGGTGATGAAGGGTTACTTAAAGGACAAGGAAAAGACCGACGCCGTGGTCATCAACATCGATGGCCGTCGCTGGTACAAGACAGGCGACAAATGCACCATCACACCTGACGGATTCGTACAGATTCTCGGCCGCTACAGCCGCTTCGCCAAGCTCGGTGGCGAAATGATTTCGTTGACGGCCGTGGAACTGCGCATTGCAGAATCCAAGGTCATGGAAGATTGCGAATTCGCCGTTACAGCCGTACCCGATTCCGCCAAGGGCGAAAAGATCGTGCTCCTGGTCAAGGGCAACGTGAACGCCGAAGACGTTTCCCGCAACCTCCGCAAGGCAGGCATTCCGCCGCTCATGCAGCCGGGCGCCGTATTTGTGGTAGACAACATTCCGAAGCTGGGTTCCGGCAAGTGGGACTTCAACGGAATGAAGAAGATGGCCTTGGAGCTTGTCGAAAAGAAAGCATAAGTTCCCATTAAAACAGCAATTACACGGCAATTTATACAGAATGTGTAAATTGCCGTTCTTTTTTGCAGATAAAATTGTATATTAATGGGGCGAAAAAAGAGCAAGGAGTCTATATGGAACAAATCGTTAAAAAAGTTAAAGAACTGGGATTGACGCTCCCCAAGTGCCCCGCACCGCTCGCCGCCTATGTACCCGCCACTCGTAATGGCGACACCATTTATGTTTCGGGCCAACTGCCCTCGATTAACGGAGATTTCTCTGCATTCTGCGGCTCCGTCCCGACAGAAGTTTCTGTTGAAAAGGCCGCCGAAGGCGCCGCCATTTGCTTGATGAACAATATTGCCGCCGCAGCAACACAACTTGAAGAAGGCGAAACCCTTAGACTCGTGCAGATGCAAGGTTTTGTGCAGTCTGCCGCCGGATTCCACGAACAGCCCGCCGTACTGAACGGCGCCAGCGAACTTGCCGTGAAGATTTTTGGCGAAAACGGAAAGCATGCCCGTACGGCAGTGGGCGTATCGAATTTGCCCAAGAATGTGGCAGTCGAAATCAGCTGCACGTTCCAAGTTTTAAAGGCAGAAGCCAAGTTCAACGGCCGTTACGGCTGGATTGAAGGCTAAAAAAGTCATTTTTTCATAAAAACTACCCTTTTCAAGGCCCTTTCGTCCTCCGAAAGGGCCTTTTTGCTTAAACTTCCACTCAAAAACGCACGATTTACTTTATCCAAAATTCAAAATTTTACAAACTTGTACCAAAAGCACACCGATTTTCAGAGACATAAACAAAGATTTTTTCAAAAACAGGTTAAAAACGAGCAAACTTTTTAGAACACAAGGCATAAAAAATCACAACTTTTCAAAAAATCTTAAAAATTTTTCGCTATTTTAGAGTAAATCTCTTGCCACCAGGGGGCTTTCGTTCTATATTTCAGCCATATTTTTAAAACAAGAACCTAATTTAGATAGGAAAAGTTATGGCAAATTCTCCATTAAGTGGCGCAGAGGTGATTATCGAATGCCTCAAGCGCGAAGGAATTGATACCATTTTCGGTTATCCCGGTGGATCGGCCATCCCGATGTTCGATGCCATTCTGGATTCCAATATTAAAGTAGTGTTGACCCGCCACGAACAGGGTGCTACCCACATGGCCGACGGTTACGCTCGCCAGACCGGCAAGGTCGGCGTCGCTCTCGTCACTTCTGGTCCGGGCGCCACCAACACCTTTACCGGTATCTACACCGCCCTTATGGATTCTAGCCCTATCGTGGTTCTTGCCGCTCAGACGACTACTCCGAACTTGGGTAAGGACGCCTTCCAGGAATGCGATACCAGCGGTATGACTTTTGCAGCCGTGAAGCATTCTTACTTGGTGAAGGATTCCAACGATTTGCCGCGCATTATGAAGGAAGCCTTCCACATTGCACGCAGCGGCCGTCCGGGCCCCGTGCTTATTGACTTGCCGAAGGATGTGACTGCAGGCCCCTGCACCGCTCCGTTCACCGACAAGATGGACCTTCCGGGTTACAAGATTCCGAGCTACGCTTCTACTGAAAGCGTCGAAAAGGCCGCTGAATACCTGAAGAAGTCCAAGAAGCCGCTCTTGCTCGTGGGCCACGGCGCTATGATTTCTGGCGCTAGCCGCCAGGTGAAGGAACTCGCCGAAAAGCTGAACGCCCCGGTGTGCTGCACCTTGCTCGGCCTTGGCACCTTCCCGACCGACCATGAACTTTCTCTCGGTATGCTCGGCATGCACGGTACCGTGTACGCCAACAAGGCCGTTCTCGATTGCGACTTGATTCTTTCAATCGGTAGCCGCTGGGACGACCGTATTACCGGTAAGCTTGACGTTTTCTGTAAGGACGCCATCAAGATGCACATCGACATCGACCCTGCCGAAGAAGGCAAGGTGTTGCAACCGGATGTGTTCATGTGCGGTGATGCAAAGCTCGTTCTAGAACAGCTCTTGCCGCTCGTGGGTAAGCTCGACACCGCCGAATGGGTGAAGACTTGCCAGTCTTGGAAGAAGCGTTTCCCGCTGACCTACCCGAAGCAGGGCGGTCTCCGTATGCAGCATATTGTTCAGACTGTTAGCGACCTTACTCAGGGCAAGGCCATTGTCACGACCGACGTGGGCCAGCACCAGATGTGGGTGGCTCAGTTCTTCCACACCAATTATCCGCGCCAGCTCCACTCCAGTGGCGGCGCAGGCACCATGGGCTTTGGCCTTCCGTCTTGCATTGGCGCCGCTTTCGGTAACACCACCGGTTGGCCGGTGGTGACCTTCTGCGGTGACGGTGGTTTCCAGATGACCGAAGCAGAACTTGCAACGGCCGCTATCCACAAGCTCCCCATCAAGATTTTCGTGATGGACAACAAGTACCTGGGCATGGTGCGCCAGTGGCAGGACATGTTCTACGACAAGCGTTACAGCTGCGT
>JBGUWV010000109.1:0-14511 GCA_045221475.1 Fibrobacter sp.
GGACGAGTATGATGATGTCGGTGCGAAAAGCCGTGAAATAGTAGGAACAAGACATGATGAAGCTAATGTCCGCAAGGATTATGCAGCGTCTGTCCGTTGTGTAGAAGACTACGAAGACTCTCTTTGGGAGTAGCCTTATAAAATTTCAAACATAAAAATTTAAAAAAAGAGTGTGCGCAGGGGTGCACTTTGAGAAAGCGGAGGCGAGTGCCTGACCGCAAAGCGAACATTCCGGAACGGCTATGTGAGCGTGCGGTGCAGGCAGAGACGGAGCGCTCTTCGCAACAAGGAATATCGTTTAGATCTAAAAACAGATTTTGCGTTAGCAAAATCGAATCCGTGTGGCTCCTTTATTTCTTTTGCTTGGGCGAGAATAGCTGATGCTGAACCAAGTTCAGCATGACAGGCGGGCGGCGGGGCGTTGCGGGGTGTCCCCGCAGAGAGGGTGGAGAGCAACGTAGTGCGAACCAGGGGGATTCTTCCCCCCTTTTTTATAAAAGGGCGTGCCAAAATGGTCGCGATAATTGTATTTTTCTTTCGGTACCGAACGATACCTTTAAAAATGCACAAACTGCAAAAAAGGTGAATATTATGCAAGTTGATTTGAACAATGTCGATTGGAAGACTCTCCCCTTCGGTTATACAGACACCGATTACAACGTCCGCTGCTACTACCGCAATGGCAAGTGGGGTCAAATTGAAGTATCTTCTTCGACTGACATTAGCATCCACATGGCCGCAACTTGCTTGCACTACGGCCAGGAAGGTTTCGACGGCCTCAAGGCTTACACCGGTAAGGATGGCAAGGTCCGTATTTTCCGCTGGGAAGAAAACGCAAAGCGTATGCAGAGCACCGCTAACCGTGTGCTCATGGCCGCTCCTCCTCTGGAACTCTTCCACGAAATGGTGAAGCTGGTCGTTAAGCTGAACGCCCGCTTTATTCCGCCGTATGGTCACGGCGCAACGCTTTATATCCGCCCGCTCCTGATCGGTACGGGTCCGGAAGTCGGTGTGAAGCCCGCCGATGAATACCTGTTCATGATTTTTGTCTGCCCGGTCGGTCCTTACTTCAAGGACGGGTTCAAGCCGGTGGACATGATGGTGAGCCGCAACTACGACCGCGCCGCTCCGCAGGGTACCGGTACGGTGAAGGTTGGCGGTAACTACGCTGCCAGTTTGATGTCTCTTGCCGAAGCCAAGAAGCTCGGCTACTCCAGCACCATTTACCTGGATGCCAAGGAAAAGAAGTACATCGACGAATGCGGTCCGGCAAACTTCTTCGGTATCAAGGGCAAGAGCTACGTGACCCCGAAGTCCGAATCCATTCTGCCGTCTATCACTAACAAGAGCTTGATGCAGCTGGCTGAATACCTCGGTTATACCGTGGAACGCCGCCAGGTCCCGTTCGAAGAACTCGCTGAATTCTCTGAAACTGCTGAATGCGGTACCGCTGCCGTGATTACCCCGATCAAGAAGATCGTGGATCCGGTTGCCGGCAAGGAATTCACCTACGGTGACGGCAAGAATCCGGGCCCGGTTTGCACGGAACTCTTCACGAAGTACACTGCTATCCAGTTCGGTGAAGCCGAAGACCCGTTCGGCTGGACTGAAGTGGTTGATGTGTAATTGCTGCTGAAAACAGTATTGAAAATCCCGCGGAGAAATCTGCGGGAATTTTTTTGTGACCTGAGCCGCTTGATTTTTGGCGGGAAAAATATAGATTAGACTTGGAGCTGATTATGAAAAAGGTTGCGCTAAGTTTTGTGGCAGGAAGCATTTGTTTATTGACGGCATGTACCGAGGATAATTCCATTATCACGTCGACAACAAAGGTCGAGTCGGAAGAACTGTATGCGTCGCTGGACGATGTCCCGGATTGTACGCCCAAATTGAAGGGACAGTCTGTTGCGGTGCAAGAGGAAAATGCTTTTTTTGAATGCAATGGCGACAGATGGGTGAGGAACAGGGGTGATTCGGATTCGGTAGAGGATGACCATTCAATCCCGACGAATTCGTCTTCTAGCAAGTGGCGTTTGGAAAACTCGGATGATCCTGATGCGGGTTGGGATGCTCCTTTTGATATTGTAAGTCCTTCAAGTTCTTCGTTGGCGATTGAAATTGTGGATGAACCGTGGACGCCATCTTTATCTTCGTCATCTGTCCAGCATGTGGCGGACTTGGGTGTTTGTCAGCCGGAGACAAATCCTATTGACAAGGGTGAGTCTGTCCGGTGGAGATTTTCTGCGAACCTCAGTTCGGGATATAAGCCAATTGATTTTGCGAAGGCGACCTATGAATGGTTCTTTGAGGATGGAACGCCTTCGAGTGATCAAACTCCGAGTGCATCTACACCTGTTACCTATACGAAAACTGGCCTTACACAAGCTTCATTGGTGATAAATATCAATGGCGCCGTGGGAATGATTTCGTGTTCTCCGTTGCAGGTGAATGGCGAACCGATTTCTTGTGAGTGTACAGCGACGGGTGGTGATATTACGAAGGATGGTGGAAAGGCTGTATGGGCGGCTTCTTGCACGTCTTTATTGCCAATTACGGGTTATGTCTGGGAGGGGATTGATTTTGGAGCCGAAGTCACGACCTTTTCGCATTCGTTCTCGGCCAAAGGTGATACTTTTGCGCCGACGCTAGTGGTGGGGAATTCCGATAATACGGTTCAGACTGTAACCTGCCCGACGGTGGTGGCGACGGACGCTTCTGTGCCGGATTATGTAATGGTTGCTGATGAGTTCTTGACACTCCCTGCGGGTGAACACTCCGTATATTTGAGCTTTATGGAGGATTATTCGTCGTCGAACGGAACAATCTATTTCACATGTCAAGCTAATGGCGCTCTGGATGTGAGTGTTAATGGTGTTGAAGATTCGAATCGGTATTACGTTTCGATAGAGTTGCCCTTCAGTGAGGTGGGCGAAAATGGCTTTGTTACGATTACTTCGAATGTCGAAACGAATTGCTCCGCGGAGCTATTGCCTTAAATTCTTTCTTTCAGTCGCGTGTAGCGACGGGTGCTGCGGTTGTTGCGGACGGCTTGGTGGAAGGCTCCGGGGGCAGTAAGAATCCACACGTGTCCTTTCGCGCGCGTGATGGCGGTGTAGATTAAGTTGCGTTGCAGCATCACGTAGTGGCTGGAGTCGAGAATCACGATGACGGCGGGGTATTCGCTGCCCTGGCTCTTGTGGATGGTGCAGGCGTAGGCGAGTTGCAATTCGTCGAGTTCGTCATCTTGGTAGGTGATGAGCTTGTCGTCGAAGAAGACGGCGATTTTTCGCTTTTCCTTGTAGATGCTGTAGACGATTCCGACGTCGCCGTTGAACACGTTCTTGTCGTAGTTGTTCTTGATTTGCATGACTCGGTCGCCCACGCTCCAGCCGATGCCGACCATCTTGTGGCGCGGGACGCCCGGATTCAGCAGGTCTTGCAGGAACGGGTTCAGCTCGATAATGCCGAGGGGGCCCTTGCGCATGGGCACGAGGATTTGCAAGTCGGTTTTGAGGTCGATGTCGATTTTGCTGCAGACGCCCGTCGCGATCAGTTGCTGTAAGTGGAGCTTGGCTTCTTCGGGAGTTTCGAACTGAACGAAGTGGAAGTTCGGGCCTTCGATCGGGGCGGGCGTGATGCCCTGATTGATGCGGGCGGCTTTGTCGGCGATGTCGTTGCCGCCGCTTTGCCTAAAGATGTGCTGCAGGCGGACGCTTGGAATGCGCGGACATTGCAGCAGATCGTTGAGAACGTTGCCTGGGCCAACACTCGGGAGCTGGTCGGCGTCGCCCACAAATACGATGCGGGCCGTTTCGGGAACGGCTTCGAGGAGCGAGGCCGCAAGCCAGGTGTCCACCATACTGAATTCATCGACAATCAGCAAATTGCAATCGAGCTTGTTGAAATCGTTCTTGTTGAATTTCTTGGTGACGGGGTCGACTTCCAAGAGGCGGTGGATGGTGTAGGCCTTGTCGCCGCAGCAGTCACCCATGCGCTTGGCTGCGCGGCCCGTAGGGGCGGCGAGCAGGATGTTTTCGCCCATTTTGCGTGCAAGGTGAAGGATTCCTTTGAGAATCGTTGTCTTGCCGGTGCCGGGGCCGCCGGTAATGATGCAAATCTTGTGGGCCGTGGCTAGGCGAATCGCTTCGCGCTGCACGGGGTCGAAGCTGAACTTGTGTTCACGTTCCCAGTCGACAAGTTCTCGCTCGAAGCCGTAGGTGGGCAGTTCGTTTTCGCCGAGGCGCGCCTTGATGATTTCGGCAATTTTCTGTTCGGCGTTATCGAGCGGCGGGAAAAAGCAATCGTCGCCGTGGCGCTTGATGCGACCCGATTCGCAAATGCGCTTGAACTGCTCCAGCAGATTCTGAATCGCATCGTCATCGGTGACATCAATGCGAAGATTCTTGAGCGTGCGGCCGATTAAATCGTTGCTCGGCAAATAGCAGTGACCGTCTGAAAGCGAAGCTTCTTGCAGCGAGTAAAGAATCGCCTCTTGCAGGCGCATGGGGCTGTCTTTGGGGATGCCCACCTTCATGGCGATTTCGTCGGCCTTCAAGAATCCAATGCCCCAGATTTCTTCGCAGAGAATGTAGGGGTTCTCGCGAATCTTGCTGATGGTGTCCTGCCCGAATTTCATCCACAGCTTCTTGGCGACGGAGCCTGTGATGTCGTGATTATACAGGAACAATAGCGTTTCGCGACTGTGGCGGTTTTCTTGCCAGCTTGCGAGGAACTGTTCTACCTTGGCGGCCGAAAGGCCCTTGATTTTCTTTGCACGGAATCGGTCGGGCTCGTAGTCGAGAATGTCGCGCAATTCTTCGCCAAAAGCGTCGACGATTGCTTGGGCAGTCTTAGGGCCGATTCCCGGGAAAAGGCCGCTGCCGAGGTAGGCGGCTAAATTGTTGTTTTGCGTTTCGACGATTTCAAAATGCTTAGCTTGGAACTGTTCGCCGAATTTGGGGTGACGCCCCCAGTCGCCTTCAAAGCGTAGGTTTTCTCCGACAGAAAGTTCAGGCAAGGTTCCCGTGACGACGACTACTTTCTTGGTGCTACTATCAATAATCCGCAGGACGGTGAATCCGTTCTGCGGACTGTGAAAGGTAATCGACTTGACGGTTCCTTCGAGAATCACTAGTGTTTATCATCCCAGTGATCGGGAGTGAAATCGCTTGTCTGCGAAAGTTTCTTGCCGCGCTTGAGGAGCAGGAATCCGAGAACGCCTGCGCAAACGATAGCGAGAACGATTGCTACGTTATAGCTGAGGCCGAATCCGAGCGGAGCGCCCTTCAGGTTTTCGGGGCTCACCCAAAGAATGTAATCGCTGGTGATGAATGCCATGAACATGCACGGAATAAGTGCAATCCAGAAATTTTTGTTCTTGCTGCGCAGGTAAACCGTGGCTACGCAGAGGCTGCATACGGCCATGAGCTGGTTGCTCCAGCTGAAGTAATTCCACAGGATGTTGAATCCTTCGGGGTTCAGGTTGCTCCAGAAAATGATGGCAGCGCAGATGGCGAACATCGGAACGGTAAGGAGCAAACGGTTCTTGACAGAGGTCTGTTCCATTCCGGTGAGTTCTGCAATCGTGAGGCGGAGGCTACGAAGGCTGGTGTCGCCACTAGTGATAGCAAGAACAATCACGCCCACGACAACGAGAATCGAAATCGGAGCCCAAGGAATCACGGTAGAAACGAGAATGCTCAAGACCTTCACGCCCGAAGCGCCAGTCAAGAGTTCCGGCATTTGGTGGTAAATGAACATGCCACCGGCGGCCCAAATCATACCAATCAGGCCTTCGATAATCATCATGCCGTAGAAAGTCTGGCGACCGGTCTTTTCGGTGACTTCGGTGCGGGCGACAAGCGGGCTTTGCGTGCTGTGGAAACCACTAATGATACCGCAGGCAATCGTCACAAAGAGCATCGGGATAATCGGCTGTCCGCCCGGATGCTTGTGGAAGTTGCTCGTGATGTCGTTGAAGCAGAAGTTATCGAGAACGTTCAAGTTCGGGATGATGCCCACGAAAATGGCGAGAGAAGCAAGAATCAGGAGTGCGCCGAAAATCGGGTAGATGCGGCCGATAATCTTGTCGATGGGGAAGAAGGTGCTTGCAAAGTAGTAGGCGAAAATGATCGCGACTGCTATCCAGAAAAGCGTGGGGGAAACGTGGCTACCGGCGAGAATAGGCGTATTCACGAGGGCTGCAGGCGTGTTGGTGAAGACTGCACCCACCAAAATCAGGGCGACCGAGATGAGGGTCATCACGACCTTGGCCGGGCCCTTGCCCAAGAATTTGCGGGAAAGTGCCGGCACGTTGTAGCCGTTGTTGCGCATGCTGATCATGCCGCTGAAGTAGTCGTGCACGGCACCGCCAAGCACGTTACCGATAGGCAGCAGAATGAAGACGATGGCGCCGAACTTGATGCCGAGAATCACGCCAATCACAGGGCCGATACCAGCAATGTTCAAAAGCTGGATCAGGACGTTTTTCCAGTGGGCCATGGGAACACGGTCAACGCCATCCGGGTTTTCGAGGGCGGGAGTCTTGCGGTCGTCGGGGCCGAAGACACGTTCAACGAATTTTCCGTAAGTGAAGTATCCGCCGACAAGAATCGCGATACCGATTAGGAATGTAATCATGTTATGCCTTCTTTTGGATTGTTTGTTTTAAAAATCTTCGCTGTCGCCAGCCTGTTCTGCTGCGGGTTCTGCAGGATCGTTCATCATTTCTGCATCAGTGTTGGTATTCCAATCTTCTTCCGGGTTTTCTGATCCAGACCAAGAGTCAGAGCCAGATTCTGTTGCTGGTTCAGAAGAAGTGTAGGTCGTTTTCGGCTGATCTTTTTGCGTGCTTCCCTTTTGCTTTGCAATATCTGCGGGCGAAGGATCTTCGCCGAATTGCTGCCTGAGGTAGAGGGCGTTGAGCGTGAAGCTAGACTTGCCTGCGTAATCGAATCCGACAACAGGGTGATAGGTCTTACCCAGCTGGAAGGCGACTGCAAGGCTAAAGCGGAATCCGTTGTTTCCTTTGACTGTAATGTCGGGGCTAATTTCTTTGCCGAAATCGGCTGTAGGCATTCCGTATTCCTTAGCTACGCAGGTTAGGCCTCCGTAAGACAACATTTCTGCGCTTTGATAGCCAAGAGACATCATGACTTCAAAGAAATCGAAGGGCTTGTAGCCGATTACAACAGAAAAATTCGTTGTTGAAACATCCAAATCAAGTTCGCCTTCGTAGTCATCAGGGCGGTAGCCAATGGTGCTGGAATTGTAACCGAATACAAGGCTCACATCAAGCGGCTGTGCGGCCGGCGGAAGCATGTATTGGAAAAAGTGACCAAAGCTATACTGCAAGCCGAAACCGAGTAAGTTGAATTTGCGCAGTTCGCTAACAGCGGGGAGGTACATGCCGCGGAGAACGATACGGGCGTGGTAAAATCCGGCGCCAAACTGCAGGTAAGGATAGGTGAAGACGCCGAGTCCGTTCAGGGTCTTGTTACCGTAAATGGTGTCACTTGGAACGTTAGGATTACCGTGGTCACCGAAAATGGTCGGTACTTCGTAATCATAACTGATTGGCCCGTATTCGAAGGTTCCCGAGTAATTACGGTCGTCGTTACCAATCGGAATGATAGAAATGGGAAGACCGAATTCGATAGTAAGGCTTTGGGGGACCGAGGCACTTACGTACCAGTTGCTGTTGAGGACGTTGCCCAGGTTGTCAATAATCGGTTTTACGTATCCGGGGCGCGCTCCGAGCTGGCTGTCGAAAGCGGAAAGGGATTCGTAGGTAGTGGCCCAGCCGTCTTCTTCCATAGAGAAAACGGAACTAGCCCCTAAAATTAATGTAGCGATTAAAGCAAGCTTTTTCATACGCGGGCAAAGATAGAAAAAAAAGAAAAGGCGCCGCATGGGCACCTTATGTTAGAATTGGTATTGTATTGAAACTGTGGCGAGAACGAACGTTTGCCACAAATAGGGATCTAAATCGCTGTTTTCGATGCGGGAACAATGAATGTTCTTGAACCAGCTTTCGTAAATTTTAATGGCAGGAACCATTGCGATATTGTCGGTGATGTAATAATGTATGTTGGCGATAAAGGCGACTGCGGATCCCATGAATTCGGTGTCGTATGCATCGTTATCAAAAAGGGTTGCTTTGTCAACTTTAATACTATTGTATGCATAACCTACTCCAAGGCCGATTTGGAAAAAATCGGGATAGAATAGGTTGTATGTAACTTCCAGACCAAGGCGCCAAATTCGCGTATCCTGCTTGTAAGACTCATCTACGAATCCGCCAAGGACTTGTTCGAATGTCCAATATTGGAATCCCAGTCCGAATGTGAATGCACCAAGGTTTACGCCTAACATAAAATCCGGCGTGGCAACGAATTCTAATGCAGGGGGGTGGACGATTCCTTTGACTCCGGCAGAGTCTTTGCCGGTAGCGACATGCTTGTTGAAGTCACCTTTTGAAACCTGTGCTCCAAAGCCCGCGCTTACATAGTAAGTACGGGGCCAGTAGTATTCTTCGGCGAATGTGAAGCCTGCCAAAAGGCAAAGAACCAAAGTGATAATTTTAAGTTTTTTCATTTTTAACCCCTAACCAGTAATCTTTACTTAGCTGCGTAATAGAACATCGCGTCGATGCACTTCTTGGCTGCAACGCGTACGCTTTCTTCGAGTTCTACGTGTTGAGCCTTTTCCGGATGACGGAGCGTTTCAAGAATGTTTTCGAGCGAGTTCGACTTCATGTACTTGCACATGCTGCAGCTGCCGATAAAGGTCTTTTTCGGGAATTCGTACTGCATGCGAGCGTTCAGACCGCATTCGGTCAGGAGCAGGAACGGGGTGCCTTCGGGCTGTTCCTTGATGTAGTTCACCATCTGGCCAGTGCTGCCTACGTAGTCGCTCAAAAGGGCGACGCCCGGATGGCATTCGGGGTGGCTTACGACCTTCAGGCCCGGATTCTGGCTGCGGAAGAAGTTAATGAGTTCGGAATCGTAGGTTTCGTGCACGTAGCAGCAACCGCTGTGGAGCACGATTTCTTTCTTGATGCCACGCTTCTTCATCTCGTCAATCAGGTTCTGGCCCATGAGTCCATCGGGGACGAATACGATCTTGTCGTTTTCGAGGCTGGAGACGATCTTCATCACGTTGCTGCTGGTGACGCATACGTCGCAGTTCGCTTTCACGTCGGCGGTGGTGTTAATGTAGCACACGAAGGTGTGGTCGGGATACTTTTCGCGGAGTGCCTTGACTTCGGCACCGGTAATGGAGTCGGCGAGGCTACAACCCGTAAGCGGACCCGGAATCAGAACATCTTTGGTTGGATTCAAAATCTTGGCGGTTTCGCCCATAAAGCGCACTGCAGAAAACACAATCGTCTTTGCGCTCACCTTGGTGGCGTCCTGGCTCAACTTAAAGCTGTCGCCATCGTAGTCGGCAACACCCAAAATGATTTCGGGGGCCACATAGCTGTGGGCGAGAATCACGGCGTCGCGTTCTTTCTTCAGTTCGTTGATTTCGTTGATGAGCGGGAGCATCTGTTCGCATTTTTCCATGGAATAGGTGCAAAGCACGGCGCCCGGCTGGATAGAGCTAAGACGTTTATAGAGTTCTTCTGCTGTCATACCCCTAAATATAGCAAATTGTAAAAATATTTCTATATTAGAAAGTGAAAAGTTTCCTGTGCCCTGAAAAGCCCATGCGGGTGCCCTACTGGGTGACCTGCAAGGAGAGAATCCCGTGAAAACCGGGAGCGGTCGCGCCGCTGTAAGGGAGGACGAAACCGGCATGAACCAATGCCTGCAAAGGTGTGAAGGAGCCGGAAGTAGATTGAGCCCCGAGCCAGAAGAACTGTGGGAAACGCTTTTTTGAGGAACGATGCGAACGACGTCATTCTGTAAAACCGCAACGTTTGCGGTTCTCTTGAGCTGTGTCTGGGGCTATGCCCTTGACGATTCAGCGCCCGTGCAGGACCTTGGAGTATCCGAGGTCGAAGCGGATGTTGGATACTTGCCTACGAATGATGTCAGCTATACCGAAATGACCTCCGCAGCGTGGGAGGGCAAGGCGCTGACTGCAGCGGATTTGCTTTCTGCACTCCCTGGAATCCAGGCGTACAAGCAGGGTGGTCTCGGTAGTTTTCAGACGGTTTCGATTCGTGGAATCGCTGCCCGTAATATTTTAATTTGCGTCGATGGTATTCCGCTGAATGATGAAAGCGGCGGTGCGGTGAACCTCGCCTCTATCGACTTGAACCAGATGGAGCGTGTCGAGGTCTACAAAGGAAACGTCCCTGCGAAATTCGGCGTGGCGGGCCTCGGCGGTGCAGTCAACTTTGTCTCGCGAAATGCCGTGAAGAAGGGTGGGCGCATCCTGGGTGCTTATGGAAACCATAATACTTGGGAAGGGTCTTTCCAAGTGGCTGCTCCAGTGACCGATAGCGTCATGTTTGCGTCTTCTTTTGCGACAAGACATTCCGATAACGATTACGAATACACCAATCGGAACGGCACGCAATATAACGATGACGACGATTATACGGCTACCCGAGAAAATGCGAAATATACTGATGTTTCGGGTAATGTTCAGTTCCGGTTCCTGCATGGGAATGGTTACTTCTCTACGGTGTCCGTGACGGCATCGCGCTATGAAGGCGGCAATCCGGGCAGAGAAGAACAGCAGACCAAGGTGGCGAAGTTCGTTGGAGAATCGGCCTTAATCCGCTACGGGCTTGAATCGGTTGGCTATTTTGACGATAAACTTTTCCTGTATGGAGGGCTATCGGCAAGGTTCGACAAGAATGTCTCTAGCGCCTATTTCCCGCTGGACCATATTGGCTATACCAATAGCGAGTATCTGGAATACGGTGCTGCAACTTACAAGGTGGTTCCTGAGGTGTCGGCGGAGTTTACGCCGATAAAGAGACTGAAGGGCTCTGCCCGTGTAGCAGGCGAATGGGAACGCGCCGAAGCCCGCGGAGTTTCGAAAGGTTGGGCTCTAGACCGTTTTTCGTTCCTAACCTCGGGTGACTTGTATTATCAGATTTTTAAATATGCTGGACTTGGTACCGAAGGGGCTATACATTTACTGAAAGATAGACTTGACGGGGGAACGTTCGTGTTGCCTACGGGGGGCAGGACATTAGAAAATGCGGCTGAACGTGATGCGACGATTTCGGGAAGGCTCTATACCCGCTTGGGAACAAATGAATCTCCGCTGACGGGTGAAGTTTCGATGGGACGTTTTTACCAGCAGCCTGCGCTGATGGAACTTTACGGGACCTTCCCTGGTGCAATTTCGAATCCGAACCTTAAACGTGAAAAAGCTACCAAGTTCGAAGCCGCAGCACAATATGCTTTCCCGGGAAAAAGGACGCGTTTACGCGGAGCGTATTTTGAATCGCATTTGGAAGATGGAATTTGCTGGGTTATTGTGCTGGAGCATTTGCGTGCCGAAAATATTGCACGCTCGCTTGTACGTGGAACAGAACTGGAATTGACCAGCAGTCCGTTAAAACTTTTAGATGTGGTGTTGCGTGCTACGTTCCAAAAGACCGAAGACCGTTCAAAGTCTGATGCTTATAAGGGTAATATGCTTCCTGGAGAACCGGCACAGTCCTACTTGGCCGAAGCGACTCTTCACTTGCCCTTGCATTTTGATTTTACCTGGGCGTCGGAATGGAGAAGTATCATGTACAGCGACCGGGCAAACCGTATGGACCAACCTGCGGTGACGACCCATCGTGCAAATCTTGCATACAATCCGTTTGAAAAAACTCGACTCATGTTTTCGGTGGACAATATTACCGATCAGAAATACAGGAATTTCTATACGCCGTTCCCCATGCCGGGTCGAGAATACAGATTTACCATCATACAGGGGTTCTAGCCCCCGCGCTTAAGTGCGTAAAGCCAGAAAAGGAAAAAACATGAAACAAATGAAGAAGAATATCATTGCGAGCATTGCTTTGGCAAGTGTCGCATTCGGTCTTGCCGCTTGCGGTGACGACTCTAGTTCCGGAGTCTCTTCCGAAGAAGTTGACGTCTCTTTGGCAGGCGTCGTTTTCACTAGCGATTACACGACTGGTGAACTTCGTTGGATCGACAAGGATGGCAAAATCTCTGATAAGGGCCTTTCCTTCCATCAGGATTCCAGGGTGATTACCCACCGCGCTGATTTGTACGTGCTTGAAGGAATCAAGGCCGACAATATCACGTTGGTTGATCCGGAAAAGCTCGAATCCGACGGCAAGAAGGCTGTGGTTTGGCAGGCTTCTATGGATCCGTTCTCCAACCCGATCGATTTGGCCTTTGACGGTGACGAAGCTTGGGTTGCCCTGCAGGCTGCTGACTCTTTGGTGAAGATTTCTACTGAAGACGGTAAGGTTGTCAAGTCCATTAAAACGGGTAAGTTTGCCTATAAGGGCGAAACTTCTCCTTATGTGGCCGACATCGAAATCGATGACGACAACTTGTACGTGCTGATTCAGCGTTACACGATGGATGCTGAAACTTGGGTGACGACTTATCCGAAGGGCCTGTTGGCAATTTATGATGCCTCTACGGGTGACTTGAAGGATACTATCCAGCTCAAGACCAGAAACCCGAAGGCTTTGGCTGTTGTTGACGGCGAAGTCTATGTGGCAACGCATGGTGAATACAATGCTGCAAGTGGTACCGATGCCGATGACAAGCGCGGCATTGAAAAGGTGAATGTCTCCAAGAAGAAGTCCGAACTGTACATTTCCGGTAAGGAACTTGGCGGTGGCGTTGCTTCTATTGCTGTTGAAGACGGTGTTGTGTATGCCGCCATTAACTTGGGCTATGATGCAAGCTGGAATGCCCTGATGGAAGTGAAGAAGGTCGATCTTTCTTCTAAGAAGGTTGAAAAGATTAAGGACATTTCCGATGCTTCGGGCTCCATGGTCGCTAAGGACGGTAAGCTCTATGTGGGCGACCGTACCGCCTCTAAAGTTCTGGTTTGGGATGGCAAGAAGAAGTCTTCCCTCAAGCAGCCGAAGGATGCCCTTCCGCCTTACAGCATTGCCTTGTTCTAATTATGTAGAGCCTAAGGCTCTGTAACTAAATCCATTGCCCTGCGGATCAGTTCCGCGGGGCTTTTTGTTTTGGGGGCATTTTCGCCGAGGTACTGGCGGTATTTGCGGGCGCCGGGTTTGCCATTAAAAAGTCCGTACAGGTGGCGCACCAAAATCGTGGCGGGTGTTCCGCGTGCGGTTTCCATCTCTACATAGGGGAGGTAGGCCTCCAGCAATGCCTTGCGGCTTTCGGGCTTGGCAGCGTTAGCGTCATTAAAAATGCGTTCGTCGGCATCCCGCAGGAACCACGGATTTTCGTAGGCTTCGCGGCCGATCATCACGCCGTCCAAATCTTGGAGCAGTTCAAGCGTCTGGTCAAGCGTTTTGATGCCGCCATTAATCGAAATATTCAGCTGAGGCATTTCTGCCTTGAGACGGTGTACGGTATCGTAGTTCAGCGGCGGAACTTCGCGGTTTTCCTTGGGGCTTAAGCCCTTGAGCCACGCCTTGCGGGCGTGAATAATGAATACGCGGCAGCCTGCATCGGCGATGGTGCCGATAAAGTCGCGGAAGAATTCCCAGGAGTCGAATTCATCGACACCGATACGGCACTTGATAGATACCGGAATGCTCACGGCGTCTTGCATGGCCTTGAAACAGTCGGCGACCAGG
Source organism: Fibrobacter sp. (assembly GCA_045221475.1). Classification (GTDB taxonomy): domain Bacteria; phylum Fibrobacterota; class Fibrobacteria; order Fibrobacterales; family Fibrobacteraceae; genus Fibrobacter. The sequence goes on from JBGUWV010000109.1 coordinate 13,718, forward strand.
TTCTTGTCTTTCATGAGGCAAGCGCCGAAGTTCCCGTTCTGCACTCGGTCCGATGGGCAGCCGCAATTCAGGTTGACTTCCTGAAAGCCGGATTCTTCGACCATCTTGCTGCATTTGGCTAAATCGGTTGGATTCGAGCCTCCTAATTGCAGAACAGCGGGGTATTCGAATTCTTGATGGCGCAGGAACTGGTCCGGGTCGGTATGCAACAGCGCGTTGGTCGTGACCATTTCGCTGTATAATAGGATGTGCTTCGACAATAACCGCAAAAAATACCGTTCGTGACGGTCGGTGCAGTCAAGCATCGGTGCAATGGAAAGTCTGCGGTTAAAGTCGATATTCATTAGATAAACATCATCGTGTTGAGTTTGGCGCGGTACTTCCAGGTGAGTTCGTGCTTCGGACCGAGAACTCCGAACAAAGTAAGCATCGCCTTCTTCGCGGCGCCGTCGTTCCATTCCGGAGCTTCTACGTACAGGTTCAGGAACGCCTGCAATGCGCTTTCAAAATCTTCGGCGCAAGCGAGCTTGCATGCTTCGTGGTATACGATGGCTTCTTTACCCTGCACGTCCTTCTTGGCGGCTTCGGCATGGAAGTCGAGGAGTTCCAGCAGCGATTTTGCTTCGCGGTACTGATCGTCGGCTTCGGTAAACTTGGCGAGTACGGACTTTGCCTTTTCGGTGTCGCCCATGCCGAGGCTTGTCTTCGCCCACAGGAGCTGCAGCTTCTTGTCGTCGGGGGTCTTGGCGAGCGCTTCGTCGAGCATCGGGAGCGCCTGGTCAAAATTCTTTTGG
>JBGUWV010000110.1:0-3262 GCA_045221475.1 Fibrobacter sp.
CAACTCGTCCTCCGCTGTTTTCAGTTCTCCGGCCAGCGTGTGAAAACGGGCCGTAGCCTCGTCCACCTTCGCGGATAAATCCTCATAGCCGGACAGCCCGCGCTCCCGGACAAGCTGGAGGGTGGCAGCCATCTGCTTGATATTGTGGATGGTGGCCCAGCGTTTGTAGCCCGGCCCCATGCCCGAGCGCATACGGTTTTCAATGTCGATCCAGAAGTCTACCCTCCGGGGCGGCGACGGGGCCTCGGCGTGGATCTCCGGCACAGGCCGCTCCCCGGCGATGACGGCCCGGATGTCCTCGGGGTCAAAGCCCTCCCCCAGCGTGGAGGCCCGGAGCCGCGTCGGTTTATTTGCCCCCGGCGCAAGGAACGAGATCGAGCCGCCCCGCCCGCGCTTCACCGTATACCCGGCCTCTTCCATGAGCCGGAGGAACGCGGCGAAGTCGGCGGGCTTTTGTTCGAGGGCGGCAACGATGGCCAACCTGATTCGGTATAGCTTTTGCGATCTTCTAATACTGGATGAACCGTTGAACAATCTGGACTATAGCAATGTCCGCGCTTTTTCAAATGTTCTAACAAGAATCTATCGTGCCAAACCGGAGCTTGCCATCATTCTTGTTACGCATTGCCGTTCGATTCCCATAGTGAATCGAATAATAGAAATCGATCCAGACAAAAAAGTGTTTACTGAAAACGAGAGCTATACTTGTAGCTCATGCTTTGGATCAGTGGACGGCGATGGTTTTTATCGATAATGACCACGCTCCATGTAATTTGCAAATTGAGCGTCTCTTCCAAATGACGGAGGAGGCGCTCTTTTTCTGCCTTGGGTGCGCTATCAATTAAAAGTGCACCCTGAAGGGTGCAAAATCGGCCTTTCAGGGTGCAAAATGTGATTGTATCAAAAAGCCTCTCAATGGGGAACTCCTCATCACCATCATGAGTTCCCTGGCGCAGGAAGAAAGCAGGAGCATCTCGGAAAACGTCACCTGGGGCCATCGGAAGCGATTCGCTGACGGGAAGGTGTGTGTGCCGTTCGGCCATTTCCTTGGCTATGACCGGGGACCGGACGGGAATCTGGTCGTCAACCGGGAACAGGCCAAGACGGTGAAACTGATTTACCGCTTGTTCCTGGACGGGTATACCTTCCACTCCATTGCCAGGGAGCTGACTTCCAGAGGGCTGGAAACTCCGGCAAGAAAGAAACGCTGGTATCCGGGGACGGTAGAGAGCATCCTGACAAATGAGAAATACAAGGGCGATGCCCTGCTGCAGAAGCGGTTCACCGTCAACTTCCTGACCAAAGAAACGAAAGCGAATGAAGGGGAAGTGCCGCAGTACTATGTGGAAAATAACCACGAAGCCATCATCAGCCCGCAGGTCTTCGACTGGGTACAGGAAGAAATCAAGCGGCGGCGTGAAGGCAGGGGACGTTACAGCGGCGTATCCATCTTCTCCAGCAAAATCAAGTGCGGCCAGTGCGGAGGCTGGTACGGGGCCAAGGTCTGGCATTCGACCGACAAGTACCGCAGAACCATCTACCGATGCAACGATAAGTTCAAGAGCCATTGCAAGACACCACATCTGACAGAGGATGATATCAAGGAAGCCTTCGTCCGGGCCGTCAATCAGCTCATCGAAAACAAAGCGGACGTACTTGACAGCATCACACTGCTGAAGGAACGGCTCACTGACACAGAAGACTTGGAAGAGGAGCGGGACAGGATAAGCACAGATTTGAACCTGCTGGCCGACAAGATACAGCAGCTCATAGCCGAGAACGCCAGGGTCGCGCAGAACCAGGATGATTATGACCGGAACTACAACGAACTGGTCAGTCGGTATGAAGCAGCGAAGACGCAGTACGACAAGACCTGTGAAGCCATCCAGTATCGCAAGGCCCGGAGCCGTCAGATGGACAGCTTCATCAAGGAGCTTAGGAATCAGGATCTCATTAAGGAGTTCGATGCCCGGCTGTGGGGCAGCCTGGTGGATTTCATCACAGTGTACAGCAAAGACGATATCCGGGTGACCTTCAAGGACGGGACGGAAATCAGAGCATAAGCAGGAAAAAAGGATTACGGCAGAGAATCCAAGAGGAAACGCAGGATTCTCTGCCGTATTTTTGATGAAGAAAATCGGAATATGATATAATAGTAAGGGTTTCAGGTGTGCGAAGTTTGAGTGAGATATAAATGTTTGGCGAAATATTTTTGCGTGATGGCCCTCTCTGCCCATCGGCAATACCGATGCTATCAAGCCCCTTTAAAATACTAAATTATCAAAAATTCGTTTTGCCGCCTCCGCAATCATAGCGTCGTCAGATTTTGCATTTTTTTCCGTGCGGCGCGACATTATCGCCATGACAATGGGTTTGCGATTGGGCGGATAAATCACGGCAATATCATTCCGCGCCCCATAATCGCCTGAACCGCTCTTGTCGATAACTTTCCAACCTTGCGGAGTTTCTGCCTTGATAAGCGTGTCGGTTATGGAATTGTCGCTCATCCAATCAATCAGCAGTTTTTTCTTGTCGTCGCTCAAAATATCGCCGAATATATAGACTTGCAAATTTTTTACCATCTGTCTCGGCGTGCTAGTATCACGATTATCTTTTGGATTGAAAAGATTAAGTTCAGGTTCATTTCGCGCAGGTTTGGTAGTTTTGTCGCCAATATTTTTAAGTGCCACCTTGAAATTTTCCACGCCGCCGATCTCCTGCAAAATTAAATTTGCCGCCGTGTTGTCACTCCACCTGAGCGATGCCGAACAAATTTCCGCCAGCGTCATGCCATCAGCAACATGGTCTTTGGTGATTGGCGCGTAGGACAAAATATCTTCCGCCGAAAACTTACGAATTTCATTCAAATCGGAGGTATTTTTTTGTCTTAGCAATTCTGCAGCCGTAAAAACTTTGTGTGTCGAGCAGTAGGAAAAACGCGTATCAGGTTTGTAGCAAATTTTTTTTCCATTCTCCATGTCAACGGCGTAAACACCAATCACGGCGTTATATTTATTTTCCAGATCAGCAAGATTTAATTTCTGCCGCGCTTGACAATCCTGAAGGCAGAAAACCATCAAGCCACAGATTATCAAAAACAAAAAACAAAATTTCTTCATAATAACCTCCTACTATCTGTTGAACGACCCGCCAAATTCAACGGGTCGTATTGGCTCAATAGAGCGTGATCATCAGCAATTAGCACTCTTATTGCCATTACTAATACATCACTTCATACAATCAAAGATGCAGTCACTTGCAC
>JBGUWV010000111.1:0-1813 GCA_045221475.1 Fibrobacter sp.
AACAAACTTTATATTGCTTTAGAAACGGCAACCTACATCTGAAGTATATCAGAATTGTGAATTCCAATTTATCGAATAGAAAAGCGAGGCCACTGGCTTCGCTTTTTTTAGTGATTGCGTCCAAAGTCTTTCGACAAAGCGGAGCATAGTATGCCAGTGAACGCCTTTCCGATGTTCGTTTCATAAAACTCTTTGATATTCATGACCGAAGCGTAATACTTTCGGCTGAACCACTTGCGGCGTTGCCGCACTTTGGCTCTGCCGATGTCGCCGCTGTTGCCACGGGGCGTTTCACGCCCAGTGCCGTAGTCCTGCCACAAGCCGTATTCAAGAAAGGCTTGCGACAGCGAGACCTCGAAAAACCTGCCGTCGGCACGCATGGCAATGCCTTTGGGCGAAGCCAGCAGTGCCCCGGTATCAATGACATCCAACAATGTGATTTGCTCCTGCCAGATCTTTACCATTGTGTCATTGAAAGCGGTGACGAACTTCTCACGCTCTTTCTGCGCCTGTTGCTCGGTGATGTGGCTATTCCCATTCATCAGGATTCAGTCTTAGGTCGGTGAACACATCAACGGCAACTTGGAAAAAGGCGCAAGCGCACCCACTAAAGAAGTATCGGTCAATCTCGTTGAACGAAATTCGTGGGTCGAGATAGATGCAGTGGTTTTCGAGCTTGGTTTTCTCCAGTATTAGCTTCGACATGAACTGACGGAACACCTCTCGCATGATGTCCATGCAGGTGTTGCGTGCTCTCATATCGTCAATCTTGTGTCGCATGGCGAAAAACACGGTCTTCACTCGCCTTGTGCGAGGCGTGTTGTCAAGCTCGGTGTAACCGTTGGCGATGTCGCTCACGCACACAAGAGCGGTGGAGTGCTGCATGTTCTCCAACGCTTCCTCGAAGCCGTCCAATCCGCTGACACGGCAGAAGGTGAAGCCTTCACGTTTTGCCAGGCGGTTGGTTGCGGTGAGGTGTTCAAAATACTCTGTGGCATCCCAGATGCCCTGCGGATAGTCGTTCATTTCGATGGGTATTTGCGGTTGATGTCTTCATACTCTTTGGCTTGACAGTCGAGTTCCGTGAGGGCTCGCCAAGTGTCAAGCGAAAGGACTTCTTTCTCTTTGGTGATGTCGCCTTTCGTCAAGGCTCGTATTTGGGCGTTGACGGCGTTCTGCAAAATTTCGTACTGCGATTGTTCCTGTTCAAACATATTCCCATTGTCAACGCTGGCGTTGTCAATGGGCTGGAAGAAGTGTTTGAACACGCGAGCGAGGAAGCCTTTGAGCGAGGCAAACCAGTAGAACACACTGACACGTTCCGTGGCGGTGAGCTTGATTTTGCTTGTGTCGTAGAGGTGTGCTGCCATCTCATCGAGCAGGTTGTCCTGCTTGGTGGCGAGATAGCCTTGATAGAGGTTGTCGCAGATGATGAATGTTTCAAATGGCACGCCCTCAAAATCTGCTTTTACGGCACGGTGTTTGCCAATACGCGAGATGCGTACCGGCATTGACGGCACGTTTTCAAGCCAGTCGAGCGCATGGGTGGCTTGCTCCACCTGCTCGGCAGTGAGGATAAATTTCTGCTTGCCATGCTTGCAGAACCAGTCGTTACCGTATTTGTGTAGGATTTTTAGATTAGACCAATTAAACAAGCAATAGGCTTTCAACTTGGCTGAAGACATACCATACGCTATCATACCGTAAACAGAGCGTAGCTGTTTATCTGTTAAATCTTCCCATCCGGTGGGAAGTTTCAAGTCAACTGTTATATTGACATTGATTTTAGAATTAGAAAAAGTAACCATGATTT
>JBGUWV010000112.1:0-13833 GCA_045221475.1 Fibrobacter sp.
TGCAGAACGCCAAATAAATTTAGTGCTCTGCAACTTTTTTCATCGGCCTTATGGCCTATTCAGAGGGGTTTTTCAGCGGCCTCAGGGTAAAATCGGACCTGCGCCACTCACCGCACTGACCTGCGCCAGACCCTTTCTATCGACAAAAAACGGTCTATTCTATCAGAATAAACAAAAAGGATGACTTCAAAAGCCATCCTTCGTGCGCGAAATCAGAGTCGAACTGACACGTCCTTTCGGACACTACCTCCTGAGAGTAGCGCGTCTACCAATTCCGCCATCCGCGCATCGTTTTGGGACTGCAAATATACGTACTTTTTTTGAAAGTGCAAACTTTTCTTCCTTAAATTTCAATTTGCAGCGGAATCACTTTTTCCCACAGGGTGGTACGGAAGGTGATGGCGGTAAGGGAAAGGTCCAGTTGCAGGGATAGGTCTTCCAGGTCCGGGGCGGTCCAGTCGTATCCGGCTTCCAGCATGTAGTTGCCCAGCGCAAAGGAGCGCACGGCCCCTTCCGGCGTGGTGAGGTCCATCCACAGCTCCCCCTCCGGCCACTGGCGGGGGAGGCGGATGGTGTCCCCGCTGTCCAGGCGGCACTGGAACGCTCCTTCTTCCGGCGTTCCCACAGGCTCCAGTGCGCCCACACAGCCGCGGATCTGCGTCCAATAGGGCTCTCCCCAGCCGGGCGGCCCTTCCACAGTCAGGGACAAACCACAGAAGTGCTTGTGTAACTGAACTTGCACCCGGGCGGTATCCTCCGACAACGGAACATTCTGGCTATGGGAATACAAGGGCGGACACTCATACCCCAAAGGGATATGCACCGGCCCGGTCCTGGGAAGGGGAGCGCCGGCAACTGCCGTGAGCTGCACGCTCCCCTTGGGCACGCGTACCATGAAACTGGTGTCACGGGCCACCTCCCATTCCCGGTAAAACTCCTTTCCACTGAGGGAAAAGCGTACCGGATAGGACGGAAGGTCAAAGATATCTACAGTCAGTGCACAGGGACAGGCTGTTCTGTCCTCCTTAATAAGCGAGCAGGATGCCCAGCCAAGACAGACCAGAAGGAGGAGCGCAGCCCGCCCTGTACACAGATTGTATTTACTTGCCATATTCGCGGAAGGTGTCCACAATTAACTTTTCACGGTCCGGGTATAGAGCCACCAGCTGCTCTTTGAGGTCGTCAATGCTGGTGACGTCTCCCGACAGCGCGTGGAAAATCTCGGCCCGGGACATGCCCCGCTCGTACAGGTACAGGAAGATATCCGGTTTGAACCAGTACAGGTTGTTAAAGTGCATCAGGGAACCGCTATAGCGGTCTTTCTCCAGGGTGCTCTGCATGAAATACGCCCACATCTCTCCCACTTCACAATAGCCGGCATTCTTGCCGTCGCCGGTTCCGTACGCCTGGTGCCCCTCACGGATGAAGGAGGAGATAATATAGTCAATATAAGGCGTCCAGTAGTCGTTGCCCACCTTGGCATAGTGGCTGGCATGGGACATCTCGTGCACTACGGCGCTGTAAATATCCTGATAGCCGTCTTCTTTGGTGCCGATGGTAATGTCCGGCAGGAACAGCTTGATCAGGGCTGCCCAGCCGCCCAGGTAGGCCTGGACCAGCGAGTTGTTCAGGAAGGCGCCGTGGTGCAGCATGCAGGCGCTGGAGCTGCTCAGGTCCGGGAAAATCCAGAAGCGGAGGTCTCCGGGGGGCGCGGTGATGGCCAGGTCCGTGTCCGTGCAGCGGCTCAGATAGTCGTAGGCGGCGTTGTTCACCGTACAGCGGCGGAACAGGGCACCGTCACTCTCCGTGTTCACGTGCACGTCCATTCCCTGCGGCTCCGCCTTGCCCAGGGTGCTCACCGACGCCGGAACAATAATCCAGTTAAAGCCAATACAAAAGCCTTTTTCGTTCTGGAAGACAATGCGGTAGCGCGGATTGCCGGAGAATTTCTTCTCCATCTGGTAGTACCCGTCCCGGTCCGTGTAGCAGGTGGCAATCTTGATGAAGATATTGCACACTACCTTTACGCCGGCCACGCCAAAGGGTTTTCCGCCGCTGAAATTGGGATCTTCGATGGTGATCCGTCCGGCCGGGGCCGCGGCAGGCCCTTTGGTCTGGGGCGCCAGCAAGTCCTCATTGCCGGTGAGGCGGAAGGCCTCGCGTTCCACCAGCTCCCAGTCGATACCCAGGTCTCCGCGCGTGGTAGGGTCGTGTTCGGCCAGGTAACATTCGTCCAGGAGCTCGTACCGGATGCCTTCCGGGAACACGAAGTCCTGCGGCACCACGGCATACTGCCAGGTGATGGCCTCCTCACCCACGTCCGGATCCTGGTAATAGTCTCCCTCCCGCACAATCCGGTAGTCCATGGGGTGGTCCATCAGGTACAGTCCCATGCCTTCCAGTTCCTTCAGCTGGTCGTCATCGACCGGTAAAAAACGCACGTACAGGTCCGTCGCGGTGATGTCAATGCGATCCGCCTTGGTAGGGTAGGCCTTGGTGAGGGCGGCGCGCATGTTTTCCACGGTGTAAGGGTCCTCCAGCTTCTCACCCAGCTGGATCATGCCGTGATACAGGGTAGCGGTTTGCGGAACCTGCGAAGGATTGCCTTCCGGCCCCTCATGGTTGCTGCAGGCACCCAGGGCCAGCAGAACCGTCAACATTGAGACAAATCGTTTCATAGCGTTACAGTTTTTTGTTCCCTGCAAAGCTCAGAAAACTTATCCGTGTAACGAAAATAGAAACGTTTAATTGCAAAAAAGGCATCTGGCATAGCTGGAAGGCCGATTTTCCCCAAAAACCAAACGGATAAATTTATATTCTGGGACGCCTGTCGGCTCCAGACCCGCTCCAGGGCCCGATTATCCGTTTAAAAATGGTCCTCAGAAATCGTTATCGGCCCTGCGTGTTTGTCCTTTTTGCGGAAAAATTGTAAATTTGCTGGATTTTATTGAAACGACTATGCAGGACATCAGAAACATTGCCATCATCGCCCATGTAGACCATGGCAAAACCACGCTCGTGGACCGCATGATTTACCAGGCCAACCTGGTGAGAAAGCCCGAGGACCTCGGGAACCTCATCCTGGACAACAACGACCTGGAGCGCGAACGCGGCATCACCATTCTCGCCAAGAATGTCTCGGTGATTTATAAAGGCGTGAAAATCAACATTATCGACACTCCTGGCCACAGCGACTTCGGCGGGGAAGTGGAGCGCGTGCTCAACATGGCGGACGGCGTCCTGCTGCTGGTCGATGCGTTTGAAGGCTGCATGCCCCAGACACGCTTTGTCCTGAACAAGGCCATCGACATGGGCAAGAAACCCATCGTCGTCATTAATAAGGTGGACAAACCCAACTGCCGCCCGGACGAGGTCCAGGAGGAGGTCTTCGAGCTCATGTTCAACCTGGGCGCCAACGAGGACCAGCTGGACTTCAAGACCATCTACGGCAGCGCCAAACAGGGGTGGATGTCCAAGGACTGGAAGCAGCCCACGCAGGACATCACCGCCCTGCTGGACACCATCCTGGAAGAAATTCCCGCCCCGGAAATGAAGGAAGGCACGCCCCAGATGCTGGTATCGTCCCTGGAATACAGCCCGTACGTGGGCCGTATCGCCGTGGGCCGCATCACCCGCGGTTCGCTCAAAACCGGCATGCCGGTGAGCCTTTGCAAGCGGTACGATATCATCGAAAAGAGCAAAATCAAGCAGCTGATGGTGTTCGAAGGCCTGGGCAAGGCCAATGTGGAGGAGGTTCAGTGCGGCGACATCTGCGCCGTGGTGGGCATCGAAGGCTTCGAGATTGGCGATACCATTGCCGATTTCGAAAATCCGGAAGCCCTGCCGCCCATCGCCGTAGACGAGCCCACCATGAGCATGATGTTCATGATCAACAACTCGCCGTTCTTCGGCAAAGACGGAAAATTCGTGACTTCGCGTCACCTGAAGGACCGCCTGGAAAAGGAATTGGAAAAGAACCTGGCGCTGCGCGTAAAGCCCGGTGTCAATGCCGATAGTTTCGTGGTGTACGGCCGCGGTGTGCTGCATCTGAGCGTGCTCATCGAGACCATGCGCCGCGAGGGCTTCGAGCTGCAGGTGGGCCAGCCCAAGGTGCTGGACAAAACCATCAACGGCCAGCGCTGCGAGCCCATCGAGGAACTCTCTATCGAGGTTCCGGAACAGTTTGTCGGTGCCGCCATCGAGCTTTCCACCCGCCGCAAAGGCGCCCTCGTCCGCATGGAACCCCGTGGAGACCGGACGTTGTTGGAGTTTGAAATCCCTACCCGCGGCCTCATGGGCCTGCGCTCGAACCTTCTCACTGCTTCGCAGGGGGAGGCCATCGTGGCCCATCGTTTCAAAGATTATCAGCCGTATAAGGGCGATATCGAAATGCGCACCAACGGTTCGCTGGTGTCGCTGGAAACCGGCGAAGCCATTGCCTATTCCATGAACAAACTTCTGGATCGGGGCCGATTCTTCGTGGAGCCCGGCGAGGAAATCTACGGCGGACAGGTAGTAGGGGAGCACACGCGCGACAGGGACCTGAATATCAATATCTGCAAAACCAAAAAGCTGACCAACGTGCGCGCCTCGGGCTCGGACGAGAAAGTGGTGCTGCCTCCGGCCATCAAGTTCTCGCTGGAAGAGGCCCTGGAGTACATCCAGGAAGATGAGCTGGTGGAGATTACGCCCAACCACATGCGCATGCGCAAGATTCAGCTGGATCCGCTGGACAGGAAAAGAAATTCCAGTACGGAGGACTAAGAGAGATTTGTTATTCCGAAAATTATTTGTAACTTTGCACCCCTTAATCTGTTTTTGTGGTTATGAAACAGGTGATCATACCCCTAAGCGATTGGGCTGCCGGTGAGCGGACGTTCCGCTATCTGGCAGATACAGAGTTCTTTCAAAGTTTTGGCAACACTGAAATCCTGGACGCCCATGTCAATGTGGAAGTCATGGTAAGGAAGGAAGGTCACGGGAAGGTGGAGGCTGTACTCCGCCTCAGTGGCATGGTTACCGTGCCCTGTACCCGTTGTCTGGAAGCCCTTGCCCTTCCCGTGGAAGCGCAACCTTCGGAGGTGCTCACCCCCGGTGAGTACCCGGAATGGGACCTCAGCCAGGCAGTATACGACTATGTATGTCTATCACTGCCCATACAGAGGGTCCATCCGGAAGGGGAGTGCAACCCCGACACCGTCCGGTTTCTGAGTCAGGTGGAGCGCCCGGACGAGGAGGCTGCTGCGAGCAGCCCGTTCGCCGCCCTGAAAGGACTTTTTGACAGCAAATAAACAATTAAAAAAGATAAACCATGGCACATCCGAAACACAAACTCTCCAAGCAGAGAAGAGACAAGCGTCGTACGCACGACTTTGCTCCGGTTCCCACGCTGAGCGTATGCCCTAACTGCGGCGCCACCGTGATGTATCACCGCGTATGCCCCGAGTGCGGCTACTATCGCGGTCGTCAGATCATCGAAAAGAGCGCCGAGTAATCAGCGCTTTTTTTGTCCCGGCCCGGTAGTTCAACGGATAGAACGGAAGTTTCCTAAACTTTAAATAGAGGTTCGATTCCCCTCCGGGCTACGAAAGCGGACTTTCCTGAAAAAACAGGGGAGTCCGTTTCTTTTTGCCCTTGTAACTCATTGGTATTATCAAAGATATAACCAAGTATTGAGTTAAAGTTTGAGGTTCGATAATTTTCGCCGTCAAACTCGATTTCTTCGTTAAAAATCGAACCTAACAGGCGAATCTTGGTTTCCGCACTAGCTGCGATGAAGTAGCGTGAGAGGTTCTCAACGAGGTTAACGCCATAATCTACCTTTTCTTTTATGTCCAGTTCTACACTGGCCTGAATGGTTCTGATACGGGCCTCAAGTGCAAGAATTTTATCATTGTACCGATGGACCTGTTCGTCCCTATCTGCTTTTGATAGCTCGCCGTCAAAGTACAAATCATTCACTCTATCGAGCCTTTCTTTAATCTGCTGAACCTCACCTTGCAACCTGCCAATCTCGCCTTTTCTGGCGTGTTTTACCGTTCCTCGAGCATCGGCTAGGATTTCTTTGTAGAGAGCCAATACAGCCTTGTTAGGGGCTAATCCTGCGATGTAACGGACAAAGATTTTATTAGCCTTTTCTGCCCGTATGTTGAGGTGCTTGTGGTCGTGATTACAGCAATAGTAATCATAGTGACCTCCATGTCCTCTGGATGTTGCTCCGGTAACCCTATGTCCACAGATTGGACACACGAGGTATTTACGTAGGTAAAGATTAGGATTGTTGGCCTTATGCATCTTGGGTTTCTGTTTCCTTTTGCCGTCCAGTATATCCTGTACAGCCCGGAAAGTATCCATATCGATTATTGGCTCATGCTTTGCCTTGACTTCGAAAGCTGGGTATTGGCCAAACGCCGGAACCATGATTTTCCCAATATAAAAAATGTTCCGCAACATTTTATAGAAACTCGTCTTGGAGACCTTTGGAAGAAGTCTTCGTTTGATAAGGATAGGTGCTTCGATGCCCTCGGCAACTTGTGAGAACACTTCCTTGATGATAGGAGCCATTTCCGGGTCAACGGCAATGTAATGGTCTGTTCCGGTTTCCTCGTTGGCCTTGATGTTTTTGTATCCACGGGGAGCCTTCCCGCACCATTCTCCACGCATTAAATGTTCGTGGATACCTTCTTTGGTACGGCGAGCAATCTTGATGTCCTCGGTATGGGCCACACCGCATCGGATAGCGAGCCACATGGGCCAGTCCGTAGCCGAAAAGTCAATCGGTTCCTCAACGGCATTGATTTCCACGCCAAGTTCATCTATAAACAGACGTTTGTAAGTGAAGGCAAACTCTACGTTTCGTGCGTATCTGTCCCACCGGAGGAACAAAACTTTATCAACCTTTCCGGGGTTCCGCTTGCAAAATTCATAGATTTTTTTGATTTCCGGTCTACGGAGGTCGTAATCCTTCGCGGAATAGTCCTCATGGTAGGCATTACCGAAGACTCCCTCACCGTTGCTCTCACAGTATTGACGGAGAGTCCTTTCTTGGTGCTCGATGCTTAAACGCTCAGTCTTTTGTTCGTCGCTGGATACGCGGCAATAAAGGATATTTTGTTTACTCATACGCCAAGCCGTTTAAGGTCGTTATTGTTTTCTTCGTCAATCTGGATTCTGGCCCAGACTTCAAGAAAATGTTTGAGTTGTACCAAATCTTCTTGTACAATGGTACATTTGTGCTTCTTTAAGATGTTTGCACATCTGTCTAGTGTAAGCATTTATTAATAAAAATGAATACCACCTTAACGCCGTGGCCGCTCATTCGCTTTCGGCTTCTGGAGTGTAAGTCCAGACTTCTGCTCAGCCAAGGGAAGCTTAGACCTTTCCTCGTTGAGGGCTCTAATTCTGCACTACATCTGCTTATCCCCCTTTACGAATTGCCTGTTAAGATATGTCAGAGTACTAAGACTAGTACCAGTGATAGCGTTAATGTTTCGGTACGAAATACCTTTCTTGATGAGAGATATATCCTTGCAGTACTGTTGTTTGTATTCTTCAAGGCCCTTACGATAACCTTCTTTGCGACCGACCTTACCACCATGCGCACGATAATGGTCGTACCCACTTGAAACCCTCGCACGTATGAGGGTACGTTCAAGGTTGTTATATTGGGCCAAAATTCCTAACGCCAACTGTGCGATTGGATTTTGTTTTCCGTCTGGAAGAAGGGTCTCCAGACCATTCTGAAGGATAAATACTGACACCTTTCGTGCGGTCAAGTAATCGATGATTTCAAGAAAATCTATTACGCGCCTTGACAAACGGCTACACTCATAAACCACTACCTTGTCGACTTTATGGGTGTCAACATATTTCAGCAGTTCAGACAGAGCCACTCTATCAGCAGCCTTTTTTGCACCAGATGCTGTCTCCGCAAATTCTTTGACGACCTCATACCCCATATTTTTGCAGTATGCCCTCAACTCCTCGAGCTGACGGTCGTACTCTTGACCACTGGTCGAAACTCTAGCATATATGATGACCTGTTTCATAAAAATTGATAGCATAAGTTAATAACTTCTTATGCAAAGTTACATAAAAGTTATTTATCATCCAAATAAAATTGATATTTTCTGTTATTTTTATAGAAAAAATTTGATATTATGGTTTAATTCGATAACTTTGCGGCAGAATTTGATACATTTGTATATGAATGAAATGCCAATTACCCAAACTCTGCTCTTAAACGTTAGGGAGCTATGCAGAATACAAGGTATACAACTACGCGACCTCGCCGCAAAGATGAATATGAAGCCTGAAAGTCTGAGCCGGAGCCTTCACGGTAATCCGACACTATCAACATTGTGTTCTGTTGCCCAAGCGCTTAGGGTTCCCGTATCACGACTTGTTGCAAAAGGTGGTGACAGGGAAAGCGAGGACCTACTCGGCGTTATTTCGCTTGGCCAAGGAAGAACTCGTGTTGTGAAGGATGTTATAGACCTTGAAGTGCTCTTAAATCAACTTCGTAAAGGATAGCTAGACCCGTTCGGGCCAGGGAGAGCGATGGCCTGCTCGGAATCTGTGGGTCTTGAATGATTAAGGCCAAGCGCAAATTCATAATAAAAAAACCTTTTAAGTTCTTCCATAACAAAAACGGCCGGTGAACAACCGGTCGTTTTTGATTATTTCAGAACATAATTACATCATAACAAAAAAAATAACTATATTTGTCTGTCAGCCTTCGGGAAGACAAACATATTTGCGAAAGTGTTTTCGCGGTCCTTGATGGAAATCTGGAAAATTTCAAAAGATAGAGGGCTACGTATACATTCCGCTCGTGCATTGGTTATGCCGTGCTCTTTCCCTTTCCGGGAAGACACCTCATATAGTGCCGAGTGTGAGGTGTCAAGTAGTTTATTCTATCTAGGTTTTCCAGAGCCTCCATCAGATAAGCGAAAGAGGCTTCACACTTTTGTTTTCTAATAACCACAGATTGTCTTGGAGCCAGACAAACACTAAAACGCGATGGCTCTTATTGATGTCGTCAAATGGGAAGCCAACCAGCGGGAGTTCTGCCACAAGTTCCCGTCCAGTGACTTACGCATCGGCACACAGCTGGTCGTTTATCCAGCCCAGACCGCCTTCTTTGTGAAAGGGGGCAAGATATTAGATGAATTCTCGGAAGGTACCTACACCCTTAAATCCGAAAACCTTCCCATCCTCAACAAGCTCATCAATCTGCCTTTCGGTGGAAATTCTCCTTTCCAAGCCGAGGTGTGGTTTGTGAACCAGGTTACAAAACTGGACCTTAAATGGGGTACACCCACCCCCATCCAGCTCGAGGACCCGAAGTATTGCATCATTGTCCCCGTCCGCGCCTTTGGTCAGTACGGAATTAAGATATCCGACCCACGGAAATTTTTGGAGACCCTCATAGGCAATATGTCCTCGTTCTCTGTGAACGACATCGACAGTTATTTCAAGGGGCGGCTAGTTACCAATCTGAGTTCTACCATTGCCAAAAAGATAATTGCCGACCAAATATCCGTGCTGGACATCAACCAGCATCTAGTGGACATCTCGGACTTTTGCAACGACGAAATTAACAACAAGTTCACCCAGAAGTACGGTATCAATCTGGTGGACTTTTCTATCATGAGTATCAATGTTCCTGAGGACGACCCCAGTTTCGTGAAACTCAAGGAAGCGAAAGCCACGATGGCACGCCTCAACATCGCAGGAAGAGACGTGTACCAAATGGAGCGTTCATTTGATGTACTGGAGAAAGCTGCGGGCAATGAAGGAGGCGGGATGCAGATGATGGGAGTAGGCGTTGGAATGGGGTTCGGCGGAGCCATCAACGCCGTCGCCGGACAGACACTCAATACCAACCCGACCGCGCCACCGCCTATTCCACAAGAAGCGACGTGGTTTGTTTATGTCGGCGGTCAGCAGATTGGAGGCCAGACAATAGCAAATCTTACCGCAATGAAGGCACAGGGAGTCATTGACGGCAACACGCTGGTGTGGAAACCCGGGATGGCAAACTGGCAACCAATATCAGCTGTCCCAGAACTTTCGGGACTGATGACCACCCCTCCGCCCATCCCTCCTGCCAAGTAAAAGCATCCAGACATGAAAAACCTTACGCTTATTATCGGCTGTATAGCCCTTGTCCTCAACTTGTTGTTCGGCTACTTGCTGTCAGCATTTGAGCCGTTCAATGTGGTCTTCACCTGCGTTGTCATTGTTTTGACCACGCTCTTAATCTGGTTGCTTCGCGTTGTGCCGATGAAGGACGGCTTTGTCATCGGACTAGGCTTCCTGTTCCTTTTTCTGGGAATTGTTGAGTATGTGCTGGGGCTCAACTCAGACCCTCAGTTCACGGATAACGGCATTCTCATTACCGCCATTATTCTTGTAGCCTTTGAGACGGTTATCTTGTTAATTTGCAGTTCAATTACAAAACGAATAGCTAATGGAAAAGTTTGATTTTTCAAGAATTAGGAAAAACTGGATTCCAAAAGATGAGGAAACCAATGCTAAATGGTCCCTTAGTATTGATAACGAACAGGATGGCGTCGTAAATCTCTCTGGAGAAGTTACGGTACATGTCGAAGGTATTGATATTATATTAAAAGGGTCTTGCACAACCCAAAATGATGAAGAAAGCATAGGAAAGGCTATGCAAAGCATCAATAGTGGTATTCTAAAGAGATTATAAAGATATCATCTATGGACAGTATTACCAAAACAATCATTTGCCCAAATTGTGGGGCAAGTACGCATAACTATCACAACTGCGAGTACTGTGGAAGTCTTTTAGTTCGATTTGTCTATCAAAATAAAGCAATTGACGAGCAGCGGTATGGCAAGGACGCAAAACCTATACCAGGGCTGGAGGATGAACTGAAAAAGAACTTATCTCTTCAGAAAACATGTGGCTCAGGATATACAATAGCGACCATGGCGTATATTGATGCCGGTGAGCAATTCGTTTTGTTTGGTCAAGTTACTCCACCATCTGTTCAGCTTAGAAAAAATGAAATTCTGAAGCTTACTAATACCGATGAGGAATTTGGGCTTGTTTATAGTATTCCATTCCTGACCAAAAGCCTTGACACGGCAATAGCAGATGAAGAAAAACGTAGACTCGCCAGATTCAAATCAATAGACAGTTTTTTCTTGTTTGAAGCAAAGCCGATGGCTGATGGCGTTAGATACATCATAGATTTTGGGCAAGATTATGAGTCCGCAGCGCGCATTATTTCTGTCTATCTTAGAGAAGAAAACGACGATGATGTCTATTCTTTTAACACACAAATGTTACCGAGTGAAAAAGCAGAAGTTGATGAGAAGTATGGTTTTATTATCGCCCCGGAAGTCAGTCAAGAAGGGCAAAAGAAAAGGCAATTTGCAAAAACACTTATTATATCATTAATAATGTTGGCCATAATGATTCTATTTTATTCCATAATATAACGACCAATCCTTTATATCATGAAACTTATTTCTAAAGTGCGTCCTTCAAGGACCTTTGCTTATGACATGCAGGAAGCTATCAAGAGATGCGTGGCGGCTCTAAAAAGTGACAATAGCGTTACAATTCAATCAGTTGACCCAGAAGAGGGAGAAGTACGCTGCGTGTGGAATTTAAAGTTAAACAAATTAATGGGTGGCGAGGGTATGCTCGTAAGGTATTCGTTTGTTGAGGCTTCCCCCGGCGTTACGGTAGTAACAGCAGCGGCAGGTTGGGAATCGGGTGGTGGACGAGATTTCCTTGACATTGGTGGAATGTATGAAAAAATAATGTGTAAGCCATTTGAAAAAATGTAACGCCAATACTCTAATCTTAATCATTCTAACACAAAATCTAAAGGTGATACATCCTACGCGATGCATCACCTTTTTTTAATGGTAAAGTGACACGTTTTGCATTTGATACAAACGCTTTACCTATGTATCAACCGCAAAACGAAGGGTGCTTGTTATAACCCCTTGTTTAGAACGGCTCCACCTTCTCACCAGTTTCCCTGTCCCGGAAATAGATAAGTGAGTCCAGTCCTTCATAGAAGTACCAAGCCAGATAATTTTCCGTTTGAATCTGGGTCAAAAACGGCATGTCTAATTCCTCGGGACTGAGCCGTCTACTTAACTGTTTCCACATCTCCTTAAGGTCCTCATTCCTTATGGTGACCTCAACACGGAAGATGTGGTCCTTGTCTTGGTTCCAGCCTTCTCCCAGCCAGTTGAAATATCTTGCCATCTTATCTGGTCGGCTCTCCTGCAACTCTCTCGACTTGTCGTAGACCTTCAGCCGTGTACCCTCATTTTTTGCCTGTTCGATGATGATTTCCGGACGCTTCAAAAGCCGTCTTCTAGTTGAGGCGTAATATTCCCCATAGCCGTCTAGTTTAAGGTCTGGGTCAGTGACCTTGTGACGGCAAAGAAACATGTCTAAGTTCTCAACGTCACGTATCCGCT
Source organism: Fibrobacter sp. (assembly GCA_045221475.1). GTDB lineage: Bacteria > Fibrobacterota > Fibrobacteria > Fibrobacterales > Fibrobacteraceae > Fibrobacter. The sequence continues at coordinate 12,481 of JBGUWV010000112.1, forward strand.
TCCTCAAACGCGCCAACGCGTTCGCTGTAGTGTCTAGGGCAATGTCAATACGGGTGCAGTTATTGTATTCCAGGCCCAAATCATCGGCAATGCAATTCACCAAGGTTATGTAGTTGGATGGTCTTTGTCCCGGTAACCATGAGAACACCTCATACAGGGCGCGATTATCGTATTCAAAGAATGCTTTCCCATTGAAGGTGTTGCCATTATTCAGGGTCAAGGTCCCCAAGGACCATTGTTCACTTGTATCTGGCATGAGGACCTTCATTATTATCCGCTGTTCATCCCGGTCAATAATGAGTAGGTCATAATCTAGGCGCGGAACTAAGTTTTCTCGTATTGAGGCAATCTCTTGAAATAGTCCCTCCGGCTGGCGGAAACATAATTTGAGGTAGTCTATGCTAAGGTTAGTCTTGGTCTTCATCGTTATGGTCATTATCCACATTATACCATTGGGTGTCCTCTTTGTTAGGCACGGTTTCCCAGTACTTCAACATCGATTGACGAATCCGTTCTTTTGTTATGAAACTCTTCGGTTTGTTTCGGCTGCTCGCGCTTATTTTTTGTTTTGTTTCATCGTCCAATTGACGATACTGTCGTTTGTAAGGTTGATTGTTCATATTATAATCTCAGGCGCTAATACCTGCTCATATATAAATAGTGTGGAAACATAAAAAAGTAAAGAAAGAGTAGTAGACCATGGGCGTTTTGGAGGAGAAAAAAATCTAGAAAAAACAACAGACGATACGCCTACAACGGTTACTATTTCCGGGAAAAAATTAAAGGAGTTTACGTTTTTGAGTATCACTCGGATACACCGGGCGTAGGGGCGTGAATTTCATTCTATCTTCCCATTGCATACCCGGCACTTTCACTCAGATTATTTCCAGGTGGATGGGTCATTGGGGTCCGGAATCCACGGCTTTAAAGCCCAGATTCTATCCAAATCCTCCAAGAATTTGTTCGATAACAGCACTTCTGCCGCTACAGAAAGCACTGGTATTTCGCCAGCGCTTTTTGTTTTTCCGCCTCGGTGACGCCATTTTTGTCCTGGCCACCTTCTGCCGCCCGGTTGTATGGGAAATGCTATGCTTTTCGCAGGCCCCATCACCGTAATAAAAAACACATCAAAACTATGAAAAAATCAAAAACCGACTGACTTTTTCATAGTTTTTGATTATATTTGCCTCGGGATACTAGTTGGGAGATGCAATGAAAAGAAAACTGACACAGAAGCTGATAGACTGGAAAAACAGGCCAGACCACAAGCCGCTCATCCTCCAGGGAGCCCGGCAGGTGGGCAAGACCTACATCCTGGAGGAGTTCGGTCGCAATCATTACAAGAATTATATC
>JBGUWV010000113.1:0-5725 GCA_045221475.1 Fibrobacter sp.
GTGGCAATGGAAAAGCAGCTCCGCTTCGCAATCCGCGAAGGTGGCCGTACCGTTGGCGCTGGCTCCGTAACCGAAATCATCAAGTAATCGGATAATAAAATGCCCAGAGAACTCATCACGCTCGAATGCACCGAATGCAATCAGCGCAACTATGACTGCGATAAGAACAAGCGTCTTCACCCCTCTCGCGTAGAGTACAAGAAGTACTGCCCGTTCTGCCGCAAGCATACTGTTCACAAGGAAACCAAGTAAGGAAGTCCGAATAGGTCGGTAGCTCAATTGGTAGAGTCACGGTCTCCAAAACCGTTGGTTGGGGGTTCGAGTCCCTCCCGACCTGCTCACTTCCTGGAGTCATTATGCGCAAGATCCAGCAATATGTCAAGGAATCCATCGAGGAACTGAAGAAAGTTACTTGGCCTACTTGGGAAGAACTTAAGGGTTCGACTTTGGTAGTGATGCTTTTTAGCGTCATTATGGGTCTGTACATTGCCGGACTCGACATTGGTTTCTCTTGGATCATTGACAAAATTATGGGAAGAGGTTAACTAGTATGCTTTGGTATGCCATTCACACCTTTTCCGGTCAAGAAAACAACATTAAGAAACGTATCGAGCAGATGATTGAACGCGAAGGCGTTCGAGAAAAGTTCGGCCGTATCATTGTCCCGACCCGCGAAGTGGTTTCCACCGTTCGCGGTCGTCGTCATGTATCGGTGCAGAACGCAATGCCCACTTACGTTTTCATTGAAATGGTGCTGGACGAGCTCACCCAGCATTTGGTGATGAACATTAATGGCGTCACCCATTTCCTCGGAATGACACCCACTAAGAGGGTGGCTATTCCTTTACAACAGAGCGAGGTCGATCGTCTTCTTGGAGTTGATCCTAGTGGCTCCGCAGAAGGTGAGATCCAAAATCCGTACACAATTGGCGAAAATGTCCGCATCAAGGAAGGTCCGTTCAAGGACTTTGTGGGCGTCGTAGACGAAATCATGGAAGACAAGACCAAGATCAAGGTCATGGTCACTGTTTTCGGTCGTTCTACGCCTGTCGAACTTTCCTACAACCAGGTTGAGTCCGACATCGCTTAAGACTACGGTTTTGAAACGGAGATAACACAGTGGCAAAGAAAATCACAGGTTATATTAAGCTCCAGATTCCTGCAGGCGCCGCAAACCCGGCTCCTCCGGTGGGTCCCGCCCTTGGTCAGAAGGGTGTGAACATCATGGAATTCTGCAAGCAGTTCAACGCAAAGACTCAGAACGACAAGGGCATGATTATCCCGGTCGTTATTACGGTCTATGCCGATAAGAGCTTTACCTTCATCACGAAGGTATCGCCGGTTCCGGCCCTCATCAAGAAGGCCGCCGGCATTGAAAGCGGCTCTGGCGAACCCAACCGTAAGAAAGTTGGTAAGCTCACCAAGGCCCAGGTCCAGGATATCGCCCAAAAGAAGATGCCGGATCTAAACACAATCGACCTCGAAGCCGCTATGCGCATGGTCGCGGGTACTGCTCGCTCCATGGGCGTTGAAGTGGTTGACTGAGGCAGGTAATTCACCGTTACGTATCTGACAGGAAACACCATGTTCAGAGGAAAAAAATACAAGAAGATTGCTGAAAGCATCGACCGTAACAAGGCTTACGATCTTGCTGAAGCAGTCCAAATCCTTAAAAAGTCCGAATTGAAGTTCGACCAGACGGTCGAAATCCACTTCAATCTCGGTGTGGACCCAAAACATTCCGACCAAGTGGTTCGTGGCACTGTTGTGCTGCCGCATGGTACCGGTCGTCAGGTCCGCGTCTTGGTTTTCTGCAAGGACAATAACCTTGAAGTTGCAAAGAACGCAGGCGCAGACTACGCTGGTGGTGCTGACTTGGTTCAGAAGATTCAGGAAGGCTGGCTGGACTTTGATTCCGTCGTTGCTACTCCCGACATGATGCCGGTGATTAGTAAGGTCGCTAAGGTCCTCGGTCCTCGCGGTTTGATGCCTTCTCCGAAGGCCGGCACGGTTACGGTTAACGTGGCCCAGACGGTTAAGGAACTCAAGGCTGGTAAGATTCAGTACCGCGTTGACAAGGGCGCCAACGTCCATGCCCCCGTAGGCAAGCTCTCCTTCGGCGTTGATCAGCTGGTTGAAAACACCAAGGCTGTGATCGATTCCGTTGTCAAGAACAAGCCTCAATCTTCTAAGGGCACCTACATTAAGAGCCTTACGTTGTCTGCAACGATGGCTCCGGGCATCAAACTTGATATGGCATTGACGCGATAGGAGACACCATGAAAGCTGTAGTTAAAAAACAACAGACTGTGGACGCGCTCGTCGAGTCCTTCAATGGCGCTACCGCCGTTTATCTGCTCAATTATCAAGGCATGACCGTAGAAAAGGACAATGCCCTTCGCAAGGCACTCGCATCTAAGGGTGTGAAGTACCACGCTGTGAAGAACACTCTTCTCAAGCGCGTGCTCGCTGCTCTTAAGGTCGAAGGTCTCGACGATTTGCTGACCGGCGCAACTTCCGTGATGGTCGGCTTCGAAGAAGATCCGCTTCTGCCTGCTCGCGAAATTGAAGCATTCCACAAAGCAAACCCCGATTTCTTGGTTGCCAAGAGCGTGTACCTTGATGGCAAGGCGATGCCTGGCTCCGAAGTCGTGAACCTCTCCAAGATCCCGGATCGTAAGGGCATGATCGCTCAGATCGTCTCCATCGCTCTCGGACCTGGCTCCACGATCGCCGGTCAAATCAAGACACTCCAGGAAAAGCTGGAAAAAGAATCGGGCTCCGAAGCTGCCCCTGAAGCCGCTGCGGAAGCTTAACAACAAACCACAAACCAAAAAATTTAAACGGAATAATCGGAGAAACACATCATGGCAACTGATATCAAGGCACTGGGCGATCAAATCGTTGGTCTTACCCTTCTCGAAGCCAAGGCTTTGGCTGACTACCTTAAAGAAACCCACGGCATCGAAGCTGCTGCCGGTGGCGCCGTCGTAATGGCCGCCGCTGCTGCCGCTCCTGCTGAAGAAAAGACTGAATTCGACGTGATTCTCGTCGAATGCGGCGCTAAGAAGATGGACGTCCTCAAGGCCGTTCGCGCTATCACCGGTCTGGGCCTCAAGGAAGCTAAGGACCTGGTCGAAAAGGCCAACAGCGTGGTTAAGGAAGCAATGCCGAAGGCCGACGCTGAAAAGCTCAAGAAGGACCTGGAAGATCTCGGAGCAAAGGTCGCTCTGAAGTAATGCTTTCACTTCATTGACTTATTATATGCCAACTGCCTGCACTATATGTGCGGGCTTTTGGTGTATAATGTTTGTCACTATTTTTTGCTATTTTTAGATAAAAAAGCTCTTCACCGGATGAGGTATTTCAAATGACCACGGAGCGAAAAAGCTATTCCTCCAATAAGTTCCAGCTGGAACTCCCGTACCTGATCGAAGTCCAGAAGGCTTCGTACGAGCAATTCCTCCAGAAGGAAATCTCGCCAGAAAAACGTCTCAAGGTAGGGCTGGAACGCGTGTTCCAGGATATTTTCCCGATCACTGACGTCAAGGGTCTTTATTCCCTTAATTATGAAGGTTATTATTTCGGTATCCCGAAGTACAGCATCCCCGAATGCCGTGAGCGTGGTCTCACGTATTCCATGGAGCTTTACGCCACTCTTTCTCTTCAGATTTTCGAAGAAGATGGCGAAGACCGCAAGCTCAAGGAAGAAGTCAAGAACGACGTCCTTATTTGCGAACTCCCGATCATGACTGAAAACGGTACGTTCATCGTCAATGGCGCTGAACGCGTTGTCGTTTCCCAGTTGCACCGTTCCTACGGTATTAGCTTTGACGAAGAACTCCAGCCGAGCGGCCGCTCCGATTACAAGAGCCGTATTATTCCGCACCGTGGTGCCTGGGTGGAATTCAATACCGAAGGCGACACCCTTTATCTTATCATTGACCGCAAGAAGAAGCTCGCTGCTACGACCATGCTCCGTTGCATCGGTTTCGAAACTACGCAGGAAATTCTCAAGCTCTTCTACAAGAAGACCGAAGAAGTTTCTATCGACGAGCTCAAGGGTCAGTTTGACGAAAATGGCGTCTGCGTCCTCATCGACCGCATCATTTTCGAAGACGTGATTGACAAGGATTCCGGCGAAGTCATCGTTCACGCCAATGACGTGATCGACGAAAAGAAGCTCGAATGCCTCATCGAAAACAAGGTGGAAACGGTTGTGCTCCTCTCCAAGGACGAAGACAACCTCCTCATCCACTACACCCTCGCTGCCGACAAGTCCAAGTCCCGCGAAGACGCCCTCAAGGCTATCTACTCTGTGACTCACCAGCAGCAGGACGAAGCTCCGGACATGCGCACTGCCGAACTTTACTTCGACAGCCAGTTCATTTCCGACCCGCACAAGTACGATCTCGGCGAAGTTGGCCGTTATCGCTTGAACGCTAAGATTTACAGCAAGCCCGAAATCTTGAAGGTCCTGGAAGAACAGGGCGACGAATTCAAGATTCCGTCCCTCACCACGATGACCATGAGCAAGGCCGACTTCCTTGCTATCATCGAATACATGGTTGGCCTCTATAGCGATACCGAAGGTTACACCCTCGATGATATTGACCACTTGGGCAACCGTCGTACCCGTTCCGTGGGCGAACTCCTTGCTAACCAGATTTCCGTGGGCCTTTCCCGTATGTCTCGCGTCATCCGCGAGAACCTGAACCTCCACGGCGAAGACGAACAGACCACTCCGCGCGACCTCGTGAATACCCGTATGGTCAGCTCCACGGTGCAGTCCTTCTTCGGTTCTTCTCAGCTTTCTCAGTTCATGGACCAGATGAACCCGCTTTCTGAATTGACTCACAAGCGTCGTCTCTCCGCTCTTGGTCCTGGTGGTCTTTCCCGCGAACGCGCAGGCTTCGAAGTCCGTGACGTGCACTACACGCACTACGGCCGTCTCTGCCCGATCGAAACTCCGGAAGGCCCGAACATCGGTCTTATCAACTCCCTCGCATCTTTCGCCGTGGTGAACCACTTCGGCTTTATCGAAACCCCGTACCGTATTGTGGGTCTCATTGACTTCAAGGATGCCAAGGGCAACATCGTAAAGATTCCGGAAGCCAAGTGGCACTTCGGTATCTTTAAGGCTTTCGTGCATGACCCGCACCTCTTCCTGGAACTCGAACTTTCCAAGAAGCAGATCGATTCCGTGCGCATGAACCTCGACATCAAGCAGCGCGACCTCTTCGAAGGTTTCGTGAACAAGGTGTTTGCGTTCAAGGATGCCGAAGGCAACGTGACTTACTACCGTAACGGTTTCACCGTTGATGACTTCAACGGCAAGGCCGACTACGAACAGGTGGGCACTGTGGTCGAACAGATCGTTTCCGACTACATCACCTTCCTCACCGCCGACGAAGAAGACGCATTCAAGGTGGCTCCGGCTTCTACCGAACTCACCGAAGACAACCGCTTCAAGGGCGACATGGACGGCTACGTGATCGTTCGCGACAAGAGCGAATATCCGCACCTCATGCGTCAGGACAGCTTCGAACTCGACGACACCGAAACCGAACGTATCGACCTCATGGACGTGGCCCCGATGCAGATCGTGTCTGTGGCTGCTGGTCTTATTCCGTTCCTCGAACACGATGACGCTAACCGTGCATTGATGGGTTCTAACATGCAGCGCCAGGCTGTGCCTCTGCTCCGCGCCGAAGCTCCGGTCGTG
>JBGUWV010000114.1:0-1713 GCA_045221475.1 Fibrobacter sp.
GCCTTGTTGACTTCGTCGTCGGTAAGAGTGCGGTCCATGGCCTGGTAGGTGAGGCTGTAGACCATGTTCTTCTTGCCGGCTTCGATCTTGTCACCTTCGTAGATGCTCTTGAGCGTAATCTTCGCGAGGTTCTTCGGGTTGAGTCCCTTGATACGTGCGAGAATCTGTTCGTGAGTCATGGTCTTGTCGACTTCGATAGAAATGTCGCGGCTAGATGGTACCTGGCGGCTGAACGGTTCGAACACAATCTTCTTGTGGGTGGCGTGTTCCATCTTGTCCATGTCGAGTTCCATCACATAGGTGGTGTAGCCGATTTCAAAAGCGGTCATGGCGGTCGGGTGGAGTTCACCCATGGTGCCAAGCACCACGCCGTCAGCGAGGACTTCGACTTGCTTGCCCGGGTGCAGGTAAATTTCGGCCTTGGCCGGAACGCGGAATTCCACTACGAGGCCCACGCGCTTGAGGAAGCTCTGCACAAAGCCCTTGAAGGCGGCAAAGTCAATCTGGGCGGGCTTGTCGTTGAGCGGGTTCACGTCGAAGGCGCCTGCAATCGTGAGGGCGACGAGGTTCGATTCGTCGAAGCCCGGATCGCGTACGTCCTTGCGGTCGCGCTTGAACTGTCCCTTGGCGACTTCGAACAGGCGAACGGAGCCGGGGCGGTTCTTTTCGTTTTCGGCAACGCTCTTGAGCAAGTTCGGAAGGAGGCTGGTCGGAACCACGCCGAGTTCGTCGGAGAGCGGGTTCAGTAGGGCTGCGGGCTTGCTGCGGCGGTCGTCATTTTCGGCGCCGAATAGAGCTTCAGTGCGGGCTTTGCTCGTAAAGCGGAGGCTCAAGCATTCGTGCAGGCCCATTGCAGACAAGGTCTTGCGGATCTTACGGTTCAGGACCTCAATCGGCGGAAGTTCATTCGGCTGCATCTTGAAGCTCGGCAGCGTGTACGGAATGTTGTCGAAACCGATAAGGCGGGCAACTTCTTCGATGAGGTCGACTTCGCGTTCGAGGTCGGGGCGGTAACCCGGAATCTTGAAGGTGATGGATTCTGCATCCTTCTTCACGACTTCGAGGGCGATACCCGTGAGGTACTTTTCGATGTCAGCTGCGGCAATCTTCATGCCGATGACCTTTTCGGCGCGGGCAGTGCGGAGCGTGACTTCGTTCAAATTCTTCTTGTGGTCGTCGCCGGTGTATTCGACGGTGCCCTTGAGAATGCGGCCACCCGCGACTTCCTGAATCATAGCGCAGGCGTAGCGGCTGTATTCGTCCTGGGTGGTAAAGTCAATTTCGCGTTCGAAGCGGTAGCTGGAATCGGTTGAGATGCAGAGGCGCTTGGCCTGCTTGCGGACGATGGTCGGGTTGAACCAGGCGCTTTCGAGGAATACGTTCTTGGTGGCGTCGACGATTTCGGATTCAACGCCGCCCATCACGCCGGCTACGCAAGCCGGACGGTCGCCGTCGCAAATCACGAGGTCGCTTTCCAGCAGTTCGTGAGCGGTGTGGTCAATGGTTTCAATCTTTTCGCCCTTGGCGGCGCGGCGGACCTTGATCTTGTTGCCGTGCAACTGGTCCATGTCGAAGCTGTGGAGCGGCTGACCCACGTCCATCAGAATGAAGTTCGTGATGTCGACTACGTTGTTGATGCTGTTCATGCCCACGGCATGCAGGAGCTTGGCGAGCCAAGCCGGAGACTTTTCAACCTTCACGTCCTTGATGACG
>JBGUWV010000115.1:0-132138 GCA_045221475.1 Fibrobacter sp.
CTGGTAAGAACCCATCTTGAAGAAGTAGTTCTTTTCCTTGAGCCATTCCACCGGGCGGTGGCTGATGGGGTCGCACTTGTTTTCGTCGAGTTCGTCTTCGCTGAAGAAGCGTTCTTCGCCGACGGAGTACCAACCTTCGTATTCCTTCGAATAAATTTCACCCTTGTCCCAGAGCTTCTGCAGGCATTCCTGCACAAAAGCCTTGTGTTCGGGCATCGTGGTGCGGATAAAGAAGTCGTTACCGATACCCATCTTCTTCCACAGGTCTTCGAAACGGTGGTAGTATTCGTCCACGTGTTCCTGCGGAGTCACGCCGCGCTTGTCGGCGGCGCGCTGCACCTTCTGGCCGTGTTCGTCGGTACCGGTCAAGAAGAAGGTCTGGTAGCCCAGAATCTTGTGGAAACGGGTGAGAATATCGGCCAAGACCGTGGTGTAGGAATGCCCAATATGCGGGGCGTCATTCACGTAATAAATCGGGGTAGTAACGTAAAAATTTTTCATGCCCCAAATTTAGTAAAATATTGGTTGTTGGCAAATTTTAATCTTTTTTGCGCGGTATTGTTTGGTCTTCTGCCTGGCTCAATTTAGATAAAATCTTATTGAGGCCTTCTTCGTTGGCGTCTGCAAAGGTCAAGTATTCTGTATCGGTGAATTTTTCTTTAAAGAGTGAATCGGAAATTTGATGCTGGCGACCGTGTAGGCTTACAATAAAATGCTGGGTTTGCCTTTTGTTGTAAATGTCATTGTAAGAAATGGTGAATAGGTATGCGAAATAGAGGTTTCTGAATGAATACTCTGTGGTATCGCTATTGACGCTGTTGTTGTTCAAAAGCAAAGCCATTTTTCTGATGAAAAATCTGAAATCTCGGTTATCGCACTTTATGTTGTTCGCTTCGTCTGAGTGGCAGGAACCTATCCTTTTGCTTTTGTATGCAAAGACGGACTTTTTCATGGATTCGAGGGATTTATCATTGATGATCCCTTCCATAAGTGTGATTACCGGAGTCGCATTCACGAAGTTGATGCCGCGGTATTCCTTTTGGATGTTTATCGTTAGGCTGGAGTCCGTATCGATGTAACCCGAAATAATGGGCTGGGCGCTCCGTTCGGCATTTTCGAAGGAACGCCTGGAAATCTCGTTAGAATTCAGCGAGGCGTGGTAGGCGAATATTGCGGTGGCCGTGCCGCAAATGGCGAGCAACAGGTTAATCAAGCGCCCGCAGGTGTCAAGCCACTTTTTTTTATCCTGGCAGTTGTTGTTTTCGGTCATATTTTCTCCTTATAGTTTATTTTGTGTGGGATAAGGATAAAGTAGTAAAAAAGAGGGGGGGGGAGTGTTGCCGCCAAATATCAATGCTGCCGAATTCAAGTGGAACCTGAAAAAGAAGAACCGTGTCACACACAAGGCGTTTACGAACCGATACCCTGATGCCGAAATAGAGACCATTTCGCCCGAGAACTTCGGGAAATGGGTGGGGTAGAAACTGAACCTTTACAGAATCCAGAACGAATTGACGTTGGATAATTGCTTTAGTAATTAACATTTTGGAGTATTTTTTAATACATAGTCCCATCGCTGTCATTTTATTGACATTTATTTTATGTATTTTTGAATTATGCTGAATATTATCTGCCAAAAAACAAACGACTTCATATTGCAGATGCCCAAAACTCTAAGAAAAGAGTACGGGCAGTTTTTTACGAGTGTCGAGACAGCTCGTTTTATGGCGTCGTTATTTGATTTGACAGGTTTAAAAAAAGAGTCTCCATCTTAGATGCGGGGGCCGGTTCCGGCATATTGGCAATTTCGATTGCAGAAAGAATTTTGCAACAAGATTCTTCGGTGAAAGCTGAAGTTGTGTGTTACGAAAACGACCCACATGTTTTACCGTTGCTCAAGTCCAACCTTGAGTTGATAAAAAAGGAATACAAGAAGTTTTCTTACGAAGTCATTGAAGACAATTATATACTCTCCCAAAGAGACTCTTTCAATGACAACCTTTTTGCTTCGGAACCAAAGAAATACGACTTGATTATCGGTAATCCGCCCTACAAGAAAATTTCGAAGGACGCCCCTGAGGCCTTGGCTATGCCAAAGGTGTGTCATGGCGCACCCAATTTGTATTTTCTGTTTGCTGCGATGGGAATTTTTAATCTCAAAGAAAATGGGCAGATGGTTTACATTACGCCCCGCTCTTGGACATCGGGCGCTTATTTTGAGAGTTTTAGAAAATATTTAATCAGCAACACTTCGTTAGAACGAATACACTTGTTTGAAAGCAGAACCGATGTGTTTGACAAAGAGTCCGTTCTGCAAGAAACGATGATTTTCAAGCTGAAAAAGCAACAAAAACATTTTCCGAAGGTTTCTATTTCAACAACGAATGGCAACGGCGATTTTAGTAAAATACACCATTTCGAGGCTCCATACGACACAGTTGTGTCCCCCTTGACCAACTATGTTTACCTGCCGGCAAACAAGGAAAACTTGAAGATCTTGAAGACAATAGGTTCCTTCGGAAACACTTTACCTAGCCTAGGAATGAAAATGAAAACCGGCTTGGTTGTTGATTTTCGTGTTCCAGAGTTGCTTGAATCAGAAAAATCTGAAAATAATGTTCCGCTTTTCTATAGCCGTCATATCAAAGAGGGAAAGGTTTTATTTCCTGCGGGAATTGAGCATGAATTCGTATCTAACGAAAAACAGAGTTTGCTGCAAAAGAATAGGAATTACCTTTTCGTAAAACGTTTTACTTCCAAGGAAGAAAAACGCAGACTGCAAAGCGGAATTTATCTTAAGCGGAAATTCCCTGGGTATCAATTTATTAGCACGCAAAATAAGATTAACTTTATAGATGGCGAAGAAGAGCTTTCTGAATGTACTGTTTATGGACTGTATGTATTGTTCAATTCGACCCTTTATGATTCATACTATAGAATTTTGAATGGTTCGACCCAAGTCAATTCAACCGAAGTTAATTCTATGCCTATTCCAGATATGCTGCAAATTCAAGAAATGGGCAGAATGCTTATAAAAACCAAAGATTTTTCGGAAGAAAACTGCGATGAAATCCTTCAGGAGGCCTGTGCATGAACAATGTTGAGAAAATTCGAAATATCTTAGTTGCTCTAGGTGTTCCTGAAAAACAGCAGAATGATTTATGCTGTTATGTATTGTTGGTCATGGCCAAAATCTACCCAAATAGTAAGTGGAAAGATGCCAAAAATGAATGGATACGCATTCATGACATGATGAGTTTTATCAACATGTTTTATCGTGAAACTCCATACGCAGAAAATACGCGCGAAACGGTTCGTAAAAATGCACTACATCATTTTAGAACAGCGGCTTTCGTTGAAGATAATGGGCTGGCAACGAACAGTCCAAATTACCGCTATCGATTGACGGAAGAATTTTTAGAGGTTTTGAAAGCAAGCGGTTCGGATGAATCTGTCAAAAAATTTTTGAAAAAGCACGATTCCCTCAAGCATATTTACGCCTCGAAGAAAGACAAGCAAAAACAAGCCCTTTCTGTGAATGGATTGCAGTTGACGCTTTCGCCAGGTAAACACAATAAACTGCAAAAAACAATTATTGAAGATTTTGCACCTAGATTCGCTCCAAACGCCAAATGTCTATATGTGGGCGACACTACCGAGAAAGATTTGGTGAAGGATGTTGAAACCCTAAAGAAGCTTGGCTTTGCTATTACTCTGCATGACAAAATGCCCGATGTCGTCTTTTATGACGAGGAAAAGAATTGTTGAACTGGGCGACTTGACCAAAAAAGTCAAGGCAGGGAAAATTTTTGTTACAGCATTCCTTGATTTTGCAACCTATAAAAAATTTGCGGCTGATTTGGCTTGGGACACCGAAGTGTGGATTGCCGAAATGCCAGAGCATATGATTCATTTGAACGGGGATAGGTTCTTGGGACCGAGAGGGTGAGGAAATTCGCGTTTTTTGCACTTGTAAAAGCAAAATATCTAGTTTTTCCGCATTCGTAAATGCAAAATATTGATTTTTTGGATGGCGTCAAAGTCGTAATCCGACTGTGCAGACGGACTCCCTTATTTTTGGCGGACAATTGACCAGATGGAAGTCGATTATCAATCGCAACACAGACGCCGAGGTGTTTTGCGCTTTACACAGGGATCCAGCCTCAAGGCAAATCCACAGACTTAACATCACATTTCATTTTACAAGGCATGTTAGGAAAATTCAATCGGACAGATATTTCTTTCTCTAATATCTTTATATGGGCCTCAAAATTAGGTGTAGGTTTTTCTTTTTCGACTATTTTACATGAATATATTTTATAGAGTTCATTAGACTCACTATTCTTCAATTTTATTTCTTTCCTTGTTTGTTCTTTATCAGAAATATCATAAACAATTGTTAATTCTGTCGTATCTTTTGGAACGGTAATCATAATGTCATATGTGTGGTGGTTTTCAGGAGTTTTTTCATACGAATAAGTCCATTTAAATGGAATTTTTCCTCCATGTTTTTGATAATAAAGTTCATCAATTTTCTGCCATTCATCAGCTTCGTATGGAGCAACAGCATTCTCTTGTATATTAACGCTCTTCTTGCGAAGTCCTCCTCCATCAAAAACATCCTTTAAACCTGTTGAACGAATGGACATTGATCGGGAACGAGTATAATGTCCGTCAAAGGAATTTCCAGGATCATCTATTCGTTTATCTGATAAAGGACCCAAAAAAATGTTTCCGGGAGTCCAACATACATTTTGAATCCACGTGTCATATTCTTCTTTTTGTTTAAAATAATTAGTTTTTCGATCATTGGGAGATTTTAGGAACGAAGCCCTTGTCTCAGGAAATGTTTCCCCAGAAAAATGCTCAAGATTGACTAGGGTTTTTAATGAAGATTCTTTAGATGGAGCAGTAAAAGCAAATTGAATATCGTCTTTTATTTTGCACCAAGGATATTTATGGTGCGCAGTAAATGTCATACTTTTATATTTTTTCTTTGCTTCTTCTTTTTCTTTTTTTATGGTTTCCGTTTCATTAGGACGACCTTTTATTATATTTTGGTTTGGATCGTAAGAATAAGCGCATTGCACCACCTCGTTTCCAATGAAGGCTTTTTGCACAGTCTTGCTTACGTCCACTTTCATTTGCATGGACTTTGCACCCATCACATCGGCTTCATGCTCTAGCCCCGCATTGTCATTTACGGGCATGCCGTTGATGTTTGTGGTGGGGGAAACGCGGCCGGCCATTTGCTGGGCGACATGCCAAGCTTCGTGGGGGAGGTGTTTTTCTTGGCCGGGGGCAACATGAATATCTGTTCCCTGCGTGTACGCAAGAGCCTGCACAGTAGCAGGTTTACTACTGTTGTAATGCACTCGCACATCGTCCATCGAGAACCCCGAAAGGCTTTCGATACCAGCTTTCAAATTGTCTGGCATTCCCGTGTTGTTCGGTCGCGGAGCCTCAGCACGTTGTGCAGCGCTATTCGCCATGTCCGCCTTTCTTTGTAATCCTTCGCTCTGTGAAGAGGAATCGAGAACAGCGGAGGCGGTGTTAGCGTCCTTCTTTTGTGTGTGGGCTTGCTTTTGTGCGTAGGTGGTGGACATGGTTTTTCTCCTTTTAAGCCAGTTCTTCTTCTTCGGGAATGGCTTCTCGTTGGATAGACTTACCTTGGACGGGTTCTTCCTCTTCTTCGAGGGAGACGCGCTGGATTGCGCTATCTACAAGGTCGGCTTTGCGTTGCAGGCTTGCGTTTTGCAGCGAGGTGTCCATGAGGCTTGCAGCGTTGTTGTTGGCGACGCGCTGTGCGGTTTCTGGTTTTTGGGTGTAGGTGGTGTTCATTTTATTCTCCTATTTGATTTTCCTTTTGGGGAAGTCTGCGTTGCGGTACACTTTTATAAGCGATGCGGTGATTACGGAAAAGACTAGCACGATGATGGGCAAGAATCGGAATGCTCCGGCGAGCGAGGTGGCCACGGGGTCGAATAGAACGAGTATGGTCGTGGTGAATGCTGGCGGGATAACGACCAGGCCGACGAGCAGGGCCAAATGTTTGTCAAAAAAGGCGCTGGTGGTGCACGAAGCGAAGTAGCCTAGCAGGAGTGCCAACGCAAAAATGTATACTAATGTGTTCAGCAGGCGGAATGCCCAGCGGTACATGCAGAAGAACGGAAATTCAGAACGGATTTGCGAACTGAAGGTGATGTCCTTGTCGTCTTTTTTAAAGTATTTGCTTAGACACTCTCCGATGTTGCCCGTATTGCCGCATAGTTCTGCTGCGCCGATATCCGTGGCGTAAGGGGCAATGCCCAAGCTGTAATAGGAATCGTTGTAGTAGGTGGCGTCATCGCTCAATTGATCCCATTGGCGGTTGTCGAACCAAATGACTGGGGCTAGTGCTTTTAATACAATGTGCCTGTCTTCGCCCTTGAGCTGCAAACTCAGGTCGCTGTGGATAAGCCGGTTGCTGCGCGAAAGGGGTTCTTCGTTGATGACCAACAACAAGTTTTTCAAATTGTCGATGATTTGGTCCGAAGATGGACTGACGCCTTTTTCGGTTTTTGGCTCCGTAATGATCTTGCGGAAGTTCGCATAGCTGTAGATTCCTTCGGGGCCCTTGACTGCGCCAGAATCAATATGGAGTGTGTAAATGTCTTCGGTGAGGTCGAGGCGGTTGACCATCATGTTCAGGTAAGCGTTGGGGTTGCGTGAAAGCAGTAACTGGTGCAAGTCTTTGAAAAAGTCGTTGAACATGGCGGTAGAAAGGGAATCTGTGGGATAGTTCTTGAAATAAAGTGTTACCCCGTCGCCACGGTTGCCGTAATCGTCACCCGAAAAGCTAAGTCTGTTTACCATCCTTTGGAATAGCGTGTTGCTCGGCGCGCTTACAAGGGAATCGATTTCCTTTGTGAGTTTGGTGAAAAATTTTCCGAGTGATTCGTGGTTCTTGATTCCTCGCCAATCAGATTTTTCGACAATCCAGTCCATTTTGACATAGTGCCTGTGCGCCTCGGATACAAACTTTGAAAACCCCTTTTGGCCAAGGTATGCCAGGGTAGGCATTCCAGAGGGCATTTGGAGAACGCCGTCTGCGTTGGCGTATATTCCGTAGAACGATATGCGAGTAATGGCGCTGAAGTCGACCCATTTTGTGGTGTCGCCAGCAAACCAGTAGGGGTATATGCCAATGACATCTCCGTTGAGCTGATCTTTTCGGCTACAGCCACAGTTTGCACCGCCCCATTCGATGGGCTTTGAATCGTCGAAAGTTTCATCTTGGTACATGGCCATGCTGACCACGTTTTCAAATAGGTGCGAATAAAGGGTGTCTAGCCTAGTGAATACACGGTTCCAGTGTTCGTCGCTACAGGTTCGACCGCGATACCAATGGAAAAATCTTGTCAAATGCTCAGATTGCGATTCCTTCTTTTCTGTGTTTTTTTTGTTCGATTTCTTTTTCTTGGTGGTTGTCTGTGGCTTAGATAATTGTGGTAATTCTACCTTATCTACCAGATTCATGAGGTTCTGGATTTCTTCGTCATTCCACTGAACCGTGTCGAAAATGGCAAAAGCCTTGGATGTGTCGGAACAAATGGCGAGGGAAGCCGCCAAAAGACTTAGGGCGTATCGGCGTGCCAGTAGCGAATCGGCAAATCGGACACCTTGTAGGTCTTTTAGGAACCTGAGTATGGTCGTGGAAAATTGGTCGCCGCGGATTCCTAAAACCATGTATTTTTTAAGTGAATCCATGCCGGCTGCGGTGAGCCATACCTTGTCGACGATGGAGTCAAGCCAGACTTCTTCTTTGATTTTCTTTTCGCGCATCATCCAACTTTCTAGTACGAAGTTGTTGACGGTCTTTAGAAAGTGGGGGTAGTCTTTAAGTTCTTGCGACAGTTGGAGAATCATGTCATCGCGAGAATTGAAATACCAGTTGATGTACTTGTCTAGAATCTTGAATGCTTC
The DNA here is from genome assembly GCA_045221475.1 of Fibrobacter sp. Lineage (GTDB taxonomy): Bacteria > Fibrobacterota > Fibrobacteria > Fibrobacterales > Fibrobacteraceae > Fibrobacter. The sequence continues at coordinate 7,966 of JBGUWV010000115.1, forward strand.
GGTGGTATCTTTGAGTTTACCGCCAGTTTCATAGCTCTTGATGTTTTCAGGAGTAACCTCATAGGTGCAAAGTTCACAAGTGTGTGCATACAAGGTTGTAAACAGCAAAAATGCTAAAATGCGTGTAATATTTCGAAACACGTTTGTCATACAATTTTTCCTTCTTTAAGCAATTCTCTAGAAATAGCTTGTTGTAAATCTAATTTGTTTATAACGTCGTGTTTGTCCATAATAGCTGAAATAGCTGCATATCGGGCTACATTTGTCAATGCACCACCAGCCAATTCGTATTTTTCGGCAAAGTGCTCGAAAATTTCTTCGCGGTTTTCGACAGGAGTTTTTTCGAAGATGTTTTTCCATAATGTCAAGCGCTCTTCTGCCTCGGGCATCGGGAAATAGACCGAACTCTGGAACCTTCGTGAAAAGGCCTCGTCGATATTTGACTTTAGGTTGCTTGCCAATATGACAATGCCCGGGAAATCTTCGACTCGTTGCAATAGGTATGAAATTTCTTGGTTGGCGGCGCGGTCGTTGGAATTGTTTGTCTGGGTTCTCGAACCAAAGAGTGAATCGGCTTCGTCAAAGAATAAAATCCAGTTGCGGCTTTCGGCTTGGTCGAAAATGTTGGAAAGGTTCTTCTCGGTTTCGCCGATGTATTTAGATACGACTTGCGAGAGGTCTACGCGGTAGACATCCATGCCCAATTTTTTCCCGATAAGTGTTGCTGTCAACGTCTTGCCTGTACCAGGTGGGCCGTAAAAGAGCACGCGGTAACCGTTTTTCAGGTTCTTGCGGAGCCCGAAACCGTCTAAAATTTCTTCGGAATGGTTTATCCAGGTAATTAGCTGGTTTATTTCGCGCCTTGTCGTGTCGGCGAGAACGAGGTCTTCCCATTCTAGGCGAGAGGTAATGCGTTTTGCTGGAAAATGTAGGCTATAGTCAGGCTTGTTCTGTACGCCGGTGGTCAGGTATTCCAGGTATTCCGAAGATAGACGCAATGCCGCAGAGTTCTTGGGCTCTCCGGGTTCGCCGTATTCCAATTGCAAAAGTCTACTCGACACAAGTTTTTGGTCGTTTTCGAAAAGCCTCATGATTTGGAGCCTTAACGCGAGGTTGTCTCCGGCCAGTAAGAATAGCGCTGTTTCGCAGGTAGGCAAGAATCCTGAGTGGCTTTTGCCGTGCCAACCGCCAAATTCTGTGTATGGCCTGCCTAGCACCTTGTTATTCAAGAAAAAGGAGTCGAGTGCCTGTGGACACAGGTGGGGTAGTAGCGCAAGTGTTAGAATTAGGCGCTCGTCAAAACTGAGCTGCAGGCGTAAAATGGTTTCGCCGTAGGGAGAGTCTGTGTCGGGTTCTGGCGGTGTGCAGAGGTGTACGTCCAGCAATTTACGCTCGTCGTTTTCGGCGCAGAAATACTGTTCGAATCGCAAATCTATGATTTGCCGGCACCAGTCGATTTCGTTTTTCAGGGTTTCTTCCATGTTTACCTCTAGCGCCATTTTACATGTAACGGTGTTTTCATCCAGGGGAGCTTTACGGTGGAGTAACCCCATGGCAATTTATCAAGCAGAATGTCGTATGCCGAATTTTCTACCGTAAGCAGGGGGCCTTCTTCGCTGTCGTTTAAGGTGCCCTGGCGGATGAGGAACGAGGCGCGTAGCCCGTCGGGTGTCGAGTGGCCTATGGCGTTCCAGTTTGTGATGACGCCTGCCAGCAGGCTGTTGGCCAGTTTTTTTTGCTCGTCGGAAAGTTCTCGTTCTTCTACGGAATCGATGGAGGGATCGAGTCCACAGAGCACTTGTGCAATCGATATCTCGGTTGGGGGAATAGTGTAGGAACCGTAAACTGTGTAGTTCAGTAACGAAACGGCGAGAGCCCTGCTAGAGACGTCTTTGAAAGTCTTGTTGGCCGTGCAGCCGGCCTTGTCTAGGAGCATCGGGATGTAAGGTGCGAGCAATACGATGCCGCAGTCTCCTGCGTGCGGGATGCGCGCCGTCGGGGTTGGCTTTTTCTTTTCGTTGAGTTTTTTTAGTTTCTCGAATACGCTACAGGCGATTTGACGGATGTCTAGGCCGGGGGCTTGCGACTGGATGCGTTTTAAGATGGCTTCTGCGATACGCAGCGGGTCAAATTTTTCGTCGGAGTGTTCTCGGCACCATTCAAAAATCTCATCGTTGATTTCTTTTTCGAGCATTGCCGATTTCTGCAAAGGGAGCCTGCGTTCGCATGATTCTTGCAATATCTGGCCGACGGGTAAACATTGCCTTTCTAGTAAATAGATTCGTAATGTTCGTTCTAGCTCATTGGGTAAATTTTGAAGAATGTGATTGAGTGAATTTTGGGCGGGAACGGTTCCAAGGTCGATGGTGAGATTGTCTAAAATGATATCTTCTTCTGGGGCTAAAGACATTAAGGTTTTGTCGAGCGATTCCATTAAATCGTTACGAGCAAAATCGTAAAGTTCTTTTTCAATAGCTGATGCCTGCGTGCTGTTGGGGCATGTGATATTCAATGTAAAATCATCAATTCGGTTGATTCCTGCTATAGCCATAGTGCCCCCGAAGTGAATTTTTCATGGAACTTGAACCATTTTTCTAATGCCGTCGGATTGTGCGCGAAGAGATCGAATGTATGCATGCTCCTGTGCGGAACCCAGTAAAAAACTGGAATAAGGTGAGCAGGAATTTCGTCACGGATAAAGCGTTCAATGCCGTCGCGTTTTTCCTGGGTGTTGGAGAACGGGGTCTCTGTTGACCATACTACAAAAACTTTTCCGAAACCATCTTTAAGGAAAATTCCATCAATGACATGTATATGCATCGAATGATGGGGCGGTTTTTCTAGGCCAAGCATCATTTCGATTCGTTGCTTCCACCATTTCCCGCATCGGTGCATGTGTAATTCGGGCAAGTGGCGTAAGTAATTTATCTTGGAATGCAATAGGCTTCGGTAAGCTATTGCGCTTTCAAAGTTGTCGTGTCTGTTGTCGCGCATTAGCAAGAATAGCGCATCGGGGTATCGAACGCCGTATATAGCCAACATCTGATTCAAGATGCGGTTGTAGTGGTGAAAATCGGTTTTTAGCGAATACACCGAAAACATCTCGGAAAAGTCTTGCATTGCCTGCAAAAAAAGCTTGAATAGGTGTTCTATGGGCTCAAGGTATTTTTTTAGTTCGTTTGCTCCTGTGCCGTAGCGGTAAATCGAAGGGAATTGTTCTATGATCGGCGAAAAGTCCATGAAATCGCAGGGAGCGCCTGTCGGCAGTTTCTGTGAATCGCGACAATCCATTTCGAAGGGTGTTTCGTATATGTGTTTTATTAAATCATCGTTGCTTCTTTCGACGGAAATTTGTGTGACTCTTTCACCAAGATTGCGCCATTTCTGCCAAAGGGCGGTAAAGCGGCCGATAAGGGATTCCTTTGTCTCCGTAGAAGATTCTTGTGGCCATAGCTGTACAGAATAAAGCCCCGGTTCGGTTACTTTAAAGTCGACTCTGTCACATTCTAGTTCACGTTCAAAGAATCGCTCGTAGTCTTCGATGGTAACGGGGAACTGTCGCAAGACTTCTTCGCGTGTGTAAAGGGCTTGGCGCTTGTAGTTGATTTGGCCTTCTTGGTCTGCAAGGAAGCTGGTTATGTCGAAACTGGCCTTGTAGCCCAAATCGGTCAGGGCGTAGACAATCTGCTCCAGGATGGTAACACCCGGATCGTGCGGATTGAAATCCGTCCAAACATTTTCGCTTAGTTTTTGAATGAGACGGATGCCTTCGAGGCGAAGCGTCTCGTAATCAAGCCCTTGCGCGTTGGTATTTTTGGAAACGGTCTTAATCAAGGGTAGTTTCCATGAAGTTATCGTACCAGAGTTTTGTTAGGCGGTACCGTACAAACGAACCGTTTTTGTAGGCGCAACGTACACGTAGCTGTAATTTGAATCTATATTTTTCAGATCCGGCAATCCAACGTACATCGATTCTTGAACCGCGTCCGCCATAATATGATTGGGTCGCTCTTACTCTGGGGCGTCCGTGAAATACATTTACTGCGATTGCGTGTGTCAAGGCGAATCGGCCTTCGTCTTCTTGGCCTCCGGCACCTGCCACGATTTCGAATGCTTGGCATCCGCTAAGCTCTTCGGTAATATCATGCCACTTGCCGTCGGTAGGAACCTTGAAGTTGGCGTTTTCTTTACCGATGCGGCCCGATGACGCGATGATTCCCTTTACGTCCAGGGTGCATTCGGGTTCACGTGTACCGATGCCGACTCCGATGGGGGCGGGTTCACCGTCGGGCATGGGGCCCACCAGCGAAAGTACGCTAGAGGAATCGTCGATGCCTGGGGTGCTCAGGTGGAGTCCGCTGCGGTTACCGTTTACATCTTTGCGAATTTCGCTGTGCCAGAGAGGGCTTCCTTCGGTGGAATTTTCGTAGAAACTCATCAACTTGCCGGAGTCTGTAATCTGCGATATTTTCAGCCCCGTTTCGCGGGTCTTTTCAATTCCCTCTTCTTCCACATTCACCATAGAATCGATGAGGTCGTGGAAATCTTCTTCGCAAGGCATTTGCCCTGCCCTGAATCTATTTTTCAGAAGTGAACGATTGAGCTTAGCCATTATTTCTCCTTTGAATAATGAAAGTGGAGCCTATTTCGAGATCCCCGAAACCGACGGTGATGTCGTGGAAGTCTTCATTTTTTTCGACTATATTGAGGAAATGCTTTTTCATTGGTGTCAGAATGCTCCATGGGGTTGTTCCGCGAATGTAGTTGCTGCTTGATTCGCCGGATTCTTCCATGTTATATTCGGAATGGTCTCTGGAACTGATGCGCAGTACCGAGAAGTCTTGGATTTCTTCGACATAGGGTAAATTCTGGATAAACATCCGTAGGTGTTCTTTGTTGAGTGAGCAACCAAAGAAACGGGAAGAACTATCGCTATTCCATGGCGAGAGATAGTTGTTTATTTGCCTGTTCATGTCTTGAAGGTGTTCGCCTTCGTCGTTGTCGTTTACAAAGTCCACATTGCAACGCACCTGAATCTTTTCAAATTGCGGATTCATAACGGAAATTTTTGCGAATGGGGATGAATTTTGCTTTACAAATTGCTTGATGTCTTCGAGAGTTTTTCCACTTAAGCGAGGGTCCCAAATGTACCGACCATCTTCGTATAAAGGGGATACAGGTACAATGAGCATGTGCCCTAGGGTGGGTTGGCTAGGATTTTCTGGCGATAGACCTGCGAAACACTTGACCAAATGTACTTCGGGAAATTCTTCAAGAATCATCCGTTCGCAGTCTCTTGCGGTCAAGATGCGGTTGCGGTGGTATAGGTACTCTGCCACTCGTGTTTGCATTTCTTCGCGGTCTTCTTCTGGTTCTCCGCCAAAAGATTCTTCTAGCTGGTATACCGCAGAAAGTCCGCCGATGCTTTGCGCAATTTCGTTGATGTTACCCGGTTGGCAATGCTTGAAGGTGTTTTTTTGCCCGAAACCTTTGGTGCGTACGACTTCGACAGCTTGCGCGTATACCGAGAACAGGCGGCTGCAATGGCTCCAGTTCCCTTGCGGTTCCAAACGGATCCAGCAGAGGCCTTGTGGCATTAGTTTTGAATCGGTTATGAAGTCTTTAGGCATTGAAATGGATACGATGCCTGAAGTCGTGAAATTAGCAGTCGTATTGTATAAGATGCTGTCAGACGGAATACGGGTCCAGCCGTTTACTCCGAGGTACGCCCAAATGAAGCCGATTTCGCCATCTTCGTGAATGTTGTCGGAATCTCTGTTCAGTTGAAAATAAAGATTCACGCTATTGGCGTTTTTTGTGGGGGAAAGTCCCAGGAAAAGCGCTCCGTCTTCGAGTTTTAAATGGGACTTTTCACTCACTCCCCAGGGGCGTAGGAATAAAATCTTGCCGTCGCTGTTGTCGGGGCTTCTCAGATTGATTTCTGCCGTAGCCGAGTAGCTGACAGATAGGTTTTCTAATTCCGGCGTATACGGCTGGTTTGGTAGTTCGAGTTCTTTTCCGAGATTCTTTCGAATGGCCTGTTGCATCAAATTTCCGCAGAGAACCTTGGTGTATTCCTGATGCATAAAGGCGTTTTCGGGCGAGGTTAACTTTATCTTGAAAAAACCGTCACGTGAACTTGGCGTAAATACAAAATCTTCTGCATCGTATTGTGGCTCAAATGTTCTTCCGCCAAGAGCCTTATCGCAAGAGATGGTCAGCTTGTTTGAAATTGCATCTGATTCCGATTGGAATAGATCTTGCAACAGCGGTGTTTGTGTATTAAACGGGTACCAGTACCCGCCAAGAAGTGCCGTTACAGAAACTTTAAAGTCGCGGGTTAGTGGTGCATTGGGGTATTGTTTGTACCAGTAGCAAAAATCCTTTGAACGGGGGAGTCCTCGCCAATTCCCATGGATTTCAAATGATGAAAGCTTCTTGCCTCTAATTTCTTCACAGCCGACAACGAGGGAGTTTCCTACGGCAGGTATCGGACCGAACGGTTGTATCGGAGTGTTCATTGAAAGCGGCCCGATGTCGTTGCTTAGGGCGAGTCGCTTGCAGTTTGTCACATTTGCCAGCAACAGAACCTTTCGTAGCTTTAAATTTCTTAAGGTTTCCCATGGGTTGTACGATGCGTGGGGCTTGATTATAATGCGCATTGCGGGACTGTTTAAATTATATTCAGCCCCGTGTATGTTGGGGTCGCTGTTTACAATGGCCGGGGCCATGTCCGAAAGTTGCAATATAAGCCCGATGCAGTTTGCATCGCAATGTTCATCCAAGACGCGGGATTCCACTTGGTATCCGTCTACATCGTACCAGCCTTCGGCGGTTGTAAGTGAAATTTGAAAAGCGTTTGCGAAAACTTTAAGGAATAGTTCAGGAGCTTGTCCGCATTCTAAAAGAGTTCCTTTGACGCTTTCAGCTTCGAATACGAGTTTTACTTTGATTTGTCTGACGCCGTCGTTTAAATATAGCAGGCGCGATGATATTGCAAGCCCAAGTCGCGTAAATTCCGAGTTGACTGAACGATCTCCAGACCTAGTCATTCCAAATAACGGATATGGAACCATGTCCTTGATTTCGAGGGCTTGACTTGGTGTGTAGACGGGAATTTCTGATACTGTAGATGCGCCTTTTTCGGGAACGGCTAGGGTGTAGATTTTTTTGACCTGAACATCGTTCAATTCGGCATTGTTTACGGATTCAAATTCAATGGTTTCTCCGTCTTCATTTGTGCCGGCAATGAACCTTGTTCCTTTTTTGAGCTTATATTTGAAACCTTCTAGTTCGATGGGAAAAATGACATGGGCGTGATCACCGTGCGCCTTGTTGGGACGTTCGCCCAATATTGTGCGGAAATAGAAATCGATTCGTTGACTTGGTAAATCGTTTACTCGTTCCTGAATTCGATTTAGGAGTTTTGCGAAAACAGTGTATAGAGCTGCCGAAGGTTCTGTATTGCCATCGGAATCAAATTCGATTGCTTTTGCGAGCTTAGGTATATCTTTTTCATCGATGACGAGCGGGCAATCCTGCTGTTTTTCGTAATTATATATTTCCTTGAGCAATTCTTGCAGAGTCATGTTGTTGACAGCGACAAAAGTCTTCGCGAGTTCTTTGAACTTGCGAGCCTGTTGGCTTAAACCTTCGCTGACAAAAATACGATGTTCCACAATAATTCCTTATATGCTTATGTCGGTGCCTTCGTTTATATAGAAGGGGTACACTAAATTGCGACGACTGTTAGTGGCGATGACTTTGTAGTCGATAATAATTTGCAGAATGTCGTTCAATTCGTCCATTTTATAGTCGGTATTTTCAACAATAATTCTCGGTTCAAAATTGTCGATGGCGTTTCTTATTTCTTCGTCGAGTTGCGCAATGGTGGTTTCTTCGAAATCGCGAAAGCAATAGTCGCGGAGTCGGCAACCATAGTCGGGGCGCATTAGGCGTTCGCCGGGGTATGTTCCGAGTAAAATGTGCAGGCTTTCTTCTACATCATCTTCGGCTTCGGACATGGCGACGGTCCCATTTTCGAACTTTAGCGGAAATTTCCATCCGCGTCCAAGAAACGTCAGTGCACTCACTTAGCCTCCTATTTGCACCGTGGGGCATCCCAGGGCGATTGTGCCGCCGTGGGCGGTAGAATCGCCCATGCGTGCGGCCGGCTTTTTATTAATCATGACTGTCGCAGACCCCTTGATAATGGTGTCGGGCGGCCCCACGCATACGCAGCTGTCTCCCACGACAGCTGCGGGCATGCCCCCAATCAAAACCGTCGGGACTCCGGGACCGACGACCGGTCCGCCAACGTGGGGGACGGGCGGCGTTCCGGGTGTTTGCATGGGGCATGTATGCATATCTGTGATTCTAGCTGCTGGAGGCATTTTCGTTCCTTAGTTGATCATGACCATGGCACCTTTTACGGTTGTCTGTCCCGATGCCGAAATTTCGGCCGTGGCGGTGCCTTGCGCTTTTAGGCCTACGTTCGCCTTGAATTCTACGTTCAGTCCTTCTGCCTTTAAATCTGCTGCTGATTTCAGCATGATACCGCCCTTGGCATCGACATTGAACTTTCCTTTTGTGTTGACGACAATGTCCTTTGTTGCTTCGAGGCTGATTCCGCTATCGGACATTTCGACTTTGTTTCCGCTGGGGTCTTCGAGCGTAATCTTTTTACCGTCATCGTCCAATACGATTTGTCTGTTGCCTGGTGTTGTTACTGTGATTACTTTTTTTTCTTCGTCAAAAGTGACGCTCATTTTTTCGCGGGTCAATAGTTGCTTTATGTTGTTTTTTTGTTCCAATTTTTGGGGAACTTGTTGCTTGGAACTGTAGAGACTCCCCAAAATGACGGGACTAGAAGGGTCTCCGTTGAAAAATCCAAGAACGACTTCATCGTCTACTTCTGGGAAAAATAGACCGCCAACACCGTTCGAGGCATAGGGGGTGCCAAGGCGAGCCCACACGCCTTCTTGTTCATTTTGCATTATCGGAATCTTAACTTTGACTCGGTTTAAATTATCGGGGTCATCGTGGATTTGCAATACGATGCCTGTCAAAAGGCCTGTGATTCCGCTGTTGTAGCCCGATGCTACTGGAGCCATGGTGTTGAATTTTTCGACAAACCACTCTTTTTTCATTCCGAACGAAAGTGTCGTTGTCCATGAACCGATTTCCATGTGGTGGTGTATTCCCGATACGAGAGCATCTCCGTTGAATCGCGCTCCTAGGTAATCGAGTTTTACCATTTTGCCCAAATTCGCTTTTAGGTTGCCGGTGCATGTGACACTTCCGCTAATGCGAGAAAGTTCGTTCTTCATTTGTTCGGCCTTGGCCCAGGTGTCTAAAATCCCTTTGTCGACTTGGGAATTTATTTGTAGTACCTGGTCTGGAATCGAAAGCGCTTTGGCGAGGTCGCTAGAGCTTAAGTTGCCCTGAGTTTGAACAGACTGTGCTCCTGATTTACTGGAAATCATTTGTTGCTTGGTAAGGTCCCAAGCGCGAGCTTCCACGTTGTTTACCTGGTGTTCTGAATTGACAGAGGCGTTAAATTCAATGATGTCGGTTCCCCAGGTAAGCGAAAGTTCCGAGTTGCCTTTGGAACTGATGGGTTCTATTGACATCCCGTCCTGGTCGGCCAAAAGCCAGCATGCGTTAGCTTCGGTGCGGGTCATGATAAAATCCCAGTCGGTGCAGTAGTATTGCATCAGCTCCTTATGGGGGCCGCCACCTATCGAAGAACTGATTCCGTATTTTGATGTGAGCGCTCCGATGATATCGTCATCGCTTTTGTCTTGGTAATTGGCGTTGTGTCGCGATTCCGTGAGTGCTATGGCTTTGTGACGGCACTCGATTTTTGTGCAGCTCGATCCATCTTTTAAAACCGAAATTCCCAAACGGGTTATAACGCCCTTGAAGACGGAGTTGAGGTTCGTAGAATAACCTGCCTTAAGTTCGATTTCTTCGCCGGGCTTTAGCAGGTCTCCTTCGCAGAGTTCGAATTTACCGGTGGGCATGTCGCCATCGGTAATTGTGATAGTCGCTTTGGGAATGCTGTTGATGCGGTATTCTACATCGGCTGAAATAATCTCTGATGTCGAGGCGAGCGATTTGCCTTTGCAAAAGATTGCGCATTCGACGATTCCACCGGTGTCTTTTAAAGGAGATTCTGGCATGGTTTAATCCCTGATTGGTGGAAACTCTAGCATGGTGCCTGGTTTAAGGTTTCTGAAATTGGTAAGTCCGTTGATTTTTGCAATCTGGAGGTAATATGATGGGTCGTTGTAGACGCGCGCGCACATCAGCGGTAATGTATCTCCGGCCTTGACTTCTACAAGGTGCGTCAGGTCGGGGGATTTTTTTTCTTCTTGTGTTCCTTCTGCTTGGTAAAAAAATTTGATATCTAGGGACACTTCTGCTCGTAAAGGTGTTCCTTTTAAATCAAATAATGTGTATTTGATGTTGAATTTTTCTATTCGAACAGGGTAGGAAAATATTCCCCATTTAATTTTGACGATAGGAGGCTGGTGGGATTCTCCGTCGAGGTCATATACGACGGCTTTCAGCTTCTTGATCATCTGAGCGATGGTTGTGCAGTCTTTGGGCCATTCATTTTTGGGGATTGCGCCTGTGACGTCGAAAATCAGTTTGGGAATATTTATTCGTGGGGTTGACCTTGATTTGAATTTTAAAAATTTGTGTTTTCCGCTAGTTTTTTCGTCATCATAAAAAGTTTTTGTTTCTACAGAAAAATCCTCTGGATTCAGCATGACACTAAATTCTTTTCGGTCGCTGATAGGAGTGAATTTTCCATTGTTTTCGCGACAGGCAATGAATGTTAATTTATTTGGTTCCATTTTAACGTTCCAAATTTCGAGAAACGGAACTTTCGATTATTTGCCGACATTCCCTTAGAATGTCTGCTTTGATCGTTTCTGCAGGTATTTGATCTCTTTCGTCTGTTTTGATTTTTACATTGATGCTAAGATTCTTGATTTCTAGGGACATAGGCGTTTTCTTCTTTTACGTTCCAGTATTTCAAGGAAATAGTTTCTATTAAAATTTCAGTTTTCATCGAATCAAGAGTGTTAAATGACCACTTGACAGGATAGGCTCCGTCGAATCTCCATATTGCTAGGGGAGTCCCGTTGGAATCCAATAAAGAAACTTCAATAGGTTTTGGGTCTACTTGGAAAGAACTTGTTAGGGAATCGATATTTTTTTTGCACCATTGAAAAAATGGATCGTCCTTTTTGGCGAAGGCCCGTTTCAGAACCAAATCGGCATGTTTCACTTTTTCGGGTAAATGATAAACAGTCGAATTGTCGCCACCGCTGTGAACTTCCTTTGTCTCTATAGAGGTTTCCAAGCCGGAGACTTCGCTGAAAGCAATCTCCGAATTGCCCACCTTTACTGAAAAGTGGAATACGACGGGAAGCGGCCATTCGACTGTATCACCCATATGGAACCTTAGCTGTTGGAGATTTCCATGCCTTCGTGAACGATTTCAATGCTTTCGACAGCGACTTCGTTGCCTTCGGCCTTGAGTTCGTATCCCGAAATCTTGGTGGGCCATGCGTTCTTGAGTGTCCAAGTCATTGCCGGAGCATTCGCTTCGTCCAACAAGCTGATGGTGATGTCGATTCTCTTGATCGTATTCTGCTTGATCTGAACGAACCAATCCCAGAACTTGTTGTCACCCTTGAAAATGCCTTTCTTCATCGTGACATTGCTGTACTTGATGAGGCCGGGCATTTTAATAACGGAATAAATCGGGCTGTTGCCGACGCGGTACTTGATTTCTTCGGATTGAGCATCCAGGCCGGTTACTTCCTGGAAAGACATTTCCTGTTCGCCCCACTTTACCTGAAAGTGGAATTTGGGCATGGGCCATAGGGTTGCGTGTTGGGTAGAACCATCTTCTGCCATTTTAATTACCTCCTATCAATTAGGACTTCTGCTGTTGCTGTTGGAAAGTGAGTTCAATGAATTCTGCCGGGCGGATCAAGGCAACCTTGATGGTTACGCGCAAAATGCCTTCCAGAATATCTTCGGGAGTCATGGTTTCGCCAAGGCCCACGTAGACTTCGAATGCGTCTGCGGGGCTTGTACCTGCGAGACCGCCGCGCTTCCAGACACTTGTCAAGAAGTTGCTGATCATGCCCTTCATGGTCACCCATGTATTTGCGGTGTTCGGTTCGAAAACAAAAGCCTTCGAAGCGAGCTTGATTGATTCTTCGAGCATAATCATGGTGCGGCGGACGTTAACGTAGCGCCAATCGAGGCTGTTGCCGTCGAGGGTGCGTGCGCCCCAGACCTTGTTGCCGTCTCCAATGAATGTACGGATGGCGTTGACTGCCTTACCGTTGATAGGTACGTTCAGGTCTTCCTGTTCTTCGTTGGTGAGGTTGATGGTGGGGGTGATGACGCCGTTGATACCCACGTTTGCCGGGGCCTTCCACACGCCAATGGCGTTGTCGACCATGGTGTAGATACCTGCAATGGCACCTGCAGGCGGCATCAGGTTCAGCTGTTCGCGAACCAAGTTCATGATGGTGGCGTAGTTCGGGCAAATGACCGAGAGCGTACGGTGAATGGTCTGCACGGCAGCTTCGTCCTTGACATCGGCTGCAGCCATCTTGTCGATTTCAGCCTTGATCTGTTCTGCCTTGGTGGCGGGTTCTGCCGGAACAGCGTCGGTAAGCATCTTTGTCAAGACATCGAGATTTTCGACGTTGGCAAAAGTCACTTCGTTCGACTGGACCACGCTGGTGTTGAGCCACGGATAATAAACGGCACCGTAGTTCAAGAAGTTGGTCACCTTTTCGCGGAAGTCGGAAATGCATTCACGCGGTTCCTTGTAACCGTCGAAAACGTCAAGAATGGCAAAGCGGTTCTGCATCTTGGCACAGTGGGCGAGCATGGCGTTTTGCACGTTGGCGCAGGCGTCAGCAGTTTCCAGCGAAACGGCTTCGGGAATCACGACCAAGGTGGGTTCCTGTTCCTTTTCGAACGGGATGATTGCTTCGGTCAGGGCCTTTTCCGAGATTTCTTCGCCATAGGGGCCTACGGACATAATGTAGCAGGATGCGCCGCCGTTCTGGTAGAACATGCGGATAGCGTCGAACAGGCGGAAACGAACCTTAGGGGGCGTTACCTTGCCGCCTTCTTCCAGCGTAAAACGCATCAGTGCGCTTTCACCGAAGACGGCCCTGTATTCTGCAAAAGATGAAATTCGGAATGGCTTGTTGAATACGGACTGTCCCTTGTATTCGGCCTTTTCGGTGTAGCCGATGAACATGGGAACGGCCGTAGCGACTTCCACTACAGAACTGGGGAAAGCGTTTTTCTCGACGAGATAGACGCCAGGGGTTTTATAGGATGCTGACATTGTTTCCTTTTTCTCCTATGGGGTTTATGTGTTAACAAAAGTCTCTGCGATGATTTCTTGTTTGCCGCCCTCAAGAATAGCCGTGGCGATTGACCTTGCGTCCATATTGGGCAGGCATTTTATAATCGCCTTGGTCGAATTCTTTTCGCGTAGCTGAAAGTGCGGGGGGGCGCCAAAACACAGCGGAATTTCTTGTTCCGATGTAAAAACGGTGTGCCCGGAACTGTCCGTAGAAACGTTGAAGATCGCGCTGTCCTTATAGCTCTTGATTCCTGTAACTTCGGGTTCGCTGAATTCTGAAATTCCCAGGATGTTGTAACGCCATTTCATCTTTTTGGTTTTTAAAGACAGCGTGATTTTTGTATCGGAGCTGTCGCTTGAACGGCTGATTTCAATCCCGAACATGGGGGTGGGTAGTTGCATTTCTTTGGGAATTTCATTCTTTTCGATGGAACCCCATTGCAAAAATTCTCCTTTTGCTTTTGCGAAGGGAATGCTTTCTTTAGGAATGTCGTCGAACAATGTGGCGCTCCAAAGGTCCTGCCGCGTCGGGGTAGCCCAAAAGACGAGGCTTATGTCTTCGGCGAATGCGGATTCCTGCGCAATCAGATAGAATCCATCTGAAGTCTCGTTCATCAGGAATCCTTCGCGCTTCATGATTTCGTTAGATGCGTTGTCTGGCAGAAACCTGAAATCACCGCATTTGCCGCCGAAATACTCGTGGTTTACGAGGATATTTGCCCAACCCCTGTAGTTCATTAGTAGGCTCCCAAGGCTGCGTCTTCAGGAACATGAATGACGTACGGACGGTAATAGGAGTACCCGCTGCCGAGAGCGACGGTGCGTACCTTGTACATGACCGATGGCACATACTTGCAACCGATAAGACTCCATAAGTTGCTCATTTCCTGGAAATTCAGGTTCTCCACATCGATCATCAGTTTTTCGAGGCCTGTGGCGAGATCCGGAAATGAGGTACGGTCAAAAACGCCATGATCCTGAAAGAACCCTACCGCTTTAGAAAGGTATCTTAGGGATTCTTCGTAATGGGAGGCTTTAAAATTTGCGGCAAGAACGACATGTAGATTCAGAAAGATGGGCTTCGAATGTACGATGTTTCGAAAACCGTCGTAATCAGGTTTTGAATTGGTACTTGTCAGGTAATCTTTTTCGACGTTGACTAAAAAGAGGGCCAGCTTGTTTGTTGCTAGCTCAGGTTCGCGTCCGTCATTGTCCATTATCTTGGATACGACCACCAAATTTTCTTGAGTCGAGTTCTTTCTGCTTAGATATTGGTTTAGTTGATTTGCTAAAAAATGTAGGGACGCACTTATCATTTTCCTTCTCTTTCGTTGAAGGAAATCTAACTAATTTGTGACAAATTCATGATTTAATTTGTTTGATTTGTGTGTAACACTTTATTTGCAAATAGTGGAATAAATTAAAATATTGTGTATTAATTAACTAAAAATATGTTGTATAAAATTTTGTGTGACATTGGGTTATGTATTTCTTTTCTGAAGACAAAAATGAAGAAGATTTTCCTTTTAAACTAGAGTGTAAATTTATCTTTACTTTTCTTTATGAAGTTGAAAATATAAAATAATTAATTTGTGCTTAATTATTTAATTTGTGTGTAATGCGTTGCAAATACAATGTATTTCAAAATTCTTTTCTAGAAAAACGGGGCGACCTTGGGTGCCAGCACAAGATTTGGCCTCAATTCGCCTTGTGAATCGGTTGACAATCCCCTTTTTTTAAGCTAATTTTGGCCCATCGATAATTGCCTGGATAGTTCAGTTGGATAGAACGGGTCCCTCCTAAGGATCAGACTCGCGTTCGAATCGCGATCCGGGTATTTCGCTGGTCGCTTCGGTGGCCAGCGCTTTTTTTTGTTATTTTTCCGATGTGAAAAAGCTCTATATAGCCTTTGTTGTTGTGTTTGCGGTCATGCTGCTGCTCCCGTTTTCGGCGCAGACGATTGCGGACTTGCGCGGTGAAAAGCGTTTTGTAAGCCTTGATATCTTTAAAGATGTTGTTTATACGCCGTTTAAGCGTGAATCCAAGATGGCTGAATCGGCTGCCAAGCTGAACGAAGCCTGGTTTGCAGCCCGTGAATCCATGGCCGGGGGTGGCGAAGTGGGTGAGGCCCTGGAGCCGGTAGTCGGAGCTCTTTCAGACCTGGAAGCGGTGGTTCTTTCGGTGAACAGCTATGCGGAGTTGGACTCTGCCGAATCGGACTACAAGTTGCTGAAGTTGGCAGATACCTTGGTGACAGCCCTTGAAGACGAACCGGAATCCTTCAAGACGGTAGATTCTACGCTGAAGGCGGTGGTGGCTGAATTTGGGCATTTTTCGCTTTGGCGTGCGCTTCGTGGCATTAAGCATTACGGCGTATGGACAAGTCGCTACTTACGTGCTTTCGAAAAGAAGGTAGAAGACGAGAACGTGCTGGTGCTGAAGTTCAGACCCCAGTACCAGCTGGCGGTGTGGAATGTCTTTAATGAGCCGGGCGAAAAGGTGGTTCTGGGGGCGGGCGAAGGTCGTTGGCTTTTCTACCGTCAAGATGTGGAATTCCTGGTGCAACCGTCTCCGCTGGATGTCCGCAGCGCAAAGCTCGACAACCCGATTCAGGCAATTCTCAAGTTCCGCGACCAGCTGAAGAAGAAGGGCGTTGAACTCCTGGTGGTGATTACACCGGGTAAACCCAGCATCTATCCGGAACGCTTGACGGGTGCTTCTGGTGAAACGCCGATTGCCTCTCACGGCAAGGCGATTCTGGATTCTCTGACGAAACTTGGGCTGAATACGGTGGACTTATATACGCCGCTCCTTGCCGCAAAGGCAAACGATGCAAGCCTGGGTGAACTTTATCTGAACGATGATACCCACTGGACTCCCCGGGGCGCAGAACTTGCCGCCGGTGAAATCGCGAAGAAGGTGAACTCCATGGTGGATGTGGGCTTGATCGATATCGGTGAACCCTCCGTGGATTATGAGGTCACGGATTCTTTGGCAGACCGCATGGGCGACATTGGCGAAATGAGTGGCCTCAACAAGTTCAACGTGTTCAAGGTGCAACAGGTGACAGGCCACGTGGTTTCGCCTTTCAAGGATGACTTTCGCAAGTCGAAAATTTTGATTCTGGGCGACAGCTTCAGCCGTATTTACCAGACGGATGCGCCCGTGAATGCGGGCTGGATTGCCCATTTTGCAAGGAATATCAGCCGACCGGTGTCCTCGATTGTGAGCGACGGCGGTGCTTCTACACTCGTGCGTGAAAAGCTTGCCCGCAAGGCGGGCGTGCTCAAGGGCAAGAAACTCCTGATTTGGGAATTTGTAGAACGCGACCTGCGCTTTGGCGCCGAAGGCTGGAAAACGATTGAATTTTAGGAATTGACTATGGCAAGGCATGGAACACCCACTCCGGGGCAGGCAATTTTAGAAGGCATTGAATGGCTCAAGATGGACAAGGCGGAATTTGCTCGCCGCATCGGCGTCCCGATGGAAACTCTTGAAGGCTTGATCGCGGGATCGGTTGAAATCACTCGTGAACTTGCCGAATCGCTTGAATCCGTGACGGGTAGCCCTGCTGCCTACTGGCGCATGCTCGCCAGCAAAGCCAAGAGGAATGTGTAATGAATATTACCGACGCCGTTTCTTGTATGTGCGACCTCGCGAAGGACGAGGCGGAACAGTTTGATGTGATTGCCTCGAATTCCCATTCCGAGGGGTTGTCTGTCTTTCAGGGCCAGGTGCAGAATACCGAAATTTCAGATTCCGTAGGGCTTGGCATTCGCGTGATTAAGGATGGCCGTCCCGGTTATGCCCACACGGAACGCCTGACTAAGGAAGCGATTGCGCAGACCATCAAGGATGCCGTTTGCCACACCCAGTGGACCGAGAAGGTGGACTTTGAATTGCCTGCACCGGCAAAGATTCCGGAAGGCAGTCCCAACTACAATCCGGCATTGGAATCGCTCACGCTGGCAGACCTCAAGGACTTCTGCATCGAACTTGAAAAAGAAACTTTTGCCCGTTCTGCGGACATCAAGAATATTCCGTACTTGGGTGCCGACCTGAACCGCGACTTTTCCATTGTTGCAAACCACAAGGGCCTTTTCTACACCGATAAGGGCAACTCTGTGTCGGTGGGTGCAGGCGCTGTGGCCGTGCGCGATGGCATCAGCAAGCTCGGCAACTTTGTCAAAAGCGAACGCGACTGGAGCGAGTTCACCGTTGCTGAAATTGCCGACAAGGCTGCAAACTATGCAACCGAACTTTTCGGCGCCAAGAAAATCGAAGGCGGCAAGATTCCTGTCGTGTTCTCGGAACGAATTTCGGGCCGATTCATGAGCATGTACGCTTCGCCGTTCATTGCCGAATCGATGCAGAAGGGAACTTCTCGCTTGGCCGGTAAAGAAGGTCAGAAGATTGCCTCCGAAAAGCTTTCTCTCTGGAGCGATCCGCTCGGAGAAAATTTCTGCCACAAGATGTATTTTGATTCCGAGGGTAGCCTGACTCGCCGCGTCGATGTTATCAAGGATGGCGTCTTTAACGAAGCTCTCTACAATCTGGAAACTGCTGCGAAGGCTGGACGAACTTCAACGGGTAACGGCGCCCGCGATTTCGGCTCCAAGATGTCTACCGCATTCTGGAACATGTTCGTTCCGGCAGGGGAGTATTCTTCCGCAGATCTTTTGAAGCTTTTCCCCAAGTGCCTCTTGGTGGTGCGCCTCGAAGGCGGCTCCGGCTGTAGCTCCGTGAGTGGTGAACTCAGCATCGGTGCCCACGGTTTCTGGTGCGAAAATGGCGTGATTCAACACCCCGTCGATGGCGTGACCTTGTCGGGCAACTATTTCGACATTATCCAGAATGTGGTCGGAATCGGCAACGAATATTACAATCCGTTTGCCGGAATCAAGGTCCCGGCACTTGCCATTAGCGAACTTGCGGTAAGTTGTTAAAAAAGTCCCCTTTCGGGGACTCTTTTTTTATAACAGCCTATTGCTTATTGTCTGCTAATTTTTTTTGCCTGTAAATCAGCACAATCAGCCAGATTAAGCCGGTCAGGAACATGACACTGCAAAGCGTCTGTCCGCGGCTCATGCCGAACAGGTCTACGCGACCGAGGTGTGCATCGGGTCTGCGGAAGAATTCAATGAAGAATCTAAAGAAGCCGTAACCCATCAGGTACAGGCAGGGCATCTTGTCGCGCAGCAGCGGAATGCGCCTTAAGTTGTACAAAACCGCAAACAGAATCACGCCTTCGAACAGCATCTCGTAAAGCTGGCTCGGGTGGTGCAGAATCGGGTTGGTAATGGGACTGTCGTGGGCGAGCGGGAACCACATGCCGATACCGCTGGTGGTGACTTCGCCAAAAAGTTCACCGTTAATGAAGTTGCCCCAGCGGCCCCAGGTGTAGGCGAGCGGTGCCAGCATAAAGCAAAGGTTCAGGCCTTCCCACACGTTCATCTTGTTGCGCTTCAGACCGATGTAGGTGAAGATCGTGCCGAGAATCATGCCGCCGTGGTAGCTCATGCCAGAGATTCCGGCAAAGTGGAAACCAAGAGCGTCATGTGTCATGGGCAGAATGATTTCGGTCGGGTTGGCCAGGTAGTAGCCCGGCTTGTAGAAGAACACGTAGCCCAGGCGCGCACCGATGATAATGCCCGCGATAATCCAGGTGAACAGGCTGTCGAACTGGTCCTTGGTGTAGCCCAGCTTTTCCTTCTTGTTCACGTGCATCAGCGTCAGGTAGCCCGTCACGAAGGCGAAAATGTACATGATGCCGTACCAGCGCACCGGGAAACTCCCCAGCGTAAAGGCCGTTCCGTCAAAATAAGAAGGGATTAGATTCCACCATGTCGGTTCCATTTTACTTTCCTTTCTTGGGTAAATATTGGTGTGCCCAGTAGTTAAACAGCATTCCGGCGACCTGGGTTGCCGGCTGCGAGCGCATGCCCTGCAAATCGTGCACCTGCATAATCACAAGCACCACCGCCTTGCTCGGGTCTTCCTTGGACTGCGCAAAACCCATGAACCATTCGTAGCGGCCGTATGGGTCGTGTCCGTCCAGGGAACCCGTCTTTCCGCCGATGGTGAGGGCGTTGAAGTTCTTGCGGGCCATGTGCCTGGTCGAAATGTTCTTGCGGGCGGTACCGTGCGTGACCGTGCGAATCATTGCTTCGCGCAGGCCGTAATAAGTGTTGTCGCTGAACTTGCCCACGTCAAGTGCGATGCGGCTCTTGGGAGCGAAACCGTCCAAGTTAGCGGCCCAGGGAATTTCCAGCGGCTTTTTCGTGAGAATGGAGCGAACCTGTGCTGCGGCAAGGAGCGGAGTCAAAGTGGTGGCTTCCGTAAAGCCGCTGCTGACTTCGGCGAGGCCGTATCCGGTATCAGGCGGTGCGTAGTTGGAACGCGGGGGGAGTGCACCTGGGAAGTTCGTATTGTAGCCTAGCTTCTTGGCGGCGCTACGCAGGCGTTCTGCACCTACGTTCATGCCCACGATGGCCATCGGAGGGTTAGCGGACTTGGCGTAGGCGTCTTGCAGTTCGATAAACGGTCCCTTGTAGCCTTCCTTGACGCGCAGCTGGCTCTTGTAAAGGTGAATGCTCGAGCCGATCATCGGGATTTGCGATGTGAGCGAGTAACGGTTCGATTCCATGGCCGCCGAAATGGTGACTGTCTTGGCAAGGGACGCTGCCGGGAAGGTGTTCTTGATAAAGTAGTCGGGCTTTTCCTGTACGTGGTTGTTGCGGCGTTCACCCCAGGCAATGATTTCGTTGCTCTGCGGGTCTACCATCAAAATGACTGCGTGTTCGGGGCGGAATCGGCGAAGCAGGTTGTCGATTTTTTCGGCCATGAAAACATCTTTCTGGGCCTTGATGTGCGCGCTGTCGATGACGTCTGCTTCGGCGGGGCTTTCGGGAACCACTGCGGCGGCAACCGTTGCCTGCGTATTCGCCAGGTCTTCGGAATCGGCCTTCGGGAAAATTTCCGTATTAGGAACCCCTGTTTCGCTTAGCTGTTCGGCCTGCAGGGTGGCGTCGTTTGCGGCTGTAGAATCAACCGCTTCGGCATATTCATCTTCTTCAGCGGGCTTCGGGGGTTCTTTCTCGCCAAAAATGCAGGTGCCCATCAGGGCGCAAATTCCCATAAAAACGGAAAAAACGATAATTCGGTTGCGGATCCTGACGGCGTAGGGGACCCTTTTTTTCGGAAGGTAATTATTATAGTCCATCTTAAAGTTTAAGCTTTACTTAAAAATCGTCTTGCGGTAGTATTCGAGTTCGGCAATGCTTTCGCGGATATCGTCCAGGGCCTGGTGCTTTTCCATCTTCTGGAATTCCGGCAAATCCGGGTACCAGCGGAAGGTCAGTTCCTTGATGGAACTCACGTCGATATTCCTGTAGTTCAGCCAGCCGGTCAAAAGCGGCATGTACTTGTACAGAAAACGCCTGTCCTGCGTAATGGAATTCCCGCAGAGCACGTTTCCGCGTTCGGTGGTGAAGGGTTTGATGAAGTCGAGGGTCATCTTGTCGGCGTCGGCCATGGTGAGTGTCGACTTGCGGCAGCGTTCCACGAGTCCGCTCTGGGTGTGGTGACGCTTGTTCCAGTCGTCCATGCCTTCAAAAACGTTTTCGGTCTGGTGAATCGCCAAGACGGGCCCTTCGGCCAAAATATTCAAGTTCGGGTCGGTTACGATCGTCGCAATTTCGAGAATGACGTCCCTCTCCGGCTCAAGACCCGACATTTCGAGGTCCATCCAGACGAGGTTCGGTGCGCTTTTAATTCTTGCCATAACGCGGACAATTTAGCAAAAAAAATTGAAGGAACTGCACCGATTCCTTTTTTCAGTCAACTCAGAGTTGCTTTTTGTAAAAAATTTAGATTCTTGCAATCAGTAGGTTGCAAAATAAAGGATTTTTTTGCTCTTTAGCCGTTCTCGTTTCTAGATTTGCTCGTGAAAAAATATATATTATTACAAAGGGTATCTTATGAACTCCACAAGACCTATATCTGACGTACAGGATTGTCTTTTAGAAGAAATCGAAGACGAAATTTTTGCCAAGTTGCACGAAGCTGAAGTGCAGGCAAAGCAATCGTCTAAAAGATTTTCGTCTTCTGAAGTTCTTTCTGAACTAGAAAAAATCACAAACGTATGAGTTATAGAGTCGAGTTTCTTGAACTCGCACTTTTAGACTTAAGCTCGATCGTATCCCATATCACCAATGAATTGGGTATGCCCATGGCTGCTAAGAATTTAGCCGAGCTAATAGTGCGTGAAGTTGATTTGCTTAAAGAATATCCATATTCCAGCGCTGTTTATGTTCCGACTAGGCCTCTTGAACATACGTTTAGAAGAAAGGTTGTGCAAAATTATTCTGTTTTTTACTGGGTTGAGGAATCTTCAAAAACAGTAACAGTTGCTCGAATTTTATATAACAAACGAGACTTTATGTCTTTGTTTTAGTTTTGGATATTCTCGGCGCGGGTGCCCATTTTATCCAAAAATCAACAGCTGTAATAAGAATATAAGTAAAATGTAGTGTATTTCTAAAAATTAAGGATAAAATAGCTCCATGTAAGTTTACATTTTTTCTATATTTGCCGCCATTATGGAAGAAGTCGTAATCACTGGTATGGGGTGTGTTTCCGCCCTCGGCAATACGCCGGAACTCCTTTGGAACAACCTGCTGGAAGGTAAATCCGGACTTGCAACGATCGATCGCTTCGACGTGACCAACTATCCGATCAAGATAGCTGCCGCCGTCAAGGAATTCGATGGTTCCGAATATATTACTCCGCGCGATTCGTCCCGCCTCTCTAGGTGCATCCAGTACGCTGTGTATGCTTCTTTCCAGGCTCTTAAGAACGCCGGCATTACCCCCGAAAACGAAGATCCGACCCGCTCTGGCGTGATTATCGGTTCCGGTATCGGTGGCATGCAGATTTATAGCGACTCTGTGGTGGCCCTCGACAAGCGTGGCCCGGGTCGTGTGTCTCCGTTCTTTATTCCGATGTCTATCGTGAACATGCCCGCTGGCGAAGTTTCCAACCGCACTGGCTGGATGGGCCCCTGCTATGCAGTGGTTTCCGCTTGCGCAACCTCTAACCACTCTATCGCCGCCGCCTACGACCAGATTCGTCTCGGCCGCGCCGATATCATGCTCGCCGGTGGTACCGACGAAACCGTGAACAATGTCGCTCTCGCTGGCTTTACTTCTATGAAGGCCTTGAGCAAGCGCAACGACGATCCGACGACGGCATCTCGTCCGTTCGATAAGGACCGCGACGGTTTCGTGATCGGTGAAGGTTCTGGCATTCTCGTTCTCGAAAGCCTTTCTCACGCCAAGAAGCGTGGCGCCAACATTCTCGCCCGCGTGGCCGGCATCGGCATGAGCGCAGATGCTCACCACATGTCCGCCCCGCGTGAAGACGGCGAAGGCGTCCGCCTCGCTATCGAAATGGCTCTCCGCGAAGCCGGTATTTCCCCGAAGGATGTGGGCTACGTGAACACCCACGGTACTTCGACTCCGCTCGGCGACGTTGCTGAATGCTCCGCCCTCGAAAAGGTCTTTGCCGGCGCCACCGACAGCCTCAAGGTGAACTCCTCCAAGTGCATGATTGGCCACGCTCTCGGCGCCGCCGGTGCTCTCGAAGCCATCATCACCGTGAAGTCCTTGCAGAATCAGATGATTCATGCGACCACGAACGTGTTCAACCAGGACGAACGCATCCACCTCGATGTGTGCGCCAACAAGAACACCAGCCACTCGTTCAACTACGCCATGTCCGACAGCTTCGGCTTCGGTGGCCAGAACAGTGTGCTGCTCCTCGGCCGCAACTAAGCTGCACACACTACACATTACACATTTATAAAAGCCTTCTGGAGTTTCGTTCTCCGGAGGCTTTTTTTGTTGTCTAAGTAAAGAAAATTTCTATAATTGTCCCCGTGAAATTTTTCCGTTCCATATCGATTGCGCTGGTGGCGCTCCTGTTTGCAAGCGTTTCCTTGCAGGCTGCTCCCGGCGATCCGCTGACTTGGCGCGATTCCACGTGGGATTACCGCAGCGAAGACCCTGGTGATACCACCGAACTTTCGGTCGCCAAGGGCGTGGGCGTGGCCTCGACGGTGCTGATTGCCTACGGTGCCGCTTACTGGCTGGTTTTCCAGAAAGGCTGGTGGGACGAACAGGGGAGTGATTTCCATTTCGAAAATGATTTTGACTACGCCTTGAACCTGGACAAGTTCGGCCATTTCGCTTCGGGCGTCATGATGGGCGAGTCCTTTTACGAAGGCTACCGCTGGGCGGGAATTTCCGAGTTCAAGTCTTACTTGTTCGCAGGCCTTTCGGCAATGGCGACCCATATTGCAATCGACGTAAAAGACGGTTATTCGCCGGAATGGGGCTTCAGCATTTTTGACGTGCTTTCGGGAACGCTTGGCGGCTTCTTGCCCATGGCGGAACGCTATATCCCCGTGTTCAAGTATGTAGACCTCAAGTGGAGCTACTGGATCAATACCAAAGCGTATTACAGACAAAGTAATACAGGCGTGTTTACCGACGACTATTGTAACCAAACTTTCTGGGCGTCTTTCAAGATTCACCGCATGTTGCCTAAGGCCGCGCGCCAGTATTATCCCAGCTGGCTTGCCATTGCAGCGGGCTTGAGTATTGATGAAGGCGTGTTCTTGCACAACAAGGATATTACGCCTCATCGCGAAGTCTATATCGCCTTGGATTACGACCTGGAAGCGTTCCGTCCGCAGAGCCGTATGGCTCGCACCATTGTCAAGTACCTGAATTACTTCAAGCTGCCGGCCCCCACCGTGCAAGTTTATCCCGAAT
This sequence comes from Fibrobacter sp., assembly GCA_045221475.1. Lineage (GTDB taxonomy): Bacteria > Fibrobacterota > Fibrobacteria > Fibrobacterales > Fibrobacteraceae > Fibrobacter. Next base: position 32,221 of record JBGUWV010000115.1, read on the forward strand.
TCCACTGGTACTTGCTGTATCCGATTAAGTTCTAAAGGGATTTTTTCTATCTTTGTCCCCGTATGTTTACGGGTATTATTCAATCTACCGGTGAAATCGTTTCTATTGAAAGTAGGGGCGATGCGCTTACCATGCGCCTTAAGTCACCGGGCTTTTTTAAGAATTGTAAGTTGGGCGACAGTGTCGCCAACGATGGTGTGTGTCTTTCCATTGAATCTTGCACCGATGACGAAGCCACTTTTTGCCTGATGCACCAGACGGTGGAAAATACGGGCTTTAAGCAGGCCGCCGTCGGTAAGTTGGTGAATTTGGAACTTCCGTGTCGTGCAGACAGCTTTATGGGCGGTCACTTCGTGATGGGCCATGTGGACTGCATTACCGAAGTCATCAAGGTGACTCCGCGTGAAACGGGTGTCGAAGTGGATTTGAAACTTCCGGCCGACCTGCGTCGCTACGTGATTCGCCGCGGTTCGATTTCGCTCAACGGAATCAGCCTGACCGTCGCTGAAAAATTTGAAGATTCCATTCGCGTGTGCATTATCCCTGAAACGCTTGCCCGCACGAACCTGCGCAACTGGGTTCCGGGTACGATTGTGAATGTGGAAGTCGACATGCTCGGCAAGTATATTGAAAATTATCTGAAGGAACGTGACCTTGCTTAATACGATTGAAGAGGCCATAGAAGATTTTAAGAACGGCAAGTTTTTGATTGTGGTCGATGACGAAGACCGCGAAAACGAAGGCGACTTTGTAATCGCCGCCGAAAAGATTACGCCCGAAAAGGTGAACTTCATGCTCCACGAAGGTCGTGGCGTGCTTTGCGCACCGCTCCCGATCAAGCGTTGCCATGAACTGAACCTCACGCGGCAGACCGCCGAGAATACCTCGATTCTGGGCACGCCCTTTACCATCATGGTCGACAAGATTGAAGGTTGCACCACGGGTGTATCCGCTCACGACCGCGCTGCAACGATTCTCGCTCTTTCGGATCCGAATTCCAAGCCGAGCGACTTCGGGCGGCCGGGGCATATTTCGCCCCTGTACGCCCAGGAAGAGGGCGTACTCCGTCGCGCAGGCCATACCGAAGCGGCTGTAGACCTGGCAAAGCTTGCGGGCCTGCGCCCGGCGGCCGCCTTGATCGAAATCATGAACGAAGACGGCACGATGGCTCGTATGCCGCAGCTTCAGGAAGTCGCGAAGAAGTTTAACCTCAAGATTATCTCCATCCGCGACCTGATCGACTACCGCCTAAAAAATGAAAAGCTCGTGCAGCGCGTAGCCGCTCCGCATGTGTCGACCAAGTATGGCGACTTTACCGCCTACGCTTACAAGAGCAAGACCGACGGCGTAGAACATGTGGCTTGGGTCGCAGGAAACCCCGACTTCAGCAAGCCGGTGTATGTGCGCGTGCACAGCGAATGCCTTACGGGCGATATCTTTGGTAGCCTGCGCTGCGATTGTGGCGAACAGCTGGCCGCCGCCATGAAGTTCATTGGCGAGCACGGCGGTGTGTTCCTTTACATGCGCGGTCAGGAAGGTCGTGGAATCGGTCTTTGCAACAAGCTTCGCGCTTACGAACTGCAAGAAAAGGGCATGGACACGGTCGAAGCGAACTTGCACCTTGGGTTCAAGTCGGACCTGCGCCAGTACGGCACGGGCGCCCAGATTCTGGCAGATCTCGGCGTCAAGGAAATGAAACTCCTTACGAACAACCCGAGCAAGATTTCGGGCATTACGGCCTATGGCCTTAAAATCGTGGAACGCGTGCCGATCGAAATTAAGCCGAACAAGGAAAACTTGTTCTACCTGCTCACGAAGCAGAAGAAGATGGGACACCAGCTGCACGTGGATGCCGCTGCCGAAGCGAATTTGAAAGAGGATAAGTAAATGGTGAACGAAATCAAGAATTCCCTCAATGGAAAGGGCCTCAAGGTGGCAATCGCCGTTGCCCGCTTTAACGAGGTCGTGACCGACAAGCTCCTGGAAGGGGCTGTGCGTCAGCTTGAACTGCTCGGTGTAGCAGACAAGGACATCACGGTCGTGCATGTGCCGGGCGCATTCGAACTCCCGGGCGTGTGCCGTCGCCTCGCTGACAGCGGCAAGTACAGTGCCGTGATGGCGCTGGGTGCTGTGATTCGCGGCGAAACCAGCCACTACGACGTAGTGGTGAATGCTTCTACCGGTGGCATTGCAAACATCGCCGCTGAAGGCAAGCTCCCCGTGATTCTTGGAATCCTCACCACCGATACCGTGGACCAGGCTATGAACCGTGCAGGCCTCAAGGCCGGCAACCTCGGCTCCAGCTGGGCATCTACCGCCGTCGAAATGGCAAACCTTTACAAGACCATCTAATTACTAGCGACTCGATTATGAAGATTAGTTACAGACCCGCCCGCGTTTTTGCCATGCAGCTCTTGTATGCCATGGAAATTACGGGCCAGACCGCAGGGGAGGCTCTTCCGGGAGTGCTCGAATCCCAGCCCCTTCACGCTGAACAGAAAAAGTATGGAATGAAGTTGGTGGACCTGGTGCAGGCCCATCGCGAAGAACTCGACGAAAACATCAAGGCCGCGGCTGCCCACTGGGAACTGGACCGCATGGCAAGCCTTGACCGCATTGTGCTCCGCATAGCGATGGTCGAACTTTCTTACATCCCCGAAATCCCGATGAAGGTCGCCATTACCGAAGCGGTGCAGATTGCCGCCAAGTACAGCACCGACAATTCGGATTCTTTCGTGAACGGCCTTTTGACTGGCTTTATGCGTAACCGTGGCATGGTTGTCACCGAACCTAAGGAAAAGTAAAATGCTCAAGGAAAAATGGATGAAACATATCTTCGCAGGCATTGCGGCATTAGTGGCACTGGTTGTGTATGTGCTGACAATGGCTCCTACGGTAAGCTTCTGGGATTGCGGCGAATTTGTCGCCTGCGCCAATACCTTGGGTATTCCGCATCCTCCTGGAACTCCGTTCTTCGTGTTCCTTGCCCGTGCAGTTATCGTGCTGCTCCCGTTTGTGGGTGAAATTGCAAAGCGCGTAAACTACATCTCGGTGGTGAGCTCCGCGGCGACCGTCTATGTGACGGCTCTCTTTGCCTGGGAACTTCTCGCAACTGTGCTCAAGACGGACGCCTTGGCTGAAAAGATTACCGGTAAGGTTCGTACGGCAGTGCTCGGCTCTGCTGCCCTTGTCGCCGGTTTCCTCCTGACCTTCTCGGACACCTTCTGGTTCAACGCTGTCGAAGCCGAAGTTTACGGCATCGCCATGCTGATCTTGATGCTTGTGTCTTACCTGGGTCTTGTTTGGTACAATAAGCGTAACGAAGACTACAGCGACCGCATTCTGATTTTCATTTGCTACATCGCCTTCCTCGGCGTGGGCGCTCACCTTTATACCATGCTTACGGTTCCTGCCGTGTTTGCTCTTTTGCTCGTGGCCGAACCCAAGAAGATTGTGGAACGCATTCCTATCTGGATTACGGGTACGCTCCTTTGCTCCGTGATTTACATGGTGTCCGCCTTTATCGAAATCTCTTTCATTTGTTTGATCGCCCTTTCGATTCTCTGCCTTGCCAAGCCCTTCAAGAGCAAGGGTGTGCAGCGCAGCATGCGTCTGTCCTTGGCATTTGCCTTCTTCGCCCTGATCGGTTACAGCACCCATCTCTACATTCCGATCCGTTCGGAACTGAATCCGATTATCGACGAAAACGACCCCGAAATCAACATCCGCGACGAACAAGGCAACTTGCAGCTCGGCAACCTGTTCAAGGATGAAAACTGGGTCGCCTTCAACAACTTCATTGAACGTAAGCAGTACGGCTCCGAAAGCATGATCAGCCGTGCTTTCTACCGTCGTTCCCGCATTAGCCATCAGTTCCTCTCTTTCCCGCACATGGGTTACGGTGGATATCAGATGGCTCAGTACCTGCCGTACAAGGTTGGCGATGTGAACTATGCGAACGGCGTCTATACCTTTGATGCGGCCGACAACCAGCCGGTGGAACGCTTTGGTATCAAGTTCCCCACACAGATGAGCTTTATGGGCGATGCAACGCTCCCGCAGTTCATGATGTTCCTGCTCTTTAACGGCCTCCTGGTGATGGTCTGCGTGTTCGTTTGGAAGCGCAACCGCAACATGGGCGTGTTCGTCTCCGTGCTATATGCCCTTTGCTCTCTCGGCCTGTTGTTCTATATCAACTTCGCCGATGGCACCCGCATGGAACAGCGCGATCACGACTACTGGGTGTCTGTCATGAGCCGCAATGTGTCTGATCTGAACAGCCGCGGTATGGGTATTTCCGCTTTGCCGGACCCGAACGAACTCATCGACATGCGTCAGAATATTGAGTACACCAAGATCCGTATGGAAACGCTCAAGGCTCGCGGAGCAAATGAATCCCGCTTGGCCGATCTCCAGCGCGAACTTGACGGTTACACCAATTCCGTTGTTTGGCAGAATTGGCAGAAGATTGAAAGTGGCTTTGCCCAGGTGGGTAGCCGCGCTCCGTTCCCCGATGCCGTGCATCTGGAAGTTCGCGAACGTGACTATTTCTACACTCCGGCTTTCATTTTCATGAGCATGATTTACGGTATCGGTGCCGGTATCTTGGTATTCTTGGTGGCAACCTCTAGCTTTGCTGCCTTTGCAAACCCGGTGGCTGCAGCCTTGGTGGCTGTATCCTTCTTGGTACCTTGCATTTCGAACTACAAGGAACATGACCGCTCCGGTCTCTGGGTTCCTTGGGATTACGCTTTCAACTTGCTCAATAGCTGCCGCCCGAACGCCATCCTCTTTACGAACGGCGATAACGATACCTTCCCGCTGTGGTTTGCACAGGAAGTCGCTGGCGTGCGTAAGGACGTTCGCGTGGTGAACCTTTCGCTGGGTAACACCGACTGGTACATCAAGCAGATGCTCGACAATGAGCCGATTCTTAAGCTCAGCTATGACAAGGCCGCTATTGACCGCGACATGGTGCTCGACAACAGCTCTGCCTCTAACCCCAATCATCAGGTTTCTACTTGGGTCAAGAATGCCCAGCGCCTGATGCCGCAGCTCAAGAACCGTATCGATGCCATGGAAGGCCAGCAGCTTTCTGCCGCTGATTCTGCCAAGCTCATGCAGTTCAAGGTGCATTATCAGGTGTGGGACGCCTTTACCGAATGGGCTGCCCGTACCCGTAGCGGCATGATGCTCACGCAGCACAAGCTGGTGATTGATCTTGCTCTCCAGAATATGGACAAGCCGATTGAAATTTCGACGACGGTCGGTACTTCCAACTTCATGGGCCTTGAAAAGTACATGGTGCAAGAAGGCATGGTCTACAATTTCGTGAAGGGTGATTTGAACCCCAAGCGCAACGCCTTTGATGCGAAGTACACGGCAAACCTCATCGATTCCGTGTTCAAGTTCCGTGGCCTCGGCGACGGCACTGCATACATCAACGAAGAAACGTCTCGCTTGCTTTCGGGCTATGTTTCTCTGTACCTGCAGATTTCCTTCGATGCTCGCGACCAGATTTCCAAGCTCCGCAACGAACATCCGTTTACAGCCGAAAAGAAGGCTCAGGTGGATAGCCTCGCTGCAGCTGCGTCCAAGTACCTTGAAATGGGTATGAAGCAGTTCCCGAACGAATGGCGCAACTACTGGGCTGCCGCATTCGTGTACGAAGCCGCTGGCCAGAAGGCTAAGGCTCAGGAAGTGTTGAATCGCGGTCTCGAAAATGTTCCGGCTTACGAAGAAGGCGGACGAGCACGCCTCCTCATGAGCGGCCGCCAGATTGAACAGATGTCCGATGAACCGCTGCAGGTCGAAGCCCCGGCGGAACCCGAGTCGGATTCCGCCCAAAAGGATTCTGCCAAGGAACCTGCCGTAGTTGCTGCGGCGAACTAATTAGGTCTGTTGTTATTTGCGATAAGAAGAGAGGATACGAATGGATTTGAGTCTTGTTATTCCGGTCAAGGAAGAAAGCGAGAATCTTCCCGAACTTTTTAAGGAAATCGTAGCGGCTATCGAGCCTACCGGCTTTACCTACGAAGTCATCGTCATCGATGACGGTAGCCGCGACAATACTTGGGAAGTGGTGGAGTCCTTATCCAAGGAGTATTCCTTTATTCGCGCCTTCCGCTTCCAGTTCAACTGCGGTAAGGCGGCTGGTCTTGCTTTCGGTTTTTCCAAGGCTCGCGGCAAGTATGTGGCCACGTTGGATGGCGACTTGCAAGACGACCCGCTTGAAATCCCGAAGATGATCAAGATTCTAGATGACGGTTACGACCTGGTTTCGGGTTGGAAAATCCGTCGTTTGGATCCCTGGCACAAGACATGGCCCTCTAAGCTTTTCAACTTGACGGTCTCGATTGTGTGCGGCCAGCGTTTGCACGACTTCAATTGCGGTATCAAGGCCTATCGCAGTTCCGTGGTGCGTTTTATTCACCTGTATGGTGATTACCACCGCTTTATCCCCGTCATGGCCAAGTGGCAGGGCTTCCGCATTACCGAAATGCCGGTGGCTCACCGCGCCCGTGTCCACGGGGTTTCCAAGTACGGTGTGTCCCGCTTGGTTTCCGGATTCTTGGATCTAGTGTCCCTCATGTTCATGCGCAGTTTCTCTTCGAAACCGCTCCATTTCTTTGGACTTCTGGGACTCATCTTCATGCTGATTGGTTTTGGTATTTCGGGCTACTTTGGTTACGAATGGTTGCAGACTGGCGCCCTCCACGTGCGCCCGCTCCTGTTGGCAGGCGGATTCTCGCTGGTGATGGGAGTGCAGTTCATTTCCCTTGGACTCTTGGGCGAAATGATGAATGGAAGCAAAAAACAGAGCTATCCTGTGGCTGAAAGCATTCGTGAAATTGTAGATTTAAGTTAGGAGAAAGCTGGTTTATGGCGTACCCTAAAAGTCTTGTAATTGTTCCGACCTATAATGAGAAAGAAAACATCATGCTCATTATGTCGGCTATTTTGGAACAGAACGAATGCATCGAAATCTTGGTGGTCGACGATGGCAGTCCCGATGCTACGGGCGATATGGTCGAAGAAGAAACCAAGAAGAATCCCCGCGTACACCTGATCCGCCGTAAGGGCAAGATGGGCCTCGGCTCTGCCTATGTGACTGGTTTTAAGTGGGCTCTCGAACGCGACTATGAACGCGTCTTCGAAATGGATGCCGACTTTAGCCATGCTCCGACGGACTTGAATCGTTTCTTGAAAACTGCTGAAGAAGCCGATCTCGTGCTCGGTAGCCGCTACCAGAATCACCGCATCAGTGTGGTGAACTGGGACTTGCGTCGCCTTATCCTCAGCTACGGAGCAAACGTCTATACCCGCATCGTAACGGGACTCCCGATTAGCGATGCCACGGGCGGATTCAAGTGCTTCCGCCGCGAAGCGTTGCAGGCCCTGAACCTGGACAAGATGAAGAGTGACGGCTACTGCTTCCAGATTGAAACTACCTTCAAGATTTGGAAGAAGGGGCTCCGCGTCAAGGAAATTCCTATCGTGTTTACCGACCGTACCCGCGGTACTTCCAAGATGAGCGGCGGCATTATCTCCGAAGCGTTCTTCCTGGTCCTTAAACTTCGCCTAGGCCTCGCATAACTTCCTATTGTCTACTATGTATTCTTGCTCCATTATCATCATCGCTTATAATTCCTGTGACTTTATCCCGGCTTGCCTAAAGTCCGTGCGCGATGCGTGCGAAAACATGGATGCACAGATTATTGTTCTGGACAACGGTTCCGAATCGCCGATTCTGCCCGAAATCAAGGCTTATTTCCCCGAGGTCCTTTGGATTGATTCCAAAGAGAATCTTGGCTTTGGCAAGGGCTGTAACCTTGCCGAAAAGCAGGCGACAAAGCCGTACCTGTTCTTTATCAACCCCGATACGGTGGTGTCCCGCGATTCTTTTGTCAAGGTGTTGGACTTCATGAAGGAACACCCGGAATCGGGTACGGTGGGTTGCCGCATCTTGAACGAAGATGGCTCTATTCAGTGGGCTTGTCGCCGTTCTTTCCCCACCATTATTTCGGCTGTTTCCAAGACCATCGGGCTTGCTGCTCTATTCCCGAAAAGCAAGCTGCTTGCTAGCTATAACATGACCTTCGCCGATCCCGACGCGATTACCGAAGTGGACGCCATTAGTGGTTCCTTCTTCTGTATCAAGCGTGACCTGTACGAAGAATTGAAAGGCTTCGACGAAGATTTCTTCATGTACGGCGAAGACTTGGATCTTTGCTTTAGGACGAAGGCGGCGGGACACAAGAATTACTACACGCCTTCGACTAACATCCTCCATTTTAAGGGACAGAGCTGCCGCACTCGCCGCTGGGGCTCCTATGTGGATTTCTACAAGGCGATGCTCATCTTTGTGAAAAAACACAAGGATCTTTACTTTGTTCCGAATTTCCTGGTGTCTTTCGGTATCTTGTTCGCAGCTTTCGTGGGCATGTTCTCCAGGCTCATTCCGAAGTTCTGGAAAATGTTCTTGGATCTGGGTGTCATTGCCCTTTGGGCATTCGTGTTCTTGGGCCGTGGCGATTCCATTGCCCGGTCCTGTGCCAAGATGGGGCTCAGCGGCGATGCCGCATCCAATTGTATTGACTACTCCGTGGTGGTCAAGCATTCCATGCTGAGCGTCTCCCAGTTTGAAGATTGGTGGCTTGTGGGCCTCGTAGCCATCGTAAACATGGTGTTCCTTATTTTCCGTGGAGAATACACGGTTTCTAGCCTTAAGGGTGAAAAGTTCCTGAGGTACCTGATACCCCTGAACCTGCTTACGGTGGGCGGCTATGCCGCTTTCCGCTACTTTACCCAGACGCCCATCGTCAATGACGAAATTAGCTTCTTGCCTTATGACCGCAACTGGATTGCCATTGTGGTTTCGACCTGCTTGGTAATTCCCTTTGCGCTTTTCGTTTGGCGCCGTGTCGCATTTTGGATAAACTATTTCTACCGAATCTTTGCCAAGAAGCGCCATCGCTCCATTTTGCTTGGTGGCCGCGAAGATTCTCTTAGCAACTGGTTCGATAGCTACAATGTGATTCCCGGAATCGAAATCCTGGGTTGTGTCAGCTCCGAACCCGAAAAAATCAGCGAAGAGAACCGCCAGCACCTTTTGGGCTCCCTTTCCGAAATGGAATCGGTCTGTAACCGTACCGGTTGTCGTGAACTTTTGGTGGTGTCCAATTTCTCCGGTTACCGTGAAGATTTTGACATCAATTGGCTGGACAGCCTCGGTTTACGCGTATTTTTGCTGATCGGAAACGGAAAAGAGGGCAATTATGCCCTCGTAAACCTCAAATATCTGCACTAAAACCCAAAATCCTTATATAATCTTTACACTTTACGCAAAAATGAAGTTATTTTTTGTGTAAGTATTTGATTATTAAGGTTTTATGTTCGATACAAATCTTTTAGATATTCTTTGCTGCCCCGAAACCAGGGGTAAGTTGAAATTAGCGTCTGACGAATGTTTGGCCGCTGTGAATCAATCTATTTCCGCCGGTACGCAGAAGAACGTTGCCGGTGAAAAGGTGACGGAACCTTTGACCGAGGCTCTTGTTACCGAAGACAATTCCAGGGTGTATCCGGTTCGCGAAGGAATTCCCGTTCTTTTGGCGGACGAAGCAATTTTGCTCTAAGAGGTGTTTATGGCGGTAACGTTGGAATCACTTAGAAAGTCTGTAGGCAAGAAGAACTCCAACTCCATGGTGTTTGCATGGCTTGCAGATCTCGAACGTGTAGCGGGCGAGCTGGACAAGGCTTTGCAAAGAGTCGATGGCGGCCTCACGCTGTACCCGAACGATATTTCGGCAAGGCTGGTTCGTGCGAAGATTCTTATTCAGCTTGAAGCCTACGAGCCTTGTGTTGAAGAATGTGAACGCATCATCGTGATGGATCCGTTCAATCTGGCTGCACAGCAGATTATGGGCGATGCCTATGACAAGTTGGGCATGCAGGCCGAACGTAACGTCTGTTACCGTCGTTTGCACGACATGGATCCGCTGAACACCTTCTGGAAAGAAGAATACGATGTCGTACTGGAAAGTACGGCTGCCGCTGCTGCGGTTGGAGCCGCTGCGGATTCCGAATTTGTCATGTCCGACAGCACCCAGGATCTTGGTCAGGCCTCTACCGAAGAAACGTCCTCGCTGGATATGTCCTTCGACGACAACGCTGAACCTTCGACCGAGGATGCCGGTACGGAATCCTTCGAAATGCCTGCGAATGATGATTCCTTTGATTCTTCGGCGGAATCGGATGACCCCTTTGCATCTCTTGCGGCCATGCTTCCCAATGGCGATGCTGCCGAAGATTCGACGATGGAAGATCTGTCTGCCTCGTTGGAATCGGCCATGGATTCTATCAAGACCGACGAGTCGGAAACGCTTGCCGAAGAATTCGGCACGGACGAAAATATTTCCGGATCCGACGTCTCGTCGGCCCTGTCCGACATGTTCGGTCTAGACGATGATCTGGAACCTGAAGAAACCACCAGCGCCAGTCCCTTTGCAAATGCTGCCGCTTCCGGTGCGGATATTCCTGCAAGCATCGACGACAATGCCCTTTCTAATGCGGCCTCCGTCTTCGAAACGCCTGCTGCAGAAGACAAGCCCCAGAGCATTGACGATGCCTTCGGCGATATTTTCGGCGAAGATGAACTTCCCGAAGAAAAGCCCCAGGAAAAGGCGGAACCGCAGAAGGAATCTTCTTTCGGTTCCATTGAAGACCTTGCGGAATCTCCCCTGAACGAAGGTATTGAAGACCTGGATGGGGAAGGCGAATCCCTGTTTGAAAAGTCTGCCGAAGTGTCTGCTCCGGTTGAAGACAAACCTCAGAGCATCGACGATGCCTTCGGCGATATCTTCGGTGACGATGAACTCCCTGAAGAAAAGCCCCAGGTGGAAGCGGCTCCTCAAGAAGAATCTCTCGACTTGCCAGGGGCTTTGACCGAAGAAAGCCCTGCTGAAGAAGAAGGCGGCTTGTTCGAAAAGTCCGCTTCTGCAGACATGAACCTGACGGGCGATACCGGTCTTGCTGAACCGGCTGCTACGGTTGCAGAAGAAAAGCCGGCTGAAGACGCTCCGACGACGATTGACAATGCCTTCGATTCTATCTTCGGTGACGATGAACTCCCTGAAGAAAAGCCGGCTGAAGATTCTCTGAATATCGAATCTCCCATTGATAATCTCTTTGCCGACGACAAGCCTGCAGCTGAAGAAGAACTTACGATGGCAGATGATGCCCCTGCATTGGAATCTCCTATCGACAATCTCTTTGCTGATGATGCTCCTGTTGCAGAGCCCGCTGCCGAAGAAGCTCCTGTGGCAGAAGAACCTGCCATTGAGGAACCGGTTCCCGAAGTTCCGGCTGCAGCAGAACCCGCTGTGGAAGAAACGCCTACGATTGTTCAGCCTACATCGGAGAGCTCCTTTAGCGTAGATAGCGCCTTTGATTCGATCTTTGGTGCCGACGATGATTTGCCCGAAGAGAAACCGGCCGAAGCTGCTGCCCCTGCAGAAGCTCAGCCTGCTCTTGACGAAACGGTGTCGCTTGAAGAACAGGTGAACAAGGCTGAAGCTGAACTTGAAATGCCCGAGGTGAAGGCTGAATCTTCGGATTTGGCTCAGGAAATGGGCGGAGCCTTTGCTTCCATGTTCGGCAATACGGATGATGATCTGGACTTGCCTGAAACGGCTGCTCCTCAGACGGAATCCAACGAACAGGAACTTACGGGTGCTCCGGTTGAAGAAGGCTTTGCAAAGTCTGCCGACATTGCCGAAGATGCTCTCGAAAGCGATATCGACAAGTCCTTTGATAATTTGTTCGGAAAAGAGGACGACTTGCCGACAGAAGAAAATCATATTGCTGCCGAGGCAGAAGTTGCCCCCGCAGCCCCTGCCGATGTGGCCGATGCCGTTCCGGAAACTCCGGCGGCTGAACCCGCTCAGGATTTGGATTCCTTGGAATCCGAAGTATCCGGCGCCTTCAAGGGCTTGTTCGATATGGACGATGATGCCTTGACCGAAGAATCCAAGCCTTCCAACAAGGGTGTGGATTTCTTGATGTCTGGCGATTCTGACGACGAAATTTCTGCCGGTCTGATTAACGACCCCGATGCTCCGTTGGACCGTGGCGCCCAGGATTTGGACGATAGCCTGAATACCCGTACCTTGGCTGAAATTTATTTTGACCAGGGCTTGTACGGCAAGGCTCTCGAAATCTACAAGGACTTGGCTCAGAAAGAACCTGATAACGAAGACATTGCGGTTCGTCTTTCCGAAGTTGAAAAACTCTACAACGAAAAGTTCGGAGGTAACGCCTAATGGCCGAGCAGCAACCGCAACTTCGTATTGAAAAATTATTGCGTGAAATGGTGAACCATGGTGCATCTGACTTGCACCTGCGTGTGGGTGTTCCCCCTGTTTACCGTATCAATGGTGCTTTGCAGCGTCTTTTTGATGTCAAGGTTGATGCTTTGATGATGGATTCCTTCTTGGATGATATCATGAACCGCGACCAGAAACAGCGTTTTGAAGCCAACAAGGAATGCGACTTTGCCGTGGGTGCCCGCGACATGGGCCGTTTCCGTGTGAACGTTTTCCGCCAGCGTGGTTCTATTGCTGTGGTGATTCGTCACATTAAGGCTAAGATTCCTGCGTTCGAAGATTTGCATTTGCCCGAAGTGATTCGCGACATGTCGCTCACCAAGCGTGGCCTTGTTCTTGTGACGGGTACGACTGGTTCGGGTAAGTCGACGACGCTCGCCGCCATGCTGGACTACATCAACCAGAACGAAGCGGTGAACATCATTACGGTCGAAGACCCGATTGAATACCTTTACCGCGATGACAAGGCGATTATTTCGCAGCGTGAAATCGGCGTGGATACGCTTTCTTACGCCAACGCCTTGCGCGCCGCTCTCCGTCAGGACCCGGATGTGCTTCTGGTGGGCGAAATTCGTGACTTGGAAACTATGCAGATTGCCATGACGGCTGCCGATACGGGCCATATGGTGTTTGCGACTATCCATACCACCAACGCCACCGAAACCATTCACCGTGTGCTTTCCATGTATCCGCCGCACCAGCATGACGAAATCCGCTTGCTGCTTTCTGAAGTGCTCGCCGGTATCATTTCGCTCCGCTTGTTGCCGACCAAGGATGGCAATGGGCGAGTGCCTGCAGCTGAAATTCTGGTGAATACGGCTGCTATCAAGGAATACATCGAAGATAAGGACAAGAACGACTTGATCGAACAGGCCATTGCTGAAGGTCACATGCAGTACCGCAGCCAGACCTTCGACCAGGCGCTCCTGAAGCTTTACGAAGAAGAAAAGATTTCCCTTGAAACGGCTATGAACGCTGCCACGAACCCCGATGACTTCGATCTTAAGATTCGCGGTATTTCGGGTACGTCCGAACGCAGCTGGATGTAAGCTGAAAAGCAAGTCGGCATCTTCGCAATAATATGAAAATCCTCTGCTTTTGCAGAGGATTTTTAGTTTTCTAATGTCTAAACCTTATTTCGTGTAAACACAGCGACTTTCATCGTCTCCGAAGCAGGTCTTGTTCATGCCGCTTACGCTGTTGACAACGCCCGGCTGGCCTACGCTAGATACCATCTTGCTTCCGCTGAAGCTCGGCTTGAAGGCTATTTCAGAGGTGCCGTAGTAGTTTTCGGTGGTGAAGTTGACACTGTACTGCGTGCCTTCTTCGGAGTTGTTGGTGCCAAAGCCCAGAAGCTTTGCTCCCTTGATGCTTGTGGAACCGTCGGAGTCGACCATACCGCCCATACCGCCGTTCATGCGGCATTCCACGATAATCACGCCGCCAGTGATGTTGATGTCGCCATTGCTGTCAATGCCGTCGGTATCGCCGGTACCTACGTAAATGTAGTGGTATCCGCCTGTAACCGTGAGCTTGCCGGTGCTTCCGCTCATACCGCCCGGGAATCCGCCACCGGGGCCGCCTCTACCGGTGTTGCCACCCGTAGTGGTGCTGGTGCCGCCTGCGGCATTCCAGCCGTCATCGGTGGTAATCACGCTTGTGATTCCGCCTTCAAAATTCATGTCCGGCGATTCCATGCCTTCGTAGGCCATGGTCACGCTTACATTCGCCTGGTCCTTTACGTAGAGAGCCTTTTCGGCGTGTACGCCGTCGTCGTCGCTTGCGATGGTCATCTTGCCGCCGCTGAGCGTGATGTTGCCGTCACTGTGGATGCCGTCATCGCGGCTGTTGATTTCGATGACGCCGCCGCTAATGGTAATGTTGGAATCAGCCTTGAAACCCTTCATGCTGGAATCGGGGGAGCAGCTGGAGCCGCCCATGCCGCCAGGGAATCCGCCACCGAAACCGCCGCCACCGTTGCCGCTGGAACTCTGGCTTAAGCAGGTTTGGCCGCCGCCAGATGTAACCTTGATGGTGGGGGATGTCGATTCACCGTCAGCAATGACGATTGCGTTGTTTGCGGTAATGCCGTCGTACTTTGAATTGATGGTGATTTCGCCACCGGTGATTTCGATAGAGCCCTTGCCGGCAGCTAAATCGGTTGCTTCATCGGTATCGCTCTTGATACCGTCGCCACTGCTGGTGGTGATGTTGAGCGTGCCACCGCTGATGCTCACGGATTCTTTACCCTTGAGGCCGTTGTTCTTGGCGGTCACCGTAACGATTCCGTTTTTGACGCGCAGATCGTTGCTGGTGTGAATGCCGTTGTTGTAGTTGCCTTTCACAACCAAGGTGCCTTCGCCTTTAATGGTCAAGTCGTCCTTGGCGTAAATGCAGGCACCGGTGGTGTCCACTTTCGTTTCGTTGTTGGAATTCACGTAGGTGAATGTCTTTGTTCGGGTGCTGCCGTCGCTAAGCGTGTTGGTGGTTCCGTTTTTGGGAACCACGAAAGTCTTGCTGGACATCTGTGCGTAAATGGGTGCGTCAGCCGTATTGGTGAGCGTAAGCCCGCGCAAGTTCAGATAGACCCCCGAATCGCTCTTGGGGGAGTAAACGCGGATTTGGGCGTCGGCACCGCTGTAGGAACCGCTAAAGTCATAGTCGCCGGCGCAGGAGATTACGACTTCGCCGCCGGTAACCGTGACGCAGCTGTTGTTGTTTTCGACGCTTGCACCGCTTGCGGTATAGCTGATGGTGGGCACATTCCCGTTGGAGATAGTAGTGGCGCTGCTGTTGGGCGTAACAATGGAACTACTGGATACGGGCTTTGTCGATTCAGAGGAGTTTGCCGTCTGAGAGGCGCTGCTTGTGCCCGTTTCGGAACTTTCGGAAATCGAAGAGCTGCTAGCCGGTGTTGACTCCGCCAGCGAGGCCTTGTTACAGTCTGCGTCAAAGTAGTAGAGGGTTCCATCCTCATTTTTGTAGTAAGAAATGCCGTTGATAGTATAAAGAGCTTTGTCCGTTGTACAGGCGTTTGTTCCGTTTGCCGTGTCAGTGGAATCTCCTGCCGAATTCTCGTTGGCCGGAGTTGTACTGGAGTCGTTTGAAGTGCTGCCTGTATTGTCGGGCTGTTCCGTAGAACCGGATCCCTGCGCTGCTTCGGGGAATCCGTACGATCCGTCGGCATTGATCCAGAAGGCAAGCGTCCCTTCGGCATCAAGGCACAGCGTTTCTCCGCTGGCGCCCTGCATGGCGGTATAGCCGTCATAGGTGCATGCGTTCGTGATGTTTTCTGTAATGTCTGCAAGATCGTCTTTCGGTGTGGTGGAGCTGTCGTCGGAACATCCTACCATAAGACCAAACGATACAAGAGACGTAATTCCCAAACAATTCCTTGTAAGCATTTTTTCCTCGTTTGAAGGTGGGGGGTGCTTTTTTAGAAAAGATACATTGCTCAAAGTCTTTTCACATATCAAAAAGCCGCTTAATAAAAAAAACAGAAAATGAAAAATGGTACAAATTACCCCGTTCGGAACAATTCGCACCAAAATGTTTCTGTTGTGGTGTATACAGGGAATAAAAAGCTATCTTTTGGCAAAATATCACGCCCCTCAAATTATTGTTAAGATTCTTGAAAAATCGAGACGTTATGAAAAAAGTTTCTAAGCCGTTTGCCATCTTGTTGGCATCTATGCTTTCTATACCGGCATTTGCTGCTTCGCCTGTAGTCGGTCCTGAAAATGTCCGTAACTTGCGCCTGCTTGAAAATTCTCCCATGCTGTTTGATCTGCATCGCGTTACCACGGGAGAGGGGCGCCAGTTCTTTGCGTACCCGCACCGCGATACGACTTTCCGCAAGAATTTTGTGGTCAATGAAAAAAATGCGCTGTTGTACTTTGATAGCGAAAACGGTGCTGCAATTTCTGGACACGGCTCTTTTGAAAATAAGGCTCCCCGTATGGCAATGGCAATGTCCCTTGTCGGGGGCATGGATTATCGCGGCGGTGAAGCGCTGAACGATACCATTTGGCCGGGAATTGACGGTGGAATCTACTTGCGCGGTTATGCGGATTCCATTGACTTCGTGCTGGATGCCCGTATTTATGACGAGGCACATTTTGCAACGGAGAGAGATAAGGATAATCGTCCTAGGTCTTTTGATGGGGAATTCCTGGAAAACCAGAAATCGGAAAATAATTCGGGTCTGGAATACACGAGCTATGCCCGCTACCGCACCCACATCGCCTTGAACTACGATTGGCTGCGTCTGGACTTCGGTCGCGACGTGATGCATTGGGGCCCGGGCTACTACAATAACCTGAGCTTGAACCAGTTCGCGTTGCCCTACAACATGCTTTCGCTGGACATGCAATTTGGCCCCTTGCGCGTACTTTCGTTCTACGGTGACTTGCGTATCTATCATAGCTTTGACGACAAGAATATCGATAACACCCGCAACATCTTTGGTCACCGTTACGAACTTGCCGTGGGCAATGCCACTTTCGGTATCAGCGAACTTCAAATCCAGTATGACAACCTGAAACCCTGGCTGTTTGTTCCGACGGTTCCCTTGTTCATGGAAAAGGGGAACTACTCTGAAGACAGCAATAACGGTTCTCTTTCTTTCGACTTTAACTACCGCCTGTTCCGTTCGCTCCGTATCTACAGCGAATTCTTCCTGGATGACATGGAAAGTCCGGTGAGTCTCGTGAAAAACGACAACATCGAAGCCAAGTGGGCTTGGATGGCCGGTATGCATGGCGCCCATGATTTTAAGATCAATACCCATTTGCTTGAATCGGGCTTTATCGCGGAATATGCACGCATCGAACCTTACGTGTATTCTCACTTCCATGAAAATACGGCCCAGATGGCCCATTTGGGTCGCCCTTTGGGAAACCAGGCTGGCCCCAATAGCCAGACTATTGACTTTACCGCTTATGGCCGTCTGGACCATCACATTTTTGCCTCGCTCCGTAACACCTGGTTCTGGAAGGGAACGGATTACGGCAGTGCTGTGAACGACACGACTCCCCGTCGTGACCATATGAAAATTCATAAGCGTTTCTTGAAGGGTGCGAAAATGGAATATTCCCTGACTCCGTCTGTCAGCTACGAAGGCCAATACGTGTTCTTCTTGGGCGAAATCACCCTGTTCAACGACGAAAAGGTTTACTTGAGAACCGGATTCAAGTGGTAGTTTATGCAAAAGCCTGAATTGTTAGCTCCCGCTGGGGACTTGATTCGTATGAAGTACGCTTTTGCGTATGGAGCCGATGCCGTATATGCGGGGCAGCCCGCCTTTTCGCTCCGTGCCCGCGAAAACGGATTCAAGAACTTGGATGACCTGGCCGAAGGCATTGAATACGCCCATCGCTTGGGAAAAAAGTTTTACCTCACCAGTAACGTCATTCCCCGTAACGTGAAGGTTGAGGCTTTCCAGAACGCATTGCTTTCGGCGATCGACTTGAAACCCGATGCGTTGATTGTAGCGGACCCCGGTTTTGTGGGTTGGCTTCGCGAAGTGCGTCCCGAGGTCGAGATTCATTTGTCTGTGCAGGCGAATACCACCAATTATCTGGCCGCCAAGTTCTGGCGCGATCTTGGTGTGAGCCGTGTGATTCTGAGCCGCGAACTTCGCTTGTCTGAAATCCTGGAAATCAAGAAACGTTTGCCGGATTTGGAACTGGAAGTCTTTGTGCATGGCGCCGTGTGTATGTCGATGTCGGGACGCTGTATGCTCAGCAACTGGGTGACTCGTCGCGATGCAAACCAGGGAGCCTGTGACAACAGCTGCCGCATGCCCTATCGTTTGTATGCAAATCCGGAACCCCAGTGCGAAAATTATCAGGAGCATGTGGGGGAGTTTCGTTTACAGCGTACGGATCGCCCGGAGCTTGACCCCATTGCCTTGGACGAAGACACCTGGGGAACTTATTTCATGAGCAGCCGCGATATTTGCGCCATCGACGTGATTCCCGAACTGATGGCTGCCGGGCTTGATTCTTTCAAGATTGAAGGCCGTACCAAGTCGGTGTATTACTTGAGCCAGGTGGTGCGTGCTTACCGTATGGCAATTGATTCTTGTGCAGCCCAATTTGAACAGGGCGTTGAGCCTGAATCGGTGAAGGTTTCCGAAGAAAGTCGCCGTGCCATTTCCTTTGTGGATGGCCGCGGATTCATGCCGGGATTCCTGCGTGGCCCTCTGCCTCAGAATTATGAGTCTACCCACGAGGAGGCTGCCGGTGGTTGCGTGGCTGCCCAGGTGTTGTCCTATGATTCGAATACGAATTCTTTCAGGGTCAATGTCAAGACGCCTTTTTCCATTGATGACTCGCTGGAATTGATGACCCCGTCGGGAATGGCTCCCTGCAAAGTTTCTGCAATGAAGGATTTCAAGGGTGCCGATGTGGATCGATTGCATCCGGGGACTGAAGGTGTTGTTTTCTTACAAGATTGTGACGAATTGATTTCTTTTAAGATGCCTTACTCCTTTTTTGTGCGTAAAATCACGTAATTTTACAGAAAAATCGAAATTTTTTATAAATTTATAGCATGGCTGTCGACGAAGCGACAAAGAAACAAGACGAGTTGGAACTTTATCAGATCGATGATAAAGCCATTATGCCTTTCTTTGAATGCCACTGCGAAGAATTGAAGCAATTCATTCAGGAACGCAGGGCTCAGAACTTGTCGCTTCTGGAATTGCTTAAGCAGTTTATCCGCACCTACAAACTTCCGTTCAACATGCAGCGTTATATGTCTGTACAGACAACGTACATCAAGCAGGTGTTGCAGGAACGTATGCAGGACCGTCAGGTGGCGGTGAGTCGCTGGATCCAGGAACATGCCGGTAGGCATCGTAACCGCATGATTCAGCTTCAATGCCTTTACCTGGACCGAATCAAGGATAAACTTTTGCCCGAAATTCAGAAAATGCTGGAACAGCGTATTGAAAATCTCCAGTCGAAAATGGACGAAAGAAAATAGAACGCTAAATCATTGATATTCAATATCTTCTACGAAAAACTGCCTTTTTTTGACAAAAATGGGCAGTTATTTTTTTATATGCTTTGTGTATTAATGCTCTTTTGTGCATTAAAAGTATATATTTTTTTGTCAAGATATAGTTCAAAATTTTTCTGTTGATAAGTTGTTCCAAACATAGGGGTTCTGTCTTGACTGCGGAGTGATTAAAAGCGTGATTTGTTTGCAACAATGGGGGTATTATTGGGAATAAATATTTTTCTTTCGTTTTTAGCTCAAAATCGCCGTTTTTCAAAAAAAAATGTATGCCCTTGTCATTTTGTTGTATGCTTTATTTAATTTTTTCATGCTTTTTTAGATGATTGGTAAAACGTGACAAACTCTGTTGCTCTTTTAAATTCTGAATCTTCGGTCTGGCAGCTGACACTGGACCGTTTGCGTGAAGAATGCAATGATTATTTCGGCCTGGCCATTTTAGATACGGTAGGTTTCGAAGGCGTTTTTGATGGTGTTGTCCAGCTTTCTGTCCCCGATGAATTGCGCGAAAACTGGGTAAAGGCTCATTATGCGGATATTATGCGCAAGGCTTTTTCCGAAGTCCTTGGCGAATCCTTTGTCGATTTCAAGATTTCTATTGCCGCTAGCGAAAAAAGCGTGCAGGTGATGTCCACTCCGGCGGCTCCGAAGTTCCCGGCTGTACGCCTTGCCCGTGTAGCCGCCAAGAAGCGCGCCCCCCGCCTTAAGCTTTCTCTGTATGCCGGCTATACTTTCGAAAACTTTATCGAAGGTGACTGCAATTTTACCGCCTGCGAAGCTTGCAAGTCCGTGGCCGAAAAGCCGGGCGATCCGGCCCTGAATCCGCTTTTTGTATATGGCAAGTCCGGTCTCGGCAAGACTCACCTTTTGCAGTCCATAGCCGGCCAAATGCTCAAGAGCAATTCCCAGATTCGCGTGGTCTATTGCCATGCCTACGAATTCTTGCGCGACGCCACGGCCATGAGCAAGGCGTTAGATGCAAAACTCGGTAATGTCCGCGAACTTGCTTATGCCTTCCAGGAAAAGTACGAAAACTGCGATGTGCTGCTTTTGGACGATGTCCAGCTTCTGGAATATGGCGTCAGCACGCAGAAGCGCCTTGCCATTTTGATTAAGCATTTGCGTGCTCAGGGCAAGCAGGTGGTGCTTTCTTGCGACAGGCATCCGTCCCAGTTCAATCCCCTTCGCGAAGGTGAAGCGCGTCCCAAGGGCCATTCCGAAATCCCGTGCATTTCGGAAAAGCTTCTGGCTCCGCTGGAATCTTGCGTGGCGGTGGGCCTCGATGTACCGGATCTTACGACCCGCATGAAGCTCATCCAGAAGAAATCCATGAGCATTCCTTTCGTGGACAAGGATCGCGAAGAAATTTGCCGCTTCCTGTCGCTCCCACCGCGCGAAAACTTCCGCGTCATCGAGGGCATGTTGAACGGTCTCCGTGCCATGAATGAATTCTGCGAAGAAAACCTGGATTTGGGCGCAGTCAAGCGCTTGGTGGCAGCTCCGGGAACCTCCGGCGTCGAGGAACTTTCGGTAAAGGGAATCTCCGAGACGGTGGCCATGGAATTCGGTTGCGATCTCACGGCCCTTGCAAGCAAGCGCCAGGATGCCGGTGTAGCCCTTCCGCGCAAGGTGGCTATGTACCTTTGCCGCGAAATGACCAATACATCGCTCGTAAATATTGGAGAATTCTTTAATAGGGATTACTCTTCTGTTATCGCAGCTATCCGTTCACTGGTAAAGCAGATGGATAAAGACGAAGACCTTGCTCGCAAGGTCAAGGATATCCGCTATTTGCTGGAAGCCTAGCAATGATTGCTTTGGTGACGGGTGGCGCAGGCGTCGTAGGGAAGGCGCTTTGTCGGGAACTTCTTGACCGTGATGTGTGTGTTCGCGTGCTTGTGCTCCCGGGCGATACCCAGGCTGGGTTTTTACCCCAGGGGGTGGAGGTCTTTTATGGGGATGTGTCTGATTTAGAATCGATCCGCAAGGCTTTTGTGGGTGTAGATTTGGTCTACCATCTAGCCGCCATTCTCCTTTCTACAAAACCGGGCGCCTTTGAACGCATCAATGCCGGCGGGACGCGCAATGTGGTTGCTGCCGCCCAGGAAGCCGGCGTAAGGCGGCTGGTCTATGTGTCCAGCATATCGGTGACATATCCGGTACTTACGGAATACGGTAAAAGCAAGTTGGCGGGGGAGTCCTGCGTCAAGGATTCCGGTCTGGAATGGATCATCGTTCGCCCGACGCTGGTGATTGGGGAGCCTGTGGGTTATGGTGGCGGAATCGAGTTCAATATGTATGCCGATTACGTGCGACGTTTTCCGGTGTACTTCTTGCCCGGTGGGGGAAAATGCCTCAAACGTCCCGTCAAAAGTGTGGATTTGGTCAAGGGAATTGCCCTGGCGGGCCTTTCTGAAAATGCGGTGAAAAAGACCTACGCCCTGGCTGGTGAACGAGTCCTTTCCATGGCGGATATGGCGAGAAGTATTTTGAAATTGGCAAAAAAACGACATTTCATGGTGCCTGTTCCCTGGTGGATTGCGAAAAAATTGGCTGTTCTGAAGAGCTGGATTGGCGGAAAGCCCGTTACAGCAGAACAGGCCCTCGCGGGATTTTTGTACGATGCTGCTCCCGATATCGAGAATGCCAAGGCCGATTTGGGGTACAATCCCGGTGCTCCCTTAGAAATTTGAGTTAAAATGCGTTTTTTATCACAAAAAATCGACAATTATTTACATTGTCCCATTTTTTGTGTATATTCTATGCAGAAAACGAGGTTTTTATGAATTTTAAAGCATGTTCGGCGGTGATTTCTTCCGCTTTTGCGATTTCTTTGATGCTTGCCGCTTGTGGCAGCGACGATAACTCTTCTAATGTGGAACGCGGCGATGATGATTCCTCTTCCAGCGTAGAAGAATCTTCCTCTTCCACAGAAAAGTCCTCTTCTTCCAAGGAGGCTGATGGTCCCAAGGGAACCCGTGCTGCTACGTTGGAAGACTTGGAAAAGAACATGTCTCTCGGCGAAATGTTCGGTACGGAATTGTTCCTTGCTGCAGGTGCCAAGCAGGGCGTGTTCTCGCTGTGGATTTCTGACCCGGCATGGATTGCGGTCCGTTCGGAATTCAAGGATGGCGTCATTGAATTTGGCGTTGAAAATGGTTCCTTTATGGGCGTTGAATCCAAGAGCGCCGACAAGATGCAAGAGTTCTTTGAAAAATCGGGCAATCTCAAGTTCATTGTCAATGAAAAAGACCAGTTGCAGGTCTCTATCAATGGTGGCAAGTACAAGGATGTGGAATCGGTCAGCGTAGAAAAAGAATCGGGTGTCATTACGAACGCCGGCGATTTGAAGGGCGTCAAGCTTTCTTGCAAGAGCGGAACCCTGAAACAGGTTTATTCCTTCTTCAAGGATCGTTACGTTGTTGAAGAAACGGATGGGGATTCGACTAATTGGTCGGCTGGTTACTACGATATCCAGCGTGGCTATTTGCTGATGCTCCCGGTTTTCTTTGACAAGTCCGTCTATTCTCTGGTTTCTGCAGAAGTTGACAGCGACTTCAACATGTCCATCGTGGCTGGCGATGATATGAGCTGCTCCAAGTCTACGCTCAAGTATAAGGATGTCGACCGTAGCAAGCTTGTGGGAACTTGGGTTGCCTACGAAGACAACTACAAGTGGTCTCTTAAGCTGGATAGCCTGGGTAACCATAATATCGAAGTGACTCTAAAAAAGGCCCAGCAAGAAAAAAGATCTGGTATATGGGATGTGTATGGCGACCAGCTGCTGATGAAAAACACCAACTGCTCTATTAACAAGGACAGCGGAAGGGCTTGTGGCTCTGCGGTAAAGGGTTCTGTGGAAAAGCTTGATCCCGAAAAGGGCTTTACCTACAAGCATAACGATGTCGGTACCATGCCTACGGAATGGTCTCTCCCGGAATACGAGTAATTAGCTGTTTAGATGAAATACAAAAGGCGGGCTCAATGGCCCGCCTGTTTTGTTTTATAAATAGCTAAAGATATACGGTTTATTTACCGTGGTGCTTGTCGTGGTTGGGGCAGCCGCAGCCGCCGTTACCGTCGCAATTTTCCTTGTGGCCTTCGCCGCCACATTCGCATTCGCCGTCACCCTTGCCGCCACAGCAGCAGTGGTGACCCGGATTCAGTTCTTCTTCGGTAGCTTCACGGACAGAAACCACTTCGATGGCGAAGTTCAGGTTCTGGCCGGCCAGTTCGTGGTTGGCGTCGATGACGGCGGTCTTTTCAGAAACGGACTTCACGCGGATGGGCATCGGGCCAGCCGGCGTCTGGGCGTAGAACATCATGCCTTCTACCACCTTGTCCACACCTTGGAAAACGTCCAGCGGAACTTCCTGGGTCATTTCTTCGTTGTATTCGCCGTAACCTTCAGAAGGAATCACCTTGACGTCGAACTTGTCGCCCACATCGTGGCCCACCATGGCTTTTTCAAGACCTACAACGATCATGTGGGCGCCCTGAATGTACTGCAGCGGTTCGCGGCCTTCGGAAGAGTCAATGACCTTGCCTTCGTCGGAGGTCAGGGTGTAGTGCATCTGGACAACTGTCTTGTCGGCAATCTTCATAGGAATTCCTTTTTATGGTTTGGGGAAGCCCAAATATAGTAAAAACAGCCTACTGTTTCTTGTCGAGTTCCAGCTGTCGACTGGGTATAAACCTGACAGCGTCGGCGCTGTCGTTCCTTTGAGTCTGGGTAGGCGGAAGTTTTTTGCCGAAACCCTGGAATTTAAGACGGTCCTTGCTGATGCCTTTCTTTACAAGATAGTTGTAAATGAATTCGGCTCTTTCGTTAGAAATGCGGGAGGCGTTTTCACCGGAGGCATCGCTTGCAGAACACTGGATTTCCAAGTTGATAGGGTATTGACGCATGTGGTACACGATGTCGTTCAGTGCGGTGTAGCTGGAATTGTACAGGACGGTATCCTGACCTTTAAACCGGATCTGTTTGGCGAATATGTTGAAGTTTTGCCTGGGGTTGGTGGGGCAGCCCGAAACATCGATGAATGCTCCTGCCTGGGTGCCTGGGCATTGGTCTGCCCAATCTGCCACGCCGTCATCGTCGGAATCCAGGGGGCAACCCAGGCTGTCGATGGGAGCGCCTTCGGGAGTTCCGGGGCACTTGTCGTCTTCATCGAAAATGCCGTCGCCATCCTGGTCGATGCGGCATCCGTTAATATTTACGGTGACGCCTTCGGGGGTGTCGGCACACTCGTCTCTGGTATCGGGAACGCCATCCTTGTCGGAATCCAGGGGGCAGCCCGATTCGCCAACCGTTTCTCCCAGCTTGCTGTTGGGACACTTATCCAAATCGTCGGGAACACCGTCACCATCAAAGTCCAGGGGGCATCCGCGCTTGTCGATGGAGATGCCTTCGGGGGTGTCGGGGCATTGGTCCAAATCGTTCGTAATGCCGTCGTGGTCCTGGTCCAGGGGACAACCGTCATTTCCGACAGGTTCGCCGTGGGGAGTCTCGTTGCATTTGTCGTTGTTGTCATCAATGCCGTCGCCATCGGTGTCCAGCATGCATCCTGTTGAATCCACTGCAAAGCCTTCGGCGGTATTGGGGCACCTGTCGAGGTAATCGGCAACACCGTCATTGTCGTGGTCCAGGGGGCAACCGTTATAGTCAACTTCTAGCCCTATGGGAGTGGCTGGGCACAGGTCAACGATGTTCAAGACACCGTCAAGGTCTTCGTCCACGGGACATCCGCGGGGGTTTACCGCTTGCCCCTTCATGGTGTTGGGACACATGTCCTTGCGGTCGATAACGCCGTCGTGGTCGTCGTCGCCCCAGCTGAGGTCAATCACCTTGCTCAAGGTAATAGCAATACCCAGTTCCGGGGAACCTGCCATGGGGTATTGGAGATTTTCCTTGCCAGATTTCAGGTTGACTTGTAGAGCGTCTTCTTCGTCCAGATCCTTGAAATAGTGGAATCCGATATCTCCCGAAAGGGTAAGGTAGGTTTGGCCGGGAAGATTGAGGCGCAGGCCCGGGGTCAATTTAAGGGGACTGTTCAAGAAATGCTCCATCCAGTGGGTGGAACGCAAGGGGGTTTCGCCAGAGGCTTCGAAAATGAGGGTGGCTGTTTTTTCGGGGAAAATGTTGACGCCGACGCCCCAGAGCAAATATTTATCCTTGGCCTGGAAATCGTTTAAAACGCCGGTGTAGCCGTTTAAAACCAGATAACGCTTTAAGTCGAACGTATAATGGATGACAAGGTCGGTGGCGCCGTTGTTGGCGGTGAATGCGTAAGCGCTGTTGTCGTTTTTGACATACCAGCGGTGTCTCGGGCGGAATCCCTTTTCTGTAGATCCTGTGGGAATCAGGATCTCGGCGCTACCACCCAAGTAAAACCATTCATTTACAGGGATAGAACCTTTGGCGGACAATTGCAGGTCTCCGAGACCGATTCCGTCCAGATCCGTATTGTTGATGTAGCCTTCGTAGTGAAACGGGAGCGTGAATCCCAGTTCCAGGTTATCCAAGACGGCGAAACTCATGAAAAAGGTTTCGTCGTTAGAAGGCGTATTGTTGTTGAGAGTAACGAAATTCCCTTTGGAATCGGTGTAGCCGTCATTTAGACTCAGGGTGTTCCCGTCACTTGCCATTTCGAAGGAGCCTGAAATATACAGGTTGCCTTGAGGGTTGGTCTTTGCCGAGGGAACGTGAATGCCGCTGGTCGACTTTACAATGCCGACCTGTGCGAGGGCCGGAATCGTCAATAGGCATAGTGCGGCAAACAGTTTTTTCATAACTCGATGTATAACATAGAAATTTAATTCGGAATATGGAATTGGAATTTCGGAATTAGCGAATGATGAAATTGCTATTTGTTATATTTGAGGCGTAATGAAGGAAACAGAAGAAAAACAGGAACTGCCTTCTTGGCATCGTAAGTCTCAAAAGGCTTATCGAATTAATCGTATCATTATTGTTTTACAGATGGTTGCTGCCTTTGTCCTGGCGGGAGTCATTTGGTTCGGTGTAGAAAAAGTAACTGGAAATTAGATGAATTATTTCGTTTCGGGTATATTCTCTTTATTGCTTTTGGTAATGGCGGGTTGCGCAAGTAAGCCCGATATGACTCCTAAAGTGGAAACTGCGAATCCGCCCGATACGGAATCTTTTTCGGAAAGGGCTCTTAAAGAAAAAATTTCAGATTCCCTGGCCATTCGCCCCTCTTGGACCTATTACCAGTATGCGTTGCAGGCCATGGATAACCAGGAATGGCTCTTGGCCAGGCATTACCTGGATGAATCCTTGAGACAGCTGATCTCCGAAAAGTTCGATTCAACCTACAAGAATGTCTCTGCCGCTGAAGATTCCGCATATCGGGTCAAGATGCCTCTCCGTATTGTGCGGGCTTTAGATGAAGTGTACCCCAATGTGGCAGAAATGGGCCAGAGCGCCGACAACTATACTCGAAACGAAGTGTCCATCGAAGGTATCGATGCTTTGGATGAAAGCGAGGCCGACAGTGCAGCCCTCCAGGTGATTGAAAGTTTCCTGGATACCCTGGATGTGTCCCAGTTTACGCTCCCGGTGCAGTTCAACGAACGCGTGCTGCAAGAAATCTACTATATGACCAATTCGGCCCGCGCGTTCATGGAAGGTTCCTTGAACCGGAAAACGGCTTACGATTCCTTGATTAATGCCCAGCTCGATGGGGCCAAAATGCCCCGTGACCTCATTTACCTGGCTCTGGTCGAATCAGGTTTCAAGGTCAAGGCATATAGCCGCGCCAAGGCGTCGGGTATGTGGCAGTTTATTCCCGAAACAGGAAAACGTTACGGTCTGGAAGTGGATTACTGGGTGGATATGCGTCGCAATCCGGAAAAGGCGACCATGGCGGCCCTCAAGTACCTGAACCGCCTGCATGATGAATTTGGTGACTGGCTGTTGGCCATGGCTGCTTACAACTGCGGCGAAGGTCGCGTGCGCAGGCTCGTCCGCGAAATGCAACAGGATTCTACCCGCGACACCTCTCTTGCCGTTACCTATTGGGACTTGGAACTCCCTAAAGAAACCATGCGCTATGTGCCCCGTATTTTGGCGGCCATGGTGATTGGCCATTATCCCGAACAGTACGAAATGACGGTGGAAAAAACTTACCAGCCCGATTTCGATACGGTGACGGTGTACGATTCCTTCCCGCTGGAAGAAGTGGCCAAGCTTTTAAAGGTTACCGAAGATACCTTGCGCACCTTGAACATGGAACTGGTCAAGTGGTGTACGCCGCCGAACAAGGAATCTTACCTGTTGCGCCTGCCGGTAGGAACCCGTGCCGCCTTTGTGGATGGCTACGACAAGATGGAAAAGAACAATTTTTCAAGCTGGCACCACCACAAGGTTCGCAAGGGCGAAAACTTGGGGATGATTGCTCGCCAGTACGGCATCAAGGTGTCCGAACTGCAGCAGGCTAACGACATGAAGAATACCCGCATTCGTGCGGGTCAGTCCCTGTTGATTCCTATCAAGGTGACTCCCAAGCCCAAGGCTAATCGTGGCAAAAAGCCTGAAAAGGTCCGCACCTACATTGTTCAGCAATCCGACAATATAGCCTCCGTGGCCCGCAAGTTCGGTATTTCCCAAGATTCGGTTCGTTCCTGGAATTCCCTAGATGCCGCTTCGTTCATTAAAGAAGGGGATACTTTGGTAGTTTCTAAACCCGAACCGAAGCCCCAGGTTGAAAATAACCGCCCCAAAATGGCCAAGGGTGAAAAGTATGTTGTTCGTGAAGGGGATACCTTTGCTGCCATTGCCAAGTCCTTCGATGTTCCGGTCGTGATGCTTATGCAGGCAAACCAGGGCTTTAGCCGCCGCCTGACCGTGGGTGATTCCCTGGTGATTCCGGAATATGTGCGCAAGAAGGCCGACAAGAAGACCGCCAAGTCCGAAACGAAGTCTGCTTCCAAGCCGAAGCCTTCCAACGAAAAGACTTCTGTTTATGTCGTTCAGTCGGGCGACAATTTGAGCTCTATTTCTCGCAAGTTTGGAACCACGGTGGCAAAGATTCAGGAACTGAACAATATGGGAAATTCTACCAACCTAAGTGTTGGCCAGAAGCTGAAAGTGGCTGGTACTCCTCAAGATTCCGGCGTCAAGGTTCACACCGTCAAAAAAGGTGAGGGTCTCTGGGACATCGCTCGCCAATATAAGGTGACCATCGAAGAAATCGTGAAGTGGAACGACCTGACGGACACCAAGATTAAAGTCGGTGAAAAGCTGAAAATCAAGCCGTAATTAGAACAGCGTAATTCCGAGGCTTACGTAAGGCTGGAAATACGTGCTGAAATCAAGCATGAATTCGTCGTCTTCGCGGTCGGTTCCCGTCTTGCGTTCGAAATAAGTGTGGAAATATTCGTGGCTGTTTCTGAAGCCCGATGATAAGAAGAATCTGTGCCAGGCCATGCGGAGGCCTGCGCCGTAGGCGTAACCATAAATGGCGGGGGAGGTGAACTGGGTGTCGTCTCCAAAGAAGGTCTTGCCGAATACGGCGCCACCGAAGGCGTAAAGCTTGATCATGAATTGGTGCCTGTAGTTCATGACCAGGGGCAGGGCGAGGTCGAAACCCAGCTGGAAAAGGGCGGTGTGGATTTCGTGGCGGCCTTCGATATCGGTGGAATCAAACTTGGCATCGAAGAATTCGTCGGCGAATTCCAGTTCCTCGGCCAGCAACTTGTAGGCTTTATCCCTGTTGCGAGGCTTGTGGCTAATTCCCAGGTACTGGTAGCCGGCCATCAGGTATATGTCGAACCATTCCGTAAGGGGGAGGCTTCCCGATGCTCCGTAAATGTAGGTGTTGTCGATATTGATGTCTTCCTTGATGCCGCTGACTTTGTAGGAATAATTCACGTTTTTCATCTTGATATTGCTGAATTCAACGTAGGGACCGAACGATCCGCGGTCCTCGAATTCCTTGTAGTCGTTATCGGTGGAAGTCGCCATGGAGGTGTCAATGACAATTCTATCGGCGAAAGTGAGGGTGCTGAAAAGCAAAATTAGGGTAAAAATTCTCTTTCTCATGGCGTAAAATATATAAAGGATTTTTCGGAGCTGGAAAATGGGGCTGTGGAGGTGCGGGGGATATTTTGGTAAAAAAAAGTTCTAAATAGAGTTTTTTTGTGTTTATTGCCCAAAAATTGATTATTTTTTAGACCAAAATTAAGAAAAACCTCATTTGGAGCAGAATTTTATGAAAAAGCAGTTGTTGGCCCTTTGCGCCGCCGCATTGATGGTTTCCGTTACCGGTTGTAACGATAAAATGGACCCGAACGATCCGCAGTCCGTGCGCAAGTACCTGACCAAGCAACAGATTCCCTTTACCCCGAACCAGTTTGTGTCTTATGCAGTGAACGGTGATACTGCCAAGATGACCCTCTTCTTGCAGGCTTCTTTCGAAATTGACGCTCCGGCTGACAACGGCAACAACGCCGTGGCCATTGCTGCCAACAAGGGCAACATGGTGGTGCTCAACTATTTGTTCGAACATGGTGCAAAGGCCGACGTGAAGAACGGCAACGGCGAAGCTGTGCTCGACAACGCCGTGATGATGGGCAACAAGGAAGTGGTGAACCGCCTCTTGACCCAGCTCAAGGCCGAAGGTGCTGAAACCCAAACGCTCGGTACTGCAGTTCTCCTCGCCGCAAAGACTGGCAAGGTCGACATGCTCGAAGTTTTGGCCGAAGCCGGTGCACCGCTCGATTCCCGTAGCGCTGACGGTTACCTCCCGATTCACTGGACCGTGAAGAACGGTAACTACGATGCCATGATGTTCCTCATCAACAAGGGTGTCGACGTGAACGCCAAGTGCGGCCAGGGCTACTCTGTGCTCGACTGGGCCACCAACGAAGGCTATACTCGCCTGATCAAGGCCCTTAAGAAGGCCGGCGCCAAGAATACTCCGCAGTACTTCAAGGACTCCAAGAAGTAATTCTTGAATTTTACGCAAATTTCGCGATTTTCTCGCTTAGAACCGTGGTCTAGTGGCCGCGGTTCTTTGTATTTTTCGCATATGAAATTTCATTTACTGACCAAGATATTCCTTTGCCTGAGCCTTGCGGGCGTTGTTTCGCAGGCGCAGGAAACGGTGGAAAGTGTCCGTCGCCAAATCAAGGCGGTGGAAGCTGAGACTGCCCGTGAAAAGTCGCTCCATGACGCCGAAAAGAAACGTCATGCCGAATTTGTCGAAGTAGGCCGCAAGAAGGTGCAGGCGCTTGCCACGCAGAACAAGACCTTAAAGGCCGAAATCGATTCCTTGAAGGCGGAGCTCCAGAATCTGGCTAACGTGCGCCAGAAATCCCTGGGCACGGTGAAGTACTTTGAAAACCGTAAGGCCAAGTACGGCGAATCGCTTGCCTTGGTAATCGATTCCCTGGTGCCGGTATTTGAATCGGACTTCCCGTACCGCAACGATGAAACCGTCAAGAGCGTTCAGGAAATCGCAAACCAGCTCCATAAGGGCTTGATTGAAGCCGACGATGGCTTGAACCGCGTGCTCGAAGTCTTTTACGATCGCATTCGTCTGGGTTACACCACCGAAGTCTACAAGGGCTTTTTGCAGGTGGATGCCCGCAGCGTTCCGGGAACCTTCTTGCGCTACGGTGCTGTCGCCTCGGTTTTCGTGAGTAACGACGGCAACGACGTGTTGTGGCTTACCCGGACGGCCGATGGCGGTTATACCTGGAAAAATGTATCTGACAACTTGGCCATGC
The DNA here is from genome assembly GCA_045221475.1 of Fibrobacter sp. Taxonomy (GTDB): domain Bacteria; phylum Fibrobacterota; class Fibrobacteria; order Fibrobacterales; family Fibrobacteraceae; genus Fibrobacter. The sequence continues at coordinate 63,384 of JBGUWV010000115.1, forward strand.
GTACCGTGCTTAAGGACGTGATGAAGGTGGCCGAAGGGAAAACCGCTCCGAGACTTGTCACGATTCCGGTGACGATACCGAAGGAGGGCAAGTAAATGAAATTGTCATCTCTTGTTTTGGTGGCGTCTCTCGCTACGTTGGCTCCGCTCTCTTACGCCCAGCAGAATGCGGATATCGATGCCGTGAAGCAGCGTGCCGCATTGAACAGTGCCAAGGCTGATTTGGAAGAAGCTCGCAAAAAACGCGACATGGCTGTTGCCGCCCGCTGGAAGGACCGTGAAACGGCCAACCAGGAACGCGAGCTTTTTAACGAAAAGTATAACGAAAGCAAGGAAAAGGTCGACGCCCTGATGTCGGAGCGAGCTCGCCTTTTCGAAGACGTGCGTGTTGCCCGCGAAGACTTGGCTCAGGTGAAGTTGCAAGCAGAAAAGGCCCGTGCCGAATACTTGTCGCTGGCTGCCGGTCCTGAACGCTTGGAAACGCTTGCGAAGTTCAGCGAACAGGGAATTCCGTTCAAGATTGCGGATCGCGTCGAAGTGCAGAATAAGGTCAAGAAAGAAATGGGCCTGTACAGGGACGATCCTGTGCGCATCGCCAAGTCGGTCTTGAATGCTGCAAAGAATGAACTTGAATTCACCCGCGAAATCCAGGTGGAAAATGCCGAACTCGTTTTCGGTAATGCCGTGGCACAGGGTGGCCGCATGCGCCTGGGCGGTCTTTACGCAATGCAGATGGCAAATGCCGTCGATATCAACGGCTTGCATCCGGCTGCGCTGATGCTTCCGGTGGCTGGTGAAAAGAAGCGCGTGTTCAGCTGGCAAGAAAACCTGACTCCCGATACTAAGTCTCAAATCAGCAAGGCTTTTGTCGAATCGAAGGATTCTGCTTATGTGATGGTGCCGGTCGATGTTCTCTTGAGTACTGAACTTTCGTCCGAAATGGCGAACCACCAGGAAACCACCTGGAAAGATGACTTGAGGGAATTCTTCAAGAACGGTGGCCTTTTGATGTACCCGCTGTCGGTGCTCTTTGCACTGGGTCTTTTGATTGCCTTGTGGCGCTTTGTGTGGCTTTCTTATAGGGGCTTTGGCTCCATTGCTGCACACCGTGTAATTAAGGCCCTCAAAGCGGGTGATATTGAATCTGCTCGCAAGCTTGCCGTAAAGACCCACGGTGAAGTGGGCCGTGTGCTCAAAACGGTGCTGACCAAGAATTACAAGGACCGCGAAAGTGCAGAACGCGCCCTCGAAGAACTTTTCTCTGCCGAAGTTCCCAAGCTGGATTTCGGTCTGAACTGGATTTCCGTGTTTGCGGCTGTCGCTCCGTTGCTTGGCCTTTTGGGTACGGTGATGGGTATGATTGAACTTTTCGACGTGATTACCATGCACGGTACCTCTGACCCGAAGCTTTTGGCAGGCGGTATTTCGATTGCCCTAGTCACGACGGAAACTGGCTTGATTGTCGCCATTCCGTTGCAGCTGATTCACACGTTCCTGGTGAACCGTTCCGAAGCCTTGCGCGGTCGCATGGAAAAGGCCGGCCTTGCCGTGTTGAATGCCCTTTGGATTAAGGAAAAATAGTGCCTGCAGTAGACCAAAATTCCGTACTTGAAGCGGCAATGGCTATCCTCTTTAGAGGTGGCTGGGTGCTTGCCCCGATCTTTGTGTTGGGGTGGTTCGGTTGGTTTTTAATGCTCGAACGCTACGCCTACTACTTTATGCTTCGTGGCGGTACCGTGAACGGCGTGGTGGGTGGATTCTGGAAGAATCTCGAAAAGAAGGGTGAAGATTTCGCCTTCGAAAAGCTTTCGCACCACCGGTTCGGATACTTCTATGCGCTTGCCCGTGATGTACGCAATTACCGCGACCAGGGGCCAACAGCTGTTCGCAATGCCATGGAAGAAACTCGCCACCGCATATCGCTGAACTTGTCTAGGTCGCTCAAGACGATTTCGACATGCGCAGCCCTTTCTCCGATGCTTGGCCTTTTGGGTACGGTTTCGGGCATGGTCCATACGTTTGAAAACATTAAGCTGTTCGGTTTCGGAAATCCGGTACTTTTTGCCGACGGTATTTCTGAAGCGTTGCTCACGACGCAGGCGGGACTCTTGATGTCGTTCCCGCTGATGCTTGCCTATAACTTCTTGGCGGGCCGTGTCGAAAAAATCGAGGAACTGGCCTGGAGCGAAGCGCTCAAGTACGAAAGCTACGTTTTTAAAGAAGGAAAGTTTGAGGTCAAATAATGAGTTTTATTCGTAAAAGAGTTCATGATACAGGAAAGATTGACGTGTCGCCGATGCTCGACTGCGTCTTTATCCTGCTTATCTTCTTTATTGTGACGTCTACTTTCACGCGCGAAACGGGCGTTGACGTTACCAAGCCCAAGGCCAGTTCTGCAAAGGATTTGGCCAAGGAAAGCATTTTGATTGGTGTGACTCGCCAGGGTACGATTCACATTAACGAAACCCAGGTGAATCTTACGACTTTGAATACGGTGCTCCGCCAGATGATGGCTGAAGCCCCCGACCGTCCGGTGATTATCGTGAGCGACCGCGATGCCCCTAACGGTGTGGTTGTCGACATTCTCGATGAATGCAACCTCGCCAAGGTCCGCAAAGTTTCTATTTCGGCGAATAAGGAAGAATAGCTCCGTTTTTTATGCTTGATTTTGTTGGAAAATACCTCCGTTATCCGATTGCACTGGTGCTCTCCTTTGTGTTGAGCGCGGTGTTCTTCCTTGCGATTCCGGTGATTAATGCGTTGATGTCGGACAAGGGCGTTAAAGGGCAAAAGGAATTGGAGGCTGTGACCGAGGTGGAAGTTCTGGTGAGCGAAAAGAAGCCCGAAGTCAAGCAGAAAGTGATTCGTACGATTGTGAACCCGAATCCGTTCAAGATTACCTCGAATATGGGCACGTCCCGCAGCCAGAATTTCCAGATGGATTTGTCGCTTGCACGCGGTGCCGCTGGCGATGGTGTTGCTGTTGGTACGGGCTCCATGGAAAACGTGGTGTACGAAGCCGGCGAAGTGGATGAACAGGCGCAGGTGTTGCGTGAAATTCAGCCCAAGTTCCCCGAAAAGGCAAAACGCATGGGCGTTTCGGGCTATGTGAAAGTCTTGATTGTGATTGACGTGTATGGCGATGTGGCCCAGGCTCAGGTGCTGACGCAGGAACCGGCCGGCTATGGATTTGATAACGAAGCCTTGAAGGCTGTAAGACAGTGGAAATTTAGCCCGGCGCAGTTGGGCGGATTCCCCGTGGCACAGAAGGCCACAAAGGAGTTCCGCTTTGTTAACTAGACTCTTCACGCTCGTCTTTTTCTTGACGCTCCCGCTGCTTGCCGCAGAAGATTATTTCTTCAAGGCTAACGAACTTTACGATCAAGGCAAATTCAAGGAGTCGGTGCCGCTGTACCGTGCGGCGATTGACGAAGGCCGCTACGAACCGTTTGCCTGGTTCAACTTGGGCAATGCCATGGTGCAGCTTGACCGCAAGCAGGTGGCCATGGTCGCTTACAAGCGTACGGTGGAGCTTTTGCCGAATTTCGAGAAAGCTTGGATGCTCCTCGGCGACCTTTACTACTTGGGTGGAGATGTGGGCGAGGCCATTGCGGCTTACAATCGCGCCATTGAACTCGGCGTGGAATCGGACCATGTACATTTTGCCTTGGCGGAATGCTACTTGAAGGGCCGCGATTGGACCCTTGCCCAGAAGAACTTTGAACGCGCCCTGCAGCTGAATCCGGACCGTATGGATGCTTGGTATGGCCTTGCAGAAGTCTACGAAAAATTGGGCGATTATGAATACGCCATCAAGACGCTTCAGAATGCGTTGCAGATGACCGCTACCGCGGGCGCCGATGTTCACTTTACCATGGCCTATTATTACCGCAGCATGGATTCCACGAGACAATCCTTGAACGAAATGGAAAACGGAATTTTGATGGATCCGGAAAATGTTTCGGCCCGCCGCTACTTGGCGCAAATGTATGTGCAGAACAATTCTCCGTGGATGGCTATTTTCACGCTCGAAGAAGGACTTCGACACAATAAGGGCAAGGCGGATTTGAACCTGGATTTGGGACAAATTTACTTTACCCAGAAACGCTACGACGAAGCTTTCGATTGCTACATGAAGGCATGGATTGCCGGCAATTCTCAGGGGCGTATCGGTGCCGAAAATGTGGGCCATGTGTTCTCGAATGCAGGCGATGTTGAAAAAGCCGAAAGCCTTTACAAGCGCATTCGCGAGAAAAAGTAATTTTCTCTAAAAATTTTATATTTGCCGATAGTATGAAATGTTATAAGAGCGTTATTATCTTATTTGTACTTTGGGTACTTTCTGCATGTGGAGATGCTTCTTCTTCAAGTGACGATGATGATTTGCTTCCGCCGACACAAGGCCTTGTATCATCTATTGAAGATGCCAGAGATAATCATGTTTATTCTACGACTCAAATCGGAACCCAGGTTTGGATTGCCGAAAATTTGCAGTATAAAACAACGCATAGTTGGTGCTATGACAATGTCGATTCAAATTGCGTGATTTACGGTCGGTTGTATGGGGAGGGGACAGACAACCTCTGCCCAGAAGAGTTCCACATTCCATCTCAAGAAGAATGGCAAGAACTGATAAACTATGTCAAGATCGTTAAACCGGATTTTGATGTTGCTCGAAGCTTGAAAAGCTTTGCCTGGCACCCAGGCTCAGATGTTTTCTCATTCAATCTTCGTAGTACAGGATATCGCACCGCAGATAGTTCTTACCAAGATTTTCATGATGTATCCTATTTGGCGACATCGCGACCCGGTTGTTATTTGCGTTTTTCATTGGGTACGGATTATGATTTCGTTTGCGATGATTCTATTGCGGGTTTCTCGGTGCGTTGCCTAATGGATTCTACCAATGCCAAAAATCTGTTGCCCTCTTGCGGATCCTCGAATAAAAATGAAATTGTTCATGAAGCAAATGGTTTTTATACGTGCGATGGAAAGGAATGGCGTCCGTCCAATAAGGCCGAATACAATGCTTTCGGCAATGAGTGCGTCAATGGTGTTGTCGTTGAAGGTCTTTTCTATCAGGATCGTTATTATGACCGGTATATTTGTGATGGAGGCTTATGGAGAGAAGCTACCGAAGCGGAACGTAATACGTACGGAAATGAGTGTGTTGCGGGGAACTCTCAAATCGTTAAAGGGATAGTTGAAGACTATAAGTATTTCGTTTGCACGGATTCTGGATTCCGCAGGACAACTTTGTGGGATTTCCAAAAATCAGATTACCTGAACCCTTCTACTGAGTATGGAACCCTCGTTGATGCTCGCGATCAAAAAAGCTACAAGACGGTTTCTTTGGGTTCGCAGGTGTGGATGGCCGAAAACTTGAATTACGCGGATAGCGTAAGTACTCCCAATTTGAAGGGAAATAGCTGGTGCTATGAGGAGAATCCGTCGAACTGTGAAAAGGTGGGGCGTTACTACAGTTTTCTCGCGGCAATGAATTTGGATGAATCCTATGCGCCTGATACGATTAAATACCCGATTGCGGACGTCAATCAGGGAATTTGCCCTGATGGGTGGCGAATCCCTTCTGAAGAGGACTGGACAACGCTTGTAAATTATGTCGTGCAAGCCTATGGAGCGCAGGCTAGTGCGGGAAGAGGCAGCATTCCGAATGATTATGAAACGTTCCCCTATGCGATGAAGTCGGTTACAGGATGGAATTTTGATTCATGGATGGAACCTGGTAATGCGTCGGGCTTTTCGTCTGTTCCTGTGGGGTATAGAAGCGAAGAAGGTTCCTTTATCAGTGTTGGAGAAAGTGATGGTTTTTGGTTGGCTTCGATACATAGATTGTGGGGCGGCATAGTTGGGGATGCTGATGGAGAGCTTTTTCCTGGTTCGATTTATGTTCCTTATGTTTCTGACATGAAAGTTTGGCAAATAGATGGATGGGGCTATCACGTAAGAGAACGAAAGATGGGATATCCAGTCCGTTGTGTAAAGAATTAGCTTGCTTTTACTTGTTGTCATATATGCGGCCTTTATTGGCCTAGGGCTCCCTGATACGGTGCTTGGGGCGGCATGGCCCTTGATGCAACAGGACCTGATGGCGCCTCTTTCGGCGGCGGGGCTCTTGTCGATTATCGTAAGTGTCGGAACGATTGTTTCGAGCTTATGGACTCCTGCACTTTTGCGCCTGATGGGAACGGGTAAGCTAGTCTTTGTGAGTATTGCGCTTACGGCGGTGGCTTCGTTCGGTTACGGATTTTCGACGACATTTTGGATGATGTGTCTGTTTGCGGTTCCCATGGGAATCGGGGCGGGCGCAATCGATGTCGCGATGAACAACTTTGCGGCCATTTACTTGGAATCGAAACACACGAGTTGGCTGCATGCCAGCTGGGGCGTGGGTGCATGCCTTGGCCCGGCTCTGTTTTCGATTTCGGTGGTAACCGGTGTCGGTTGGCGCGGTGCCTATGACATGGTCGCCTTGCTACTTGCGGTGATTGCCGCGATGATGCTTGTAACACTCCCGATTTGGAAAAAGACAGAAAAGCGGGGGACTTCGCAACAGGAGTCCGCGGTAAAGGATATTTCGTTACGCTCGGCGCTCAAGGTGCCCGGAATGAAACTTTCTTTCTGGGTGTTCTTCTTTTATTCTTCGCTTGAAATTTCCACAAGCCTTTGGTGCGGTACTTACTTGGTGGCCCGTGGCTTTGAACCTGAAATCGGGGCGATTGCGGTTTCGCTCATGTTTGCCTCTGTCATGATAGGGCGCATTCTGAGTGGCTTTTTCGCTATCAAGTTTACGGATATGCGCTTGGTGCATGCGGGTATTGCTATTGTGGTGCTCGGCTGTCTTGTTCTGGTATTGCCTTTGCCGCTCTGGTTTACGCCGGTGTGTATTTGCCTGCTTGGGCTCGGTTGCGCTCCGGTGTATCCCTCACTCATTCATGCGACCCCAGCGCGATTTGGCGAAGAACTTTCGGGCCGCGCCATCAGTATTCAAATGGCTGGCTCTTATGTGGGCTCTATTTTGATGCCGCCAGCGTTTGGACTTGTAGCCATCAAGACATCTGTGATTGTGTGGCCGGTGGCGCTCGCGTTGTTTGTGGGCTGCCTTTTGCTGTGCGTATGCTTGCTCGATTATGTGACCCGTAAAAAGTTGCATAATGCGTTTGCGACCGAGCGAATAAAGGACATTTTGCACCAGGTCGAGAAAATGGCGGAACTCCGCCGAAGGCTCCGTAAGGAACGCCGCCGTGAACGCCGTAAAAACAAGCTGAAACAAGCGCGAATCAAACGAAAGCTGGATCGCCATTAAATAGAGAAGGTTGTCTTTTTCTACATTTGGTTTCATGGCAAAGAAGAAAAAGGTATGGAAATCTCCTGCCATGGCACAGGCCATGCGCAGCAAAGAAGACAAACTCCGCGAAACGCTTACGCAGATTGTAAGCGGACAGAGCAGACTTTTACACCGTCCCGAAGATTTGTACGAGGCAATAGCAAACGGCATTGACGATATCGAAAACTTCAAGAATCCGAAGGACCAGCTGGAACTTTTGGCTTGGACGTTGCGTGCCGACTTTATTTCGTTCAAGGCCGATACCGACGAAGAAAAGGAATACTGGGACAACCTCTTTTACGATGCGGGAACGTTCTTTGTGGAACTGGCATCGCAGTATACCGACAAGGATTATGTTGCGGACTTGATTCATGACCTTGCCATGCGCCATGTGGGTGGTGAAGGCCGCTCGGTGGTGTTCCTGAGTGTTGAAGAAATTTTGCCCAAGGAACGCGCGCAGGCCTTGCTCGAAGAATTGATTAACAGGGTTACCGAAGTCGACCAGGGTAACCGCGAAGATATTCTGGATGCCATTTGCGATATGGCCGATTCTATCAAGGATGCCGCGAACTTTGCGAAGGCTGCTCTCCTCAAGGATCCGGACAAGAGCAACGCAACGCTCATCGACATTGCAAATGCCCAGTTTATGGCGGGAAACATCGAACTTGCCAAGCAGTGGCTCGGCGATGTGCGCAACCCCGGCTCCGAAGACGAAGAAGCGTACCTGGATTTGCAGGCCGCCATTGCCGATAAGGAAGGCCGCAAGTCTGACTGCATCAAGATTGCCCGCACCTTGTACGAGACTTTCCCGAAGGTGATGAACCTCGGGCGTTTGGCCGCCTTCTTGCCCGATGCCGAAGCCGACCGCGTGCTCAAGGAACATGAACAGTTCCGTAACGGCAATACGGCGAATCTGGAATTTATGCAGTTGCTCGCTGGCATGAAGCGTTACGAACAGCTTTCGGGCTACGTGGACCGCTTTGAAAAGGACTTGACGACGCTCGATGCCGAAGAACTGACTGACCTTGCCGATGCAATCGAAAAGGATGGTCAGAAGGCTCTTGCTGACCACATCCGCGACTGGATTGTGGAAGAACCCGAAGATGCTCAAGCGTTCGATGACAAGGATTAAGTTCTGATGGCGAATTTTGGTCATGTTTACTTGATTGGTGCAGGTCCTGGCGATCCGGGGCTCTTGACGATTCGCGGAAAAGAAATTCTAGAACGCGCCGATGTGGTGGTGTACGACCGCCTGGTTTCTCCGGCGATTCTTGGAATGTGCAATTCAAAGGCGAAGATGGTCGATGTAGGCAAAATGCCGACGCACCACAAGGTGAAACAGTCCGAAATCAACAAACTGCTGGTGCAGTTTGCGCAGGAATACCCGCAGGGCATTGTGGCACGCCTTAAGGGTGGTGATCCGTTCGTGTTCGGGCGCGGTGGCGAAGAAGCTTTGGAACTGGTTGCGGCCGGTGTTGAATTCGATGTGGTACCGGGCATTACCTCGGCTATTTCGGTGCCGGCTTATGCGGGCATTCCCGTAAGCCATCGCGGCATTGCGACAAGTTTCCACATTATCACGGGCCACGAGAAGGCCGAAGAAAAAAACGTCATTGCGAGCGAGCAAAGCGAGCGTGGCAATCTCTCGCTGGACTTTGAAAATCTCGCGAAGTGCCAGGGCACCCTCATTTTCTTGATGGGCATTGCCAACATGGATTTTATCGCCAAGCGCCTTATGGAATGCGGCAAGGACCCGAAAACTCCGCTTGCCTTTATCGAAAAGGGGACTACGCCGTACCAGCGCACAGTCATGGCAATGCTTGAAACGGCGGGGGAGACGATTGCCCGTGAAAACGTGACGGCTCCTGCGATTACGATTATGGGCGGTGTCGTTGAACTCGGGAAGACTCTCGCTTGGAAAAAGAATTTGCCGCTATCGGGCAAGCGCCTGGTGGTGACTCGCGCCGCCAAGCAGGCGAGCGGAATTACTGCCCGCCTTACGGCCCTCGGTGCCGAAGTCATCGAAACACCGATGATTGAAACCCATACGCTCGATTGCCCGCACGTCATTGCGAGCCCCGAAGGGGCGCGGCAATCCAGTCCCGTAGACTTTAATACCCTCGCACATTTTGATCTCCTCGCATTCACAAGCACGAACGGTGTCGAAAGTTTCTTTACACAGTTGCTCGCTTCGGGTAATGACATTCGCGTTCTTGCGGGCAAGAAGATTGCAAGTGTGGGGAAGATTACCGAAAAGAAACTGCTCGAATATGGTATTCGCTGCGATTACGTACCCGAAGACCATACCGGCGAAGGCCTCGGAAAATTGCTTGCTGAAAAGTGCACCGCGGGCGAACTGGACGCATCCCGCATCTTATTGCTTCAAGGCAATCTCGCCGACGACACCCTGCTGAAACTTTTACCGCAGGCGACCCGCTGGGTTGTTTACGAAACGCTCCCGGTCGCTGAACTCCCTGAATGGAAACGTGAAGCCGTTGAATCTGCTGACGCTATCGTCTTTGCCAGCACCAGCGCCGTCGAGAACTTCGTTAAGATGACTGATGTGCGTCCTCAAAGGTCGTTCTGCATTGGTCGCATGACAGAATCTGCCGCTCGTAAGTATGGCTTTGAAACAGTCACCTCCGACGAAACCACGATGGACTCCCTCGTCAAGAAAATCGCGGAATACTACGCAGGAGAGCGTGCATAATGAAAGCTATCTTGATTATCGCGCATCACTGCATTTTGCCGGGGGCCTACAAGGGCTTCGAAGAAATCATGGATAAACTGCACCATGATTTGCCCGGTACGCGCGTAGCAAGTACGAGCCTGTTGGATTTGGAAAATGACTTGCGCACGCTCTTGCGCGAAGATGTGGAATCGGTGACGCTTTTGCCGTACCTGTTGCTGAATGGTCAGCATACCAAGAACGATGTGCCCAAGGTGGTTGCGCACTTGCAGGCGGAATTCCCGCAGATCCCGATTACGCTTTTGCCTTGCCTCGGTGATTGGAAAGAATTTGCCGACATGGTGGTGGATGGCGTTCGTTCCGCCCAGAAGAAAAACGAACACGTCATCGCGAACCCCGAAGGGGCGAATCAATCCGTTCCTTCGAAAAAACATTCTCTTTTCTCTATCGAACTGAATCTCGAAGGCAAGAATGTTCTTGTGGTGGGCGGTGGCCGTATTGCTCTTCGCAAGGTCAAAACGCTTTTGCCGACGGGAGCCCGCATTACCGTAGTTGCTCCGCAGTTTGACCCCGAATTTGCAACAATACCGTCCCTAACCTTAATTAATCGCCCATACGAGTCGCTCGATCTTCGCGGGATTTTCATGGTCTTCATCTGCACCGACCAGCCTGCGGTCAATGCCCAGGTAAGCAACGATGCTCGCGCCCGTCGCATTCTGGTCAATAATGCCTGCGACTACCTCGATGGCGACTTTATTGTGCCTGCCCGCATGGATTTTGGTGAAAATATCGCTGTAACGGTCTCCACGCAGGGCCGCGCCCCCTCGCTCGCCAAAAAGCTTAAGCAGAAAATCCAGACCGAATGGGCCGAAGATCTTTCGCAAATTGAGCGAAATTTCGACAAATAAGGCGCTTTTTTTTCCTAAAACCATTTGTGATAAACATCACGCCTATTCCAAGTTGGAATAGGGGGCGGAGTGCTTTTTGTTGCAAAAGAGTATATCTTGGAAGAAAATTCAACAAAAGGGGCGCAATATGAAAAAGCAATTATTCCTAGCCATGGCTATCTCCATGGGCTTAATGATCGGTTGTGGCGATGATTCTTCCACAAGTCCGAATACTTCCTCAAATACAAATGAGAATGGAAACTCTTCAGATCAGGTAACCTCTGAACCGGTTGAGGCGTTTTTCCCGACAGGCTACAATGCTTCAGATGTGGTTGCCTGGTATGCAACTGATGTTGAAACGGCCTCAGAAAAAGATGTGGTCAAGACGACTGTCGATGCGGTCTACTTGTTTAAGGATGGCTCGTTCATTGCAACAGAATGTAAGTTGAAAGTTAAATCGGATAAAACAACGTTCTCTAAAGGAATCGCCGCTACAGGAACTTGGTCCGGCTCCGATGATTTTGAAAACGGAGTTTTCCAGGTTTCGTTCAAAAATGAAGGCCAGAATGTAACGATGCCGCTTCAGGTCGTGAATGGTTCTATGACCATTAATCCAGATGGTGAACGTGCGATGACATTAAAACTGAAATCGTCAAGCGTGCCTTCTCCGTCTGAAGAAGTGAAAAAAGAGGAAAAAAATGATACCTCCGTGAATCCTGGAAACGATTCTGAGGATGAAACTCCGCAGAATGCAGAACCTGGTTCGGTAGATATAAAATGCAATGTGTCAACCGATGGAAACACTGTGATTGTGAAAGGTTCGGCTACAGGAATGACTGATACAGGAAAGCCTCTTAACGAGACCTTTAGATCGACGATGACTTTAGATGGCGACGTTATTTATCTTAGAGATGAAACCTCTCAGGGGGTGGCGCTGGATACCGTTCCTAGTAACGGGACTACTCTTTCTGCTATTGTCGCTGAATCTGAGGCAATGTGCGAAGAATTGAAGGAAATGGGCTATTCTGATTTTGTTCATTGATCGTATTGGATGACTTTATCTACAAAAATCCAGCTATTGGGCTGGATTTTTTGTTATAATTAAGAATGGAGGTGAAAATATGATTATCCGTCCGCGTCGTTTACGCAAAAATGAAACCATTCGCAGTATGGTGGCAGAAACCGCCGTCAACCCCGATTCCCTCGTTTACCCCATGTTCGTGGTAGAAGGGGAGAAGGTTAAAGAACCGATTCCCTCGATGCCGGGACAGTTCCGCTTTTCGATTGATGAGATTTTGAAGGAGTTGGAAAGCTGCGTTGCTTTGGGACTGAAGTCCATTTTGCTTTTCGGCATTCCCAGTTACAAGGATGAAATGGCTTCGTCTGCTTATGACGATGACGGAATCGTGCAGCGTGCAGTTCGCTCCATCAAGGCGAAGTTCCCGGATTTATATGTGATTACCGATGTGTGCCTTTGCGAATACATGAGTCATGGCCACTGCGGTATTGTCAAAGAAGACGGCGATGTGGATAACGATCCGACTCTGGAATTGTTGGCGAAGACCGCTCTTTCCCATGCTGAAGCTGGTGCCGATATGGTGGCTCCGAGCGACATGATGGATGGCCGCGTGGCCGCCATTCGCGGAAAATTGGATGAAGGCGGATACCAGAATTTGCCGATTATGGCCTACAGTGCCAAGTTTGCAAGTGCCTATTATGGTCCCTTCCGCGATGCCGCGGATTCCGCCCCGCATTTTGGCAACCGCAAGAGTTACCAGATGGATGTGCGTAACGGTCGTGAGGCGTTGCGTGAAGTTGAACTGGACATTGAAGAAGGGGCAGATATTGTAATGGTGAAGCCTGGACTGGCTTTCCTGGACGTACTGCGCCAGACAGCCGAAATGAGCTGCGTGCCGGTGGCGGTCTACAATGTCAGTGGCGAATATTCCATGGTAAAGGCGGCTGCACAGGCTGGCTGGATCGATGAAAATGCCATCATTCGCGAAAATTTGTTGGCATTTAAGCGCTCTGGAGCCGATATTATTATCACCTACCATGCCAAAGAAGCCCTGGAAAAGGGACTTTTGAAGTAAAATCAGCTTTCTAAGTTGTTGATTAGTAACAAATTACAAAAAGATTATGCAATATGCAAAATTTTTTTGCAATTTGTTCTTTTTTTTCTTGACTTTGTATAAAAAGAGTATTATATTTGTAGTGACGTTTTAAACTAAAACGCATATATTTTTAACTGGAGAATAAAATGAAAAAACTCATGATCCTCGCCGCTCTCGGCACTGCTGCTCTCTTCACTGCTTGCGGTGACGACTCCTCTTCTGGTTCTTCCGATGTTTGCGAAGTTACCGCAACTGAAAACTCTGTCTCCCTGACTACCAATTGGGGTGGCGAATTTGTTCAGACTTGGACCATCGATGGTGAAAACATTACCCTCACTTACGAAGGTTACGAAGAAGCTAAGGAACCGTTCACCTATGCTAAGGGTGATCAGACTGTTGAATCTCTGAAGGCTGATGCTGAAAAGAGCTGTGAAGAAACCAAGAAGATGATTGAAGAAATGGGTGGCTAATAGCCTCTTTTCTTAACGAAATCTTATAGAGAATCCGACCTTCGGGCCGGATTTTCTATTTTTGGGCCATGAATCATTCTCTGAGCGAAAAACTTTTTGCCGAAGCCAAGAACCTGATGCCGGGCGGCGTGAATAGCCCGGTGCGAGCCTATAGCAATGTGGGGGCAACCCCTCCCTTTATCAAGCGAGCCAAGGGCAGCCACATTTTTGATGTGGACGGTAACGATTACATCGACTACGTGGGCAGCTGGGGTCCTATGCTTTTGGGACATGCCCATGATGCCGTCATCAAGGCGGTAGCCGAAACGGCCCAAAATGGCCTTAGCTTTGGTGCCCCCTGCGGGCTGGAATCGGAACTGGCGAAGCTGGTGATGGAACTGGTGCCCAGTGTCGAGATGATTCGTATGGTCAACAGTGGCACCGAAGCGACCATGAGTGCGATTCGTGCGGCGCGTGGTTTCACGGGCCGCGACAAGATTATCAAGTTTGAAGGCTGCTACCACGGCCATAGCGATAGCTTGCTGATTAAGGCGGGCTCGGGGATGCTCACGACGGGTAAACCCAGCAGCAAGGGTGTTCCGGCGGATTTGGCCAAGTACACGCTCACGCTCCAGTACAACGATGTGGCTGGCGTGAAGGAACTTTTCGACAAGATCGGCGACGAGATTGCGGGTGTCATCGTGGAACCGGTGGCCGGCAATATGGGCGTGGTGCCTGCGAAGCCCGAATTTTTGCAGACGCTTTCCGAAGAAACCAAGAAGCATGGCGCTTTGCTCATTGTCGATGAAGTCATGACGGGTTTCCGCGTAGGCATCCATTGCGCGCAGGGCTTGTACGGAATCAAGCCGGATCTGACCACTTTCGGAAAGATTATCGGCGGTGGCATGCCGGTGGGCGCTTATGGCGGCCGCTTGGATGTGATGCAGCAGATTGCTCCCCTCGGTGGAATTTACCAGGCGGGTACGTTGTCGGGTAACCCGGTGGCGATGGCGGCTGGGCTTGCCACCATGCGTGAGTTGAATTTGCACCCCGAATATTACGTCCGTGCCGAAAACAGCACCAAGAAGTTGATTGCAGGGCTTGAGGATGCGGCGAAGGACGCCGGAATTCCGCTCGCTACGAACCAGGTGGGTTCCATGGGATGTATCTTCTTTACCGAAGGCCCCGTCTCCTGCTTTGCCGATGTACAAAAGTCCGACCTGGAACTGTTCCGCAGGTATTTCCTCGGCATGCTCGATGAAGGTATTTACATTGCCCCGAGCCAGTTCGAGGCAATTTTTGTGAGTGCGGCTCATACCGACGAAGATATCGACCATACCGTCGAAGCAGCCCGTAAGGTTTTCAAGTCCCTGTAATTAACGTCATTGCGAGCGAAGCGAAGCAATCCATATACTGATTTTCAAAGAGGATTTAAATGATTGTATCTTGGATGACCACCAACAAGTGTAACTTGACCTGCAAGCATTGCTACCAGGACGCAGGCGAGAACAAGGCTGCCGAACTTACGACCGCCGAGGCCATGAAGCTGATCGACGAAATCGCGAAGGCGGGGTTCAAGATTATGATCTTTAGCGGTGGCGAACCCATGACCCGCCCAGACATTGTGGACCTGGTTGCCCATGCCTCTAGCAAGGGCCTGCGCCCGGTGTTCGGTACCAACGGTACGCTCATTACCCACGATTTGGCGTTCAAGCTGAAGGCTGCCGGTGCCATGGCTATGGGTATCAGCATCGACAGTATCGATCACGACCGCCACAATGATTTCCGCGGTCTCCCGAATGCGTTCGAACTCACGATGATGGGTATCGAAAACTGCAAGGCGGCGGGTCTCCCGTTCCAGATTCATACGACGATTATGGACTGGAACCAGAACGAAATTTTCGACATCATGGACTGGGTCAAGGAAATCGGTGCCGTAAACCACCAGATTTTCTTCTTGATTCCCGTGGGTCGTGGCAAGGAAATTGAAGGCCATGCCCTGCGAGTTGCTGAATATGAGGGACTCCTGCGCAAGATTATGGAAAAGAGCCGTACGCTTGGCATCCCGGTGAAGCCCACTTGCGCTCCGCAGTTCCTGCGCATCGCTGACCAGCTGGACATCAAGACTCGTTACAGCCGTGGCTGCCTCGCCGGCCTCGACTACTGCATCGTGAGCCCGATAGGGAAGGTGCGTCCTTGCGCCTACATGATGGAAGAGGCGGGCGATGTGCACGACACACCTTTCGACGAAATTTGGGCGAATGCCGAAGTATTCAAGAAATTGCGTACTAAGGCATACTCCGGTGCCTGCGGCAAGTGCAAGTTCAACGACCGCTGCGGCGGTTGCCGCGCTCGTGCGGCCTATTATCACGACGGCGACTACATGCAAGAAGACTCCTACTGCGCTTACGGGAGAGGCCTGTGAGTTTCTCTGCCGAAGACGAAAAATTTATGCGCATGGCGCTCCGTGAGGCGGAGAAGGCTTTTGACGAAAAGGAAATCCCTATCGGTTGCGTTATCGTGAAAGATGGGGTAGTTATCGGCAAAGGCCATAACCAGATCGAGATGCTCAAGGACGCTACGGCCCACGCCGAAATCTTGTCCATCGGGACTGCCGCGAGCAGCCTTGAAAACTGGCGTCTGGACGGTTGTACTTTGTATGTAACGCTGGAGCCTTGCCCCATGTGTGCTGGGGCTATTTTGAACAGCCGAATCAGCCGTGTGGTCTATGGTTCTCCGGATACCCGTTTTGGCGGTTGTGGCACCACAATCGATGTCATTTCGAACAACGCACTCAAACGCGAAGTCGAAGTGGTGGGTGGTCTCCTGGCCGACGAATGTCTGGGTATTTTAAAGGCTTTTTTCCAGAAAATGCGCCTTGAAAAGGGTGATTCTGGAAATAAGGGAATTAGTTAATACTATATTCTAAACATGAATTTCTTTAAGCTTTTTACGGGCTCTGTAGCCCTTTTCGCCCTTTGTGCTTGCGACGGGAATGAATTTACTCTCTCGTTCAACACTCAAAATGCTCCACAGCAGACCTATTTCCTCGAATCTTCCTTGAACGCCATTCTTCCGGCAATGGATTCCGTGTCCGCAACGCCCGAAGCCATGAATACGCATCTGGAAGTTCGCGCCACCAATTCACTTTTGACGGCATACGATGACGGTTCGGCCAAGTTCCAGCTGAAAATCGATTCTGTAGATTACAAGTCCGACAAGCGTACGGTGGAAGAGTTCCGCAGCATGGAACGCTACATGTCCACGGAACATTTCCAGTTCAAGATGGGTAAAGACGGTGCCATTCGCGACGCCGTTATCGAAGATTCCGTGATGCTCGGTACCGAGGCTTTGGACCTTATCCGCATCTTCCTCAAGGTGCAGCCCCTTTTGCCGGGCAAGCCGGTCAAGTTGGGTGAAACCTGGGAACGTCCTGTAGAAATCCCGGGTAATTCGGGCAAGACTGTGGTGTACAAGTCCTTTACCCTGGAAGACCACTACGTTCATGATGGAATCCAGATGGCTAAGGTCGGCATGAACCTGAAGTACAAGGAAGTGGCTGATTCCACCTCTGACCTGCGTATGGAAAGCAAGGGCTTTATCGTGGGCACGGGAACGATTCTGTTCGATATGACGAACGGTGTGATTTCTAGCGTGAAAATGGAACTGACCGGCGACCTGAGTGTAAATGACATCGTTGCCGACAATGTGATTCCTGACATGCATGTGATTCAGAAAATTAAACTGAGGAGTGAATTTTGATTCTAGGCTTTAAAAAATGGTCGGGGTTGGCCTTAACGACGCTCCTGTTTGCATATGCTGCCGTTGCGGGGGAGATGCCTTTCCCTTCAATTGAAAATGGCAAGGTGAAACTGGTAGTGGCGGATAGCCCTTATTTGCTGGAACAGGGTGCCGTTTTTTCGGCAAAAGACACTTTGGAAATCGAACCGGGTGTCACTGTGCTCATGGGTGAGTATGCGAAGTTGATGTTCCGCGGCTCTGTGAAAATTATCGGTACCGAAGCGGCTCCTGTGGTCTTTAAGAGTGCCGACTCTGTCAAGAGCTGGAACGGCGTGCATTTCGTATCTGCCAACCGTCCCTTTGAAATCAAGAACTTGATTATTGAAAACGCTTTCCGCAATACGGTGTTCCGTTCCAAGGGCATTTTCGAAAACGTGAAGTTCGTGAACAACTACTACGGTCTTTGGATTGACGACGTGCCCGAAGTTTTCTTGGCCCGTTGTGAATTCTTGCGTAACCGTTTCGCCCTTTCCATTCGTGCAGGGCAGGTGGTCGCAGCCGACACCAAGATCAACGATAACGTTTACGGCCTTTACCTGGAACCGGGTGGAAAGTTCGATGGCGACAGGGCTTTGATCAAGGATAACCTTGAAGCCGATGTTCGCAACGAAGCCGAAGAATTGGCTGCCCAGGGCAAGCGTGTGAACAGAAACATCTGGCACCGTATCGAAACTTCTTTCTAGGGAACTTTAGTGCAAGAGTCCTTTCGCAGATCCATACGCAAGATGACGGACAGCAGTGTCCGTCTTTCGGTGCGCCCGAACCGCTCTACCATGATGGCGACGCTTTCTCAGTCCATGATGGTGACGTGGTCCATTGTGCTGCACGAACATTTGGATGCCATGCTGAACGACCCTGCGGTAAACGTGGGAACCACGGAATTGATTTCTTTCAGCGAAACGGCCTGGAAGTTGGCTGATTCCAGTTTCCCCCAGATTGTGGCTGACGCCAACAAGCTCTACGATGAATTCCGTACCAAGTGGATGCAGCGCTTTTCTACCGACGAAGTGATGCGCTTGTTGCTGGAAGGCGGCGACTTTTTGCATCACGACGAAGAAAAGGGCTGGGCCCTAACGGTCAAGAACAATAAGCAAGACATTAACGCTTTTTATTCGGCGACTATTCACCTGCTGGTGAGCGACGCCGAACCGTTGTTCGTCCGCATGCACGGCCGCGTGATGCAGCTGCAGGAAAAGCTCTGCAAGTACTGGCATTCCGAAAGCGCCGTGGATGCGGTTTCCAAACTGCTCCCCAGTTTGGAAGCGTCGCTCCGCGATAAGGAAAACGCCCTGGTGGTTTCTCTCCGTAGCTCGCTGAACGCCTTGGCAAAGAAACGCTTTGCGGCGGCTTTCAACACCAAGAGCCCTGCGCACTATTACAGCTCGGCAGCCTCTTGTGCCCGCAATGTGGGCCGCTACTGGAATCCGCATTACGCTTACGAAAACGGTTTCTTGGCATTTACTGATGACTTTTGTGATTACGCCCGTGGACTTACCCTTCAGGTTATTGAATGGTACCAGAGCAAGTGGGCGCTATTCTTGCGCGGGTTCTCCCGCGGTCAATTGAATCTATTTGAGGTGAAAACATGAAAAATTCGTTCCATGTCATTTTAGCTCTTACCATTGTGGGACTTTTGGCCCTGGTGATTGCCGCCTTCTATTTTGGCGCACCGCTTTTCGGCTGGATCATTATGGCGGCTATTTTTGCCGTATTTATCGGTGAACAGTTGGTTGCCCTCAAGACGGTAAAGCAGATTGCCGCAGAATCGGAAATTCTGGAAACTTGCAGAAATCGTGGCGGATATGTCAGTGGCGACGGCGTGGTGGCTAAGCGTGTGGCTTTGGCCCAGAACCTGCTTTCGAAGAATATTCGCCTGGATTCTTCCATGGCCTACGAAGTGCTTTCTAACAGTGTCTCTATTGCTCTTCCCAAGAGCGCCGGCGGCACGGTGATTCTTTTGGGCCTTATGGGTACATTCTTTGGCCTTATGTATTCGGTGGCTACTGCCGGTGGTGCAATCGACAATTCGACTACCCAGGGGACTCTCGATACCATTCAGCTCTTGTTCCAGAACATGAAGGGTATTTTTGGCACCAGCCTTTGCGGTTTGTTTGCAGCCTTGATTCTGAATGCCAGCCGTAACATGATGGTCTCGGCTCGCGATGCTTTTGTAGCGAAGCTCGATGCCTTGACCCTTGACTTGCAGGGTGCTGCAAGTGGTGAAAGCGAAGAGGCTATGGCCCAGACGGAATTGGAACGTCTCTTTGATTCTGTAGAAAAGAATTTGTCTGTAGTAGCCTCCTCCGTGAAGGAAGGTCTCTCCGGCGTGGTGTCCATGGTGGGCGATGAACTCACTTCCATGACTTCGAAGTTGAATGAATCTCTTGCAGCTGCTGCCGTGAATATGAATAAGGCTGTAGAAAACCTGGGCCCCTCGGTCAAGGATTCTCTGGCCGGAGCATTTACGCCCATGGAACAGAACATCAAGAGTCTTTCTGCTTCTGTGGAATCGATTCCGTCTAAGCTGGACGAAAAACTGAACGGTATTTCTTCGACCCTCAAGGCGTCTCTCGAAGGTGTGTCGAACAATGTGGAAACGGCTCTTTCGAAGGTGGCTTCCGATGTGAAGTCTGGCTTGGATGGCGTTGCTTCTGCAACGGAATCGGCCATGACCGATTCTACGAAGAATGTGGCCGCCGCCGTGGCCGAACAGGTCAAGCAGTCCGACGAACAGTGGAAATCCTTCATGGAACGCCTTTCTGCCGAAACCCTCAAAAATGTGGACAGCCAGAAAGAAGGTCTCGAAACTCTCAAGAATGTGGCTTTGCAGGTGGCCGAAAAGGCGCAGGCCGGTTCTGCCGAACTCAGCAATTCTGTGGCCGAAAAGCTTTCGGCACTTTCTTCCGACATTCTGGGGGCCTTCCAGAAACTTTCCGAAACCTCTGCCGTGCTGCTTGAAGCTCAGAAGGCTCTTACCGAAAGCATCGACAACCGCGTGGTCAAGGAAAAGGAAGCAACCGATGCCCTGGGCGGAAATATTGTGGAAACCGCAGAACTGATGCGCGTGAACCAGTCCGAACTCAGCGCAAATCTCGAAATGCTCCGTGCCGGTCTCGAAACGATTCTCGAAAAACTCTCTGGCGATACCGCAGAAAGGGAAGACGAAGAAAGTTTTGTGGAACATCTCAACCAGTCTCTGGAGGCCTTCCACGAACGCGCCAGCGAAGTGCTTATGGAAAACGCCGTCAAGACTCAGGAAATCTTGCTGGAAGTCTTGGAACAGACTCAGCGTTCTGTCGCTCAGCAGCCTAAGGTCGAGGGCTAAGCATGCGCTTCAAGAAAGACGAAAACAGCAATCCTTGGATGGCGTACACGGACTTGGGTGTTGCCCTGGTTTCGTTGTTCATCCTTGCGTTTGTGGCCATGGCGACCCTTAAGGAACAGAAGGCCGAAGACCTTACCCGTACCGAAGAAGAAGTCTTGAGTTGTCAGGAACAGATGCGTAAAATTGCGGCAGAACGCAATGCACTCTTGTCCAAGAGCCTACAGACCTCTATCGAAGCGGGCCTCATTGCTCTCGAAGACGGTAAAATCCAGATTCAGGCTTCGTTCCTTTTCCCGATTAACGGAGCTGACCTTACTAAGGAAGGCGAAGGCGTGATTCGCGGAATCAGCAAGGGGCTTTTGGAAGCCCTGGATTCCACCGACGTGATTATGGTGAGCGGATTTACCGACGATACTCCGGTGAAATCCAAGACTTATACCAACTGGAACCTTTCTACCGAACGCGCCGTGAACGTGGTGAAGACCCTGATTGCGCAGGGATTCCCACCCGACAGGCTCTTTGCCGCAGGCTTTGGCGAACACATGCCCAAGTATCCTAACGACAGCGAAGAACACCGTCGCTTGAACCGTCGCGTGGAAATCGGTGTGACTCCGTTGCAGAAGACGAATCAGGAGTAGGGATTCAATGCAAGAACGCTTAGATTCCATTCGCCAGAACATTGATGCTATCCGCAAGAGCGGAAAGCTTTCTCATTGGCGTATGGTCTATGCCGAAAACCTGCTGAATCGTGCAGGCGAATACGTGGCGGTGGACAGGCTTCCGGAAGCAAGTCGCGTGGCCGATAAGCTGGAACGTTGGATCAAGAACCATACTCCTCGCGTAGACAAGTCCGACCGGTTTTCTGAAAGTCCCATGGTTTTCTGGAATGGGGACTTGCTGTTGTCCATGTCGGCCAAGTTGAAGCAGACCCTTCTGGATAAGCGTCAACTGGTTCCTGCAACGGAACGCGATTCGACTCTCCGCCGATTGACCCTTGTGGAAGACTGGATTCGCGAAGGAAAGTTATTGCAGGCCCACGATGAACTTTTGGCTCTCCGTACCGCCCTGATTGCCCGTTTAAGGCGCAGCTTCCGTGCGCGCCTGGTGGCAACGGATTTGTACCGTGGAACAGCCTCTGTTCCGGCAGGGAGCCTTGTCGGCCCCTACAATGCCCTGCATACGCTGGAAGAAACCTTCCATGTGGTGGGCGAGCGCGATCCGATTTGGGTTGAAGACTTCCTTGAAATTTATAACGACTTGTTCCGCGTAGTGGAACGCCTCGTTCCTCAAGACAAAAAGTGACACGTAGTGTCATCCTGAGCGTAGCGTAAGCGAAGTCGAAGGATCTAAAAAAAGAACTCCCGAAGGAGTTCCTTTAAATTTTATTATCGGGCAATTTAGAAACCGATACTCAACTGACCCATGTAAATGCGTTCTTCGTCCTGACCGGTGTAGTAACCCAGTTCTTCGGCCCAGGTGGCGAATTCAACCGTAATGAAGCGCAGGGCTTCGACGGCGAAACCGGCAGCGGGGTAGCCGCCCTTGAAACCGCCCGAAAGGCGCAATGCCAGTGCACGGAATGCGGAGCTGTAGCCAGGCCATGCCAATAGAGTCTGTTCCACTTCAAGACCCATATTCAAGTGGGAGAAGGGCTTGTAGTTGTTTTGGCCGTTAAAGGCGTCTGCATAGTCTAGGGCTATGTTGAATTTTCGGCTAAAGCCGGTGTTCCTGTTAAAGAAGCGAGGGCTGTAGTTTATACCTGCAGTAAGATTCGGCGTAATCTTGTCGCCGGCCAGTTCCTTAAAGTAGATATCGCGAAGTGACATACCGAGGCGAAGTTCGCGGGTGAGTTGGTAAAGGACACCGAGATCGATACCCGCAGAAACTTCGTCGAAGTCGAATATTTGGTCTGTGGCATCGTGATAGCGGTCTTCTAGGGTGTCCTGGATATCATCATAATTGGCTATGTTGATGTAGACGCTTTCTACCTTATGGCGCTTGGCGAACTTGATACCGATACCGGCAGAGAACTCGTCCGTGAATCCGTAAGCGGTACCCACCTGAGCCACACCGTCAATATAGAAGGTGTCGATGATGAGCTGGGGTACAATCAATCCCGCATCCATATAGGGGGCCACGTTTCCGTCAACCCAGATTGCGCCACCGAAGTTGTGGAACGCCATTTCGGCATCCATCTTGATTTTCATGCTCAGATACTTATGGTCGTAGCTGTTCATCTTATGGATGAGTTCGGGATGGCTTGCGAGGGAATCCAAAAGGACGTTGGATTCCTTTAAGCCTTTTTCTTTTGCGACCTTGCTTGCTCGGCTATAGATTTTCTGGACGTCTTTTGCGACGTTGTAGGTTGAAAAGTAGGTTTCAAAGGGGCCAGCTCCGCCCAGGTTCAGTCGCATGTCGCCTATGTTACGCGGATAGTAACCTTGTTCGGGGCGCATATCGTAATTGCCCAATCGGTTAATCTGGTTCAAACCGGCGTAGTTGAAGTAGATGGCTTCCTTATCGTCTACAAGGGCTACATGGGCATTACCCATTGCTTCGGCGCGTATAGAACGGTGTGTCGGTGCTTTAGCTGCAAAAGAGGTTGCGACTAAAGTAAGTGCCAAAAGAACAAGGAGCTTTTTCATTACTTGTTCCTCCCTTCAAACCATTTCTGGAACGTTTTTTCAGTGTAATTGAGCCAACAGCCTCCCACCATTTGCTTGCGGTCTTCCAAGGAGTACTTGAGGTTGTTGTAGTCTGTATCTTGGGCAATGAGGCGTTTTCTTTCTTTCAAACCGTCAACGCCGCCTTCCATGTTCCAGTAAATGTCCTGGGTGAAATTCAGCTTGTGGTTGTTGTGGGCGACTCGGTCTGTGTAGTTCTTGTAAATGAATCCCCATTCACGTTCTAATTCGTCGGAGTCATCTTCCACGGTAACACCGTTCATGTCAATATCGATAGACCTGTACTTTTCGTTGGGGCCAGCACTCTTGATGACGCGGATATCCTTGACGGAGGTTTTCTTCTGCTGGATATTTTTCATAATGATTATATCATCATACTGGATTTCGTTGGTCTTGTCGTTTATGTCTTCGTCGATTTCGCCGTCGCCGTCGTTGTCTTCGCCATCGTACAGTTCTTCGTCAATGCAACCATCTCCGTCATCATCGAGGATGTCGCTATAGCCCAGTTGACCGATAATGATATTCATCGTTTTGGTTTGCTTGGTGCTGTCGTTCTGTTCAACTTGTGTTTCTTGGGAAAGGGCTGTGCACATGCCTTTGACTGCATCGTTTTTGGCTTCCTTGGTCAAGTAATCTCCGCCTTCGAAACCTTGCAAGTAATCTTCGAATAAGGAGGACATACTTTCAGGATTTTCTTCGCAGGTGGTAAATACTTCGTGGAATGCTTCGACGGTTTCGACAGGATCGTTTTTGAAGTCGTTAAGGATTGTCTTCATGCTACAGTCGCCGTTGACCGATGCGCTAGAGTTCTTGTTGGCGCATTCAAGGGGCATCTTGGTCTTGAGAACGAGCATGGTCTTCATCATCTGGATAACCATGTAGCCGTCTGCAATATACTTGTAGGTGATTCTTCCGTCGGTTTTATTGTTCTTGTCCAACTCAATGAACTGGGTTGCAATGATGCTGACCGAGTCAATAGCTTCTTTAAGGGGAATGGCGACCGAGTCTGGCAGGTTGGCAAACGGAACGGTAGAATTATCAGCTTCACGATTTGTATTCACATACTTGAGCAAGGTGAATACATTTGTTTCTTGATTGGTATTAAGCTTGCGGTTGAGCACGGACTTCATGAGGCCGAGCCATGCTTCGGAATGACCCTCGTCGGCTTCGATGGCTTTTCTGAAGTACTCTTCGGCTTCGCTATACTCGTTGTTACGGAATTTGATGTAGCCTTCGTAGGTGAGGGCGTCTGCATCGTCGTTTTTAATGTTTACGCTTTCGGTTGGGTTGAAAATGTTGCACCCGGCAATGCCTAATGTAAGCATGAGCGCCGAAGCCCACAAAAACTTGGATTTAAGTACGTTTTTCATTACACTATTCCCATTTTTCTAAAAGATAACATTATTCTTACAAAAAGGATTCTTCAATCTGTTTTTTGCGTAGTTTTTGGGAAATCTTTCGTTTTTTGTGGCTTTTTTGGTGCCAATTTTCGGATATTGTTAAAATATCTATCTTTGTGATATGGAATCTTATCGAGAGTATTTTCCGACGAAGGCTTTTCGCTTGGCCGAAATGCGCCTTGCTACCCTTTTGAGGGCGGAAAGGGATCGCTTAGATGCGATTGCGGCATCTTTAGGGCGTGAATCTGCGATAGGATCGGATAATCTGTTGCAGGAGCTCCCCAAAATCAAGGAGTTCACCCGGGAATACCACAAGCTGTTCTCTCAATATCTGGATGCGGTTCTTCCTCAACAGCCGCGTCCGATTCAGTGCAGGCCTGCTTGCGGAAACTGTTGCCATCATTACCCCATGTCGGTGGAACCCTTTGAGTTGTTGACTTTGTATTGCGACCTCCGGGGGCGGAATGACCTGTTGGATATTATGGAAGCCTGCCAGGTAAGGTCGTCGCTGTTTAGCAAGTTTTTCGAGGCGAGAAGGACCGAAGGGGTTGCTCCTGACCAAATGGATTTGGATGATTACGCCGAAGATAAGGCGCTGCACGATTATTTTAGCGCCTGGAATCCGTGCCCGTTTTCGGACAAGAAGGGGGATTGCACGGTATATCCGTTGCGCCCGGTATCTTGCCGTATGTATTTTAGCGAAACGGATCCGAAGTTCTGTACGCCGGAGCATTTACAGACTCCCGAGAACGATAGCTATATTGTGTACTTGCCCGATAGCATTGAAGATGCCGTTTACGGAATCTCGGAGCACTACGCCCTTTTGGATTTGCCCGAAAGTTATTTTGGCGGACTCTTGGCGGTAAACCGCTTCGAAGGCTTGATTGGCGGAAACTAGAAATGAATCTGTTTGGAATGCAACTCGACCTGTTCGGGAACAATGCCGATGCTCCCAAGGAACCGGCTAAGCCGAAAGTTCCGGCTTCGGTGTCCCTGAATGGCCTGGTACATTTCAAGTACAATTCGCAGTTAAAGAAGAGCATCCGTTGCAAGGGGGGAGTGCTGTTTGGCCACCCTGAGGTGATTTTGCCTGCTTACATGAAGGAGCCTGAGTTTGCGCCGGCGCGTGAGCTTGCCGCCGAATGGGCGGAACATGCCGTGAAACGCAAGACGGCGAAGAACAAGGCGATTATCAAGGATTTGGTCAGCCGCTTTTGGACGCTGGTGGAACAAATTTTGGCCGACCGTGGCGATGAATCCTTGTCGACCAAGGGCAGGCTCCCGCCGATTAAGCCCCAGGGCAAGTACCATAACTTGAACGATGTGCTTGCCGCCATCAATAGCACCTATTTTGAAGATAAATTAACTTGCCGCATCACTTGGAGCAACCGTGTCGGTGGACTCAGTTTTCATTCGGTCCGTCAAGACCCTGTGACCGGCGAAGAATTCCATTTGATTAGCATCAGCAAGGGTTACGATGCCGCGAACTGCCCGGAATACGCCGTGGCCGGTGTCGTGTACCATGAATGCCTGCACATTGCTATTCCGGTTGAAGTCAAGAACGGCCGTCGCATTGTGCATGGCCGTAACTTTAGACGCCGCGAACGCCAGTACATCTATTACGATGAATGGATTCAGTGGCACAATCACGTGCTTCCGCAGAATATCCGCAAGATGCGCCGCCATGGCGAACTCTAAAATTTCTATCTTTCTGCCGTAAATTTTAAACGTGATTTAATCACAGGATAAATACCATGGCAATGCAAGATATGAATGACCAGGTGCAAGCGCGCCTCGCTAAGCTCGACAAGTTCAAGGAAATGGGTGTGGAAGCTTATCCGCACAAGTTCAACCGCACGCATGATTCCAAGGTTTTGAAAGAAAATAAGGAAGCCCTGATGGCTTCTGGCGAAGAAATCGCTTTCGCTGGCCGCGTGGTTCGCTTTAACCGCAAGGGCAAAATGTGCTTTATGCACCTCAAGGACCGTTATGGTCGCTTGCAGGTGGTGGTCGCCCGCGACGAAGTCGGCGAAGAAAACTACGAAATCGTGAAGATGACCGACCTCGGTGACTTTATCGGTGTGAACGGTTCCATGTTCGAAACCCAGACGGGTGAATACTCCGTGCACGTGAAGAAGGTGACCATGCTGTCGAAGGCCGTGCGTCCGCTTCCGGTCGCCAAGGAAAAGGTCGACGAAAACGGCAACAAGGTCGTGTTCAACGAATTTGCCGACGTGGATACCCGCTACCGCCAGCGTTATATCGACATGGCCTTGAACGACGACGTGAAGGAAGTCTTCATCAAGCGTTCCAAGATTATGCAGGCTATCCGTGAATACCTGATTGAAAAGGGATTCATCGAAGTCGAAACCCCGACGCTCCAGCCGATTTACGGTGGTGCAAACGCCCGTCCGTTCACCACGCACCACAACGCTTGCGACATGACGCTTTACCTGCGCGTGGCTCCGGAACTTTACCTGAAGCGCTGCATTGTGGGTGGCATGGAAAAGGTTTTCGAATTCTCCAAGAACTTCCGTAACGAAGGCATGGACCGTACGCATAGCCCGGAATTCACCGGCCTCGAATTCTACGAAGCCTACGCCGACTACAACGATATGATGGTGCATTTCGAAAACATCTACGAACGCGCCTGTATTGCCGCTAACGGCACCACCAAGATTGAATACCAGGGCAAGGAAATCGACTTCAAGGCCCCGTGGCCCCGCTACAGCATGATCGAAGCTATCGAAAAGTTTGGCGGCCTCAAGGTGAACGAAATGAGCGACGACGAAATCAAGGCCAAGATGGAAGAACTCGGCGGACACCTGGATGGTGAATTCAGCCGCGGCCGCGGTATCCTCGAACTGTTCGAGCTCACCGTGGAAGACAAGCTCATCCAGCCGACCTTCATCAAGGACATGCCGACCGAAAGTACCCCGCTCTGCAAGAAGCACCGCACCATCGAAGGCCTTATCGAACAGTTCGAGCCGTACGCTAACGGATGGGAACTGGGTAACGCCTATACCGAACTGAACGACCCCATCCGTCAGCGTGAGCTCCTGGAAGACCAGGTGCGTCGCGGCCGCGGTGGCGAAGGTGAAACCCACCCGATGGACGAAAACTTCATGCACGCCATTGAATCTGGCCTGCCGCCTACCGGTGGCGTGGGCTTCGGCATCGACCGTATGGTCATGCTCCTCACGAACCAGCAGACCATCCGCGACGTGCAACTCTTCCCGCTCATGAAGCCGGAGACCTGCTAATTAATGAATAAACTTGAGTGGCTCATCGCCTGGCGTTACCTAGGGGCTCAACGAAAGAGTCTCTTCGTTTCGCTTATCGGCATCTTCAGTATGCTTGGCGTTTCTATCGGCGTGTTTGCGCTGGTAGTTGCGCTTGCTGCAGTTAACGGTTTCGAAGAAGAAGTCACTGCCCAGATGATCGGTAAAGACGCCCACTTCGAAGTGATGGCTTACAATGGCGAATTTATTGCGCCTTACGACAGCCTCACTAAAGAAGTTCGTGACCGTGATTCTCGCGTGGTTGCCTCGTCCCCGTTCATTATTTACAAGGTGGGGGTGAGTTCCAAGAAGGTTAACGACGGCATTGTCATTTACGGTATCGAAGCGGAATCTGCCAAGGGTGTCACCGATATCCACAAGTATATCAAGTGGGGTAATTACTCGGTAGACAGCTTGGAAGATTTGAGCGGAACCCTTCGCCCGGGAATCATTCTGGGCTCGGGTCTTGCCAATAGGCTTCGTGTGGTGGTCGGCGATAAGTTGGTGTTGCAGACTTTCCAGAGCCCCGATGCCATGGTTACAAGCGGTGGCCCGAAAATGATGATGTGCGTTGTAAGTGGCATCTTCGAAACGGGAACCTACGAATACGATGGAAACCTGGCTTACGTGGGTATTCCGGAGTTGCAGAAGTTGCTTGGCCTGGGCGATGTGGTGACGGGAATCCAGTTCCGTTTGAACAATCACTGGCTTGCCGGCGAAGCGGTGGATAGTCTTGCCTCTTGGCTCAGTTATCCTTACTACGCCATGGACTGGAAGACGAAAAACATTACGCTCCTCAAGTGGATGAACTACGAAAAGTTCATCGTGGCCGCGGTGATTTGCTTGATTATTCTGGTGGCTGCATTCAACATCATCAGTAGCCTTATCATGGTCGTTATCGACAAGACCAAGGAAATCGGAATCCTCCGCAGCATGGGCTTTAGCAAGGCGGGTATTATGCGCGTCTTTATGCTCATGGGTAGCTTTATCGGCGTGGGCGGTACGATTGTTGGCGGTACGATCGGTCTGGTGCTTTGTAAGTTGCAAGAGGCTTACCACTTTATCAAGCTTCCCGGCGATGTCTACGTGATTCCGTACTTCCCGATTTCGGTGCATATTGTTGACGTGATTTTGATCTTCGTAATCGGCATTGCTCTTTGCGTGGCTGCGACGTTGCTCCCCGCATGGAAGGCTAGCCGCTTGGATCCGGTGGGGGCAATTAGACATGAGTAGCTTGTTACAAACTATTGACCTCCGTCGTGAATTTTCCGAGACGGGAGAAAAGCTTGAAATCCTCAAGGGCGTGAATTTCTCCATGGACGAAGGTGAACTTGTGGCGCTCACGGGTTCTTCGGGTTCGGGTAAGTCGACTTTCCTGAATTTGGTGGGAATGCTCGACACGCCGACTTCGGGCGAAATTCTCTTTAAGGGTAAGGCGCTTTCAAAGTTTAACGATGCTGAACGTGATCGTTACCACCGCGTGCAGGTGGGCTTCGTGTTCCAGTTCCATCATCTGTTGAGTGAATTTACGGCGATTGAAAATGTGTGTGTGCCGGGTCGAGTTCTTGGAACTTCTGAAAAGGAATGCCGCGAACGTGCTGCCATGCTTTTGGAAACGGTGGGCTTGAAGGACCGCTTGAAGCATTTGCCCCGCGAGCTCAGCGGAGGTGAACGCCAGCGTGTGGCCATAGCCCGTGCCCTGATGAATCATCCGGACTTGGTGCTTGCCGACGAGCCTAGCGGTAACTTGGACGAAGCGAATTCCGCGATGCTCAACGAATTGATTGGCGAACTCAACGAAAAGTTCAATCAGGCGTTCTTGATTGTGACCCATGACGAAAAATTGGCTAGTTTTGCAAAACGCCGCGTCGTAATGCACGGCGGCGTCATTCAGTAGCTTAAGGAGAAAATATGTCCGATATCAACGGTATTTTTTCGAAGAAAGCGAAGGCTGTTTTACAGGCGGCACGCATTGCGGCCCGTAACTTGGGCAGTGACAGCGTAACGACCGAACATTTGCTGCTCGGCCTTGTTCGCGAAGATTCCGGCTTTGCCGCCGAAACCCTGCGTGCGCTTAAGATTAATTTGAATGAACTGGGCGAAAACGTTCAGCGTTCCCTTTCGTCTAATGGCGGCATTATGACCGTGGGCGATGCTCACGGTGCGTTGCTTTCTTTTACGACACGCTGTAAGGCTGCCCTTTTCAATGCGGCCAAGATTGCCAAGGAAGAAGGGGACCAGTATATCGGTCCCGAACATTTGATGCTTGCTATTTTGCAGCAGGCAGAATCTCCGGCGGCAGGCACTCTGTCTACCTTCGGTGTGACATACGAAAATTTTGAAAGCACTCTGCAGCAAATCAAGCGCGAGGCCATGAACGGTCAGCCCTCTGGTGAAGAGGGTGAAAATACCGATGATGATGAACGCTATGTGAACCAGGGCCGTGTTGACACCCGTCAGCAAGTTCGTGCCCAGAGCCGTTCCAAGACGCCGATTCTCGATCATTTCGGTCGCGACTTGACGGCTCTTGCCAAGCAGGGAAAGCTGGATCCGATTATCGGTCGTAGCCGTGAAATTGAACGCCTTATCCAGATTCTTTGCCGTCGCAAGAAGAACAACCCGGCCCTTATCGGTGAACCGGGTGTGGGTAAGACAGCCATTATCGAAGGCCTTGCTCAGAAGATTGTCCAGAAGAAGATTCCGGAACTTCTGATGAACAAGCGCGTGGTGACGCTGGATGTGGCCGCCATGGTCGCGGGTACCAAGTATCGCGGCCAGTTTGAAGAACGCGTGAAGGGCCTGATTATGGAACTCCAGCGCGTTGACAATTCGGTGATTCTCTTTATCGACGAATTGCATACGATTGTGGGCGCGGGCGGTTCCGAAGGAAGCCTCGACGCATCCAACATCTTTAAGCCCGCCCTTGCTCGTGGTGAACTCCAGTGCATTGGCGCTACGACCATCGACGAATACCGCAAGTACATCGAAAAGGACGCCGCGCTCGAACGCCGCTTCCAGACGATTGTGGTGAATCCGCCGAACTCCGAAGATTCTATCCAGATTCTCGAAGGACTGCGCCCGAAGTACGAGCAGCATCATAAGGTGCATTACACGCCCGAAGCCATTCGCGCGGCGGTAACTCTTGCTGAACGTTACATTAGTGACCGATTCTTGCCGGATAAGGCCATCGACGTCCTCGACGAAGCGGGTGCTCGCGTACGCTTGAATTCGATTCGTACGCCGCAAGATCTTAAGGAAATGGAAGACGAACTTGCCGCTACCATGCTTAAGAAGGAAGAGGCCATTGCAGATCAGCAGTACGAAACTGCAGCGACCCTCCGCGACAAGATTGAAGATTTGACCAGCCGCATAGCGGAACGCCGCGAAGCCTTGAACAAGGAAGATTCCGCGGACTTCCCGGTGGTGGATGAAAATGAAATCCGCGATTGCATCAGCAAGATGACGGGTATTCCCGTAAGTCGCCTAGCGGGTGAAGAAACCCAGAAGCTCTTGAAGCTGGGCGACGAAATCAAGGAACGCATCATCGGCCAGGACCAGGCGGTGGATGCCGTCGTTAAAGCGATTCGTCGTACTCGCGCCGGCATTCGCAGCGCTAAACGCCCCATGGGCAGTTTCTTGTTCCTGGGCCCCACGGGCGTGGGTAAGACGGAACTGGCCAAGGTCCTTTCGCAGACCCTTTTCGGCAGCGAAGAATCCATGATCCGCGTCGACATGAGCGAATACATGGAAAAGCATAGCGTAAGCCGCCTGATTGGTGCGCCTCCGGGATACGTAGGTTTTGAAGATAACGGCGGACAGCTCAGCGAAAAGGTGCGCAAACGCCCCTACTGTGTGGTTCTTCTCGATGAAATCGAAAAGGCTCACCCGGATATCTACAATTTGCTTTTGCAGATTCTCGATGACGGTATCCTTACGGATAGCTATGGCCGCAAGATCAATTTCAAGAACACCATCATCATCATGACCAGTAACGCAGGCGCCCGCGAAGTGCGCCA
Source organism: Fibrobacter sp. (assembly GCA_045221475.1). Classification (GTDB taxonomy): domain Bacteria; phylum Fibrobacterota; class Fibrobacteria; order Fibrobacterales; family Fibrobacteraceae; genus Fibrobacter. The sequence continues at coordinate 95,377 of JBGUWV010000115.1, forward strand.
CAGTTCCGGTATGGGCTTTACCAAGATGGGGGAGACCGATGACTACGAACGTATGGAAACTGCCATTCGCGAAGAAGTCAAGCGCGTGTTCTCTCCGGAATTTTTGAACCGCATTGATGAACAGATTGTGTTCCGTGCGCTTACCAAGAAGGAGCTGACTTCTGTCGTGGATATCCAGCTGACATTCTTGCAGAAGAATTTGTCTGAACGCGGTATTCTCTTGGAAGTTTCCGAAGCGGCCAAGGAATTCATCGTGTCCCACAACTACGATTCTGCCCTTGGTGCGCGCCCCATTCGCCGCTCCATTCAGAATCTGGTGGAAGACGAAATCGCCGAAGGCCTGTTGCTTGGAATCTACAAGGACTTCTCGACAATCTCCATTGATGTGGAAAACAATAAGCTGAAGTTCACTTCCGAAGCATTACCGAGTTAAACTTTTTTATATTTCTGCCCGAAAAATTTTCAACAATCAAACCCAAGAGGTTATACAATGGCTAAAATTCCTGCAGTCCTTATCTTTGGCGCTCCCGGTTCCGGCAAGGGTACCGTCGGTGCAAAGCTCGCTGCTACCACTTCTCTCAAGCACATTTCTACGGGTGATATCTTCCGTGGTATCGCTCCGTCCAGCGAATCCGGCAAGCTTCTCGCTTCTTATTCCAGCAAGGGCCTCTTGGTTCCGGATGAAGCTACTGTGGAAATCTTCGGCCGTTTCATCGAAGGTCTCGTGAACACCAATAAGGTGAACCCGGACAAGGATACCCTCCTCCTCGACGGTATTCCTCGCACCGTTGCACAGGTCAAGCTCATTGAATCTGTGGTTGACGTGAAGCACATCTTCGTGCTCGACATCAAGGACGAAAAGACCATCGTTGCTCGCCTCCTGAACCGCGCCAAGATCGAAGGCCGTAAGGACGACGCTGATGAAGCCGTGATCAAGAACCGCCTCAAGGTTTACAAGGAATCCACCGCCAAGGTGCTCGGCAAGTACAGCAAGTCCATCATCAGCCGCATCAACGGCGACAACACTCCGGACGAAGTCTTCTGCGACACTCTCGCTGCCTACGTGAAGTTCTGCAAGGCTTCTGCAAAGAAGCCCGCTGCTAAGAAGGCCGCAGCAAAGAAAGCTTCCAAAAAGAAGTAATCTTTGTTAAGCCAAAAAGCTTAAAGAGACCGTGGATAAATCCGCGGTCTTTTTTGGTTTTTCTATTTTTAGCCCATAAAATCTAGAAAGGAAGAAAATGGAACCGAATAACCAGTATAATTCTACAGGAACAAATTCTACATCAAGGGGTAAAGACGACGATGAGATTGATATCCTCGAAGTCTTGAGTTTGTTGCTGAAGCATAAGTTCTTTTTAGCCTGTTGTATCGTCGCCGGCTGTGCGCTGGGTTTTTTGGCGTCTAACTGGATGCGCCCGCAGTATACGAGCGACGCTCTTTTGCAGATTGACGTGAAGGGTAACAAGGCCGGTAAAGCCATGGGCGAAATGGGTGCCCTCTTGGATGTGGCTTCTCCTGCCGAAGCAGAAATTGAACTCCTCAAGAGCCGCATGGTGCTGACCTATGTGGTTGAACAGGAACGTCTTTGCTTTAATGCCTATCCGAAGGGAGCCATCGACCGCCTGCTCCATAAGGAAGGCCGCATGGATTTGGAAGACCTCTATATTCCTGAAATTGCCCGTATTGAAAAGTGGATGGCCGAGGTTGTGGGCGAAGACGAAATTGCCGTTTACACTCCCGAAGGTGTCAAACTTTTGCAGGGCAAGGTGGGGGAATCTCTCTCTGCTCCGTATGGTGGCGACACTCTCAGAATCCACGTGAAGCACTTGCTCGCAAGGCCTGGGCAGATGTTTGTTCTTGCTCAGTCCGAACCGCTGGATGCGGTTCGAGGCTTGGTCAAACAGCTCGATGTTGCTGAAAAGGGTAAGCAGACGGGTATCATCGGTGTGTCTTACACCAACCGCTATGCAGACAAGGCCGCTTCTGTCTTGAACACCATTGCGAACATCTACTTGCGCCAGAATGTGGAAATGCGCAGCGCCGAAGCTGAAAAGACTTTGGAATTCCTGGAAGAACAGCTCCCGGGAGTCAAGGCGAAGCTGGATTCCGCTGAAAAGAAGTTGGCTGACTACCGTTTGAAAATCGGTTCTGTGGACATGACGGGCGAAACCAAGGTTCACCTGGAAAAGGTCACGGAATTGGAAAAACAGGTTTTGGAATTGGAACAGCAGCGTCAAGAAGCGACCCGCTTGTTCAAGGAAGAACACCCGGCTGTTCAGACGATTATGCAACAGCAGAGCCGTCTGCGTTCGGAACTTTCTCGACTCAAGAAGTCTGCTGAAAACATGCCGCGTACCCAGCAAGACGTGATGAGCTTGCAAGAAGAAGTGGCCGTGAACAATGCCCAGTATACGGCAATGCTTAACAATATCCAGCAGCTCCGTGTGGTGCGTGCCGGTGAAGTGGGTAACGTGCGCATTGTGGACTATGCCCAGATTGAACGCAAGCCCTCTAAGCCCAACAAGAAGGTCGTGTTTGCCGGTTGCGTCGGCGGTGCATTCCTCTTGGGTGCCTTGCTGATTTACCTGTTGCAGATGACCAAGCGCGGTGTTCGTAGCTCCCTTGAAATTGAACGTGAAACGGGCATTAGCGTGTACGCCAAGATTCCGAAGGCCGAAAACGCAATTCTCTTGAAGCGCAACAAGGGCAAGAATACGAAGCCCCTGGTGGAAGACGATCCCGATTCGCCATCCAGCGAAGCGCTTCGTTCCCTCTATACGGCTATTGAATTTGCGACGACCGATCTGCGAGTCATGATGGTGACCGGTATGATTCCGGGCGTGGGTAAGTCTTTTGTTTCCAAGAACGTTTCTGCCCTTTTTGCCGGTTCTGGCAAGAAGACGTTGCTCATTGATGCCGACATGCGCCGCGGCGTGGTGTATAGCCACCGTAAGCAGGGCTTGGGCGATGTGCTGGAAGGCAAGTGCTCCTTGGATGACGCTGTGGCCGATTCCATTACCAAGAACCTTTATGTGCTTGGTGCTGGTAAGACCGATGTTTCGCCCAGTGAACTCTTGCGCGGCGAAACCTTCAAGAAGCTTTTGGAAGAAGCCAAGTCCAAGTTCGATATCGTTATCGTGGACACGCCTCCTCTGGAACTTGTAACCGATTCTGAACTCATTTACCCGATTGTGGACTTCGCTCTGTTTGTTCTCCACTACGGCAAGCATTCTATGGACCAGATCAAGGAATCCATGATGAAGCTTGATCGTTGCTGCGAAGGCAAGTCTCGCGCATTCGTAATGAACCATTGCGAATCCGATGGTCACGGCTACGGTTACGGTAGCTATGGCTATGGCAAGTACAGCTATTACGGTAAAGACAAAAAGAGAAAATAAATAGAACTCATGAAAGTTTTTTTGTACGACACGACTCTCCGCGATGGAAACCAGGACAGAAAGATAAGCCTTTCTCTTGCTGACAAGCTCCAGATTGCGCGCATCCTGGACCATTTCGGCTTTGACTATATCGAAGGCGGCTGGCCGAACCCCAGCAACCCCACCGACGAAGAATTCTTCCAGAAGATTAAGGAAGTCAAGCTGAAACATGCGAAGATTGCGGCCTTCGGTTCTACCCGTCGCCCCAAGGTGCTGCCTGAAAAGGACCCGCTGTTGCAGGCTCTTGTAAAATCCGGTGCACCGGTCAAGACGATTTTTGGTAAAAGCTGGGACTTGCACGTCACCGACGTTATCCGCACGACCCTCGAAGAAAACCTCGACATGATCGAGTCTTCTGTGGCATACCTCAAGGAACATTCCGAAGAGGTGATTTACGATGCGGAACATTTCTTTGACGGCTACAAGGCAAACCCCCAGTACGCCCTGGAAACCCTGAGGGCTGCGGAACTGGGCCATGCCGACTTTATCGTGCTTTGCGACACCAATGGCGGTACCATGCCTTGGGAACTTGAAGAAATCGTGAAGGACGTGAAGAAGCACGTGTCTACGCCTATCGGTATCCATGTTCATAACGATGCCGGTCTTGGTGTGTGCAACAGCATTTACGCCGTGAAGAGCGGTGCTACCATGGTGCAGGGTGTGGTGAATGGTTATGGTGAACGCTGCGGTAACGCAAACCTCACGACCATCGCCGCCGACCTCCATTTCAAAATGGGTGCCAAGTTCTTTGCCGCTAAAAAGATTGCTCGCCTTCGTCAGTTGAGCAGCAATGTGGACCAGATTGTGAACCTCCCGAGCGATGCCCATGCCCCGTATGTGGGCGATGCGGCTTTTGCCCATAAGGGTGGCGCTCACATTGATGGCGTCATGAAGGTGTCTCGCAGTTTTGAACATATCGATCCCCACGCCGTCGGTAACGACCGCGTGTTCGTCACCAGCGACCAGGCCGGCGGTTCTCTCGTTGTCGAAAAACTCAAGGCTATCAAGCCGGGCATCGACAAGAAGGATCCGGTGGTGGCAAGTCTGCTTTCTTTGATCAAGGAACGTGAAAACGCCGGCTGGCATTTCGACAGCGCTGAAGCAAGCTTCAAGATGCTCGTGTACCGTCACTTGGGTATGGTTCAGGAACCGTTCAAGGTGCTGAACTACCGCGTCATCGAAGACAAGACACCGCAGGGTGTTTCCGTTTCCCAGGCTACGGTCAAGCTCCAGATTGGTGACAAGATTAGCCATCAGGTGAGCGAAGGCGACGGTCCGGTGAACGCTTTGGATGCGGCGCTGCGCAAGGCTTTGCTCCCGTTCTTCCCGAATATGGCGAAGGTCAAGCTCGACGACTATAAAGTCCGCGTGCTGGGTTCCAAGGTTGCCTCTGACGCGACGGTTCGCGTGTGGACGACTTTCGGCGACGAAAAGGGCTACTGGAACGTGGTGGGTGTTTCTAGCAACATCATTGAAGCGTCCTGGATGGCTTTCGTTGACGGCCTGACCTACAAGATTCTGGTGGACAATAAGGTTATCGAAGGTGCCTACAAGCATCTGGATGTGAAGCCTGTTGAACCGGCCAAGGCAAAAGAAGAAGTCGTGCCTGAGAAGGCAAAAAAGTTGACTGCTCGCAAGGTCCGTAACCTCGCCGGGGTTTCAAGGAAAAAGTAAGTTATGCAAATTGTAAAAGTTACTCCGAAATCTGCTGAAATTGAACGCATCTGCGGACGCGAAGTCGCTCCGTCCAGAGAAATCCATGACAAGGTGATGCAGATCCTTGCCGACATCAAGAAGGGCGGTATCGCCAAAGCGACGGAATACGCCCAGAAGTTTGACGGCCTCAAGGGCAAGAACATCCGCGTGCCGGCATCTGCCATCGCGAAGTCTGCCGCCAAGTGCCCCAAGGAACTCCAGAAGGCCTTGAAACAGGCTATCAAGAATGTTCGTGACTTCCACAAGAACCAGATGGAAGAATCCTGGCTCATGGAAGGGGCCGATGGTGTAGTCCTCGGTCAGCGCATTCGCCCCATGAAGCGCGTGGGTCTTTACGTGCCGGGTGGTGCTGGTATTTATCCGAGCACCGTGATTATGAACGCTGTTCCTGCTCTGGTGGCTGGCGTTCAGGATATCGTGGTGGTGACCCCCATCAAGGGCGAAATCAACCGTGCCGTGGCTTTCGTGCTGCAGGAACTCGGCATTGATGAAGTTTACCACATCGGTGGCGCTCAGGCTATCGGCCTGCTTGCTTACGGTGCCAAGGATGCCAAGGGCAAGACCGTCGTGGAACGCGTCGACAAGATTGTGGGCCCGGGCAATGTCTTTGCCGCTATCGCCAAGAAGGAAGTTTTCGGTGTCGTGGATATCGACATGGTGGCTGGTCCCAGCGAAGTGCTGGTGATGGCCGACAATACTTGCGATCCGGACTTTGTCGCTGCAGACCTGCTTTCTCAGGCGGAACATGGTTCTGGCTTTGAAGCTGCAATCTGCATTACCGACAACATGGAGACCGCCCAGATGATTTCCGCTTGCGTCGATGTGCAGGTGGAAAATTCCCCGAAGCGTGAACTCCTCGAAAAGGTGCTTGGCAACTTCGGTCGCATCCTTGTGGTGAAGGACTGGTTCGATGGTGTGGAAATCGCCAACCGCATCGCTCCGGAACATTTGGAAGTCATGACCGCCGAAGCCGAATCCATGGCTACCCAGATTGAAAATGCGGGCGCCGTGTTTATTGGTCCCTGGTCCAGCGAACCCGTAGGCGACTACTTCGCAGGTCCGAACCATGTGCTGCCCACCAACGGTACGGGTCGCTTCTTCAGCCCCCTCGGCGTGTATGATTTCTTGAAGCGCATGAGCATCATCCGCTACAGTGAAAAGGCCATCAAGAAGAATGCGAAGGCTATCGCCGCCGTCGCTACTGAAGAAGGCTTTATTCACCACGCCGCTGCTGTGCTGAAGCGTCTCTAGAAGAAAATAAAAGAACAATGAAAAAACTCCCCTTTAGGGGAGTTTTTTTAAAACAAAAACATAGAGCCATCGCCGAGGTTCAGGCACACTCGGTTTCGGCCTGATTGCTTGGCGTGGTAAAGAGCATCGTCGGCGCGTTTGATGATTGTCTCGACGGTGTCTTCTTTTTTGCGCTCGGTAAAGCCGACGCTAATGGTTACAGATAGGGTGTCCTTACCCTTGTGAAGCGGAATTTTCATGGCTTCGATAAAAGCACGAAGCCTTTCGCCCACAATCTTTGCGTTTTCTACGTTTGTTCCCGGCAAAAAGATGGTGAATTCTTCGCCACCGTAGCGCACGGGCATGTCGGTTGGCCTTAAGCATTGCAGGATTCCCTTAGCCACTGCAATAAGCACCTGGTCGCCTACGAGGTGACCGTAGTTGTCGTTGATGCTCTTGAAGTGGTCGATATCCACCATGAAGGCTGAAAGGTGCAGGTCTCCTGCATTGCTGCGCTTCAATTCGCGGGTGTACATTTCTTCTAGCCACCGACGGTTATGCAGGCCCGTTAGGGCGTCCACCTTCGCATTTTCTTCGATGCAACGGATATGGTATTCTTCTTCGCAAACAACCCTGTTACTGTTGCGAATGCGGTGACTCATAATTTGCAAGAAGTTCAGGCAGAGGTCATGAGAGGCGTTGAGCATGGCGAGAGCGGTTTCTGCTTCGATAATCAGGACCTTGCAGTTTTCTTTTGCATAAACTTTGGCGCTGGGCTTGAGGTTTTCGAAAATGGACATTTCGCCGGCGCAGTGTCCAGGGTGAATATCGCTTTTGTAGATGCCACCTTGGGATTCCACCTGAACTTCCATCAGGCCTTCCAAAAGAACATAAAGGCGTCTTTGGGGCTGTGAAGGGTCAATAAGAAGAGAGCCCGGTGCCGGGTAAACTGTTTTACAACCCAGCAGGTATCCTGCCAGGCTTTCGAAAGCGACATTCTTGAAAATTTCCTGTCGCTGAAATTCTGCCCTGGATATGGGCAATGTTTCCAGTTCAGTGTTGCTCATACCATAATTATATACAAAAAAAGGTCAAATAGTTTTTTATAAATTATATTTTTGGAAAAAACATGGTAAAAAGTGAGCTTTTATGGCCAAAATGATACTCCAATCTGTACTATTTCAGGGCAAGAAACAAGATATCTTGATATCGGGAAAGAAATTTTCAAAGGTGGGGAGACCACTTACAGAGCGTGACAGGGATAAGGCCGAGGTGATAAATTGCGATGGTCTTGCCATTGTTCCTCCGTTTTATAATGGTCACACTCATGCTGCCATGACGCTTTTGCGTGGTTATGCCGATGACATGCCGCTCCAAAAATGGTTGCAAGAATATATCTGGCCGTTCGAGGCCAAGCTCACCGCCAAGGATATCGAAATCGGAACGCGCCTTGCCGTGCTTGAAATGATCAAGTCGGGGACGGTGTTCTTTTCGGATATGTACTGGCGTCGCGAAGTCACCATGAAGGTGGTCAAGGAAATGGGGATCCGTGCGGCGATCGGCGTGACGATTGCCGAAAACTTGGATACGCCTGAACACATTGAAGAGAATTTCAAGTTCTTGCAGGATCACCGCTTTGAATCGGACCGTGTAAAGCTTGCCGTGATGCCGCACAGCATTTACACTGTCGGTGAAAAAATCTTCAAGCGATGTGCCAAAGTAGCCCGCGACGAAAATTACATCCTGCACACTCATTTGTCTGAAACGCTCAAAGAAGTCAAGGATTGCAAAAAACAGTACGGCTGCACTCCCGTAGAACTCCTCGACAAGTGGGGAATTCTTGGCGAAAATTTTGTGGGAGCGCACTGCGTTCACCTGAACGAATATGAAATGTCGTTGATGGCCGAATCGGAATCGGCGGCGATTTTGAATCCGTGCTCGAACTTGAAGCTCGGTAGCGGTATCCCGAAGGTGAATGCTCTGCTTGATAGCGGCGTGCTTGTGGGGCTTGGTACTGACGGTGCCTCGTCGAACAACAACTTGGACATGCACGAAGAAATGAAGCTGATTTCGCTGCTTGCAAAGGTGGAGCCGAAAACCGGCAAGGCGGAATCGTTGCCAGCGATAGAGGCGCTTGAAATGGCAACTTGGAATACGGCGCTTGCCTATGGAATTCCGGCGGGCCTTATTGCTGATGATTTTTTGGCAGACGCCCTGTTGCTCGACTTGAAGAATGAACGCTTTGCGCCGAACTATAACCTTGTAAGCAACTGGGTGTACGCCGCTGATTCCAGCGCCATTCATTCGGTTATCTGTAACGGTAAATTCGTGATGCGGAATCATCACGTCGATGGCGAAGAAGATATCATTAAAGAAGCGCGTAAGTACGCGACAAAATAAGTCCGCTATTTAGTGGCTTCTTTTGCGACGGCTTTAGCGGAACTCTTGAGTGAGTCCACGGCGTCCTTGGCTGCATCCTTCGCTGCATCGACAGCCTTGTCGGCGGCATCCTTTGCTACTTCAGAGGCTTTTTCTGCAGCTTTGTCCGTTGCATTCTTGACGACTTCGCTGGCCTTCTTTTCGGCAACGTCAAGAATGTCTACGGGTTCCGAAGAATAGCCCATCATTTCGATGGATGCCTTGTAGGCCGAGTAAGCAAAAGCGTTGTCGCGGGTCTCGGGGATGATTCCGCCGAAGGGGAACAGGTGCAGGATTGTCAGCAGCACAAAGCAAATGAGCAAAGCCTTGATGACTCCGAAAATTCCTCCCAACACACGGTCTGCCTTGCCCACGGTGGTACCTTGGGTGATTCTCTGCAGGAAATGTCCGATAAACAGGAATACCAAAAAGGGAACAAGAAAGCCGATGCACATGCAGACCAGCTTTGTGGAGAATGCGCTGGTTTGCAATAAGCCAGAAATAAAATTCGCCAACAGTCCGCATGCAAAATAGGCGCCAGCAATGCCTGCTGCCCAAGCTATCAAGCGGAAGATTCCACGGAAAAAGCCGTGCCACAGTCCGAGCAGCATTAAGAGAAGGATGATAACGAGGCAGACTATATCAATTGCGTTCATAGAATTTGTTTTGAAATGGTTTTAGGTAAATCGTGTAATCAAAAAACAAATTAAGGATCCGGCTAAGGCGCCCATGCAAAATCCCTTGAACAAAAGGAACTTGGTGTGGGTCGGGTAGACCGGGGGTTCAGTATAAAGCGTTTCGTCGATGGATTCTGTCTTTTGCTTGATAGAATCCTTGATGGCAAAAATCCACATGGCCATGTAAGGGACCATATCGCGGGGGTAGTTCCGCATGACCAACGAAACCTGCTCGGCAGCATCGAATGCGGTGAGGGGGCGCTTGCGGGGATCCTTCTGGAGCAGCTTCTCGATAAGCTTTCTCAAGCGGCGGGGGAGTTCCTTGTCGAAGGCCTTTTCCGTGACGCGAAGTTTCTGGATTCTCTGAAGGGTGTCGCTAAAGCTGGTGCCGCGGAAAATGTTTTGCCCCATGAGCATTTCGCTCGCGATAATGCCGATGGCGAACAAGTCCGAAGCGGGTGTCGCCTCTTCGCCAACGGTTTGTTCGGGGCTCATGTAGGTAACGGTTCCGAGAATGGCTCCCGTCTGCGTTAAGCGTTCGGCGTCTTCGCCCTTGTTGAACTTGAGCGGGTTCTCGGTGTGGGCGATGCCAAAGTCCAGCAGGTGAACGCGGCCGTCGTTATCCACCATGATGTTGGCGGGTTTCAGGTCGCGGTGTACGATTCCCTTGCGGTGGGCTTCGCCCAAGGCGCAAAGAATCTCGTGAAGAATGTTCAGAACCACCCAGAGTGGGGGCTGCGGAACCTTGTCAAGAATCTGCCGGAGCGTAAGGCCGTGGACGAATTCCATGGACAGCGAAAGCTTGCCGTCTTTTTCTTTCCATAGGGCGTAGGGCTTGGTAATGGCCGGGTGGTTCAGGTGGGCGAGAATATTGCCCTCTTGCATAAAGCGGCGGATATTCGTATCGCTGTCTTCGATATCCTGCTGCATTTGCTTGACCACCACCATGCGGTCCAGGGATTTGTCGTGACAGAGCCACAGTTGACCCATGGCACCGGAACCGAGTTCCTGCGTCGGCGTGTATCCACCAATCTTTGAGGGCTTTGCGCTTTTTCCTTCCACTTCCAACTTCCTACATTCACCAACCACAATCTACTTATTTTTTGTCTTCCAAGTAAATCGTATGGTGCTTTGTTTTGGGGTCCAGATTCGGGTAGTCCAGAATGTAGTGCAGTCCGCGGGATTCCTTGCGGTGCAGCGCTGCGGTCAGGATCATCTTGGATACCTGAAGGGCATTCAGGAATTCAAGGTAATGCAGATTTTCAGTTTCCTTGTTCTTGATGGCTGCATCGATATCCTTTTCCAGATCTTCGATGACTTTCAGGCCTTGGTTCAAGCCTGCCACGGTACGTACGATACCGCAGTGAGTCCACATCATGTCTTGCAGAATCTTCTTGCGCTTGCGCCAGTATGCGGCCTTGGCAAAGGAAACCTTTTCGGTCTTGCTGGATTTAGAAACGGTGATCTTTTCCTTGGTCAGTCCGCTTTCGCAGATGTTGTCGACGGCGCGAATGGCATAAACGACGCTTTCCAAGAGGGAGTTCGATGCCAGACGGTTTGCGCCGTGGACGCCCGTCGCGGCGACTTCGCCGCAGGCGTACAGGCCCTTGATTTCGGTCCTGGACCAAGTGTCGACCAGTACGCCTCCGCACATGTAATGTGCGGCGGGCACTACCGGAATCCACTGCTTGGTGATATCGATACCGGCTTCAAGGCACTTGGCGTAAATGTTGGGGAAGTGGCTCTTGATGTCTTTCGGCGTGCGGCCCGAAAGATCAATGAACATGTTCGGCTTGCCGAGGCGCTGCATTTCGCTGTGGATGGCGCGTGCCACGATATCGCGGGGGGCCAGGGAATGCAGCGGGTGCACCTGGTTCATGAATTCTTCACCCTTGTCGTTCTTCAAGATTCCGCCGAAGCCGCGTACCGCTTCCGAAATCAGGAAGGGCTTCTTGAGGCTAGGGGCGTAAAGGCTTGTGGGGTGGAACTGCATGAATTCAATATCTTGCAGGGCTGCACCTGCACGCGCTGCGATTGCCATGCCGTCGCCACAACTATCGTGGGGGCAAACAGTGTACTGCCAAATACGGCCTGCGCCACCGGTAGAAAGAATAGAGGCCTTTGCGTAAAGGTTTTCTACGATGCCTGTCTTTTGATGGATAATCTTTGCACCGACGCAGCGCTTGCTCTTGCTTTCGCCCTTGCAAATCAAATCCTTGATGTAGCAGTTTTCGATGTAGTGAATGTTCTTGTGCTTGTGCAGTTCACAAAGCAGGGCGCGCATGATTTCTTTACCCGTAAGGTCTGCAGCATGCAAAATGCGGTGGTGGCTGTGTCCGCCTTCCAGGTGCAAGTCGAATTGGGTCTTGTCGGCGGGCGAGGGGGTAAATTGCACGCCCCATTTAACCAGCTGCTGAATGGTAGCCGGGCCGCTCTTGGTCAAAATGTTCACCGGTTCCTTTTTGCAAAGGCCGGCACCAGCTTCCAGGGTGTCGTCAATATGGAACTTGAACTTGTCCGTCTTTTCGGTAACGGTAGCAATGCCGCCCTGTGCGTAGTTTGATGATCCGTCCGGTTTAGCCCCTTTAGTGAGAATGACAACCGAAAGGCCTTTTTCCGCTGCGTGGATTGCCGCGCTCAAGCCAGAAATGCCTGCACCAAGGACCAAAATATCGTACATGACCGAACTCCGTTGAGTAAACTTTGTCTTTGTGTAGTGTATAGATAGAAAAAAACGGCTATTTCGGCATTATTTGAATGCAAAATAAAAGTAATTGAATTTTTTTGCTACATTTTGCCGGACAAAATTTTAATGGAGTCTTCTCTATGTTAACGTGGATTAATGAAAAAGCCAAGTGGATTATCGTTATCTTTGCCGCGGGTATCGTGGTGGGCCTTTTGGCCATGGACCGTGTGCCGAATCAGGGACACAGCTATCCGGTAGGCGTGGTAAATGACAAGAAGATCACTTACGCCGAATTTGATTCCCGCATCAAGAATATTGTACAGAACCAGTACCAGGGCCAGCACCTCGAAGACGAACAGTACAACCAGTTGCGCAGCGAAGTGTTCCGCAGCTTTGTTCGCCAGATTCTCTTGAACGAACAGTTCGAAAATGCCGAACTGAGTGCCTCGGTCGCAGAACTGGAATCTGAATTCAGCCGTAATCCGGATGCAGTCCGTGCCCGCTTGGTGCAGGAAGCCCAGCGTCGCCTGTACATGATCCAGCAGCAGGCTACCAGCCAGGAAGACCTGATGCAGCGTACTCAGGCCTACATCGCCGGTCTCCCGAAGTTCCTCACCGATTCGACCTTCAACAAGGACGAATACGATGCTTGGCTCAAGACTCCCGAAGCTTTCCGTTGGGGCGTGATGCTTCAGTTCGAAGAAGACCTGAAGACCAACACCATTCCCGTGCGTCAACTGCAGGCGCTGGTCGGCGCTTCTGTGCACCCGACTTCCTTGGAAGCCAACTGGTCTGTTAACCGTCGCCTTACGGACTACGAACTGCAGGTGGCAGTTGCCTCTAATGCAGATTTCAAGATTGAAGATAGCGCCGTTGATAGCGTGATGGTGGCCGGCTACTTCAACGCCCACCGCGACAGCTTCTTCGTGAAGAAGGATATGGCCCAGTTTGAATTTGCTTATCTCCCGGTTGAAGCTACAGCCGGTGACGATGCCCGCATTCGCGAATATGCCATGACCCTTTACTACCAACTGACCGACTCCTCTTCGACCACCACGTTCGAAGACATGGCCCGCATTTCTTCTGAAGACCAGTCCACTGCTGAAAAGGGTGGCGTCTTGAGCGACGACTATGTGGGTCGCGGCGTTTATGTGAAGGAATTTGAAGACGTGGCCTTTGGCCTCGATTCCGGTGCCGTTTCTGAACCGGTTCGTACCCGCTTCGGTTATCACATCATCAAGAGCTACGGCAAGTCCAAGGATTCTACCGGTGCTGACCTCGTTAAGGTCGGTCACATCCTCTTGATCGTGAATGCTTCTTCTGAAACCATCGATAGCCTCGAAGGTATCCTCAACAAGATCAAGGTTGCCGTGGATGCCGGCAAGACCTTTGCCGAAGCAGCCAAGGAACAGAACCTGGATACTCATACTTCTAACTGGATTTCTCGTGGCGAAAACATCGAAGGTGTCGGCTACCTCAAGGGTCTTGCCGCTTACGCCTGGCCCAACGAAAATCTGCCGGACGAAACCAGCAAGGTTTCCCCGATCATGAAGAACAACAAGTGGGTCGTGGTTGCCGAAAAGGTGAAGGACCTCAAGGCTGGCGAACGTAGCTTGGATCTTTACTTCAACAGCATCAAGAGCTCTCTGCTCCGTAGCAAGGCTGCCGCTGCTGCCGAAATTTACCTGAACTCCGTTGCCGAAAAGGTGAAGGCTTGGGCTCCAGCTGATAGCGCCGCTGATTCTGCCGCTGTTGCCGCTAACAAGATCGAAAAGGTGAACATCGAAACCATTACCTCCTCGGTGGATGGCTATGTGCCGGGCTTCGGTTACGGTAGTTCCCATCTCGCCAAGATCCTTGAAGGTGCCAAGGTGGGCGAATGGAGCTCTGCTGTCGCAACCGATAACGGTGCTGTGATGGTTAAGGTTGTCTCCAAGAAGGCTCCGGAAGAAGAAGCCGTGAACGCAGCTGTCAAGACCGAAGTTGCCAATACTTCCAGCTACGTTGCCATGAGCCTGTTCAATGAATTCGTGAACAATCTCGAAAATTCCACTGCCGTGGAAAGCAATCTCGACCTCTACTACAGAGACTAGACAGAATTTTGACGCTTTGCTATATTTGGCGACGCTTTAAAAAGCTCGCTGAATATGGCGAAATTTGGTGCCATCGTCTAGTGGTCCAGGACACTGGCCTCTCACGCCGGTAACAAGGGTTCGAGTCCCTTTGGCACTATAAAATCAAAACGGATCCAATGGGTCCGTTTTTTATTGTTTTGTAGTCAACACCTATCAAAAAAAACATAAAAATTTTAGTTACAGTGTTAAAATTTATTTATATATTATGGCGCATACGGGTGGGTAAATGAGACTATTTGATGAGAAAGTATTTTTAAGACTCTTGCTGGTGTTGGCAAGTGTCTTTTTTGCTGCCTTTATTCCAGAAATTCTGTCGACAAGGGAGCATTTAATCTGGGCAATCCCCTATATCCTTGCGGATTTCTTCTTGGTGACTGTTGCGGTGCTTTATCGCTTCCCGGTTATCGGAAACCGCAAGCGCATGCGGGATGATGTAGAAATTACGTCGCCGTCTCCTGCACCAACACCTATTAGAGACTTCAAGAAAGACCTGATGGAGCGAGATGAGCTCTTCCAGATGATGGTGGACGTCTCTTCCAACGGATTCTGGACTTTCGATGTCATTACGGGCAAGGTTTACTGGTCAAAACGCGCCATTAAGCTCTTGCAGGCCCAGGCCAGCACCATCCAGGACTCTTTCGACTTGCTCAAGGATCGTATTGTAGAAAGCGACTGGCTCCGTTTTAAGGATGAACTGAAGCTAGCGCTGGAAACTGGCGAAAAATTCAACCTGACGGTATCCTTGTTGGACGGCGCAGTGGACTCCAAGCTCTTGATTTCGGGTCATGTGCAGCTGAACGAGGATGGTCACCCGATCCGCATTGTGGGTGCCTTGGACGAAAACTCCGATAAGCAGGCCCAGGAAAAGCAGAATTATTACTATGTGTACCAAGATGCCCTTACCGGTGTATATAACCGCAAGTTCTTCTTGGAAAAGCTCAAAGTTGATGTTGACATGGCGCTTCAGCGACCGGATTACCTGTTCGCTGTGGCGCTTTTGGATATTGACCGCTTTGGTGCGATTAATACCTCTTATTCCATTAACGTGGGCGACAACGTTTTGCGCGTGGTTGCAGACCGCATCAAGACCCAGTGCCGCGTAGGCGATACCATTGCTCGTATTGGCCCCGACGTGTTTGCCATTGTTCTCCACGATATCCAGAAGAATGACGATAGCGATGTAAAGTCCATTGTGCGCCGTATCCACAGTGCTGTGAAGCAGCCCATTCAGCTGGAAGGCCGCGAACTTTATATTGGTGTGTCCATGGCAGTGGCTCTGAACCGCGAAGTGGATTGCGTGGAAGATATTATGGCCAACGTGACTTCCAGCCTTCGCGAAATGAAGAAGAGCGTGAACCACGGTGGAATCCAGTTCTTTAGCGGCGGTATCCGTGAAAAGGCCATGAGGCTCTATAAGTTGGAATTTGATATCCGCAAGGCCATTCAGGCTCAGGAATTCGTCCTGTTCTACCAGCCGATCGTGGATATTACCAACGGTAACCGCATTGTGGCTTTCGAGGCCCTTGTACGCTGGAACCAGTCCAAGAGCAAGTTTATTTCGCCGGCGGAATTTATTCCCATTGCCGAAGAAACAGGACTTATTATTCCGCTGGGAGCCCAAATCTTGAAGATGGCCTGCATGCAGGCGAAATCTTGGGTGGATCAGGGATTTACCGATATTCAGGTGGCGGTAAACTTCTCGGCAAAGCAGTTCGCCCTGGACAACATGATCGACGATATCAAGCAGGTGCTGCTTGAAACGCATTTGAACCCGAAGAACCTGAAACTCGAAATCACCGAATACACGGCGGTTTGCGAAGCCGAAAAGACGGTGAAGCTTATGAACGCCCTTTCGAGTATGGGTATCCAGATTTCTATTGATGACTTCGGTACCGGTTATAGCAGCCTTTCTTACCTGAAGCGTTTCCCCATTCATACGCTCAAGATGGACAAGTCCTTTATTGATCATGTGACAGATGACGAAGAAGACGCTTCCTTTGCCCGCATGGTGATTGGCATTGCAAAATCCATGAATCTGGATTTGATTGCAGAAGGCGTTGAAACGGAAAGCCAGCTTGAGTTCTTGAAGGCCGAAGGCTGTAAGCTCATTCAGGGATTCTATTTCAGCAAGCCTCTTTCGGCAGAAAATGCTCGGGAATACCTGCAACAGCACTATATTGCTACGAAGGATCTTCCCGTTGCGGATTCATCGGTGAATGATATCCCCGTGATTGAAAGAAGCACGGTGGGAACGAACAATTATATCATGTAACAACGGCGAGTATTTTCTCGACATGCCCTGTAGAGTTCCTCTACGGGGCATTGCTTTACTTGGGCGAGAGCCTGCGCAATGTAGGGAATATAGCCCGAATGGCAGGGTTTTCCGCGGTAGGGGACGGGCGCCATGTAAGGGGCGTCGGTCTCCAGGAGCATCTGGCCCATGGGCACGAGGGCGGCCGCATCTCGGACATTCTGTGCGTTCTTGAAGGTCACGATTCCCGTGAAGCCCACGAAGATGTTGGCACCTTGGGTGCCGAGATCGAGCATTTGGGCGCAGAATTCGGGCGAGCCCGTAAAGCAGTGGACGTGAATGTTGGTGCCGCTTAAGTCGGCATTGTGGAGCACGGCGAGGGCATCGTCGTCGGCTTCGCGCAGATGCAGTACAAGAGGCTTTTTCGAAGTGAGGCCGAGTTGCAGGTGGCGCTCGAAAAGCTTGACCTGTTCGGCCTTGGTGTCCGCGCCGTAGTGATAATCTAGCCCGAATTCGCCGCAGGCTACGCACTTGGGGTGCTTCAGGTATTCTAG
This sequence comes from Fibrobacter sp., assembly GCA_045221475.1. GTDB lineage: Bacteria > Fibrobacterota > Fibrobacteria > Fibrobacterales > Fibrobacteraceae > Fibrobacter. The sequence continues at coordinate 112,481 of JBGUWV010000115.1, forward strand.
CAGGCGGGCTTCGTCTTCGGCGGTTTCTGTCAGAACATATTCTGGGTGAATGCCGTAGGCAGCGTAGACATTCGGGAATTTCTCTGAAAGTTCCTTGGCGCGTTCAAAGTCCGCCGGGTCGCATGCCACATGAATATAGGCTTCGGGCGCCTGGACGTTTTGGTCCGGGTCGTGGGCGAGGCGTGAAAACAGGTCGGCGACCGCTTCGCCGGAATGCTGTTCGTAAGAATCCAAATGACAATGCGTATCGATGAACATGCTTGCTTATGTCATTCCCGCGAAAGCGGGAATCTCCTCTAGTAGCTAACTTCTACTATTTCGTAGGTGATGAGTCCCTTCGGGGCTTGCACCTGTACCTGGTCGCCTTGTTTTTTGCCCATCAGGGCTTCGCCAACGGGGGACTTCATGCTGATGCGGCCCTGCAACGGGTCGATTTCCTTTTCACCTACGATACTGTAGGTGCGTTCACGCTTGGTCTTGATGTCCTTCATCTTGACCGTGGCGCCAAAGCGGACTGTGCCGTCGTCACTGGCCTGCGATTCGACCACCTGCGCGCCGTCCAAAATGCGGTCCAGTTCGCGGAGCCTGCGGTCGATTTCGCGCACGCGCATGCGCCCGTACGTGTAGGCTGCATTTTCACTGCGGTCGCCTTCGGCAGCGGCTGCCTGCACCTGGTTAATCATCGCCGGGCGTTCTACGTATTTCAGGTGTTCCCATTCCGCCTTGAACTTTTCAAAGCCTTCTTTAGAAATTAGGTGTTTCATCGTACTAAATTTAGAATTTATCACATCTTTTAGAATCTGGTGTTGCAGATGCGTTGTAACTTTTTCTAAATTTGGCTCGCAATGATTCAATTTAAGCATAAGCGTATCGACCGCAACGAGTCGAAGTACAAGAGACTGAGCCGCATCTATTACAACCGCATGTTCCCCAAGCGGCAAGATGCCTTGAAAGTGGCTTGGTCCGTGGCGGCAGGCGTATTTATTGGTATTTGGCCGACAATTGGTGTCGCAATTATTTTGACCGTGGCGTTCTGCGCTCTGTTCAGGCTCCCGAAGGTGCCGGGTATTGTGTCTTCTTTCGTGGCAAACCCGCTTACTCAGTTCGGTTTCTTTTATCCGTCGGGTTACGCTATTGGTTGCAAGATTTTAAACCCCGAAAAGATCAATTTCGACTTCCTTTCGGAATTCGAAGGCCTTTCGTTTAAGAACTGCGTCGCCGTGATTTCACACCTGTGGCACGATGCGGCGGGGCACTTGGCGGCCTTTATGATAGGAATCACGATTGTGGCGGCCATTGGCGGCGCTATCTTCTTCGTGTTGGCCTATATTATTGTAAATTATCGCAAGAAAAAGTGGCTGGATGCAAAGACAAGCTACATCCAGAGCTTGATTGCCGAAGACGAAGCTTTAATTAAAGCAGCACACAAAGGAAAACACCCTATGATGCACATTTACCCGTTCAAGGCTCTGCGCCCGGTAAACCCGGCCGAAGCCGAAACGATTTCCGCCCTCCCGTACGACGTGATGAACCGCGCCGAAGCAAAGGCCATGGCCGAAGGGCTTCCGCATTCCTACCTGCGCGTGACCCGTGCCGAACTGGAACTCCCTGATTCTGTGGATGCCTACGACCCGAAGGTCTATGCGCATGCCCGCGAAAACTTGGACAAGATGATTGCCGACGGCGTGATCGCTTATGACAAGAAGCCTTGCCTCTATGTTTATCGCCAGACCATGAACGGTCGTGAACAGTACGGTCTCGTTTGCTGCGTGCCCGCTGCCGACTACTTCAACGGCATTATCAAGAAGCACGAACTGACCCGCGCCGACAAGGAAGAAGACCGTCTGCGCCACGTGCTCGCCACCAACGCCAATACCGGTCCGGTGTTCCTGACCTACCGCGACCAGGGCCAGTTCGACGTGTTCGGTGCCGTGACCAAGCGTAAGCCCGTCTACGATTTCGTGAGCAAGGGCGACGGATTCGGCCACACGGTTTGGGTCATTGACGATGATGCCGAAATCGAAGCCATTCGCAAGTCTTTCGAAGCCGTTCCGGTGAGCTACATTGCCGACGGTCATCACCGCAGTGCTGCCGGTGCTCGCGCCGCCAGCTTCCGCGCTGAACAGAACCCGAACAACACCGGTGACGAAGAATACAATCGTTACCTCGCCATTCTCTTCCCGAGCACCCAGCTCAAGATTCTCGACTACAACCGCGTGCTCAAGGACTTGAACGGCCGTACTCCGGAACAGCTCATGGACGAAATGAAGAAGGTGTTCGACATCGAAGCCCTCGACAAGATGCAGAGCCCGGCCAAGCAGAACCAGGTGAACTTCTACATGGGCGGCAAGTGGTATGCTTGCACCTTCAAGGCAGAATTCCTCAAGAACCTCGGCCCGGTGGACAGCCTCGACGTGGCTCTCCTCCAAAAGCTTATCTTGAAGCCGCTCTTCGATATCGATGACCCGCGTACTTCCAAGCGCATCGACTTTGTCGGTGGCATTCGCGGTCTCGGCGAACTCGTGAAGCGCGTCGACAGCGGTGAATGCGCTTGCGCTTTCGCTATGTATCCGACGACTCTCGATCAGCTCATGAACATCGCCGACGCTGGCGAAATCATGCCGCCGAAGAGCACTTGGTTTGAACCCAAGCTCCGCGATGGCCTGCTGGTTCACTCGCTGGACTAATTGCTATCGAGCAATAGAAATTCAAAAGGTCGCGACTTTGTCGCGGCCTTTTCTGTATTGTATCAATTGGATTTTAATTGTCTTTTTCTACTTCAAGGTTCTCTTCTGGAATGTCTTCCGTAACCAAAAGCGAAAGGATATATTCGATTGATTTGTCGAGGAAATTCTTGGCTGGAATGATGATTCGATTTTTAATGCGGTCCGGCCATTCCATATAAAGCCCAATAATATCCTTATGGGTGAAATAACCCATTTCGCGGGAATCCGAGCAGTTGGAACCTTTCAAGCAAGTCAAGTAATAGCAGTCTTCTTCTATCACAATCTTATTCAGAGGCTCGTCCAAATATTGCTCCGGTTCTTCTTTTGCAAGGGCTGCGGCGACGGCGGAATCTTTTTTAGTTGTATCTGTTTGAGTCGTGTCGGTCTTTGCTGATTTGCTCGAATCGGCGAGCGCGACTTTGATGGAATCGGTCTTAACGGAATCGCTGTCGGTTGAGTCTGCTGAAGCGCTTGGCGGGGGATTGAGTTCCAGCTTGGCTGGCTTCAGGCGGAACAGTTCTCGCTTGATTTTGATGGGGGCGTTACCCGGTTCGGCCTGACGGATCTGGAGCTCAATCAGGTAGCGGTCTTGCCAGGGCAAGAAGTCGACTTCTTTAAGGCTTACCTGACGGTTCGCAATCTTGGTGGCACCCACGCGGTCGATATTGATTTCGCGGTCGCCTTGCCAGAGTGTTGACTTGACTGCGATTTTTTCTCCATGGGTATGCAAGTAGGTCAGGATGTAGTCCTGTTCCACTTCGTTTAATTTGTCGAAATAGAGTGTGTCTCCGGCCTTGGGAATATAGATGGTCTTGCTTTGGATAAACGCGTCTTCGCCCTTCCATGTGAAATTGCGATGGGGAGTGCGGACACGTCCCTTGTCGGTGATTTCGATGGTGTCGCCTGGCATGGCAAGAACCCTGCGGACCATGGTCTCTCCGCTTTTGAGCATTAGCCAAACCACATCTTGGTCTTTGACTTGGGCCAAACATTGGGGGAGTTTGCACATCCAGTGGGTGGATTGTTCCTTGAACTTGGGCGTCATGGAGGCGTCCATGATTTTCACCGGTGCAATGGCGTAGATACGTCCGACAAAGGAGATGCCTAATACAATCAGCAAAAGCAGGAACAACAGAAAGATATGGCTCTGCGAATTTTTCCGCTGTAGCCTTTTTACCTTTCTGGAAAGTCCTGACATGAACAAATTAATCTCCGTTGTTGGTGGAATTGTCGCTCAAAGAAAGCACGGCGAGGAATGCCTTCTGCGGCACTTCGACAGAGCCGATGCTCTTCATGCGCTTCTTACCTTCTTTCTGCTTTTCAAGGAGCTTGCGCTTACGGGTGATGTCACCGCCGTAGCACTTGGCGAGCACGTCCTTACGGACGGCCTTCACCGTAGAACGGCTAATGATCTTGCCGCCGATAGCACCTTGAATTGCCACGTCGAACTGCTGGCGCGGAATGAGGTCTTTGAGCTTTACGCAGATGGCGTTGGCGTAGGTGTGGGCCTTGTCCTTGTGGATAATCACCGAGAATGCATCCACCGGGTCGCCGTTCAACAGGATGTCGAGCTTCACCAGGTTGTTGCGCCTGTATTCGCTGGGAGCGTAGTCGAGGCCTGCGTAACCGCGGCTCACGGACTTCAGTCGGTCGTAGAAGTCGAACATGATTTCGGCGAGAGGCAGGTTGTACTTAAGAATCACCTTTTCTTCGTCCAGGTATTCCATGGTCTCGAATTCGCCGCGCTTTTCTTCGCAGAGCGTCATAAGGGCACCCACGAATTCCTTGGGCGTAAAGATCTGTGCCTTCACGTAAGGTTCTTCGATGTGGTCGTAGCGGCTTGCATCGGGGAGCTTCGAGGGGCTTTCGATTTTCACCATGGTGCCGTCACTCATGTACACATGGTATTCCACGTTCGGCACGGTCGTGATGATGTCCACGTTGAATTCGCGGTCCAGACGTTCCTGCACGATTTCCATGTGCAGTAGCCCAAGGAAGCCGGTGCGGAAACCAAAGCCCAGTGCTTCGGAAGTTTCCGGTTCCCAACTCAAGGCTGAGTCGTTCAAACGCAGCTTTTCCAAGGCTTCGCGCAAGTCCTTGTAATCTTCCGGGTTGATGGGGTAGATGCCGGAATAGATCATCGGCAAAATATCCTTGTAGCCCGGGAGCGGTTCGGCAGCGGGGTTGGCGGAATCGGTCAAGGTGTCGCCGATTTTCACGTCGCTAATGGTCTTCACATTGGCAAGGACATAGCCCACCATGCCTTCCGAAAGTTCAGGGCGCGGGTCGCGACGCATGCTGAAGGTTCCGACTTCGGTCACCATGTATTCGCCGCCGGTCTTCATCATCCTGATCTTCATGCCGGCCTTGAGGGTGCCTTCCACAATGCGGATATAGTTGATGACGCCACGGTAGGAGTCATACACAGAATCAAAGATGAGTGCCTTCAGGGGCTTTCCGCTGTCGCCCTTGGGGGCGGGAATTTCGTCGACAATCTTGTCCAGCACCTGTTCCACGTTCAGGCCTGTCTTTGCAGAAATGCGCGGAATCTTGTCGGGGTCGTAACCCAGAAGGTCGCCTACCAGCTGAGCAATGTGATCGGGCTGTGCACCCGGAAGGTCCACCTTGTTCAGTACCGGGATGATTTCCAGGTCATTTTCCAGGGCCAGGTAGAGGTTCGAAAGTGTCTGGGCTTCGATACCTTGGCTTGCGTCCACCACCAGGATTGCGCCTTCGCAAGCGGCCAGGGAACGGCTGACTTCGTAGGTGAAGTCCACGTGCCCCGGAGTGTCAATCATGTTCAAGATGTATTCTTTGCCGTCGCGTTCGTAGACCATGCGGATGGCGTGAGCCTTGATGGTGATGCCACGTTCGCGTTCCAAATCCATATCGTCCAAGAGCTGGTTGGTCATCTCGTTTTTGGAGACGGTCTTGGTCAGTTCGATCATGCGGTCGGCAAGAGTAGATTTGCCGTGGTCAATGTGGGCGATAATGCTGAAATTTCTGATGTTGTCGTTTTGCGGCATAAGTGCGATAAGATTATCGGGTGAATCCTGCTTTTTTTCGGGCTAAATATAGAAAATGCGCATGTGGGCTTTGATAAAAAAAGCTATATTATCAATATAAAACAAAGATGTGCACCATCAATCATGGTTGATATGAAAAGACCTTTAGTTCTTGTCGCCCTTGTTTCAGCTCTTGTTCTTGGCTTCTTCAGTTTTGGATTTGCCGAAGGAAAGGTCTTCAACAAGGATTACTCCGGTATTAAGTCAATTGAAGCTACCATTGAAACCCACGAAGGTAAGATTCTGTTGAGTCTTGATTTTAAGGCTGCCCCGAATACGGTTGCCAATTTTGTGGATCTTGCAAACAAGGGCTTCTATAATGGTTTAACCTTTCACCGCGTCATTCCTGGTTTTATGATTCAGGGCGGTGACCCCGAGGGCAATGGCAGAGGCGGTCCCGGTTATTCCATTGACGACGAAATCAGCTCTTTAAAGCATGAAGCCGGAGTTATTTCCATGGCTAATCGTGGCCCGAATACGAACGGCTCGCAATTTTTCATCACGCAGACTCCGCAGCACCACCTAGATGGCAAGCATACGGTTTTCGGCAAGGTTCTTGAAGGCGAAGATGTAGTTTGCCGTATTGAACAGGATGATAAAATTATTAACATCACTATCGTGGAAAAGAAGTAATCTATGAGTTCTAAAAAAGCACCGTCCAAGGCAGCCAAGGCTCCGGCAAAGAAACCCGCTGCTAAGCCTGCAAAGAAGACCGCTCCTGCTAAACCTGCAGCCAAGGCCCCGGCAAAGAAACCTGTCGCCAAGCCCGCAAAGAAGGCCGCACCGGCAAAGCCTGCCAAGGCCCCGGCAAAGAAGCCTGCTGCTAAACCTGCAGTCAAGGCTCCGGCAAAATCTGCCAAGCCCGTTGCAGCTCCGAAGGCTAAGGACTCTAAGAAAACTGTTGCCAAGGTTGCCGCAAAGCCGGCTGCCAAGGCTGTTGCCCCTAAGGCAACTGCCAAGCCTGCAAAGAAGGCTGCACCTGTAGCCGTCAAGCCTGCTAAGGCTGCTCCGGCTGCAAAGTCCGTCGAGAAGGCACCCGTGAAGGCTGCCGCTCCCAAGGCCGCTGCAAAGCCCGAACCGAAAGCAGCTCCTGCAAAAAAGCCTGTGGAAAAGCCCGTCGAAAAGGCTCCCGCAAAGGTTGAATCCAAGCCTGTTGCAAAGCCTGTAGAAGTTGAACCGGCCGTGGAAGAAACTCCGGTTGTAGAGAAGAAGTCCAAGAACGCTCCTGACTACGCTTATGCCGTGCTCCTCCAAGGTGTGAAGCGTCTTTCGAAGACGATCATGTTCATCAAGGTGGATGAATCGGAAGACCGTTCCAACAAGAAGAAGATGTCCAGCGATGTCAAGAACCTTGACATGAAGCCGACCTCTGCTATCCGCCACAAGTCTTCTCTTGCTGAAGAAACCCAGGAAGAACTGACGGAACGTATCCTTAAGGAACTGGAAGAACAGAACAAGATGTTCGAACGTGAAGCAGCCACGCAGATGTGCACGCGCTGCAACCGTAACCTGGTTTCCCCGGAATTCTGGGTCGACAAGCATCTCGGCTTCTGCGAAGAATGTGCCGCCATCCTTAAGCTTGGCCAGTCCAAGGAAGCCCGTAAGGTGGAATACCAGCTGGGTGCCATGGACGGCGACTCTCTGGATGAAGAAGATGACGATATTATCGGACCGGACGCCGACGACCTGAAGGCCGCCGAAGAAGATCTCGCCGATATGGAAGATTAGTCCCTTCTGGACTGATGGTGAATCTGCTTCACCGTGACGTTTAAAAAATCCGCTCCCGGTTCGACCGAGGGCGGATTTCTTTTATAAGCGAGTTTTTCGATGGGCGGGCGAGCGGGCCTGCTTCGGTTAGTTCACCTTACGCATGACGCCGATGAGCTTGCCTGCAATGGAGAAGTGCTTATCCTTCTTGACTATGATTGGACGGTAACGCGGGTTGGCCGGACGCAGTTCGATATGGTCTGCGGCGGGGTGGTAATACTTGACGGTGGCTTCGTTGTCGACCTGGGCCACGATGATTTCGCCTCGGTCGGCGGTCTTCTGCTGGCGGGCGAAAATGAGGTCTCCGTCAAGAATGCCGGCGTTGATCATGGAGTCACCCTTGACGCGGAGCGCAAAGACATCGGAACGGCAAGCGAGGAAGTCGCGGTCGATGGTGACGGTGCCTTCGAGGTTCTGCACGGCAAGAATCGGCGTACCGGCAGCGACGCGGCCCACGATAGGAATTTCAATGGTATTGGTCGGAGCTTCCGAAGATTCGTTGTTGCCGCTGTCGACCACTTCGATGCCACGGCTGAGTCTGGGGGAGCGGTTGATGTAGCCCTTCTTGATGAGGGCGGCGAGGATGGAACGGACGCCGTTTGTCGAAGAAATTTCGAAATGGTTGCCGATTTCGCGGACGGTAGGCGGCATGCGGTTTTCCTTGGAATACTTCTTGATGTATTCCAAGATTTCTTCTTGACGAGTGGTTAGCTCTTTGCGTTTGCTGTTGTTTTCCATAAGTTGGACCTCGCTTTTTGTAAATTACATATACAAATATAATGCACAATTGGGCAATTGTCAATAGGTTCACTGCACAAAATTTCATTATTTTACATACAAAATGAAAAAGCCCGCCTTAGGCGAGCTTGCTAGGGGCTATGTAGAGCCGGATTAATGTACCGGCGGGAAGAACAGGTAGGCGATCGCGATTGCGGCAATCACGCCGGCGGCATCGGCAATTAAGGCGCAAGTGACCGCGTGGCGAGTCTTTTTTACCCCGACAGAACCGAAGTAAACGGCGATAATGTAGAATGTCGTGTCGGCAGCACCCTGGAACATGCAGCTCAGGCGGCCTGCGAAACTATCCGGGCCAAGAGTCTTCATGGCATCGATCATCATGCCGCGGGCTCCGCTTCCGCTCAAGGGTTTCATGATAGCGGTGGGGAGGGCTGGCACGATATCGTTACCGACTCCGCAAAGACCCAGCACCCAGGAGACTCCGTTCAGTAATAGGTCCATGGCTCCGCTGGCACGGAATACGGCCACGCCTACAAGGATTGCCACCAAGTTCGGGATAATCATGACGGCGGTGTGGAATCCGTCTTTTGCGCCTTCTACAAAGGCTTCGTAGGCCTGAATCTTCTTGTACACGGCAAGGCCCAGGAATGCCACGATAATGCTGAATAGTGCGATTCCGCTAATCAAGAGGCTCGTAGTACCGATTGCTTCTGCGCTCAAATGGCTGAAGTACACCATGATCGAAATGACACAGGCCGAAAGCCCGGCGAGCCAGGCAACGGTAACGGGATCTTTGAGTTTAACCTTCTGGAAAAAACTCAGGGCAAAAATGCCGGCCAAAGTGCTGAAGAACGTAGAAAGCAAAAGCGGAAGGAATACGTCGCTAGGGTTTGCGGCTCCGAGCTGGGCGCGGTAAGTCATGATGCTTACGGGAATCAACGTAAGGCCGCTGGCGTTGAGCACCAGGAACATAATCTGGGAATTGCTTGCAACGGACTTATCTTCGTTCGGGTTGATTTCTTGCAACTGCTTCATGGCCTGCAGGCCCATGGGAGTGGCAGCGTTGTCGAGCCCCAGCATGTTGGCGCTGATGTTCATGAGCATGGTGCCGATAACCGGGTGATTCTTGGGAATCTCAGGGAATAGGCGGCTGAATAGCGGCGAAACAATTTTGGCGAGAATCTGCACGGCTCCGGCTTTTTCGCCGATTTTCATGATGCCGAGCCAAAGGGAAAGGATACCGGTAAGGCCGAGGGCGATTTCGAAGGCGGTTTTCGACATGTCGAAGGCACCGAGGATAGCCTTGTTGAAAATTCCCGAATCACCGAACGCAAGCCACTGAACCATGCAAGCGACAAAAGCGCCAAAGAAAAAAACGAGCCAAATGATATTTAAGACCATAGCATAAAAATAGCAATAATGAAACAATATGGAACGCGATGAGCCCCAATAAAAAGCGGACCTGTTGGATTAACCAACGGTCCGCTCTTGTTTATTTAGATGTTGCGATTTTTAGTACTCGAATCCGCAAGCGGACATTGCGCTACTCTCGCTAATTTTGGAGCAGCTGCTAGACTTGCAGGAATAGAACGATTCGTCATCGTAGCAAGCATAGACGCCCGAACAAGCTTCAACGTATGTGTCACAGACACTATTGATAGATCCTGATTCTTTTTTGGATGAGGGAGAAGATGATTTACCACCGGTAAGTTCATTGAGCAGTTCATCCATGCCTTCGCTAGGATTGTTTCCGGCGGGGTTCTTGATAGTCTTGTCGGCAATACGGGGGCCGGTCGGATCTCCTTCTGCGGAGCAACCGAAGAGAGCGATTAAGCTTGCGATCAATGCAATTTTGATAATCTTATTCATTCTTTTATCCTCCGATTAGAAAGAAAGGGTTCCGCTGAAGTTTCCGATGAGGCCTTCCCATGCTGCGGTGGTCAGGTCTTGGGCGACAGATGCTTCAACAGAGAGGTTCTTGTACTGGAAACGGGCGCCGGCTGTTGCGATTGTGGCGTTGGTCTTCATTCCCATGATAGAAATGTCAGTAATCTCCTTGGCGTTCGGCGTGTCGTAGTTGGTTGTGTATTCGTCGCTTGCGTAGGAGAATACTTCCCAGTCAAAGCTTGCACCACCGAAGATGATCCAGTTTTCAGAGACGTTCATTTCTGCAAGGATGTTCGGGCTGGTGTACAGACCGAAGATGCTGTAGCTGTCCTTTTTCTTCTCGCCCTTGTTGTCCAGTTCATCGAAGAATACGAGCGGGAGTCTGGTGTTCAAACCGAGAAGGACGCGGGATTCAGCATTGGAAAGAACCGGGAAGCCGATATTGAAGAACGGTTCGATGAGGATGTTTGCCGTGGGACCGGTTTGTTCAATTGTTTCCTTGGCACCGTTGGCAGCAAAGTTAACATCCTTGGTGAAGTCCTTGTGACGGACAACTGCGGCACCGACAGACCATGCAAGCGCGCTGCCAGACGGACCGTTGGTGAGGGCGAGGCTTCCGCCCAGATCCCAGTAGTCTTCGTCGTGTTCGATATCGCCACTTTCGGTATCGGTTTCAAGTCTGTAGGTGTTCCAGTAAGCGTTGATGGTGAGGTCGACTGCGCCGAGAGGAGCAGCGAAAGTTGCACCGATATAGTCGTTGGGCGCAGTCACGGACACGTCACCTTCGAACTTGTTGTTGTCGCTCTTAACTTCGCCGGAGCCCCACTTCTTGTCGAGGGCTACATCGACAGTCACACCAAAGGCCTTGGTAGCAATACCTGCTGTAAACATACCGAGGTTTGCTCCGTTGCGGTCAAAGGCGAGCAAGTAGGTCATGCTGCCCGAGCCGAGAGCGAGTGCGCCGTACTTGTCGGTGGGTTCCACATAGAAAAGCTTGCTGCCGGCCATCTTGTAAGGCACAGCCATATTGCCACGGACGGTAGAGGCGGCTGCTTCGTTGCCGACAATGTTGTAGGCGCGACCGTGAAGAACGTTGAGGCCGGTTGCCTGTTCTGCAGGAGCAGGTGCGGCGGCTTCTTCGGGTTCAGCAGAAAAGACCGGGGCTGCAGGAGCCGGTTCAGCGGCGGGTGCCGGAGCGGCAGGAGCTTCTTCTTCCTGGGCGGCTTCGGCTGCGGGAGCGGAATCTTCTTCGTATTCATCATCGTAATCTTGTGCAACTGCAGCAGATACTGCAAGTGCAGAGATTACAGAAATAAGCTTAATGTTCATTAAAATCTCCTTACGAGATGGTTGGGGGTTTTAGGGCAATATAATAAAAAGGTTACGGCGCTTCAAGCCATAACCTTGTATGTTGTTTATAATTTTCAATACACAGTATTGAAAAAAGTTTACTTTGTAAAACTACTTTTTCGGTTCGATAACTTCCATGCCGTTCATGTACGGGCGGAGCACTTCAGGAATGACGAGAGAACCGTCTTTCTGCTGGTAGTTGTCGCAAATGCCGACCATCACGCGCGGGGTGGCGAGGCCAGAACCGTTCAAGGTGTGAACGTAGACGTTCTTACCACCGATCTTGGTCTTGATGTTGGCGCGGCGAGCCTGGTAGTCTTCGAAGTTGGAGCAGGAGCTGACTTCGAGCCACTTCTTTTCGACCGGGGCGTAGACTTCCAGGTCGTAGCACTTGGCGGCACCGAAACCGAGGTCACCCTTACAGAGGGCGAGGCGGTGGTAGGGGAGGCCCAGCTTTTCAAGAAGCATTTCGCCGAAGCGGGTGAGTTCTTCGTGGTCTTCGTAGCTACGATCCGGGTGGGCGAAGTAAACCATTTCGACCTTGTTGAACTGGTGCAGGCGGAGAAGGCCGCGGGTGTCCTTGCCGTAGGAGCCAGCTTCGCGGCGGAAGCAGGCAGAGTAGGCGCAAATGCGCTTCGGAAGTTCAGATTCCGGAATCACTTCGCCAGAGTAGAGGTTTGTCAGAGGAACTTCTGCAGTCGGGATGAGGAACAGGTCATCGTCCTTGTCGCAGCGGTACATGTCTTCTTCGAACTTCGGGAGCTGGCCCGTGCCGCGCATAGTATTGCGGGTCACCAGGTACGGCGGCGTGAATTCTTCGAAGCCGTTCTTCATGTGTTCATCGAGGAAGAACTGGATGAGTGCGCGTTCGAGGCGAGAGCCGAGACCGCGATAAACCGGGAAGCCGGAACCGGAAATCTTGGCACCGCGTTCAAAGTCAAAAATGCCGAGACGTTCACCGAGGGTCTTGTGGTCCACGCGGGCGAAGTCGTCGTTCTTGGTGTAGTAGTCGGCGGGAATCGGGCCGTCTTTTTCAACAACGTTGTCCGAACTGTCCTTGCCTTCCGGAGAACGGGGAGCGATGTTCGGAACATGCATGAGCATTTCGGTCTGCTTGTAGTCAAGTTCCTTGAGCTTCTTGTCGAGTTCGTCGATCTTGTTGCCGAGTTCGCGCGTTGCGGCCTGGGCTTCGTCGGCGTTTTCGCCCTTCTTCTTGAGTTCGCCAATCTTCTTGGACTGGGCGTTACGTTCGCTCTTGAGGCGTTCGACTTCGGTGAGGAGCGGGCGGCGTTCGTTATCGACAGCCAGCACGTCACGAAGGCTTACGGTCGTATATTTCTTTTCGGTTTCAGCAATATAATATTCCGGATTTTCGCGGATTTTCTTGATGTCAAGCATTTTATGCCTCGGTTGGAAAAATTTACGGGGAGAATATAGAAATTTATCTGTTGTTTGGGACAACAACGTTATTGAATTGAGGACTGGAATGCATCTGTTTTTTCAATATATATTATGTATGGGTTTATAATTTCTAGGGAGTGAAAAATGAAATACTTATTACCAGTATTGGTTGCTGCGACGTTCTCATTCGCCCAGTGGGGCAACTGGGGTGGTGGCGGTGGCAAAACCATTAACGACTATAAAAAGGAATCTGTCTCGGGCAGAGACATCCATGTTTATGCCCCGTCAAATCTTAAGGCCAAGAGCCCGTTGCTCATTTCGTGCCATGGCATGGACCAGGATCCCAATTACCAGCAGGAACACACCCACTGGGAAGAGGTTGCCGATACGGCGGGCTTTGTCGTCGTCTACCCGAGGGGAGGTACGGGCATGAACACTTGGGATATCCAGGGTGACAAGGATACCAAGTGGATGACTGAAATTATTGCCCAGATGGTCTCGGAATACGACATTGACGAAAAGCGCGTGTATCTTTCGGGCTTCTCGATGGGCGGTATGTTCACGTACCATTCCATGAGCAAGATTGCCGACAAGATTGCCGCCTTTGCGCCTACTTCTGGTACGAACGTGTTCGGTGCGTCTAAGGCTATGCGTCCGGTGCCTATCATCCATCCGCATGGAACTAACGATGATGTGCTGAATTACAGCCAGGTGGAAGGCTTTATCAAGAATTATCGCGACCAGTTCCATTGCCCGGCGCAGGCGCAAGAAGAAAAGAATTATCCAAATGCGGAGAATTCTGGTGCCACTATGTACACTTGGGGCCCTTGTGATGAGGGTGTTTACATTAAACACTTGAAACTCCCTGGTCGCGGTCACAGCCCATCCAAGGCGGACGTTTCGGACATCTGGAATTTCTTGAAGCAATGGGACGTGAATGGCCTTATTAGCGAAAAACCTGAACCAGAATCTTCAAGTTCTTCCGAAATTGCAAATCAGGAACTGTCTTCTTCTAGTCAGGGTACCGAAGCCTTGCACATGGATCCTAGCCTGGCCTTGGTTTCTGTCTACAAGTCCTCTGATAACAGCATCATGGTCTCCAATGCCCAAGGCAAGTCTATCATGGTGTTCAATAGCCTCGGCCATATCGTGCGTACTACCCGCGGTACCGGAAATGTACAGAAGGTCTATACCGGAGCCAAGGGCGTGTATATCGTGAAGGTCGGTTCCAGGACATTCAAGACTTCGCTCTAAGATTTGATGTAAATGTTGCGTTAAAGACACTCCCTTCTGGGAGTGTTTTTTTTAAATTTGCGGTATGTTTTCTAGGTACATGTCTCGTTTACTTTGTTTTGTAGCGATTGCCCTGTTTGCGGGGCTGTTGAGTGGCTGCTATAGCTTTACAGCGTCTACGCTCCCGAGCCACATCAAGACGGTCAAAATTCATGAAGTCGAAGACAAGACGCTTGACCCCGTACTTGCCAACAACATCCGCGAAGGCGTGGTGGAAATGTTCCGCAAGAATGCAGGTGGCGTGCGCCTTGTAACAGGAGATGCCAATGCGGACTTCGAAATGGCCCTTTTGAGCTACACCAACAAGCCTGAAAACTACAACAGCAACAGTGATGTGGAAACCTACCGAGTCACCATTCGCGTGAGTGTGAAGTTCTACGATAACGTCAAGGAAAAGATAATCTACGAATCCAAGTCGCTGAGCGCAGAAGGTACTTACGACGTGCAGGCCAACGAGACTGAAGACCGCCACGGTCAGGCCCGCGCCATCGAAAAGATGCAGGACCTGATTATCACTAACGCGTTAGCTAAATGGTAGTCCCCAAATAGCCCCAAATAAAAAACACACCGCCTTCGATAAAATCTCGGGCGGTGCTAGGGGTTGGTTTGGATATCAATAAATTAAACTTATTAATCCGAAAAAGTCACCTAAAATCTTGTAAAATATTTTTTCACAACGACTTACGTGATTTATTCGAGTATAAATGTAACTTTTTTACCCGTTTTTTAAAGGGTGAAAAATTCCCTCTGTGACGCTCTTCACAGTCACGGGTTCCTCGTTCAGCAAAGCCTCGGTCAAGGTGCTGCCCTTGTAGGTCAGCTTGAGCGAAAAGAAAGGCTCGCCCCTTTCAAGTAACGCAAGGAAAATCAGGTCGCCGTCCCAGTGGGGGAGTTTTGCCACGTTTTCCTTGGGTACCCATTCGAGCGTGCCTTCGTCGCAGTCCTTAAGCGTGCCGGAGAATTCCGTCGCCGTGAACAGGTGCATGAACTCGGTCTGGTCCATGCCGTCGCTAATGAAGGTGACAATCCCTCTGTACTTCGGGCGGATCAGCGTGAGGCCCGTTTCTTCGAGAGCCTCGCGCTTGATACAGTCCTCGGGAGATTCCCATTCCTCGAACTTGCCGCCAATGCCGATCCACTTGTCCTTGTTGATGTCGTTCTTCTTCTTGACGCGGTGGAGCAGCAAGTACTTGCCGTCTTGTTCGATGTAGCAGAGGGTTGTGTTGAGCATTAGCCCAATGCCTTAATGATGGCATCGCCCATGCCGGTCGTGCCGACCTTGGTGCAGCCTTCCTGGTAGATATCGCCAGTGCGGAAGCCCTGGGCAATCACCTTTTCGCAAGCAGCTTCGATAGCCTTGGCCGCTTCTTCTTCCTTGAAGGTGTAGCGGAGCATCAATGCCACGGAGAGGATCTGGGCGAGCGGGTTAGCAATACCCTTGCCTGCGATGTCCGGAGCGGAACCACCGGCCGGTTCGTACAGACCGAAGGAACCTTCGGCGATAGAAGCGGACGGGAGGAGACCCATGGAACCGGTGAGCATGGCGCATTCGTCGGTGAGGATGTCGCCGAAGAGGTTCGGGCAGAGGAGCACGTCGAATTCACGCGGGCGCTTCAGGAGCTGCATAGCAGCGTTGTCCACGTAGAGGTGTTCGAGTGTGAGTTCCGGATAGTCCTTGATGACTTCGTTCACGACTTCGCGCCAGAGCACGCTCGTGGTAAGCACGTTGGCCTTGTCGATAGAAGCGACTTTCTTGTTGCGGAGCATAGCGGCGTCGAAAGCGAAGCGGGCAATGCGTTCGACTTCGTAGCGGCTGTACTTCATGGTGTCAAAGCCGATTTCTTCCTTGGAGCCCGGAACGCCTTCGCGGCCCTTCGGCTGGCCAAAGTAAACGTCACCCGTCAGTTCGCGGACGGTGAGGATGTTGAAACCGTCGCCAACGATGTCAGCGCGGAGCGGGCATGCACCAGCGAGTTCCTTGTAGACGCGGGCCGGGCGGAGGTTGCAGAAAAGCTTGAAGTGCTTACGGAGCGGGAGGAGTGCACCGCGTTCCGGCTGCAGGTTCGGGGGGAGGTGTTCCCACTTCGGGCCACCCACGGAACCGAAAAGAATACAGTCAGAAGCTTCACCGAGCTTGAGGGTGCTTTCCGGAAGCGGGGAACCGCTTTCGTCGTAGGCGGCACCACCGACGTTTGCCCATTCGGCGTTCACGTCGAAGCCGAATTTCTTGGAAACGACGTCCAGCACGCGGACAGCTTCTTTCATCACTTCGGGGCCGATACCGTCGCCCGGAAGTACTGCAATCTTGTAATTCTTGCTCATTGTTAATCCTTGGTTTAAATTTTGAACGGCTCAAATTTAGTAAAAAAGGAACCTTGTGGTTCCTTTCGCTTGAAATGTCGATGAAATTAATCGTCGTTTTCGTTGCCCGAGGGCTTTTTGCAATTGGTCGTTGCCCAGTTGGTCTGCTTGAAACATGTTCTTCTGGTGTAACAACATCCCTCGGCGTTGTTAGTTGTTATTTCGCAATTGCAAGCGATTCCGTCTCCATTGGGTTCTTCACCATCAACAGCGTCAACAAGGTCTCCGTTGGAGCAGACAACCATGAATCCCCCAGTGTGATAAGCCTTGTTAATGCAGGTCTGCAGGGTGTTGTGGCATTTGCCGAAGTAGGTTCCCAAGGCGTTGCACGATACGCGGCGCGTCTCGTTTGTAAGGTCAAATTCGAAATCTTCCACGCGTTCTTTAGGATTGGAGACTGGTTTGTGATTATTCCAGTTGTACCCGTGAACATTTTTTGCGGCCATTTTTTCTTCGGGAATCAGGGCCTTCCATTTCTGTTTCGTCTCGAAACTCCTGAACGGCGGGTAGTCGGGATCTTCATCCTTGAGAATTTGTTTGCAACGTTTCTCATCGTAGCAGGGGTTTGGATTGGAGGGAGATCCCTCCATTGGCTCACCCCAGCATGGATCACAATCAGAACATTGGTTTATGTCGCATTCGTACGCCATTATCTGTGGATCGGTGCCTTCTCTACAAGCGACGGGACATTTGTAATTGTCCTTGTCGAGCGGGTCGAACTTGTTATGGAGCCGTTCCCATTGCCCGTCCACGCACCTGTACATGACGGCATTGTTGTTGTTGTCGTTGTCGCACCTCAGTTCGCCTTTCAGGCATTCGCCGCAGATGGCCTTGTCGGTACGGCATGACTTGTTGCCGCATATGGAAACGGCCTTCTTGGCTTCGCCGGCGACGCACTCGTAGACGGTTCCCTTTCCGGCTTCATCGTTGGTGCAGGTGTGTTCGTAGTTTGTGCACTCGCCGCAACCGTTGTCGCGCGGGTCGCAGGATTTCCCGTTACAGCTCTCGGTTACTTTCTTGCCCTTTTCGCAGCGGGTGACGGTCGCCTTGAAGTTCTTGTCCTCGGCACAGGTCTGTACGTCATTGAGGCATTCGCCGCAGTCTGAGCCCTTTTCGTTGCAAGAGACCGTGCCGCACGAGCGGTTCACGACGACTCCCTTCACGCATTCCTTGACAATGCCGATGCTTGCAGGGCTGTCGGAGCATGTACTCTTGTAGCTGTCGTCGCACTCGATTTCAACAGCGTCCTTGTTCGCACATTCCTTGCTCTTGGTGTTGCAGAGAACGCCTTCGTCGCAGGAGACTTCGTCGCAGACGCAAGCCCCGTCTTTTGCCGTACCGCCAGATGCCTTGCACAAGTCGGCGAAGGTAGTGGTGGAGGAAGTGCTGGATTTGATGTCCGAAGCTATATCAGAGGGCTTGCTCTGGTTGCTGCAGACGCCTGTGATGGTGTTACAGACGGCACCGACATCGCAGAGCTCATTTTTACAGGAGCAGGCTCCATCTTTCATGGAACCACCGGAGGCTTTACACAGGTCGGTGAACTTCTTGAGTTCGTCCTTGGTCATGGACGAAGAGCTCATCTTGCTGATTGAAGAACTTGATGTTTCCTTTGAGGCTACGGGAATCCAGTTGGCATCGTCACAGTAATATTGGGCGTCTTCCTTCTTTGCGTAGACGGTGTCGCCTTGGTTGTCTTCTCCGCAAATGCCGAGCTCGTAAATCGAGTTGACTTCCGTAATCACTTTGCGGCTAGAAGAATCATCATCTCCACAGGCCGCAAGGAATGCGGCGACAGTCAGAGCTGGAAACAAAAGAAATTTTTTCATTTTAGCCTCTGCTTTTATCTTTTGTTCAAATATACCTAGAATCTAGGGAGGCGTCAAATCTGTTCTGCGGAATCAAGCGCGTGAGGTTGGCTGTTTTCCGGCCATTTCCTGTGAGCAGAAAGCGCCTTGTATTAACAAGGCGTGTCTGCGAGAGCACGGGCCAATGGGAAGAATTCACTTATTTGCAGCCCGTGCGGTCTCTCTAGGGTGGAACTGTCGGTGTTCCTGCTTGATAAATTCCTTGTCGATATGCGTGTAAATCTGCGTGGTACTGATGTCGGCGTGTCCTAGGAGTTCCTGCAACACTCGCAGATCCATGCCCGCTTCGAGGCAGTGCGTGGCAAAACTGTGCCGGAATGTATGCGGCGAAACTTGCTTCGAGAGGTGCATCGTATGCAGCTGCACGATTTTCCACGCTCCCATGCGGGTCATGGGCTTGCCCCGGGAATTAAGAATTATGTTGTCCGTAGTCGGATGGGTGAGGGGGCGACCCAATTCAATCCATGCCTTCAGATTCTCTTTGGCCTTGCTGCCGAGGGGTACCAGACGCTGCTTGTTGCCCTTGCCGATAGGGGTGAGCCATTCATTGTCCAGGTCCAGCTGTGAGAGCTTAATGCCAAGGGTTTCCGAAATACGGAGCCCGGCGCTGTACATGAGTTCGAATAGTGCCGTATCGCGCAGCGGGTTCTTGCCGTTAGCCGCGCTCTCGAATACGCTGTCGATTTCTTCGCGGGTCAGGTACTGTGGCAGGTAATGTCCGAGTTTCGGGCGTTCGAGCATCGATTCGGTACTGTAGTCGTATTCGCCCTGGTTCTGCATGTACTTTAAGAATCCGCGCAGGCTCGAAAAATGCCTTGCGATGGATGTGGGGGAGTATTCCTCCTGTCCGGCGGTGAACGTCAGGAATTCGTCCAACTTTTCGGGAGTCAATTCCTTGAGGTCTAGACCAATTTCGTCCAGCCAGCCTATAAAATGCCGCAAGTCCTCCTGGTAGCTCTGGATGGTGGCAGGAGAAAGGTTCCGTTCCACTCCCAGAAACGCCAAATAGGCATCCATACGGTTTGAATTCAGGCTCATGCAAAAAAATATAGATTTTTTTGAAAAAATACTCCTTTTCCCTTGACAAGGCTCCTAATTAATTCTATTATTGTGCGCGTCCTAAGCGACTATGGATGATTAGCTCAGTTGGTAGAGCAGCTGACTCTTAATCAGCGGGTCGCAGGTTCGACCCCTGCATCATC
>JBGUWV010000116.1:0-59484 GCA_045221475.1 Fibrobacter sp.
TCCGGGCGATTGCCCTGGGCATCATCCCTTCTTTGTGAAGGTCTAGGGCTTTTTGCCATTCTTCTTCAGTGTGTATTTTGGTCATGAAAACCTCAAAAGTTGTGTCCAACTTTTGGGGTTCACATCACTAGCGGGGACATCCCGCAACGCCCCGAAGCAAACAGGAAGAGCCGTTTGGATACTTTGATAGAATAATTAATTCGTCTGTAATAAAAAGATATTTTATCTAAAGTGTATTCGAACAAAATAAATATAATATATTTACGTTTGTTCAAAAAGGACGTTACCTTATATTGAGAGGAAAAAATGAAAATTTACATAAAAGATAACAATGTCTTACAGTATGAAGATAAACTAGAACATGTAGATGTTGAAATGGATGGCATTGATGACATTGATGTTAAGAAAAGGCACGTTTATCTTGGTGAAAATGGAGTCGGAAAAACGTTTGACTTTAGAATGTTCGTTAATACGGCATATCTGTATTCTATAAATGACCATTCACCCAATAATGATTATGATACTCAAAGAGTGATGCAAAATATGGTTGATGTTGGGGTTGGAACTTTAAATGAAACTCATCGTTCCAATGACTATTATCTAATCAAGCATTTTGCATCATTTCATTCAGAGGAGGATCAAAACGCCCCTCTTCAAATGCAAAGCGGAAGTGACGATGTTAATGAAGCCTTGTTGGCAGGAGCAAAGCTTTTAAAGAAGCTCGATTCTTCATTTTATTTAAAAATAGGGCCCAGTGCAAAACAATTTTTTGATCAATATAATGTAATCTATTTTTCAAATAGCCAGTTTCCTTCGAATGATATGTTCTTTTCTAAAAGAGCTTCTTCATTCCGTGCGGACGATGTTGATCCTATTTTTTGGATGACCTTTAGAAATATTCCAGAAAAAGAATTTTATAAAATTCGTTTATGGAAAAATAATTCTATGTCGTTGTTGGGCAGCAAATCGCTAGAAGAAATTTTCTCAACAATATCTTCAGAAAGATTTTTGTCGGATGTCCGTTATAAATATCGGAAAATTTTTAATTATATTAATTTTGATTTGCAAGAAGTTTTTGATAACGCGCCTATCATGAAAACGATTCAATCTTTTTATACAGAAGGCGAAAAATTTCCAGGATGCGAGATTCCTTTAAATTCGTTAGGTGTTTATGATTATATCGTAATGCTTCTTTTTAAGGAAGCTGACGCCACTGTTAATTACGAACTTTATAATATCGAGGATGGCAAGGAAGCCCCTTATTCAAAGTTGAATTCTGGAAAGAAGTATCTTTTGGCTTTGAAATGTCTTAAACATGTGTATGCAGGATCAAGTCAACAAACTGTAATTATAGTTGATGAACCTGAAAATTCATTACATTTGAATTCACTACAAGAAATTGTTGGCTCGGAAGATGGCGGATGCATTTTTTGGGTTGCGACGCATTCGCCAGCTTATGCAATGTCGTTAATAAAGAATGAAATTGAAGGCGAAGAAGATGATGATGAAGATGATGTTGTTCTTCATATCGCTTCAAAGAAGGAAGGGCTGCTCCGGGAAGAAATCTGTAGTAAGGAGCTGCTGGCTAGCTTGTCTTTAGATAGTATTGCCGCTGAATTATTTTCGTATAGTCCATTTTTAGAAAAATTTGAGCGTCTAAATCAAAATATAGATGCATCGAATATGATTAGCATTGATGAATTTTATAGGCAATTGAATGATTTGTAAGAAAAGGTTGTTGTATGCTTTTTATTAAACGAAATATTAATATAGATGGATTAAAACTGTCTGATTTGACAAATCCGAATAATTCAGTTGATTTTTATAAAAGCAAAAAAGTCCGTAAGCATCTTGTTCTGTGTTATGGTCTAAAGTGTTGTTATTGCGAAGCAAATATTCCTTCTACGGCATACTTTCAAGTTGAACATTTTTATCCAAAAAATCCCTCATCAGGGCTGCCGGCGCAATTTACGGGAAATCCTCAAATATACCAAACCGATGTTATAAATAATATAAAAAACTACCACGTTGCGTGCGCTCGATGTAATTTACTCAAAAGTGATTTTATTGGAGAAGCTCTTTCCCCAAATTATTATCATGATGGTGTTCAATGGAAAGAATCGAATGCTGCGTATATAGATGCAAATATATGGTATAAAGGAGCTTTAGTAGAAAGCACTCCGAAGTATAAGGATTTTTGTGATAAGCTGAAAATGAATGGCAAGACTGGTGGTGAATTAATAGGATTGCATTCTTCATCACTATTAGACAGAACAATTTACTTGGAAGAAACAAAAAAATTGTTGCATACAGTTTCTAGATTATGTATCAAGCAAGAGTATGAAGATGCAAAAGACTTATTTAGCCTCGTTAAAAACCGATTTGTAATAGAGGCCCCGTATTCAAGGATGATTATAAAAAATCTTGGAAGGTCTTTCTTGAAAATAAAAAACTTTCTAAAAACACATTAGTTCACTAAAGAGATTGTTCGTTTTTGTTGTAAGACCGCTTAAAAGCGGTCTTTTTAATAGCGATTACACTAAATAATTATTGTTCGGGATGCTATGTACGCAAAATATGCTCATGTAACCAATGGACAATCTCATTTTTATATATATTTCTTATGAACATAGGTTGCTCCCCAAACGAAAGTACGGGTAGTAATCGCTTGGATTTTTGAGATTCGTCTCTTATTCTTGGTACGGAAAATTCACCACTTTCTAAAGTCACTAAAGAATAAGACGAACGCTCACGTCCCATCTGGGGCGTGGGTCGTTTGTGCTTATCTAGTGACTAGGGTTGTGGTGACCCATCCGTACCAGTAAGCACGGTGAACGACTCCACGCCTTTTTTATATATAAAAAGGAGAAGATGTTTTTTTGCTGTTCCTGAATAAGGGTTGAGTCAAACCCTTAGAAAGGAACGATATGAATAAGCAACAATTGGCTGCAAAGATATGGGCTTCTGCTAACAAGATGCGTTCGAAGATTGATGCGAACGATTATAAAGATTACATCTTGGGCTTTATCTTCTACAAGTTCCTTTCTGATAATGAAGTTCGGCGTCTTAAGGAAGAAGTTTTTTTGACTGATGAAGATTTCAAAACGGAGTTAAACGACAGAAACAAAGAAATCGTTCGTTATTGCCAAGATAATCTCGGTTATTTTATTGCCTACGAAAATCTTTTTTCTACATGGCTAAAAATAGGTGTTGATTTTAGTGTTTCCAATGTGACGGATGCTTTAGAGGCATTTGTAAATCATATCAGCAAAGAACCGAAGAAAAGACGTGTTTTCAAGAATATTTTTAAAACGCTCTCTAGTGGGATTACAAATTTAGGCGGTACGCCAGCAGATAGAACGAAAGCTATCAGAAAACTAATAAAACTTATTAAGGACATTCCTACAGATAGCAGCCAGGATTACGATGTTCTTGGTTTCATTTACGAATATCTCATTGAAAATTTTGCAGCCAATGCTGGTAAAAAGGCGGGGGAATTTTACACCCCGCACGAAGTCGCTCTACTTATGGCCGACATTGTTGCAGACCACTTAAAGAATAAGAGGCATATCGATATTTATGACCCTACAAGTGGTTCCGGTTCGTTACTTATCAATATTGGCAAGGCTGTGGCGAAATACAAAAAAGATAAATCGCAAATAACATATTATGCCCAGGAATTAAAAGAAAATACTTTCAACCTTACTCGCATGAATTTAGTCATGCGTGGTATTGATGCGGACAATATTCTTGTTCGTTGCGGAGATACGCTTGAAGAAGATTGGCCGTTCTTTGAGGTAAATGAAGACGGAAAAATGATTGAGGGATCCTACGAAAAAAGAGTGGTAGATGCTGTTGTAAGTAATCCCCCTTATTCACAACATTGGGATCCGAACAATAAAAAGGAAGATCCGCGTTTTAAGGGGTACGGCCTTGCTCCACGTGGAAAAGCTGATTATGCTTTCTTGCTGCATGATCTATGCCATATTAACGATGATGGCATTGTGACAATTGTTTTGCCACATGGAGTACTTTTCCGTCCGGGAGAAGATTATACCATACGCCGCAACCTGATTGACAATAACAACATTGATACAATTATTGGTTTGCCTGCAGATATCTTTTATGGAACGGGCATCGCCACGCTTATTATGGTGTTGAAGAGGCATCGTCCCACCACAGATGTTCTTATTGTAGATGCGTCAAAATTGTCGGTGAAGGAAGGCAAGAAGAATAAGCTTACGGCTTCGGATGTTCGTCGTATTGCTGATGCTGTTATCAACCGAACAGAAATTCCAAAGTTTTCGCGCTTAGTCAGTCGCGAAACTATTCAAGAAAATGATTACAACCTCAATATTCCGAGGTATGTTGATTCCTCGGAAGCTTTGGAAACTTGGGATGCTTACGCGACCATGTTTGGCGGTCTTCCAAATACGGAAATCGATTTGTTGGAAAAATATTGGCGGGCATTCCCGACTCTTCGGAAAGAATTGTTTTGTCTTGAAAAAGGGACTCCGTGCTCACGACTTCGTTCAGAATCCATTGATGATATCCTTCAGAACAATAAAGATGTCATTGCATGGAAAAATGAAATTCATGAAGCCTTATCTTCTTTGCCCAAATTTCTTGATACGCGTATTATAAAGAATGTTCTTTCGCTCAATATTCATCGTGAAGAAGCGGAATTAGCTAAAGACATTTACAAACGATTGGAAAATATTCTGCTTATTGACCGATACAATGCGTTTCAGATTCTTGACGATCAGTGGTCAAAAACATACATAGATATAGAAACCATGCAAACTGAAGGCTTTCAGGTTGCAAAGACTGTTGAACGTGAAAAGGTTCTGAAAAAAGCAGCTAATGATGATGAAGACGATCAAGAAATAGAGAAAGGTTGGTTGGGGCGTATTTTGCCTTTCGAATTGGTTCAACAAGTTCATTTGAAAAAAGAATATGAATGCTTACAGCAGTTGGAAAATGAATTGGCGGGTGCTGTGGCTTTTTTTGCCGATTTGATTCAAGATATGCCTGATGATGAAAAAGATGCCTATCTCAATGAAGAACAATCTGAATTTGATATGGATAAGGTCTCAAAGGGCCTTGTTGAAGCTCTTCAAGAAATTGAGTCGGAAGAACTGAACTCGTTAAATGAGTATTTATCATTGTTAGAAGAAAAAGCGAAGAAGCCCGCAAAAATGGATTTCATAAAATCGCATAATGAAGTCAATTGGGATGCAATGGAAAAGGCGAAAGATGGTACGTATTCTAAAAAAATTGTGCTGCAAAGGTTGAATGACTTGCGGCTAGGATATGAATTCCCAGAAGATTCTATCGAAAAGATTCTTGTGCGGGTCTCATCAAATACAGAACGGGTCAAAAGTTTAAAAAAGCAAATATCCGAGCAGGAAAAGGAATTGCAAGAACTTACAAAAAATACGATTGAAAATTTGATTGATGATCAAGTTCGGGAACTATTGCGATTGAAATGGATAAAACCTCTTCATGACAGGTTGCAATCGATGCCGGATGATATTATTGATGAATTAGCATCCAAGGTAAAGTTGCTTGTGTCAAAATACGATACCGGTATGGTGGAGATAGAACAGAATATCAAAGATTCAAGCAAAGACCTTTCAGGGTTACTAGGTGGTTTGACAGGTTCTGATTTTGATATGCAAGCCTACAATGAATTTGAAAATCTCCTGAGTAAGTAGAATTATGAAAAAACGTATGCCGCTCAATAGATTTGCGACTTTTCATGCGGAATGGAAAGCATCTCATTCTTCAGATGTTTTTACGGAGTTCACGGAAAAGGGATTTTCTGAATTGCCTGTATTATCAGCATCGCAAGAATATGGCATGATAAAACGCGATGATGTTGGCATTAATATGCAATACAGCAAAAAAAATATTTCTTCGTATAAACATGTTTTGCCAGGACAGTTTGTAATACATCTTCGTTCTTTTCAGGGAGGTTTTGCTCATTCTGCAATTGAGGGCATAACATCTCCAGCATATACAATTTTATCTTTAAAAGAACCTCAGAAACATGATGATTTTTTTTGGAAGTATCTATTAACCTCTCCAGAATTTATTAAACGTCTTGAACTTGTAACATATGGAATTAGGGATGGACGCAGTATAAGTGTGGAGGATTTCCTGAATCTTTCGTTTTCATTTCCTTCGTCTGTAGATGAACAACATGAAATTGCCCTATTCTTCTCGCATCTTGATGAAATTCTGACTGCAGAAAATAAAAAACTAACTCGCTTAAAAAATTTCAAAAATGCATCTCTTGAAAAAATGTTCCCTAAAAAGGGAAAGAGAATTCCGCAAGTGCGTTTTAAGGATTTTTCTGGCGATTGGGAAGAATGTAAACTAAGTGACTATCTTTCAGTTTGCTTGGAGAAGAATGAGAAAGATCAATATTCTAAATACGATATCTTTTCTGTATCAAATGAATGTGGCGTAATCAACCAAATCAAATATCAGGGAAAATCGCTTGCTGGAGCATCGCTTAAGAACTATAAGGTAACGCATAAAGATAATGTTATTTACACAAAGTCTCCGCTAAAGAACCAACCTTATGGAATAATTAAGACTAATCAAGATTCATCGGGAATCGTGTCCGCTTTATATGCAGTGTACCAAACAAATCAAAAGGTTTGTCCGCGATTTGTAGAGGTGTACTTTTCTTCCGATAACCGTTTAAATAATTATTTGCGTCCGATAGTGAATAAAGGAGCGAAAAATACACTACTTGTTAGTGATGAGGGAGCATTGTCGGGGATGGTCTTTTTTCCGAAAGATATAAATGAACAAATTAAGATTGCGTCTTTCTTTAATAGTCTTGAAAAATTAATCTCAGCTCAAGAGCAAAAAATCGTCAAGCTACGTTCTCTTAAAAAAAACTTCCTTAAAAAAATGTTTGTTTCGGTTTAGTAGAGGTTTGCTATGTTCGAGTATGAACACGAATTGCCGTTTGAACGGGATTTAGTCAATCTGCTTGTCAATGAAAAAGGCTGGAAAGATGATGTCTTTGTTAACCCATCTGAAGATGAATTGATAAAAAATTGGGCGAATATCATTTACAATAATAATCGTAAGCCTGAGCGTTTGGGGGATTATCCTTTAACGGAAGGCGAAATCGCTCAACTGTTAGAGCAAATAAATAATGCTATTACGCCATTGCAGAAAAACGAGCTAATCAATAATGGTGAATTGATGATTACTCGTGACCATGAGAAGGCTCAAGGGAAAGTAGTATCGTTATACATTTTTGATCGAAATGAAATTGCCGTAGGAAAATCTGTGTATCAGGTTGTCCGTCAACCTCAATTTCCTACAGCGGATCCGATTATGCATGACCGTCGCGGAGACGTAATGCTCCTTATTAATGGTTTGCCGGTGATTCATATTGAACTGAAAAGTTCAAAGGTAAAATTGCATCAAGCTGTTCAGCAGTTACAAACTTATAGCGATTTGGGAATTTATCAAAAGGGGCTTTTCTCGCTAATTCAAATCTTTGTTGCGATGAATCCTGAAGACATGTGCTATTTTGCCAATCCAGGGTCTGGTGTAAAATTTAATAAGGACTATATCTTCAAATGGGCCGACAAATTTAATACACCCAAAACAGATTGGAAGTATATCGCAAGCAAGTTTTTGTCTATTCCGATGGCTCATTATCTTATCGGCTATTATACGGTTGCAGATAAGGGTGATAACGTTTTAAAGGTTTTGCGTTCATATCAATATTACGCGGCTGATAAAATTGCCAAAAAAGTTGAAGAAGTTAACCAAATGCATTGGGATGGCAACGATATCTATGGAGGTTTTATTGAGCACACAACAGGGAGCGGAAAAACTCTTACCAGCTTCAAGGCTGCGCAAATTATTGCTAAACGCAAATTAGCAGACAAGGTTGTATTTCTTGTTGACCGTATAGAACTCGGTACCCAATCAAAAGACGAGTACAAAAATTTTACTGACGGATCTATTGATATTCACGATACTAACGATACGGATTCCTTAATTGCAAAGTTAAAGTCTCCTGAAGAAAATGGTGAAATTCTTATTGTCACTTCGATTCAAAAACTTAGCAGAGTTCGTTACGATAATCAAAAGAAAGCAGATATAGATAAAATCAATTCCAAGCATATTGTTGTCATTGTAGATGAATGTCATCGTAGTACATTTGGAGATATGCTTGTCGATATCAAGAATACGTTAAAGCATGCTCTCTTTTTTGGATTTTCTGGTACGCCGATTCGTGATGAGAATAATCGTGACGGAATGACGACTGCTGATATATTTGGATCATTGCTGCATAGGTATAGCATTGCCGATGGCATTCGAGATCATAATGTGCTGGGCTTTGATCCATATATGGTAATGACTTATGAAGATTTTGATGTTCGCCAGAAGGTAGCCCTTGATAAAGCAAATGCATCTTCTGAAGCGGAGGCATTTGCAGACGAACGAAAGAAAAGAATATATCAAAAATATATGAATGATGTTCCGATGGCGGGCTATAGAGATGAAGTCGGTACTTACCATCGTGGAATAGAAGATGAATTTGACGCTATCAACTATGATAACGATAAACATCGTTGCGCAGTCGCTTCTGATATAAAGAAGAAATGGATGCATAATAGTCTTGGAAATAAGTTCCATGCTATTTTGGCGACATCAAGTATTGCTGAAGCGGTTGATTATTATCATCTATTAAAAGAGGAATTGCCTGAGTTAAAGATTACATGCCTTTTTGATCCAGTTACGATTGATGGTGACGAAAATGAAGACGGGAATGGTCGTAAGCTCACTCCGGCTGAAAAAGAACAGGCTTTAACAGAAATTTTCAAGGATTATAAGACAAATTTTGGTATTGAATATAAGCTGTCCCAGCACAAACTTTTCAAAAATGATTTAGCGCTACGCCTTGCGCATAAGAAGCCGTATCTCAATATTGAACCGGAGATGCAGCTGAATATCCTTGTTGTTGTTTGGCAGATGCTTACGGGATATGATTCTAAATGGGTCAATACGCTTTATCTAGATAAAGCCTTGAAAAACGAACACCTGATTCAGGCTTTTTCCCGTACAAATCGATTAAACGGGATTGATAAGCAGAATGGAATTATTCGGTATTACCGTTATCCGCATACAATGGAACGTAATGTTAAGGAGGCGTTCAAACTTTATTCTGGGGATAAACCATTTGATTTATTTGTGTTAAAATTACCCGACAATTTGAATGGAATGAACCAATGTTTCTCGGAAATTCAAGAATTGTTCGTAAATTGTGGCATAGAGAATTTTGAACGCTTGCCAGAAGAAGATGCTGACAAGGCGATGTTTGCACAACTATTTCAAAATTTCAATAAATTCTTATATGCATCTCGATTGCAAGGCTTTACTTGGGATGATTTAAACCCTGTAATGCCTGATGGAAGTGTTATTAAGATTTTGATCGACAAGGAAACATACGAAATACTCCTGCAGAGATACCATGAACTGGCTGTTGGAAGTGGTGGTAGCGGAACTGATGGTGTCCCGTACGATATTGATCTTCAAATATCTGAGTTGGCTACAGGAAAGATTAATACGGATTATATGAATGCCAACTTTAAAAAATACGTTCGCTCATTGCAGGCCAATGATCCGAGCGAAGAACAACAGAAATTGCTCAATAGTTTGCATAAATCATTTGCTTCGCTTTCGCAGGAAGAACAGGCTTTTGCCAATATGTTCTTGACGGATTATCTGAATGGTGACATTATATTGGAAGACGGTAAAACTTTTAACGATTACATTGTTGAATATCAATCTCGTGCACAAGATAATCGGACACAACGGTTTGCAGATGAACTTGGAATTAACGTAGAATTGTTGCGTAACGCAATGAACGTGGTTTCGTCGGAAACGGATATCACTAATGTTCTGCTTAAGCCGATTAAAGATTCTATGAATATTGACAAGGCAAAATCCTATTTTGAACGGCTTGAGAAAACTTCTTTGCCCAAATATAAGATTGTTGTTAAGGCTGATGAATTGCTTCGTAAATTTATACTTGCAGGTGGTTTTGATATTGAAAGACCCTCGTGTGATGAGAGCGTAGAAAAATCAAAGATTGTTGTTTTGTCAAATTATTGTGAGGGCTGCGTTCCGCTTTACACGTTGCGTGCCGCATGTGGCTATTTTGAAGATGGCGAAACACCCGAAGAAGAAGGTTGGATAGATGTTTCAGGTAATGGAATTAAGCCTGATGCGAAAAAGTATTTTGCCGTTCATGCTAAAGGTGATTCCATGCTTCCCACGATTCATAATGGCGATATTTGCGTGTTTGAGTGGTATCGCGCGGGGAGCCGTGACGGCGAAGTTGTGTTAACGCAATGTCGTGATGACGATTCTGATTACGGTGGTAAATATACTATCAAAAAATATCATAGTACAAAAAGACAAACCGAAGATGGATGGGAGCATTCTAAGATAGAATTGATTCCATTAAATAAGGATTATACAACAATAGAATTAGATGCAGAATTAGAATACAGAACCATTGGAATTCTGAAATGTGTGTTGCGTAAGTCGTAGACTTGGAATGAGAATAAGTTGTTTATTTTTTTTCCTTTCCTTGCGTTTTTTTCTTTTTTTGCTCTTCCGTATAGTCTTTTATAGCCTGAAGATCTAATTCTAGTTCAATTCTTTCTGCAATATTTTGCAGAATGTTTTTTGTTGAATCCTCTGTAATTACAGACGGTGAATCGCAAAATCTCTTTCCATATGTAGAAATTGTGATAATATATTTGTGCTGAATAGAGGCTTTGTTAATCAAAACGGGATAACAATATATAGACCCATTTCCCATTATTCTATCTGAATTACTGATAAAATATTCCTTAGATTTTTCGGATTTATTTTTATCAGCAATATAAATTGGTAAGCCGCGATCTATACAAAGAGCAGCGGTTGATTTTTCTGATAGTAGTTGTTGTGGGTGTGTATGTTTTGTATTTTGATTTTTTTGGAAAATAAATTTTGGAGGAGCTGTTGTATAATCAATAATTGTGATATCAATATGGTCTTGGGGTATTTTAAATATTCTAGCAAGTAATGTGTAGTATTCAACAGAAGATTGTTGAATTTGATCTATAGGATGAGTAATAATTTTAAAAATATTTGACTGAGGTGCAATGTCACTAAGTTTGCTTAAAAATCTTGTCTTCTTTAATTTCACTACATTATTAAAACAGTCTAGAACATCTTGAGAATAATCTTTTGAATTTCTATTTGTATATTCATAAATAGCATGAAGTAATGATGTCAATGTTCCAATAGCAATGAATATAAAAAATAAATATTGATGAAAGACAGGATGCAGAGATATCCATTTCCATTTATCTCCAAAGACATCTAAACATAAGTAATATGGACCCGCTATAATTGGGCATGCTATCATCAAAATTTTGATAATAATAAAATCATGAACTGCGTTGATTACTTTTTTCATTTTCATCTCAATTTTGAATTGTTATTATAAGGATTCTTATTCCCACACGATATCTTCTTCAGCCTTGTTGCGGACGTCAACGAGATTTTCAACATTTACGGGATTTACAAGCCAACCGCGCATTAAACACCGTTGTTTAAATTCGTCAAGTCGGTTTTTCCCATAAATCTCTTTTAGAGTAACTACTATACCGAAGTGCAGACCGACACCATCTTGTAAATTTAGCCTGTTTTTGGTTTTTAAGCTGATGCCCCATAGACCATCGGGACTGTAGGCGTCATGAGGTCGAAGTGTGCCAAAGCCTTTTTCTGCAACATATTTGACGTTGTCCCATTTGCGATAGTCGGCACGCACGCTTTCTTCAGAAAGATCTTTGAATATAGCGGGTTTATCTGTGTCTTGAGCATTGCCGTTTATAGAGTTGATAATTTTTTTATTTTTGGAAATGATATCTTTAACTCTTCCAAATTGCATGCTGATTTCAGTATTCGTATAATCAACGCCTTGGTTTCTATTGCATTTGGGGAAATAGCACAATGTCGCTCTTGCGGCAAAAGGATGCATTGCATTTGCGACAGGAACAGGGATGTTGTAATTGTATGTATCAAATTTTTCTGAAACGCCCATTAAGATGAAGCGAATCTCATCATCTTTACTTTGAACGATGTCATTAATCTTAATCGGTACAATTCCGAAACCAATTTTTTCGGAAGGAATTTCC
Source organism: Fibrobacter sp. (assembly GCA_045221475.1). Lineage (GTDB taxonomy): Bacteria > Fibrobacterota > Fibrobacteria > Fibrobacterales > Fibrobacteraceae > Fibrobacter. The sequence continues at coordinate 12,237 of JBGUWV010000116.1, forward strand.
TTTTTCATCCAGCCCGCTGCAGAATCTATCAGTAAAGCCTTGGCTACTTCTCTATTTAGACCAAGTATATGGATGAGGTAAGCTAGTTTACGAGAAATCCACGGCGCTGCAAATGATGTTCCGTAAACGCCGTTTTCGCCTTCTGGCCCATAAGCGATAAGTCGCTGCTTGTAATCACCACCATAGTAGCTGAAATCCGGCTTGTTAAAGAAAGATAGTACGGGGCCACACCTTGTATAAGACGAAGGTTTTTTATCAAAGTTAACGGAATTAACAACAATAGAATTGATGGAATCTGCAGGAGCTCCAATTCGTTTCGGTCCGATTTTATCTGTACTCCGTTTGTTAGTTCCCGCAACGACAAATGTTACATCGTAATCCGATTGAATTTTATCAAGAATAGCTGCTTCTGGAGAAATATAATCCTCTAATATTTCCTGAACCGTGCCTAATGACAGATTCCATATTTTTATTTGTCTGTTCTCGCTAACAATATCACGAATAGTTTTCAAGATGGTGAATGTACTTCCCTTTTTTTCTCCCATTACGCCAAAATGTTTGACTCGAAAATGGCCGCAACCATCGTCTAGATTGGGATTGAGAGAAGGCCCGTCAACGATGATGGAAGAAACTTGTGTTCCATGTTCAAAATCTTTTTGCGATACGGGAATTTCTGGTGAAAATCTATTTTCGAATTCAACCCAATTGGAAAAATAAACGCTTGTATCAAATAATGTATCTATAACTCCAATAACAGGCTCGTTTTGAGGAGGTTCTATAGTTCTCGATTTTTTTCCTTCTGAGACAAAATCGTTTTTGGTGTATTTTGCCAAATCTGAAGTGGCCATCGCTATAAGGTATGGCGCATTGTTGTTTATCTTTTGAATATCACTTGGATTTAAAAGTAGCGTTGTTCCGTCAAGAATACGGTCTTCTGTTATATTGATTTTTATTTTTTTGAGAAGTTCAATGGTATTCTCATTGGTTTGGTAAAGAGAGATGATGGTTCTATCTTTTACATCAACGGGAGTCCTTCTGATTGCGAATTTCTCAACATAGTAACAATCTACTATGCTGGAAACGAAACGAGTTCTAGAGATACCCTTGAAACCAATTTTTTGATCATTTATTTCATCAACATGTTGTTTGAGAATTTCGCCATCGTATTGTTCAGAGACAATCTTTTCACATTTTTTTAGTGTTTCGATAGCGTGGTCAATCGCGTTTCTAGCAAAACAATAGGTAATGATGTGTTTTTTAGGGCTAGTAGGGGTGAATCGTGCGCCAACAATGCAATCGCTACAATTTGTTTCAAAAAGGTTTTGGACTCGATTGCTTTTGGCTATAATTCTGTCATAATGAACATCAATTAAGATGTTTTGAATAAGAGTATGGTCTTCCCAAAATGTCTTGACATCTTTCAACTGGAAAATCAAATCGTTAATATGCTCTGCAGAAACTCCATGCTTGGCAGCTTTACTTGGAAGTTGTCTTACAGGAGAACCTTCTGGGCGCGATTTTTGCACAAACTGCCCTTTTAAAAGGAGAACGTCATTCATTATTTATCTCCTTGTAAAGCTCTGGCTACTTGGCTCTTTGAAACGCCAGAAAGTATTTCGATTTCGCGGACGGTGAAACCTTGGTCCTGTAATTTTTGCAGGTCATTAGGAATGTGGCCGATGAATTTTTCGTACAGGCGTCTAAGGTAATCGCACTCAATGCTTGCGTCGCTGAATGCGACTGCAGTCTTGATGATGTTCTTGAGTTCACCTGGATTGGGGAGGCTTCCGTTCTTGCTGATAATCTTGAAGAATAGCCTCGTGTTCCGACCGGCAATTTTGAACTTGGTCAGGAAACTGTTCAAAATAGACTCCGCGATTTCTTGCAGGTCTTCTTGCGTGTATCTGTTGAAATCGACAATAGAATCAAAACGGCGGGAAAGTGCCTTGTCAAAGTGCTTGAAAAGGTTCGTCGTGGCGATGACGGTAATCTGTTCGTTCAGGTTGTCGAAGCCCTTGAGAATGGCCGACGTGGCACGGCCCATTTCGCGAAGGTCGTGAGAGTTGGTTCTGTCGAGGGCGATGGCGTCTATCTCGTCGAACAGGACGAGGATTTTTTCGGGGTGCGCAAAATGGTTCAGTTCATCGAACAATGCGGCGATGTTCTTTTGCGTCTGGCCGAGCTTGCTGTCGATGATGGTGTCGAAATCGACGCAGAACAGGTCGCGCTCCAGAATGCGGGCAATCTGCCGCACGGATTCGGTCTTGCCCGTCCCGGGTGCGCCCTGGAACAGGAACTTGTTGATTCCCATGTTTCGCTGGATGGCGTTGATGATTCCGATAATGTCCTTCTCAATGGGCGTAGGGAGCGGCAGCGAATCGTGCGAAGGGGCGACCTTGCGGAAAAAAGTCATCTGGTCTTCGTGCATTTGCGGCACAAAGGCGTTCGCACTGGACATAAGGGCCATGATGTATTCCGAAAGCTGAAAATCGCCGCTAGCGTCAAAATCCCGGGCTATTTCGTATGCCTCCTCGCGGAAAGCGGGATCATTTTTCTCGGCGTAATAGCGAATCAGATTGATAACATTCTTCTTTTTCATGGACTTGACCTACCTTGCTCCTTAATATAAATAATCTTGGGACAAAAGTCAAGTATTTTGGGACAAAATTTTGGAAAATGTAAAATAATTTGAGACTTTGCAAATATTGGATGCCTTCAGTGGTTCACAGAAGGTTCGGTGAAAAATTCGGTGTAAAGTTCGGGGGAATGTTCGGTGAAACAAAAAATGGCCCAAAATGTGGCTCAAAATTTCCCTGCGTATGACACGATGAGCTAAACCCGACATTAGTGGCTATAATAAATGCTACAATAAACGCTACAATAAAACCTATGGATACGCCGTAGGCGATTAAGTGCTATAGCGGCAGGTGGTCAAATAGGTGGTCAGAAAACTACCCCAAAAAACTACTCCAATAACTACCTTAAAAACTACCCTGAAGACTACACAGAAAAACTACACTGAAAGAACTACAGATAGGAATTGACGGTTGAAAAAAACGAGGAAACCGCTAGCGTTTTGGCGGCTTGTTTAGCCGACGAGCTTTATTCCAAAATTGCCTTATACGCCTCAACCAGCTTCTCCAGCGATACGGCGCAGTTGGCGGGCGAGGTTGAGGGGAGCTTGACTGCGTCTATTCCGACGTCTTTGGCGCAGAGTTTCTGGTACAGTTTGTGGGCGGTGGCGCCGGTGCAAAAGATGCGCGTGACTTTGGACTTGTTCACGAGTTCTTTTATGTTGTTTACAACGGGGTCTTCGATGCTGGTGTCGCTTGCGCCCACGATGGTGCAGCTGTCCAGAACATCCCACAGGGCCACGTGATGCTTTTTGAGCATGGCCTTCTTTTGGGCGATGGTTTCGGGCACGCTTTCGCCGAGTACGGCAGCCATGACTTTCCAGAAGCGGTTTTGCGGGTGCCCGTAATAGAATGCCATTTCGCGTGACTTGGGCGAGGGTATGGAGCCGAGCAGCAGCACGCGGGATTCGCGGTCGTATAGGGCCGGAAATTCGTGCGTTACATGGGTACGGGTTGGCATGCGCTAAAAAATAGTTATTATTTTTAGTTATGTTAGATTAAATGGATTTTCTGGAGAGGAACATAAATCATGAAGTTCAGGCCATTTTCTTTTGCTATCGTAACGCTTGCCTTTATGGCGGGTGCTACAGCGGTTTCTGCCAAGGGAATCATCTCCAAGGTTCCGGAGCTTTCTGGCGGATGCTACCAGATTTCAACTGCTGAGGAACTTTACGGATTCGCCGAAATTGTAAACGGGAACGATTCCGTTGGGGCGAATCCTTCCGTTTGCGGCAAGCTCACGAAGGACATTGTCGTGAATGACAGTGTCTTGAGTAAGTGGGCCTGGCCTGGCAGCGATGGAGCCGATTACTTGGCCGTGTGGGAACCGATAAAGGAATTCTCGGGAACATTCGACGGCGATGGACATGTCATTTCGGGACTTTACTCCGAGACGGGTTCGGGCCTCTTTAAATCTTTTGTCTCGTCAAGCGAACATACGGTCGTTGTCAAGGATTTGGGAATAATCGATTCCTATTTCTTGACAAAAAGCGTAGCTGGTGTTCTTGTAGAATCTGTTACTGGAGATGGTGAAGCCCAAATAACTAATTTCTATTCGCTGTCTGAGCTTGAAGCTACAAGAAGCCAGCCTAGTCGTGTTCCCTCTGTTGGGGGCGTTGTCGGTTATGTGGGCGAGAATACTTCATTGACCTTGACAAATTGCTATAGCGCTGGAGAACTTGTAGACAATAAGTATGAATTTTATTCCCAATTGATAGGTTATCCGTATAGTCCGAAAGAATCAATCAAGATCAACAACTGTTACGTACTGGAAAAAGGGTCTAGCGATAATGGAGTTCTAGTAGATTCCGCCGCATTCCGCGACGGTGCGGTGGCATATTTATTGAGAGAAAATTCGAGTGGCGCCATTTGGGGACAGGATGTCGGCAAGGATCCTTATCCGAATTTCTCGGGTAAACTTAATAACTCCATTGCGGCCAGGTATTCGGTTGAATTCCATACCTTCGATGGTGATACGGCAAGATATTTTGACAATTATGTTGCCGGCCTCACTACGATGCTTCCTAAGGGAACGTCCAAGGAGAACCTAGTTTTTGGTGGCTGGTATAGGAATGCCGATTTCAGTGGAGAAAACGATACAGCGATTTCCAATACTACAACGGGTGACCTTGAATACTGGGCTAGGATGTATGACCGTTACAAGATAATCTACTATGCCAATGGTGGCGTGACTGAATCTGGGTCTTATATGGGATGCGGCAATCCTACTGCAAGTTATCAAGATGCGCTCATCCTGGGGGATTCTGAAGACTGCTATCTGGGTGGTATTGGCAGAAAACTTTCTCGCCGTTATACGCGTGACGGCAGCATCTTTATAGGCTGGTATGACAACGAAGAGCTGACCGGCAATCCTGTCGATTCCATCACGACCAGTGACAAGGGCGACAAGGAATTCTATGCAAAGTGGTTTGAATACAAGAAACCGGCGATAGACCCTGCGGACAGCTGCTACATGATTTCCGATGCCGAGGAACTTTATGGCTTTTCGGCGCTTGCGGACGGCTCGTTTACCACAGGAAAATACAATGAGGATGAGCGTCTGGGTTATGCTTGTGGAAAGCTTACGAAGGATATCATTGTCAACGAGAATGTCTTGAAGCGCGATGGAACTCTCGACAGCGCAAGGATGCATGAATTTCTGCCATGGAAAATGATTGCATTTTACAATGGTGGAATTTTCGATGGTCAGGGACACACTGTTTCTGGGCTTTATATAAACGGTTCCGAAGGGATGTTTTATGATGCAAGCCCCAAGTATTATGCAAAAACAATCACCATCCGTAATTTAAAGGTCAAGGACTCTTTCATTTCAAGTGATTATGATGCTGGCGGAATTATTTGCAGCTATACCAATTCTACTGCAATTATGGAAATTGAAAATACGCATTTTGATGGCGCTATTTATGTAAGGGGCGGAACTGCTGGTGGTCTAGTCTCGGAAGCGCATAATTTGCTGATTATAAGAAACAGCGGTCATCGGGGAATCATTCATGCTACATCAACAGATGTTGGCGGTATTATTGGTCATGCTGACGAATTTACAGTTCTTGTGCAGAATTACAATGAAGGCAGCATTGTCATCGAGAGGCCCCCTGTAGAAGGATTTGTTGCTATAGGACCTGTCGGAGGACTGGTAGGTGAAGCGGCAGGCAACTTCTTCATTGCGAATAACTACAATGTTGCCGACATAGAAACTAAGGGCAGATATGGTGGCCTGATCGGGGCTTATTATGTAGGTGATTTGGGAAAATGTCAATATGAAACATGCAGGCCTGAACGCTCATTTGTCCTTAACAATTACAGCAAGGGTAGGGTTATCGGCGATAAGCCTTCAAAAATGTATGATAGTGAAGTCACTTTTGAAAACAACTTCTATTTGGACGGAACGCTGCCTGAAGACAGTATCGGTACTCCTGTCAAGGCGGAGGCTTTTGAAGATAGCACTGTGGCAAAGGCGCTGCAAGGCTATGTACTAAAGGATTCCACCGGTGCAGAGGTTGTGGGTAGTGTCAGGGGCGATAACTGGATTCAGGGCGATGAATATCCTGTATTCTCGGTAGATAAGACGCAGTATCTTGTTCTGCTGTATGTGGCAAGGTATGTTGATTTGCCGATCAATGTTCTTTTCCATACGCCTGGACAGGTGCTACCGTTGCCAACGCCTTCGAGATATGGTTATTCCTTTGCTGGCTGGAAATGGGGTAATGACATTGTGACTGAAATTCCCGCGACAGTATCCGAGGACTTGTCTGTATCGGCGCAATGGAAGTCTATCCCGAGCAGCTCCAGTGTAGCGGCTTCTTCCAGCAGCACGGCTAAATCCAGTTCCAGCGAAGCAAAGTCCAGCTCAAGCAATGCAAAATCTTCTAGCAGTACCGCCAAGTCCTCTAGCAGTTCTGCAAAATCCAGCAGCTCCAGCAAGGGCAAAGATGCTTTGCCGGCAATGAATGAGCTTCCGCAATTTACGCTTTCTGTTGTCGGTCGCGAAATTCAGGTGGCAAATGCTCGCGTGGGTGCCGCCTATGCGTTGCTCGATATGCAGGGTCGCATTGTGAAACAGGGACAAGTGGAATCGGCGAATTTTGGCATGACGGTTGCACGTGCAGGAGCTTACTTGGTACGCATCGGTAATCATTTGCAAAAGGTTCAGCTTAAATAAATTAATTAGAATAGTTTGTCTGCATGAAAATCAAGATTCTGTTCGTGTGCCACGGGAACATTTGCCGAAGTCCCATGGCTGAATTCGTGATGAAAAAGTTGGTGCGGGATTTGCCTGCTGAATCGTTAGCGGATATTGAATTCGAAATCGCAAGTGCCGCGACGAGTACCGAAGAAATCGGAAATCCGGTTTACCCGCCGGCTCGCCGCATGCTTGCCACGCACGGAATCGATTGCAGCGGAAAGACGGCGCGCCAGATGACGGTTCGCGACTACGAGTATTACGACTACATCGTGCTCATGGACCGTAACAATTTGCGCAACCTCCGCTGGATTTTGCCGGCCGAGCTCCAAAAAGACCCAAATCACAAAATCTCGCTCCTGATGGATTGGGTCGGCAAGAGCCGCGATGTGGCTGATCCCTGGTATACAGGCGATTTTGTCGCCACTTGGGACGATGTGAACGAGGGGTGCAAGGCCATGCTGGCCCAGATTCTGCGACAGACTCGGCAATAGGCCTCTGTTTCAAGACTAAACGATTTTGATTTGGCATGCAATTTGCTAAATTCTCCCCGTAAATTTTTAATCAGAGACCGCGGGCAGTGCCCTCGGCCGTAAAAAGGAAAAAGATGAGCATAGTCGATACCGTTCTTCACAAGATCTTTGGTACCCCGCACGAACGTAAGGTCAAGCAGCTGCGCCCGGTGATTGCCGAAATCCACAAGGCCCGCGAAGCCCTGGAAGCTTTGGATGACGCCGCCCTTGCCGCCAAGAGCGCAGAATTCCGCGAAAAGCTGAAGAATGGCGCAACTCTCGAAGATATCAAGGTCGAAGCCTTTGCCGTGTGCCAAGAAGCTTGCGACCGCCGCCTGGGTATCTTCAACATCTTCAAGCCCGAAAACAACTTCGACTTTAGCCGCCTGGGCCCGGAACTCCAGGAATCGGTGAATGCCGCGAAGGCTGAACTTGCCGCCGGCAAGAACGAATGGGAAGTCTACCTGCCCGCCTCCGTGTACGCCAAGGTCCGCGAACTTTACCCTGATTCGGTGAAGCCCTTCCGCATGATGCCTTTCGACGTGCAGATGATCGGTGGTTTGGTGCTCCACGAAGGTGCCATCGCTGAAATGGCGACCGGTGAAGGTAAGACGCTTGCTGCTGCTCTCCCGGTTTACCTGAACGGTCTTTCTGGTCACGGTGTGCATGTGGTGACCGTGAACGACTACCTCGCTGGCCGTGACGCCAAGCAGATGGGTATGGTCTATAAGTTCCTGGGACTCACGGTGGGCCTGATCGTGAACGGCCTTTCTCCCGAAGAGCGCCGCGTCAGCTACAACAGCGACGTGACCTACGGTACCAACAACGAATTCGGCTTCGACTACCTGCGCGACAACATGGCTGTGGAACCGAACCACTTGGTGCAGCGCGAACTGAACTTCTGTATCGTTGACGAAGTCGACTCCATCTTGATTGACGAAGCCCGTACGCCGCTCATTATCAGTGGCCCGGCCGAAGACGCTACCGAAAAGTACGCCAAGGCAAACGAAATCGCCAAGCAGCTCATTAAGAACAAGGACTTCTCGGTCGACGAAAAGGACAAGAACATCCAGCTGACCGAAAAGGGTGTGAACCACATTCAGGAACTCATGCACATCACGAACCTGTACGGCGAACATGCCGACTGGGTGCACTTCTTGGATAACGCTCTCAAGGCTTGGTACCTTTACGAAAAGGACGTGGACTACATCGTCCGCGATACCGAAATCATCATCGTCGACGAAAACACGGGCCGCCTTATGGAAGGCCGCCGCTACAGCAACGGTATGCACCAGGCTATCGAAGCCAAGGAAGGTGTGCAGATCCGTCGCGAAAACCAGACGCTTGCAACGATTACGTTCCAGAACTACTTCCGTATGTACAAGAAGCTTTCGGGTATGACGGGTACCGCCGAAACCGAAGCAACGGAATTCATCAAGATTTATAACATGAACACTTGGGTGATTCCGACTAACAAGCCTTGCATCCGTAAGGACCTGCAGGACATGGTGTACAAGTCTGAAGATGCCAAGTGGCGTGCCATTGTGGCTGAAATCAAGGAACGTCACGAAAAGGGCCAGCCGCTCCTCGTGGGTACGGCTTCTATCGAAAAGTCCGAACATTTGCATGGCCTCCTTGAAAAGGAAGGCATTCCGCACGAAGTCTTGAACGCCAAGAACCATGGCCGCGAAGCTGAAATCATTCAGTACGCCGGTCACAAGGACAAGGTGACGATTGCAACCAACATGGCCGGTCGTGGTACCGACATTGCCCTTGGCCCGGGAGTTACCGAGCTTGGCGGTTTGCATGTGCTTGGCACCGAACGTCATGAATCTCGCCGTATCGACAACCAGCTGCGTGGTCGTTCCGGCCGTCAGGGCGACCCGGGTTCTAGCCAGTATTTCTTGAGCCTCGACGATAACCTGATGCGTATCTTCGGTGGCGACAGCGTGAAGAACTTGATGACCCGCTTTGGCGTGGGCGAAGACGAAGTGATTACTCACCCGATCGTAAGCCGCTCCATTCGTGGTGCCCAGCGCCGCGTGGAAGGCCAGAGCTTCGATATCCGTAAGCATTTGCTGGACTACGATAACGTGATGAATGAACAGCGTAAGGTGATTTACGGCCTGCGCCGCCGCATTCTGAACGGCGAAGACATCCGCGAAGAAATCATGAACCGTATCGAAGATGCCTGCGATATCAAGGTGTCTAGCTACATTCCGGCCAAGACTTATGCCGAAGCCTGGAACCTGGAAGGCCTGCATATCGACTTGCAGCGTAGCCTCGGTATGGAATACAGCCTCACGCTGGAAGATGCCATGAGCAAGACGCCGGAACAGGTGCTCGATGAAATCATCGGCATGTGCAAGGCCCGCTACGAAAAGCTCACGAAGATTATTCCGGAAGCAGACTTCCGCAATATTGAACGCCGCTTCCTGTTGATGACCATTGACCAGGTGTGGAAGGAACACTTGTATGCCATGGACCAGCTGAAGGATTCTATCCGCTTCCACGGATACGCCCAGAAGGATCCGCTGATGGTTTACAAGAACGAAGGTTACAAGCTGTTCGAAGGCTGCATGGAAAAGATTGCAACCCTTACGGCTCTCCGCATCTTGAACATCCGCATTACGCTCCCGAACGGCGTGACGGTTTCTCCGGATCAGTTGCAGCTTAAGAGCAAGGAACAGATCGAAGCCGAAAAGAAGGCTGCCGAAGAAGCCCAGGCCGCTAACGGCGCTGCCTCTGACGATGCTGCGAGCAATGCGAAGGAATCTGCAGAAGCTCCGGCTGAAGAAATGAGCGCCGAAGGTGCAAAACCCGCCGGTCTCGCTGGCCAGGCTGCTACTTCTGAAACGAATGCGATTTCCGAGGAACAGCAGGAGGCCCCGCCGATGCCGCAGTCCGCACTTCCGGGCACCCGTCAGGTGAACCCCGCCATGCTCGCCGCTGCACGTCGTCGCGCCCAGCAGCAGGCTCCGAAGCTGGGTCGCAATGATCCGTGCTGGTGCGGTTCTGGCCTCAAGTACAAGAAGTGCCACGGCAAGGACTTGGAGTAATTCCAGATTAATTTATCAAAAGAGCCGCCTATCTAGGCGGTTTTTTTTGTTTTAAAAAAGAAAATGCCCAGTCGATGCTGGGCATGAAAGATTGTTATGCTTGCGGGGCTTTATTAGTTTTCGCTGGCCAGGTGGTCCAGGTAAATCTTCTGGGCTTTTGAATCGTACATCACGACGTCGTAGAGTTCGCCATCTTTGCCGGTGCGGGATTCCACGAAGAGTCCGCTCATGGAGCCTTTTTCGGTGGGCAAGAAGGCGGCGCGGCCTTCGGGGGAATTCTTGAATTCAAGGTAATCTTGTTCTACGAACCAGTCGCGAATGACCTTGTAGTAGATGTGTTCCATGTTGTCGCCTACGAGGGCGTTGAGGCGGCGTGCGATTTCGCTGACGGGCACCGGAGTATCTTCGGCGGGGTAGTTTGCCAACTGCTCTGCGGTCAGGTGGAATTTTGCCTTCTGCACACGTTTCGGAGCATATTCCTGCTCGTCACCTTGGGCCTGGTTGGCTTTGCGTGCGGCATAGCGTTCGTTGGCGATGGCGACACACTTTTGAATGTTGTCGAGAATGAACTGCTGTGCCTGTTGCCAGCACTGCGTATAAATGTTGTGGTGGCCGCGCAAATCCGATTCGCCCTTTTCGAATCCGTAAGATTCACCCTTGGCGGTGGGCAGGTTTGCATCGGTGCCGTTTTCGGTGGACTGTCTTTCGAGAATGCCTTCTTGCACCAGGAAGTTTGCCACGTCGGCATACAGCAGGTGGTTCATGTTCTTGGGCAAGAGTTCGTTCACGTTGCGCACCACGCGGGAAATGGAAACCGGGTAATCGAAGAAGCGGTAACCCTTCAGGGTTTCGGCGTCGATGGCCAAATCTTGCATGGCGGGTTTCGCGGCGCGTTTTACGGCACGGGGCTGCTCTACGGGAAGCGGGGCCACATGGTCGTGGTTCAATTGCTGCTGCAACAGGGAGGCGACATAGGCGAGGCACTTGCTGATTCGTTCCTGCTTGCAGGAGTCACCTTCGGGCAGAATTTCGTCTGTCAGCGGGTTGATTCCGCAAGAAAGTTTACGCAAATACATTTCGGCTCGTTCAATAATCGCATTTTCTGATGGCATAAAAACTCCGTAAGTTGCAAAAAGCGAAGTAAAGATAGCATTTTCTTGGAATAGTATAAATTTTTTCTAACTTTTTGAAGTACAAGAAAAACTACTATGAAAACGGCAAAGCATTTTTTTAGTTTGGAAGGTATCGACGGTTCGGGTAAAACGACCCAGATCGATATGCTCATTGATGCTCTTACGAAAGAAGGGTATTCCGTGGTGAAGCTGCGTGAACCGGGCGGTGCCAAGATTTCGGAACGGGTCCGCGAGATTCTTTTGGATACAAGTTTCAAGGGAATCATGAGCGATAAGACGGAGCTCTTGTTGTACAATGCAGCACGCGCCCAGGTGATTGCCGAAATTATTCAACCCGCGCTCGATGCAGGCAAGATTGTTATAGCCGACAGATTTGCGTGGAGCACTTTTGCTTACCAGGGATACGCCCGCGGCTTGGGTGCAGATCTTGTGCAGCGCCTTACGGAAATCACTTGCGATGGATGTTTTCCGGAGCTGACCGTAGTGCTTGACATTGATGTGCAGCGGGGACGCGCGCGCACCGCGAAGCGGGGCGAGGCACCCGATCGACTGGAGAGTGAAAAAGCCGAATTTTTCGAGAGGGTGCGCAAGGGGTACCTTGCCGCGGCCCGCGACTACAGCGACTGTGTTGCGGCTATCGATGCGGATCGCACTCCCGATGCTGTATTTGCTGACTTGTACAGGCTGGTAAAAGCAAGACTTTAACAATGAGAGGTTATAAATATGAATGTCGCAAAGCATATTTTTACTCTTGTGATGGGCGTCTCGATTGGCGCCATGGCTCAGACGGAAACGGCTCCGGATTCTTTAGCCGCTACCGCTGTGCCGGATTCTGTACCGGTCCAGCCTGTTGCAGAAAATGTTGAAGTCGCTCCTGTCGAGAATGCTCCTGCAGATTCTGCCGTTGTGGATTCTACGGTACAGAGTGCGGAAGTAGTTCCTGAGGCCGCATCGGAAGCAGTTGCAGATACGACAGCGAATACCATAGAAGCCCTTTGGGCAGATGAATCCGCGAAACCGGAACAGACCGAAACGGCTATGGTTCTCGATACTGCAAAACCGGTCGTGGATTCTGTTGCTCCGGTTTATATCATCCCGGTTGCAGAACCCCCTGCCGCAGAAGTCACGGATTTGGGTTGGGAAGCGAAGCAGGTTCCCGTTGCAGATACGGCAAAGACTGCTGAAAATTCCTTGAGCAAGGTCTTGCACGGTAATGCCTATAACCCGGTTGCCAACGAGGCTGCCGCGGCAACGGTAGGTGGCGAAATGTCCATTCCTCATAGGATGTTTAGTCGCCGTTTTGCCTACTTTGAACCCGTTGACCAAGAAGGTGTGGTTTCTTTCGGACAGAACACGACCTATTTCTTCGCCTTCGACAATAACAACGATTTGGCCCTTGTGACCGCAGGTCTTGCAAAGCAGTATTTCGGCTTCATGTTGCAGGGCGCCGTGGGCAAAAAATGGAGCTACGTGGATGACGATGACACGGGTGCCGAAGAAACCATAAAGGGAACTTCGGCCGGTTCGGCTGTGGGTGGAACTTTGTCTGCAAGGTTCTCTGGTTTGGATTTGGCACTCAGAGTGGCCTATGACCAGCCCGAAGGTGAAAACGCTGTTTACGGCGGCGAGGTAGAAACGGAATCGGATGTATGGAACCTGGGCGGAAAATTTATAGTATCCAGGCCTGGAACGATTTCGTGGACTGCGGGCTTGAGCGTTTACCGCTACAATTCCAGGAGCAAGGTTACCGAAAAGAGCATGTTTGAACAGGACGGCAAGCATTACCTTGCCACCTCTACGACCCGCATGACCGATTCTACGGCCCGCGTGGAAGTGGTTCCCGAACTGAATATTGGTGGTGCCATTCTTACCCATGAAAAGGCCCGTGTGTTTTTGGGCTTGAATATGATGATGCCCATGGCCAGCTATGACCGCATCAAGAATGTTTGCAGCAGGCACAATGAATATGCCTTGATGGCAACCCCCAACATCTTGGGCGAAGTGATGCTTGGCAGTCACGTAATCGCTTTCGGTAGCGCATCTCACCAGTGGGATGTATTCAGGTACAGGGATTCCTACATTAACGATGTGTCTACCAAGTCCATGGATATTTCTTCGGGCGTTACCACGGCAAATATGGGTATGCGCGTAGAATACGAAATGGCCGCAGTAGAAGTCGCCTTTACAAAGCAGTTCCTGAGCAATCCCTTTGGAGCCTTCTCTACTACCGATGAAGTCATGACATCTATCGGCATGTTTATCAATTTCTAGTGAGCATTTAATTTATGGATCGAGCCCGCCGTCGTAAATTTGGACAGAATTTTTTGGATGTACCTACCGCGCAGATGATCGCGGGAGACTTGCCGGCGAATGCGGGCGAGGCGGTGCTTGAAATTGGGCCCGGGCACGGCGCCTTGACGGAACACCTGCTGGATCGCGACGTGCAACTCACTGCCGTCGAAATCGACGAGCAGTGCGTGGAATTTTTGCAAGAAAAATTCCGGGGCCGCGAGAATTTCCATATCGAAAACATTGACTTCTTGAAGTTCGACTTGCAGGCGTTTCTGGATGCCCACGAAAAGCCCTGGGTTACAGGTAACTTGCCTTACAATGTGTCCACGGCGATTATCGCGGGCCTGATGCCGAAATTGCACCTGACCAAGGGCTTTATGGGAATGGTACAGCTGGAAGTCGCTGAACGCATCTGTGCAAGTCCCTGCAGCAGCAATTACGGTAGCCTTTCGGTGCTGGTGTCTGCCTACGCCGACACCCAGATTCTCCGCAAGATCGGGCCGGAGCATTTCACGCCCCGGCCCAATGTGGACAGTGCCACCATGTTACTGACGCCTAAGGCCGACGCCTTGCAGGCTCCCGAGGGCTTCTTCGACTTCGTGCGCGCCGCCTTCACTCAAAAGCGCAAGACGCTCGCCAATTCGTTCGGCCGCGCTTACGACAAAAAGAAAATTCAAGAAGCTATCGAGCTGCTGGATTACCCCACGACGGTCCGCGCCGAAGAACTTTCCCCTGCACAGTTCCTTGAATTCTACAAGGTCATTGTCGGGTAGATTTTCCGCTTGCAGTCGGTAAAAATATTTTTATAGACAATTCGTCCATAAGTGAGCCACGTCACGGTGAGCTTTATCTCGGATGATAGATTAGTTTATAGTGAGTTAAGTTGGGAAGTCTAAAAAAGGAGAAAATATGCTTGTCAAAGCATCCAATCTGTTTGCGGCATCATGCCTTTTGGCGTTTTGCGGAGTAGCGTCTGCTTACACTGTCTCGGGTACAGTTTCCGATGATCAGGGCAAGGCCCTCCAGGGCGCCTCGGTAAGCCTCCTGAAAGAAGGCAAAACGGCAACGACCGACGCTCAGGGTAAATTCACCATTCACGAAGACGAGGATATTCAAGCGATCGCCTCGGTGAACAAACCCGGTTACCTCAGCATCAATAACGGCATTCTCTCTTATTCCCAGAGCAGCGCCTCGCCGGTGCAGGTGAAAATTTTCAACTCCCTCGGCAACCAGGTTTTCAAGAAAACCTTGCAGGGCGCCGGCACTCTCGACCTGACTCAGAAAGTCAAGGCACGCGGCACCTATTTCGCACAGGTTTCTGTGGGTAGCGCCAAGCAGAATTTCAAGTTTACTACCGACGGGAACGCCAGCAGAATTGCCGCTACAAGTGACAATGGCGCCCTTATGAAAGACGCCGCCGCAGGCGAAGCAATCCGCTTTGTGGCCGAAGGTTTCGATACGCTCACGGTGCCGCTGGGTACTCTCGATACCACCCTCGACGTAAAACTGTACAAGCCTGAAGAAAAATTCAAGTTCGGCTATGCGCTCGGTAACAGGCCCACCCCGAGTAAGGGTTGCGGCACGACGTCCAAGTTGCAGAAAGTCAAGAGCGTCGAAAACGGCGACCAGTTCCAGATCAAGGTTGGCAGCGATACCCGCGACTACTTTATTACCTTGCCCAAGAACTACGACAACACGAAACCGCACAAGGTGCTTTTCGCGTTGCACTGCTACGGTAGCCGCGGCGAGGACTTTGTGCATCACGCCGCCGACTATGACCACCCCACTCCCTATTATGGCCAGCAGGTACTCGACAAGAACGGCGACTATATCTTTGTATCGCTCGATGCAATCGGAGGCTTATGGACCAAGGGCCAGGGTGACCACGATTTCTTTGCCCAGACACTCACCACCCTCGAAGAAAATTACTGCATCGACACGAGCCGCGTGTTCATTACAGGATTCAGCTTCGGCGCCATGTTCAGCTACTCTTTGATGCAGGACATGCAGAGCCGCGTCCGCGCTGCCGCCACCTACGCTGTGGCCGATTACAACATCTGGCTCCCCGAAGGCGACAACATGAAGAACCTGCCCATCGCCTGGATGAACGTTCATGGCGTAAACGATAGTCGCTGCGATTACAACCGCGGCAAGAACAGCGCCCTTCCGCGCATCCTGAAGCGTAACGGCAAGGCCGACGCAAATGGTGACTTCACCGATGCGAGCAGCGAAAAGCCGCAAGAAGTCAGCGGCAACACGGGTCACGTGTGCTATGACTTTAAGAATGTGGACGAACGTTTCCCCGTAAAATGGTGTAGCTGGCCCGGAGATCACCAGTGGACTGCCCACGACACCGGCAACATGAACATCGGCTGGAACTGGGAAAGCACCTGGGTTCCTGAAGAAGTCCACAAGTTCTTCGAACAGTTCTAAGGATTTTTAGAGTTTCCTATATAACACCTCCTAAAGGTTCGTCGGTAACGGCGAGCCTTTTTTATAGAAGGTGCTTTTCTAGGGATTCGACGACTTTCACGTCGGCTGGGAGCCAGTTCACCGCATGCAATTCTGCGCGGGTGAGCCAGCGGGCCGCCTCGTGTTCGAGCAGCGTGGGGATGTTGCCGTCTGCCAGCGTGCAAAAGTAGCAGTGCATGGTCAGGTGAAATGCAGGGTAGTCGTGTTCTACGGTGCAGAGGAATTCGCCCACGTTCACGTCGATGGCCAGTTCCTCTTTCAGTTCGCGGGCAAGGGCCTGTTCGGGAGTTTCGCCGCTCTCCATCTTGCCGCCGGGGAATTCCCAGCCGTCTTTTTGTTCGCCGTAGCCGCGTTGCGTGGCAAAGAACCGGGTGCCCGCTGAATGCGGAGCGCCGTCGCAAATAATTCCCGCTACGACTTCTATGCGTTTCATACGTACAAATGTAGAATCTTGGATTGGGAAATTGGCGTTTTTTACTCAAATTCGCCCTGTTCGTTGTCTTTTGCAACAACGGAAAAGGCTTTGGGCATGCTGGGATAAGCGGACCTTGAATTTAGATTATAGGTAGTTTGATATTGGAGGGCAGAATGAAAGCCGTTTTTAAACCCGTAGTCATCATGTCGTTGATGGGCGCCGTAGCCTATGCTGGCCCCATTACCACTGTCCCTTGGGATGGTCATCCCGGTGCAGTTTCGTTTACCTTTGATGACTGCGAAATTTCCCAGTTGAATAACCTCGGGGAATATTTCGAAAAGAATCAGGACATCAAGGTGACATTCTTCTTGACTGGCGGCATGAATGCCGGAAACCAGCCGAAGTATTTTCCGATGGTCGAAAAGGGGCATGAAATCGGCAACCATTCTAAGACCCACAGCGACTTGACCGCCGCCGGCGCCAACCTGCAGAGCGAAATTACTGAATACAAGCATACCTTGGAAAAAAATGGCGACTTTGATGTCGTTGCGTTCGCGACGCCTTATTGCTATTACAATGATGCCGTGGAAGCTGAAATTGCGAAGGAACACATCGTCAATCGTAACTGCCAGGGCGCCATCAAGTACAAGTGGGACGAAGAACCCGTTTGGGAGCGCATCAGTTCGGACTGCTATCAGGGCAATACGCAGCAATCCAAGGGCAACATGAGCGAAGCCAAACAGTTGAACGCCTGGACGGTGCAGCTGAACCACGGCGTGGACGGTCGCGGCTTTGGCTACGGCATCGAACCCTCGGACATGATTTCTATTATGGACGAAGCCAAGACGCAGGGCTTGTGGCGCGCCCCGATGGGCCGCGTGGCAGCTTACTACCGCGCACACTTTGTGATTGACAAGGCGACTTCCACAAACATCGATGGCGGTTTCAAGGTCACCTGGACCTCTCCCCACCCGGCAATGCCCAGGAGCGTTCCGCTCCGCGTGAAGATCGAAGGTGCCGAAGGCAAGACCGTGAAGCAGAAGGGCAAGGAAATCCAGCCGGAATCCGACGGCTCCTATATCATTGAATTCATGGATTTGGAATTGGATGTGGTGGGTGCTCCTCTGGCATCCAGCAGTAGCACAGTTCTGTCATCAAGTTCCGGAGAAGTCTCGTCAAGCTCTACGACCGCCATCACCCAGAATCTTCAGTGGGCAAGCCAGGAGCCGACAACCTTTGCCGTGTTCTCTGCTACGGGAGTGTTGGTGAAGTCCTTCGTGGCGCTTCCGCAATCTGCGGAAGGTTCCTTCAAGGCCCTGCAGATTCCGCATGGAACCTACTACCTCAAGGATCTCAAATCCAGCAGCATCAAGAAGGTTGTGAAGTAAACTTCAACTGATTTTCAAGGAGAGTGGTATGTGCAAAATTTGCGCATACCATTTTTTTGCGGGGTAAACTTATTTTTTGCTTTCTCCTATTGCTTTTTGTAATTAAATTTTATAATATTTAATTGTATACAATTGAAATTAAAAAAACGGAGGGCCATTATGGGTATCTACGATTATACACTTACCGACGGCAAAGGAAACGAAGTCCCGCTCGTAAATTTTAAGGGCAAGGTGATGCTTATAGTGAATACGGCGACCGGTTGCGGCTTTACCCCGCACTACAAGCCTATCGAACAGATGTACTCCGACTTTCACGACAAGGGTTTCGAAGTCATCGACATTCCTTGCAACCAGTTCAAGGGGCAGACCCCCGGCACTGACGACGAAATCCACGAATTCTGTACGCTCCATTACGGCACCGAATTCCCGCAAATGAAAAAGTCCGACGTGAACGGACCCGATGAACTCCCGCTCTACACCTACCTGAAATCGCAGAAGGGTTTTGAGGGTTTCGGGTTTGGCGTGAAGGCCGCCGCCATGGCGCTCCTGCTCAAGAGCATCGACAAGGATTACAAGAAAAATCCCGACATCAAGTGGAACTTCACCAAGTTCGTTGTGGACCGCGAAGGAAACGTGGTTGCGCGCTTTGAACCCACCGCCGACATGGACGCCGTGCGCGCCTGTGTAGAGAAACTGCTCTAGGAGCCCCCATGAACTGCCCCCAGCTAAAACTCGAAAACCAGCTGTGCTTTCCGCTGTATGCCGCGTCCAAAGAAATCACGCGCCGTTACGCCCCGTACCTAGAACCGCTCGACCTCACATACACGCAGTACATTGTGATGCTCGTACTCTGGGAAGAAAAGAAGTGCAACGTCTCTGAACTTGGCAAAAAGCTGTTCCTCGATTCGGGCACGCTCACCCCGCTCCTGAAAAAGCTCGAAGCCAAAGGCTATATTCAGCGCACCCGCGAACAAACCGACGAACGCTGCCTATCGGTAAGCCTCACCGACCAAGGCGAATCGCTCAAGCGCAAAGCCGCAAGTGTCCCCAAGTCCATGGCCGGCTGCGTCAACCTCTCCGACACCGAAGCCAAGACGCTGTACAAGTTGCTGTACAAGATCTTGGAGGGGTAGGAGGCTTTTACAAATCTTTTACATTACCGACCTTGCCAAATTTAGGGCTAATTCTATATTCCACTTAAGCCCATAAAATAGTGCGCAGACATCCAAATGAATTTGGATGTTTTTTCTTTTTTAAGGAGCACTAGTCTTTATGACAATTGACGAAATTAGGCAGCTCATAAAAGATGACGAACATCGTTGTCTTGAGCTAAAGAAAACGACGGGCGAATTAAAAGATGGCATGCAATCCGCTTGTGCCTTCCTCAATACGGAAGGTGGGTGGTTGATATTTGGGATTACACCGACATCACTCAAAGTGACAGGTCAAATTGTAAATGATAGCACGCAACGTGATATTGCACAAGCGTTGGCTGCATTAGAACCTGCCGTAGATGTGCGAGTGCAATACATCAAGATTCCGGAAATTGAAGGTCATCAGTTGATTGCTATTCATTTTGAAGGTTGGAAAGATGGGAGTATTCCGTATACATTCCAAGGTCGCCCTTATTATAGAGTGGAGAGCAGCACTCGCGTGATGCCCCGTGAAATATATGATGAGCGTTTGCGCAATAGTAACCCGAATCGTTACGCATGGGAAACCCAAATTGCCGAAGGATTGTCTATAAAGGATTTAAGTGAAGAGAGAATTCGCAGTGCAGTTCGTCTTGGTGTTGCAGGAGGTCGAATAAACGCTTCTGCAGAAGGCGATAAAGTCGAAACTTTGCTGACAAAATTTAAGTTACTTCGAGATAATAAACCCATCAATGCTGCTGTTGTGCTTTTTGGCGAACAAACGGATGGTTATCCGCAATTGTTACTTCGCATGGGTCGATTTAAGGGAACTGACAAAATGGAATTTGTTGATAACAGACATGTTATGGGAAATTTTTTTGATCTTTTGGATGCAGGTATAGAATTCTGTTTTAAGCATTTAAACTTGAATGGGAAGGTTGTTGGGTTACGTCGAGAGGAACATTTGGAAATACCTGTGGAGGCATTACGCGAGGCCCTAACGAATGCTCTTTGCCATAGGCGATACGATGATTCGAGAACGTCGGTCAGTTTGGCTATTTACGATGATCGGATAGAAATTGTCAATCCTGGGCGGTTGCCGGCTTCCTTGACTCCGGATAATATCAAAGAAGCGCATGAGTCGTTCCCTTATAACATTCGCATTGCTCAGGTTCTTTATCAAGCTACGTATCTAGAAAGTTGGGGTTCAGGAGTGCATCGTATGGTTGATTTTTGTAATAAGCAGGGCTTGCGTGAGCCGGAATATGCCGTTAATCACAATGGAGTTCGTATCACATTTTGGAAATCAACTTCTACCATACAAAAGAGCATACAAAAGAGCATACAAAAGGATCCCATAACCATACAAAAGACCATACAAAATAGTCTTGAATCTATGGGTGTTTCGATAACAGGCCTTCAAATGAATATTTTGGTATTCTTTTTCCTCAATCCCGAGGCTACGCGTAAGGATTATATTAAGTCTAGAAAAGATATTTCCGAAGGAGGGACTATATCTAACATCTCTAGGCTTCAGGAACTTGGGCTTTTACGTCGAGAGGGTGGACGAAAGGATGGACGTTGGGTTGTCGTTATTAAGGAACTTTTATAACAAAAAGGTTATTAGATGTTGTAAATAATTAACCTATAGGTTAATATTATGAACCAAAGAATTATGCTTTTAAGGACTTTGACCCATAAAATGGGAGACTTGCAACAACTGAGGAACTCCATGCCCGGAAGGTTGGGGTGGGTCTCGTCTGTTCGGCAGGCTTTGGGAATGACTGCCTTGCAACTGGCCAAACGACTCGGCATTTCGCAACCGCGCATAACGAAGATTGAATCAAACGAATTGAACCTCAAGATTTCGACAATGGAAAAATCGCCCAAAGCATGGACTGCGATTTCGTTTACGGTTTTGTTCCCAAAGAGTCCCTGCAGGCAACTATCGACAGGCAGGCTCGCAAAAAAGCCGCGCAAATCCTAACTAAGGTGAACGCGAATATGGCTCTCGAAGACCAGTTGGCAAAGGACCCGCATATATTAGATGATCTTGCAAACGAAATGATAACAAAGAACATAAAACGAATATGGGATGAATAATGGCCGACATGTTCAATGCATCACTGTCATGGGTCAAAAGCGCGAAAGTCTTCCTGAAAATCCAGGCGGGCACCGGCGACAACCTGCTCGAAGAAGACATCCGCGAAGGGTTCACCGACTATTGCCTATGGTCCACGTTCCGGCCGGAATGCATCGACACCGACGGTGAGCTTGACATGGAATGCCTGGACAGCGACATGGTCCTGTTCAGGGAAAACTGCACCCCCGGAGAGGCGCTGGAATCATGCTACCGGCAAGCCTTCGGCACCGCCTTCGACAAGGACGACATCGCGGTACTGATGGAAGAATGACGCCGCCTTTTCACTTGGTGGGGGAGGCGTGGGACTAAAGTCCCAACTGTTCGGCTCGGTCATGCCAGCCCGCAAGCGGTCTGTCACGACACTCGCCTTGCGCAGTTGTCCCCTGGTTCGCACTCCGTTGCTCACCCCCCCCTCTCCTAAGGGCTCCGTCCCTAAAACCCCGGAAATGCAACTATATTTCAGAATATGAGAAGAAATACAAAAGCAAATCACTTCTTTCCGCAATGCTTAATTAAACAGTGGATAAATAACACTGTTGACAAGTACCCAAATGCGTTGCAAATATGCGACAAGGAACTTAACGTTAAAAGAAAGGAAGCCCATAACATCTTCTTTGAAAATAATCAGTATACGCAAAATACAGAAGAGCAAACGAGCAAAGATGATGACCAGCTTTTCAAATATATAAAGGATGTCGAAACTGCTGATAATATCGACGAGAAAATGAAAATATTTCAGGATACTTGTTTTTTGCAATTGTCCTACAAACTTCTTTGTCGAACAAAAACCGTAAACAATCTTTTTGTTAAAGGAACTTATGAAAACTTAACCTTTGCAAAGGATCTGTATGCACCTGGAAAAATTTTACCAAATGGCCTTACGACAAACAAGCTTTTAAAACAAACAGTAAATTTCCATTTGTTGGTAGAAGATAATGACGATTGGGCAAAGATAGACTACCATTTTATGGTTAATCGTACAAATAAAAGATTTGTCCATGCTGACAATATTAAGGATAAACTAATTCTTAGCCTTTCTCCAAATCTATGTGTCGGTTACTCCTCAAATAGGCGAAATGCAGGCAGAATTTCAGTTTTCACCCACGAAATTGAGGATGAAAGTTTTGTTGAAAAATTGAACAAAAATATGCTAGAAGGTTGTGATAAATTCGTTGTTTTTTATCAAAAAAGCGATTTAGGAATGGCCTGATGGGTAAATCGCAATGGACCTCGGCCTGAAGCCAGATCTCATTGATTTAAAGAAAAACATCACTGCATAAATTATATATTTGTATTAGCTTAAAGAAATTCTTTATGTGAAAAATAGATGAGCCCAATGAAAAATAAAAAGCACAATAATATTCAACGTAAGAAGCAATTTAAGAGGCCTTATAAAAAACAAGGAACAAAGAATCATGTACCGAAACTAAGAGTTTTTGAAGCTTTTGCAGGAATCGGAGCTCAGCATTCTGCTTTAAAGAGATTGGGCATTAATTTTGAAATTTCCGGCATTAGTGATTGGTTCATTGATGCAATAAAGTGTTATGCCGCAATACATCATGAAAAAGAGAGCGTGAAAGACCCCGAGGACAAGAAGGAAGTTCTTGACGACCTGAAGAAAATGACTTTCAGTAGTGATTCCGTTCGTTCGTGTAATCTAGAACGCCTTTCTGAGGATGAACTTCGTGATTTATATCGCGCAAATAAGAAATGTAAAAATATTGGGTCCATATTAGACATTCAACCAGAAGATATTCCTAAGACCGATTTACTTGTTTATAGTTTTCCTTGTCAAGACCTATCAACGGGCGGTCATGGAAAAGGCATGAAAAAAGGATCTGGCACAAGATCAGGATTGTTGTGGGAAATAGAACGGTTACTGAATGGTCTGAAGAATTTGAATAGATTGCCTGAATATTTGTTGTTGGAAAATGTGCGCACAATAAAGGCGGATTCTAATATTGAGGATTTAAATCAATGGCTGTCTTTTTTGGAAACCTTAGGCTATCAAAATGATGATTGCATGTTTTTAAATGCTTTAGATTTTGGCGTTCCGCAGGATAGAGAGCGTGCTTTTATTGTTAGTCATTTAGGAAAAAAATTAAATATTCCAAAGAAAATAGAGTCAAAAAAGCT
This sequence comes from Fibrobacter sp., assembly GCA_045221475.1. Classification (GTDB taxonomy): domain Bacteria; phylum Fibrobacterota; class Fibrobacteria; order Fibrobacterales; family Fibrobacteraceae; genus Fibrobacter. Next base: position 35,754 of record JBGUWV010000116.1, read on the forward strand.
ACCTCGAAAATATCGATTTGATGATTTTTTTAGAGATAATTATGATGATCCGATATTAAGAGCGGAAGCCGATATCGCTCAATTGAACAAGACGCCCTCCCGCGAGACAATGTGGAGAATTAATGGGCGTGAATTGAATGAAAATACTACTGTCAGAACGATTACATGTAATATGGATAGAACGCACTGTGCGGCGTTATTTCCGTATAATGGGGCGAAAGGTGATTCTTATCGTCGTCCTACAATAAGAGAAGCATTTTTGTTGATGGGATTTACCGAAGAAGAGTATGAAAAAACATTAAGTCTTGGATTCAGCTACCGAAAAATGAATAAATTAATCGGTAATTCTATTGTTGTAAATGTTCTTGTTGCAATATTTGATTTAATGTTTGGGGATAAATATCGAAAGCGTAAACGAAATAGGCGGAGATGCGGAAAAAAGAGAGACAAATTCAAAAAAAGGTCTTTTAGGAGTCATAGGAAATGAGTGAATTGGTAGAACGACCGATTCCTGCAAAAGCCTTAATCGCGGGTCTTCGTGCTGTTGGGTATAGTTTCCCAACGGCTGTAGCCGATATTATAGATAACAGTATTTCTGCAAAAGCAACGAAAATCCACGTATACTCAGATCCTCTTCCGCCAACGAATGCTCCGTATTTTTGTATTCTAGACAATGGTTGCGGAATGACTTATGATGAGCTGGATAACGCAATGTTGTTTGGATCCGATCGTTCTGGAAAAGCGGATTCTGATGTTGAATTAGGCCGATTTGGTTTAGGTTTGAAAACAGCCTCCTTGTCTCAATGTACGCGATTTACAGTGGCTACGAAAAAGGAAGGAGTTCTCAATGCCTTTGCGTTTGATCTTGAAAACGTAGAAAGAACGAATAAAATACAACTGTGTAAACTAAATGGCGGCGAAATAGATGCACTACCCTGTATTGGTGAATTAAAAACCTATGAATCAGGAACGCTGGTTGTATGGAATAATTTTGACCGAATTGAAGTGTCTACAAAAAATTTTGAAGATTCCTTTCGCGATGCTGTTGCTGAAGCAAAAAAACATGTAGAACTTGTTTATCATCGTTTTTACAATGATGTGGAAATCTATTTTAACAATATACGAATAGAAGAACGGGATCCCTTCTTGTCGAATTCTCATGGTGCAGCCCAAGAAGGACGTCCTGTTACAATTCCTGGAACTTCCATAATTGTAATACCGCATACATTGCCATATGCAAATAGTCTTACCATAGAGCAAATGAAATTACTTGGTAATCCTAAAAGTATCTATGATGATCAAGGATTTTTCTTGTATCGGAATAAACGACTAATATCTTGGGGCAGTTGGATGCGAATGGCCTATCGAAGTGAGCTGAATAAACTAGCCCGAATTCAAGTTGATATACCATCATCAATGGATCACGAATGGGTTTTAGATGTAAAGAAATCGTCTGCAAAAATACCGGATAAATTGAAGGATAGGATAAAAATAGCTTTAAAGGATTCAATATCTAAAAGTCAACGCGTGACAAGATTTCCTGGACTAAAGGAGCTGTCTGTTGAAAATAAAATTTGGGATAGTGTTGTTGAAAGGGATAACCATGTTAAATATCAAATAAATCGAAACAACCCTGTTTTGTCGATTTTGCGCAATTGCATTGGAAAAAATGAGAATCGCCTTTTGGATATCTTACTTTCTCAAATTGAAGCATATTTCCCAAAACAAAGAGTCTTGAAGGATAATGCTGAGAGAATGTTTATTGATAATTCTGGAGATGACGAGGAAGAAGAAAGTCTTATTCAACAAATAGAAAACTCTATCGCTATGTGTGATCCAGAAATAAAGAGAGTGATGATTGAAAATTTACTTCTTTCAGAGTCGTATCAAAAAATTGCATACAAAAGAAAGGAAATTGAAGAGAGGGTGTTGAAATGATCGAACAAAAAAATTATAACGAGAAGATAAATAAGTTGGCATCCATTTGCCAAACACAATTTCCTCGTCCTGTAGGAAATCATTCGGAAACGATTGCTGCAATTTCGAAGCTGATTCCGCTGTTGGCTTTCGCCCATTTTGAAAATTGGGATTCCATGTCTGATGGAGAACGAAAAAAGATTATATCTGATGTCGTGGATAAATATGAAGAAAAAATAGGTGTAACGTCAGAACTGCCTGTGGCCTTAGAGAAAAAATCTTCAAAAGATTCTTGGCTGTACAAAGTTAAAGAATCTTCGGAATACCCTAGACGTCATTTTGAACGATACAGGCAGTATCTTATTAGAAAAGGTTATGCAGTTGATGTAATAAATAAAATAGAAACGGCTTGCGAGCAGATACTAGCTGATTGTGCAAATCCGGAAGAAACTGAGGAAAATGAAAAAAAGAAAAAAGGGCTTGTTGTAGGCGATGTTCAATCAGGAAAAACGTCGAACTATATGGGTTTGGTTAATTTGGCGTTTGATTACGGATATAAAGTTATTGTTATCTTGGCTGGCGATACAAATTCTCTTCGAGAACAAACGCAAAAGCGTACGGATGCGGGAGCAATAGGTGCAATTAGCTCTTCGATTGGAGGGGAAATTAAATATGTCGGAGTAGGGGCGGAAGAAAAAGATTATTACGTAATCCCGTTTACTGATCAAGACAACGATTTTAAAGCAGACATAAAGAAAAAACTTCATTCTCTATTTCATGATTATACAAAACCCGTTATACTTGTTGTCAAAAAGAGAGAGCCGATTTTAAGAAATGTGAACGAGCACTTGCAAAGTGCGGTCGAAGATCTTCAAAGAAAAAACGAACGCTTCCGAACATATTCAAAAAGTCTTTTGATTATAGACGATGAGGCTGACAGCGCATCGGTGAATACTTCTGCAAATCCAGAGAGGCCCACTGCAATAAACAGGTGCATAAGGAATCTTTTCAATATGTTTCCTATTGCGACTTATGTTGGGTACACCGCAACACCATTTGCAAATGTATTCATTCGTCCAGATGAAGATGATGATGGGTATAAAGATCTTTTCCCGAGTGATTTCATCTTTTTATTGGAATCGCCAAGTAATTATTTTGGCGGATGGAAAGTTTTTCCACAGGAAGGAGAGCCAGTTCCTCCTTGTATCAACATCCTGGATGTCAATGAACCAAACTTTTTGCCTGTTAATCATAGAAAAGACTACCAATATGGTGAACTCGCCGAGTCTCTAAAAAAATCAATTTTGTGTTTTTTAATTAATAATGTGATAAGAACGATTCGTGGTCAGCAAACGGAACATCGTTCTATGATGATAAACATTTCCCGCTTTAACGATGTTCAAGAACAGGTGCTTGAAAAAGTAAAAGACTATTGTAAAAAAATTAGCGATGTAATAGAGCAAGCAAGTTTCAGAAATCAAGATATATTCTTTGCTAATGATGAAATGAAAAAAATGTACGCCTTATATGCGAATGATCCTTTTTATAGGGATATTCGCTCTAAAAATGGTGTGAATCCCCCCATTAGTTGGGAGGAAATTCAAAAAGGCCTCTATGCAGAAGTGAAAGAATTACAGATAGTTGCAATAAATTCAAGAAACGGAAATATAAATAAAGTTGAAAAAAACGGACGAAAAAGCAGATTTAATTATGACGAATATGAAAAAACGGGGGCTAGAGTCATTGCTGTTGGAGGAATGGTTTTATCTAGAGGTTTGACATTAGAAGGCTTGATGATAAGCTACTATAGCAGGAATGCAGGCACTTACGATTGCTTACTACAAATGTGTAGATGGTTTGGATATCGTCCTAATTACGAAGATTTATGCCGAATATATCTCAGTCGTGAAAATATAAGGCGTTTTGGCAGCGTTCTAGAAGCTGTGGACGATATGAAACAACAATTTAAAGAAATGGTTCGCAAAAATAAAAAACCTAGTAACTATGGTTTAATGATTCGCGAGAACCCATATATCTTAGAAACGCAATTATTGGTCACTGCTAGAAATAAAAGTCGTGGAACGACATCTATGCCTTATTATTTGAATTATGGCGGTGTGTATGCAGATACGTCAAAACTGTATAAGGACGCAGAAAAGAACAAAAAAAATCGTGATGCTGTTGAAAAGGAACTTCTACAACATATTGGTTTTAATAATAAAGGCGAAGCATTTAATGTCCCTAAAATTTTTATAGCAAATTGCATAAGGAATCTTTCAATTCCTGCGTTAAATAAAAAATTTGATACTGAAGGATTAGCAGAATATATCGAGGATCATGATATTTTTAACTCTTGGGATGTTCTTATAGAGACCGGTAAGTCGAATGTGCTATTTACGGGAAAATATAAAGCCGTTCAACGTAGCTTTGATGTAAATGGCCGAGATGATAAGTTTATTCGACTTGGAGGAACGAATAACCGTGTTATGGAACCGGGAGCGTTTAGGACGGGGCTTTCCAGGATAGAAGAAAATGCTTTAAATGTCCGTCTTGAAAAAAAGAGAAACGACCCCGATCCAAAGAAAAGATCTAATAACTTGAGTATCTCGGATTATCTTGCCGAACGAGAAAAACCGCTGTTTATTGTTTATCCCATTCAGCTTCTTGTTGATAAAAAAGATGATAAAGAAGGTGTACTGAATGAGGCAAGATGCGTTTTTGGAGAAGAAGACTCGGAATCGAGTTTACTGTTTGCTTTTGGCATAGGATTTCCCCAGAAAGAGTCTGAAAAGAAATTTGTATACAAATTAAATCAAAGAAAACAAGATGAAATAAATGAAGAGGTTGAAACGGAGGATGAAGGAGAAGGAGAAGATAATGGCGATTAGTATTGATTTTTTATCGTTACTCCAGCAGCCTGATGGAAAACAAAAAAAACTTGATGTCGAATCTTCAATATCGATTTATTTTGGTTATAGCCAAGAAGGTTTTATTAGATTATCTTTTCTTTCTACCACAAGGCCTTTCAAAGTTGAATCAACAGCCAATTTACGGGTTTCTTATAACGATGACCCTACTGGTGCATTTTGGTCCCACTTTGACTTAATTGACAAAAATCAGGAAGTTGTCTTCATATCATTTGCAAAGAATTTAATAGAATCTGCATCCTATTGCGTTACAGAAGAACAAGCATTGAGAGCGGTCAAGCAAAGATTTATGACTTGGAAGTCTTTGTTTAAAAAGAATATAGTGACGAATATTTCAAGCATGATTGTTCAAGGTGTTTATGGAGAGCTTTGGTTTCTTTACAACTACATGATACCGCATTATGGGGTGGAAAAAGCAATCATGGCTTGGGCAGGCCCCGAGGGAAAAAGCAAAGACTTTGCCATTGGCAATTGTTGGTTTGAAATCAAAACTATTGGAGCAAATGCCTCCAAAGTTCACATTTCGTCGATGTCCCAACTTTCATCAGACAAGCCTGGAAAACTTGTCGTCATAAAGGTCGAAGCTTTAGCTGATCAATATGATGGAGATTGCTCTTGTGTTGCAGACCTGTTTAATAAAATAAAAGATGAAATCAAAGACGAGGCTATAGAAAATGTATTTTATAGTAGATTTTCTCTGACGGGTATAGTCCAATCTGATGAAGCGATGAATCTAAAATTCAAGTCTAAAGAACAATTTCATTATATTGTAGATGAGAGTTTCCCAAAAATTACAGATAGTACAAAGCCATATCCTGAAATATGTGACGTTGAATATGATCTTTCTTTGAACGCATTAGACAAGTATTTGGAGCAATAGAATGATTACGTTGGAAGAATTTCGTGATAGATTTATTAATGAGGATATAAATGCCACTGCAGCGGTTTCAGAACGACATGAAGTTGATGTCTTTATTGAGGAATCGATTGACATATTAACGAATGATTATTCGTTAATCACGGAGATGACTCCGTGTTATCATGATTTTTCGAATGGAACCCGTGCTTATAAAAATATGCACATTGATGCAGCTTTTTTAGACATCCCTTCTAACGTTTTGAATCTGTTATATGCTGATTATAATGAAGGAGAAATCGCAAGCATTACAAATGAGTTTATAAAGCATAAATCACAACTATTGATCAATTTTTTTGAGAATGTGTTGAAAGATTACTTTAATACTGCTGAAAAATCGTCAGAAGTGTATCAGCTTGCTACAGACATAAAAAAGAATGTTGACTTCATCAATAAACTTCATTTATTTATCGTAAGTACAAATAAATTAAGTAAGGTGGTGAAGAAAATAAAGTTGACAGAGGTGTCTTATAAAAACCGAAATTTTCAGGTTGTTGTTGATATATTGGATATTGAAAATATTTATCGTTCTAAACTGGCTTCCTTCAAGAAGGATGATATAGTTATTAATTGCTCGGATTACAATGTGGAAGGGATTCCGTATATTAAGGCCAATTTGGATACAAATCAATATGAATCCTATTTGGCTGTTGTCCCGGGAAAATTTTTATCCGATATATATAAAGATTACGATTCCTCTTTACTAGAATCTAATGTCAGATCTTTTTTAAAGTTTAATGGGGCTGTTAATAAAGGCATTAGGACGACGATATTAAAAGAGAAGGATAAATTTTTCACATATAATAATGGAATTTCAACAACGGCGGAAGACATAAAACGAGGTTCTAGTAGCGATGGAACGCCTTTGATAACCTCGTTTAAAAATTTACAAATTATAAATGGCGGTCAAACTACCGCAACACTAGCGGCAACAAGCATAAAAAATAATGCGGACCTATCTGGAATTTATGTTCAGATGAAATTGACCGTTCTAAAACAGGAAAATCCCGAATTGGTTCGCAATATTGCGACATATGCAAACAGCCAAAATAAGGTGAAAACAGCTGATCTTAATTCGAGTCACCCTTTTTATGTTTTAATAGAAAATTATTCTAGAAAAATATATGCACCTAAAACAGCAGGCTCTTTAATCCAACCATTATGGTTTTTCGAACGAGCCAGAGGTCAGTATGAACAGCCGATGATGCAGATGACAAAAAAACAAGCTTCGGATTATAAACTGCTTCGCCCTAAAGACAAAAAATTTACTCTGGTGGATTTGGCAAAATATGAAAATGCGTCAAGAATGCTCCCGTATTATGTCTCGTGGGGTGGAGAAGTTAATGCGGCTCGTTTTCACAGTTCGATGTTAGATCAATGGGAAAAAGACAATTCGGTTTATAACGAACTCTACTATAAAGAACTTGTAGGAAAAAAGATCCTTTTTTCCTATATCGAAAAAACCATTTCTGATCAACCATGGTATCAAGAAAAAAGAGCTTATCGTCCCCAACTTGTTGCCTATACGTTTTCAAAATTAGTGTATTCAGCAGAACAGGAACGGAAGAAAATAAATTATAAAGAAATGTGGGATTTGCAAAACGTACCTTCTCCTTTTACGTTTGATATCATTGAGATTGCAAAAAAAGTTTTCAACTGTATTTATGATGAAAAAAGAGAAACAACAAATATTGAAACATATTGTAAAAAGGAGGCTTGTTGGACAGTGGTAAAAAGTGTTGAATATCATATAAGTGACGAATTGCTGGGAATATTAGTAGAAATTAATAATTAAGAGAATACAAAGATATGAGGAACTTTGCATGAATTATTTTTTTGTAAGTCAAAGAAATCAGGCTGTAGAAAATGGGATGAAAAAATTAACAGCTCCTGATGACAAACCGCATTCTTATATAAAAGAATATGTTCGTAAAAATGATTTGATTGTTCAATACAATAGCGAGACCTTTTGTATAACGGGTATTGCCAAGGCTGTTAAAGATCCATACGTTTCAAATGATCGTATATATGTTGAAATTGAGATTTATAATTTTGTAAAGCCATTGGAAAAAGACGTGTGGGTGAAGACCATGCGTGTAAAACAGGATGGACTAAAAACGCCCGTAAATGAGAATTATGGAATTAATTCAAGATATCTGCAGAGAATGAATTTGCCCTCTTTCAATTATGTCCTTGATGAAGCTGAAAAAAATGATGCAGATAAAAATATCGTGAGTGATATTCGTAAAATGATTCCAGAAGGTGTTATACCAGACATCTTTTCTGATAAATCTGAGATAATTCAAAAAATACTCTTTGGTGCGCCTGGTACGGGTAAATCTTTCAAAATTGAAGACCCAGTGAAAGGCTATTGTTTAAAGGATGTTGATGTATCTCGAAAATTTCGTACGACCTTTCATCCTGATTATGATTATGCGCAATTTGTAGGCGCATACAAGCCCAAGAAAGAATCCTCTGGCATTACTTATGCCTTTGTTCCGCAGGTTTTTGCAAAGGCTTACGTGACAGCTTGGAAACTATATATCGCTGCAGGTAAAGCGTCGACTGGCGAGAACCAAGTCTATCTCGTTATCGAAGAAATCAACCGCGGAAATTGCGCTCAGATTTTCGGCGATATTTTCCAGTTGCTTGATCGTGATGGTGATGGTTTCTCGCAGTATGCGATTGATGCAGATTGTGATTTCGCCGATTGGCTCAAGAATAATGATGCTGGCTTAAAATCTGTTTGGGATAAATACGAAGATGAAATCGGCGAAGGCAAGCTCAAGTTTCCGCCGAACCTGAACATTCTCGCCACGATGAACACCAGCGACCAGTCGCTGTTCCCCATGGATAGTGCATTCAAACGCCGCTTTGACTGGGAATATGTGCCGATTAGTTTTGACGGTAAGGATGCTGCCAATTATCAAATTAAAATCGACGAGACTCTGTATCCTTGGAAAGATTTTGTCGAAACCATCAACGAAAAGATTTTGGATCTCACCGAATCCGAAGATAAGCAACTCGGTGAATTCTTCATCAAGCCTGATCACGATAATATCATTTCTGAGGATCGTTTCCTTGGCAAGGTGATGTTCTACCTTTGGAACGAAGTCTGCAAGGACGAACACAAGAATGGTTCGTTCTTTAAGATGGAAGACGGAAGCTATTTCACCTTCCAGGACCTTTACAAGAACAAGGCTCTTTTAAAGCAATTTATGGATGAGTTGCTGGCTCCCAAGAACTAAGGGGCTTGCTTTTTCTCTTCTTGTATATTATATTCTGTAATAGGAGATTCTCATGGATTTGGCAACGCTGACATTTAAAGTCCCAAAGGAAATGGAAATGTTCGTTACGGAAAACAAGTGCCGTAGCGAACTTGCCCGTAATGCGTTGATCCTCTTGCCTTATATCCAAGATATGACTATCTCTCATGGCCGCGCCGCGGAGCTTCTCGGTATTTCAAAAGAGACTTTGATAGATTTGTATGGGGATATGGGTATCTCCTATATTGATGGAAGTGTTCAATCTGTCAACGAAGAAATTGCAGTCTATTCTGCGGCTAAGGCGAAAGAATAATGCTAGTTGTATCAGATACGACTCCGATTATTTCTTTGATGAAGATGAATCAGCTTCCTTTGCTGCACCGTCTTTTTGGAGTGGTCCATATTCCGTTTACCGTATTTAAGGAATTGACGGACAATCCGAAATATCAAGAAGAAATAATAGTACTACAGGCTTCTGATTATATACAGATTGACAATGTTGATGATGTTGAAAAAATACAGTCGATTCGTCAAGCGGGACTGGACGCGGGGGAAAGCGAGGCTATAGTATTGGCGGAACGGCTGTCTGCCGATATTCTGTTGATGGATGAAGCTAAAGGTCGAATGGTGGCCGCACAACGTGGCTTGCAAATTATGGGGACTATTGGCATCTTGCTTCAATCTTTCAAAAATGGCTTCTTGTCTCATCAAGAAATTATTGGTTGCATTTATTCACTTCGTTGCCATCATCGCCGAATAAGTGAAAAGTTGTTCCTTGATTTAATGATGGAAATTGACAGAATCGATCCTCATTCCTAATTGTGATTTTCCTGTTTGAACAGTTCGCTTATTCCTTGGATTATCTCAAGAAGGTGCTCCCGACTGATAAAGAGGGGCGTTTCAAGGGGCTGCCCAACGGATTTGTAGGGCGAGATTGCAAACTGGACGGCGTAGGGTACTTGTTTAACGGAAATCCTCCCCAGAGTGGTACAGGAAAAACTGATGTTTCAGACCGCATTGTGTTTGTATTGCCAAAGGTATTCTTGGATGAGAATGGCTCGAAGGCTTTTGGCGAGGATGTTCCGAATGCGGACGATTTTAAAGCAAGTGCCGCGCCTAAGGAGTTCCTTTCGCAGTTGTCCTTGTGGGTCTGCTCTTCTATTGGGCAGTATCGCCTTTCGCATCCGAACGACAAAGAAGTGTATGTTCCCGACGCACCCGATGCGCGTCATTTTGATAGCGATAAGTTGGCCCCGACGCTCATCGATGTGATGAATTCGATGAAGTTGTTCTATGCCGAGAATAGAAACCTGTTTGTGTTCACGGCAAAGAATAAGCACAGCGGCAATAACCGCATTGACTGGCGCCGCACGGTGGCGCATACGCAGCCGTTTATGCAGGGCGATGTGCCTGTCTACATGGAGCTGGAAAACAAGAAGAAAGTTTTCGACTTGGATGATCGACTGTTGGTGCTTTACTTTTCGGCGATGCACTATATCGAAGAAACTTTCGGCTTCAAGATGCCCCATTCGGAATTTTATGCCCCGATGCGCGTGAATGAATTCCGTCGCCTGCTGGGCCACCGCGGTCTTGTGGAACTGCGCCGCATAAAGCACAAGTATTTCGCCGACAAGTTCCTTAAGCTCTACAATATTATGAAGGCTTTCTTCGAGTGGGGCGGAAGCTTTAGCGCAAACGATTACAGCAGCGAGTATTTGCTCACGAGCAAGTACAATAATGTATTCGAGGCGATGATTGACCGGTTGGTGGGTGATGACCTGCCAAAGCAAATGGAATATTTGAAATCCCAGAAGGACAACAAGGAAGTTGACCACCTCTATAAAGATCGTCAGCTTATCTTTGCCGATGAACAACAGAAGATCTGGTTTATTGGAGATAGCAAATATTACAAGGATGGCAATGACGTTGTCGGGACTTCGATTCACAAGCAGTTTACGTACGCCAGGAACATTATCCAGTACAATATTGACGAATTGCTGAAAATCGGTGATGATGATTTCGATGGGCTGCGGTATCGTGATAAGCTGACCGAAGGCTATAGCATTACGCCGAACTTCTTTATTCGCGGAGAGGTGCCGGAGTTCAATCAGAAACTGGGCGAAGCCCAATTCCAGGAGCCGTACTTTAGAGGTAATCCTGATCCGAAAAATGAGGACTTGATAAGAAAAGATGATGCGGACTTGTGGAAGGATCGCAATCGTCATTTCGAGAACCGTCTTTTCGACCGTGACACGCTCTTGCTGCAAGTGTACAACGTGAACTTCTTGTATGTGCTTAAGGCGTACACAAGCAAACGCTCCTCGTTACGAGATGAATTTAAGAAGGCCGCTCGTAGCAAGTTCCGCAAGAATTTCTTGGGACTGCTGAACGAGAAGTATTACTTCTGGGCGATTTATATGCCGGATATAGAGTCTTCTGATTATGAAGACAGGCTTATTGAATTTATAGATAATAATTTCCGCACGTTGGTCGGAAAAATCTTTAAACCATTCAGCGTGAAGAAATGTTTTATTCTCGCTTTGGAAAAAGATTCTGTAGATAAACCGACGGCCGATTATTGGGCTGTTCGCAATGTTATCGATAAAGCAAACTGCGATGTTTTTAATTTAATTGCCGAAGATATTTGGGATGATGCTTTCTTGAAAAGAAATTCAGGATGGAAGTAGTCCGCATCCTTGTAAAATTTTCTTGTCTCCCTTGCCAGTTTTCTGATATTTAGATACATTACCGCTGAACGCATCTCGCTGTTTTAAGGCGAGGTGCGTTTTTGTTTTAATGCAAGAACGCCTCTAACATAAACCGGTCGCAAATTGCGACCTCATGGAGGCTATATGAGTCCAAAAATGAAAAATGCGGCTGTTGCGCCAGTCAAGTCGGAGTTCCCCCTCATTGACGAATCCTTGCTTAAATCGCGGATTTATACTATCCGCGGGGTAAAGGTCATTATTGATGCCGATTTGGCTGAGATTTACGGGTATGAGAAAAAGGTCTTTAACCAACAGGTAAAAAACAATATCGAAAAATTCGACGAAGATTTTCGATTCCAGTTGACCAAAGCCGAAATGGAAAACATTTCAGGGTCAAAAAAATTGACCCTAGAACCGCATTTTTCTGCAAAAATAAACGATTTTGAACAAAAAGACAACTTGAAGTCAAAATTTTTGACTTCAAGTTGGGGTGGTTTAAGAAAATTGCCCTTCGCCTTTACCGAGCAGGGAATCTACATGCTCATGACCGTTCTTAAAGGTGAACGTGCTACCGCTCAAAGCAAGGCTTTGATTCGTCTTTTTAAGCAGATGAAAGACTATATCATTGCTGAAAATCGGAATTTATTGGGTTATGACGGCATTGCCCAAATTGCCGTGCAAACTGAAAGAAATACCAAGGATATAGCGGTCATTCAATCTGATCTTCAGAAGGTCATGGAAAATTTCGTCGATCCCTCGACTTACAAGCACTTTTTAATTCTAAACGGGCAGAAACTGGAAGCTGATGTTGCCTACGCACAGATTTACGGTATGGCGAAGAAATCGCTGCTGATTGTCGATAACTATGTCGATATCAAGACTCTGAATTTACTCCGGAATGCGCGTAAGGGCGTCTCTGTTTTGATTGCGAGTGATCGGTATACCCACATAACGGATGATATGCTCAACGATTTCCGTGCGGCAATGCCGGGCGTTTCGATTGATACGGTTTCTGCGGCGCACAAATTCCACGACCGCTACATTCTTGTCGACTTTAGGACCAAAAGTGAAAAGCTGTTCCATTGTGGAGCTTCGAGCAAGGATGCCGGCAACAAGATTACGACTATTGTCCAATTGGATGACATTGATGCATACCGGCACATGTTCGAAGAATTGTACGCCCGCCAGGAAACAAAATTTATCTGATTGTAAAATTTCCTTATTCCCCTTGCCAGTTTTCTGATATTTAGATACATTACCGCTGAACGCATCTCGCTGTTTTAAGGCGAGGTGCGTTTTTGCGTTAATCGACTTTCTGGTTTTGCAAGAACGCCTCTAACATCAACCAGCCGCTATCGCGGCTACATGGAGGCTAACATGGCTAAAAAGAAAGAAGAATTTGAGTTGCCCAAGGGCTTTAAGCTGGTTGATGATTTTCTTTCTAAAGAAGAAATCGAGGCGCTTGAAAACGATACCTCCATGAAAGATTCAATGGTTATCACCGGCGGTCATGAATCAGAGACACTTGAGGAGTCTATTGCGCGCATCAGTCGCGCTATTGCCGAGGCCAAAGAAAAAAAGAGGACTACCCAAAAGACCACTCCCAAGGAGGCGTAATGGCTCTATCTAACATCAATATCGCAACGATTCTCTCAATGGAGGAGTCGCAGACTTTTGACCGCAAGAGCATCAATATTGCCCCGCGTGATTTTTCAAATCATGTCTGTGCATTTGCCAATGCCGACGGCGGCACTATCGTTGTCGGTATTTCGGACAAGACTAAACGCATAGAAGGTGTTGATTCTCGGGAACATCAGGTAAATGAGTTGCTTCGAGTTCCGATGGATTTTTGTATGCCGACGGTTCCGTTTGTTCATGAATTTGTGGACTGCGTGGATTCAACTGGTCGGCCGAACCATGTTCTTGTTTTCCATATAGAAGCGAGTCCGCTTGTTCACGAGAATCAGGCGCATGACGCTTATATACGGGTTGGCGACAAGTCAAAAGTTCTTTCTTACGAGGACCGCATGACTCTCTGCCTCGATAAGGGATTACGCTCATTCGAAGATATCTTGGTTTCGGATTCAAACTACGACGATGTTGATGAGGTTTACCTCAAGGAATATTTGCAAATGGTTGGATACTCAAGAGGTCCTCGGGAGTATCTATTGCAAAATAAGAACTTTGCTAAGGAGAAAGCCGGCGAAGTGCGGTTGAGTGTTGCGGCAATATTGCTGTTTGGAAAGAATCCTCAGCTATTCTTTCCGCGTGCACGTGTGCGTTTTATCCGTTACGAGGGGACCGAAGAAAAATTTGGTGCTGAGATGAATGTTGTCAAGGACAAGATTTTTGAGGGTCGCGTTCTAGAGCAGATTCGGCAGGCAGTTGCCTATATTCAGACGCAAATCAAGGAACGCACTTATTTAACCAAGGGTGGCATTTTTACCACTGAACTTGAGTATCCTGAATTTGTGCGTACAGAACTGGTAGTCAACGCGGTGACGCATAGGGATTACTCTATTCGCGGAACAGAAATTCAAATCAAGATGTTCGATGACCATTTGGTTGTTGAGTCTCCAGGCAATTTACCGAGTCAGGTGAAAATTGACAAGATTAGAAATGCCCATTTTGCGCGAAACTCGCACATTGCGGAGTACCTGAAGGATTACAAGTATGTTAAGGATTTTGGCGAAGGCGTAGATCGCATGTATCGAGAAATGGAAGCGTCCGGCTTGCCTGTGCCGGAATACCGTCAGGATACATTCATTTTGAAGGCTACGGTCAAAAATTCGGGATTCGTTCTTCAGAAAACGGGATTTGCCCCTGAAAAAACGGGATTTGCCCCTGAAAAAACGGGATTCGCCCTTCAAAAAATGGAGGTTGAATCTGTTGTGATGAATTCGAATTTTGGGAGAACGATAAAAGATAAGATGAGTAAAATCATCAATGAAATAAATGAAAATCAGGTGATTGCCGCAAAGGATATCATGAAAATTTTGGAATGTAAACCAACTGCTGCGACAGAGATGATTAAACGAATGTGTTCCTTGAATCTTTTGAAAAAAATAGAGGGCATGGGACCGGGCCGTTATTCCTTAAATTTTCCACTAACAACTAAAGGAGAAATAGTGTGAATAATTGATTGTTTTAGTGTATAGCAATTTGACAGACAGTGTCTGTCAAATAAAAAACACGTCCTTTATTATATTTAAAACTGGGTGAATAATCAGGAGGGCCTTTCCCATGAAAATTCGGTTTTGTTCTTTGCTGTCGTTCCTTGGAGCGGTCTCGGTTGTCATTGCACTTTCGGCATGCGACAGTAGCGATTCTGCCGGCGCGGATTCCAATGACCCGGCAACGCCTAACCAGGGCAATGTGGTTAGTGAAAACAAGGGTAGCGAGTATGACCCAGCAACGGGTATATTGACTGACCTGCGCGACAACCAGACTTACCGCACGGTGAAAATCGGCGACCAGGTTTGGATGGCGGAGAATCTGCGCTTCGAGTATTTTACGCAGAACGAGGGGAATCCCTGTTATGGTGATGACCCGGCAAACTGCGAAAAGTACGGCAGGTTGTACAAAGTGTACAATGGGAGTGTCGTTTGTCCCAAGGGTTGGCACATTCCCGATACCACCGAGTTTATGATCCTTTACGACAAGGCGGACGCGATGCCAGAAAAGGCGATGAGCGCGCTGAGTTCCACCGAAGGGTGGGACGATTTTGAAGGCAAAAGCCTAAACGGGACCGACGCTTTCGGTTTTTCGCTGCTTCCGGGTGGCTACAAGTGCGAATCCAGGGGCTACCTGGAAGAGGGCGTGGGCACGATGCTACTTATCAACCAGCCCTCGTTGGATTTCGAGAGCTATTTTGTCATGATATTCAGGTACTTCTCGTCGGGTATAGTGATTCAGAAGTCTGAATGCTACGCCTATGCCCGCTGCCTTAAAGACTAGGGTATGGCACGTTGTGTCTTTTTTCAAAGATACTATCTTTGTAGTGTATGGCTTTAGACACTTCGAAAATGTATCCGTTGCTCCCTCTGAGGGATGCTGTTGTATTTCCGCACACGACCCGCCGCATTTTGGTCGGCAGGGATATTTCTTTACGCGCTCTTGAATATGCCGAATCCCACGATGGGGAAATTATTCTTTCGGCCCAGAAAAATATTGAACAAGAAGAGATCGAGAACCCCATGCTGGACATTTACTCGGTGGGCGTTCTCGCTCACGTGAGTAACGTGACTCCCTTCCCGAACGGTTGTGTGAAGGTGGTGCTGGAAGGCGAACAGGTGGTAGACCTCCGCTCCATCGTGACAAAGAACGATTATTTGGCGGTCACGGTTTCTGCGCGCAACCCCTCGATTACGGCGGCTGACAAGACCCCGCGTTTCGAGACGGTGCTCACCCAGTTCAAGGAATATTCCCTGCACAGGAATATTTCGGAGGGCATGGTCGACGCCCTGTTTACCATGGACAGCCAGATCAACGCCTTTTACGGCATGATTCCCTTTTTGCAGATTTCCATGGACGAGCGCCAGCGCTTGCTGGAAATCGGCGAGATTGATGCACTGGCCGAACGTCTGATCGAGATTATGCAGGTGGCAGCCGACACCGACACCATGATGGTCAAGGTGCAGCAGAACGTGCGTCAGAAGATGGCCCAGCAGCAGAAGGAATGGTTCATTTCGGAACAGATCCGCCAGCTGCAGGACGAACTGGATGGCGAAAACGGCAATTCCTCGGAACCGGACCAGCTGCTCAAGAAAATCAAGGCGAAAAAGTTCTCGGCTGCCATTCAAGAAAAGCTTGAAGATGAAATTGGCCGCATGAAGTTGATGCAGCCGACGTCTCCGGAATACGCCGTGAGCCGCAACTATTTGGACTGGTTCCTGACGCTCCCGTATGGCGAATACACCGACACCGTCCTCAACATGAAGAAGGTGAAGAGCGAACTGGATTCCAAGCACTTCGGCCTCGACAAGGTCAAGGAACGCATCATGGAATACGTGGCGGTGCTCAAACTGACGGGTACCGAACGTCGTGCTCCGATTCTTTGCCTGGTCGGTCCTCCGGGCGTGGGTAAGACGACTTTGGTGGAATCTATCGCTAACGCGATGCAGCGCAATTTTGTTCGTATTACGCTGGGTGGCGTGCGTGACGAAGCCGAAATCCGTGGCCACCGTCGCACCTATATTGGTGCCATGCCTGGCCGCTTTATCCAGGCGCTGCGTCGTGCCAAGTGCATGAACCCGATTATCTTGCTCGACGAAATTGACAAGATGGCGAGCGACTTCCGCGGTGACCCCGCAAGTGCCATGCTCGAAGTCTTGGACCCCGAACAGAACCACGACTTTACCGACCACTTTATGGAAGTGGGTCTCGACCTTAGCCGCGTGCTGTTTATCGCGACTGCGAACAGCGAAGCCGAAATCCCCGAAGCCTTGCGCGATCGTTTAGAGATGGTGCGCTTGCCCGGTTACTACCCGCACGAAAAGCTGCAGATCGCAAGCAAGTATTTGGTGCCGCGTATTTGCGAACGCACCGGTATCGAAAACGGCAAGGATGTCGCTTTTGACGACAGCATTATTTCGAAGGTGATTCGCGAATGGACTCGTGAAGCGGGCGTGCGTGAGTTGGAACGTACTCTTGAAAACGTGGTACGTCACCGTGCCAAAGACAAGGTGATGGGCAAGAAGTACAAGACCGAAGTGACGGAAAAGACTTTGCAGGACTACCTGGGCGCTCCGCGTTATCTCGACAACCAGTTGCCTGCTGCAGGCCGTCCGGGTGTTATCGTGGGGCTTGCATGGACAAGTGTCGGTGGCGAAATCTTGCCGATCGAATGTATGCTCTTGCCTGGCAAGGGAACGCTTTTGATGACGGGTAAGCTTGGCGACGTGATGAAGGAATCGGCGCAGATCGCTTTGAGTCTTGTACGCGAACGCCTCAGCCGCTTTGGCATCGATCCGAATATCGTGAAAAAGACGGACATCCACATTCACGTGCCCGAAGGCGCTGTGCCGAAGGATGGTCCTTCTGCCGGTATCGCCCTCACGCTCTGCTTGCTCTCTGCATTTACCAAGCAGCCGGTCTCGCCTGAAATTGCATTCACTGGCGAAGTGAGCCTCACGGGTGCATGCCTTGCGATTGGCGGCTTGAACGAGAAGGCGCTTGCCGCACTCCAGGCTGGCGTAAAGACCTTGCGACTCCCGGCGCAGAACCAGAAGGACGTGAACGAACTTCCGGCACCTGCGAAGAAGGGCCTCAAGATTTTCACGCACAAGCACATTGACGAAATTATCAAGGTGCTGTTCAAGGAAACGAAAACAGACTCTGCGAAAAAAGAAAAGAAGTAATGGAATTCACACTTGATGAAATGCGCGAGCACCTTGCTGCTCTCGAAGCAAGGATTGCCGAAGCCTGCAAGATTGCGGGCCGTAGCCGCGACTCGGTAAAGCTCGTTTGGGTGAGCAAATTCCACCCGGCCGAGGCTGTGGAAAATGCGATTGCGCTGGGCGCTACTGACTTCGGCGAAAACCGCGTGCAGGAAGCTGAACTCAAGTTCAGCGAACCGCGTACTGCAAAAGACGGCAGTCGTGTACGTTGTCACGTGATCGGCCCTGTACAAAGTAACAAGCTCAAGAAAGCTGCAATCGTTGCTGACTGCATCCATTCCATCGCAAGCGTCGAAGCAGTTGAAAAACTTGAAAAAGTCTGCGCCGCCCAAAATAAGATTCTGGATATTCTCTTTCAGATTAATGCCGGCGAAGAAGAAACCAAGAGCGGGCTCGATGTGCACGAAGCCGAGGCGTTCCTCGCCGATTTGGAATCGCGCGGTGCCGTATATCCGCATCTGCGTTTCCGCGGGCTCATGACCATCGGCAAGAATACCGGTGTCGCTGAAGACAGCCGCGAATGCTTTGCGTTCCTCCGTAACTTGCAGCAAAAGTTCCTTGCCAAGGGCGGCGTGTTTGCCAACTTTGACCAGCTTTCGATGGGCATGACGGGGGACTTGGAAGTCGCTATCGAAGAAGGTTCGACCATGATTCGCGTGGGAACGGCCCTTTTCGGCGAACGTGACTATTCCAAGCCGGTAAACGACCCTGTTTAGAATCAAAAGACGCTCTTTTGGGGCGCAAAAATGTCATCCCGGGCATGCCCCGGGATCATTTTTTTATATACATTTCTTACTAAGAAAGCAGAAAGGAGTAAAATATGACTATTGGGATTATTGCCGGCATTGTCGCGGTGGTGCTGATCGCCTGGTTCGTCGGAATGTATAACGGATTGGTAAAGCTCCGTAACAACCGTGAAAACGCATTTGCAAACATCGATGTGCAACTCAAGCAGCGCTATGATTTGGTGCCGCAGTTGGTGAGCACTGTCAAGGGTTATGCAACTCACGAAAAAGAAACTCTCGATAAGGTGACCTCGGCCCGTGCCGCCGCCATGAACGCAACGACCGTTGATGAGAAAGTCCAGGCAGACAAGGCGCTTTCCGGTGCACTCGCCGGGCTCCGCATTTCGTTGGAAGCTTACCCTGAACTCAAGGCCAATCAGAATTTCTTGCAGCTGCAGAATGAACTTGCCGATATCGAAAACAAGCTTTCTGCCGCCCGCCGCTTCTTCAATTCTACCACTCGCGAACTGAACAACGCTTGCGAAGTATTTCCGAGCAACATTGTGGCGGGCATGTTCGGCTTCAAGCGCGCTTCCATGTACGAAGCTACCGAAAGCCGTGATTCGCTGAACAAAGCTCCTGAAATAAAGTTCTAAGGCAACGGGCGTAAGCGCCTTCAATGAAATACGTAGGTATCCAAACCCAGATTTGGCGGAATAACCGCAACAGTATTTTGCTGTTGTGCATGTTTCCCGTTATTATTTTGGGAATGGTACTTCTGGTCATATTGGGCCTCGACTACTTTGGGGCCCTTTGCCGTATGGTCGAGGGCGGTTGCCATGCTGCATCGCCTGGGGAATACGGCGTAATGCATTGGCCTCAAGTGTGGCAGGCGTTCTGGGCCGTGCTCCCGTATACACTGCAAATTGTGGGCGTGTGGTTCATTATCGCCTACTGCGCAAACACCGCCATCATTAGGCACGCTACCCACGCAAAACCGCTTGAACGCAAAGAAAACCTGCGCGTCTATAATATTGTCGAAAATCTCTGCATTGCAGGCGGTATCGAAATGCCGCAAATCAACATTGTCGAAGATGCCGGCCTGAACGCATTCGCGAGTGGAATCGACATTCCTTCGTTTACTATTACGCTCACGACAGGCCTCATTGAAAAGTTGAATGACGCTGAACTCTCTGCCGTCGTGGGCCACGAACTGACGCACATCAAGAATCGCGACACGCGCCTTATGGTCGTGTGCATTGTGTTCGTTGGTATCTTTGCGACCCTTCAAACGGTCTCGATGAAGCTGATGGCTTCCATGATTCGAGCTCCGCGCCGCGGCAAGCGAGGCCGCAATAGCGGGCGAGCCGATGCCTACATTATCTGTATTTTGTTGTTTGTATTTATTTGGAGTTCTATTGGTTACATTTTCAGCTGGGTCACGCGCCTTGCCATTTCACGTTCCCGCGAATATATGGCCGATGCAGGCGGTGCCGAACTTTGTGGTGATCCGTTGGCACTCGCCTCTGCGTTGAAAAAGATTTCGGATTACCCCGGCCTCGATAGTGTACGCCGCAACGATGTGGCGCAACTCTATATCATCCATCCCGACGAAGAATTCGATAACGACATGAAACTCAAGGGCTGGATCGCCAAGGCGAACATCATGTTCTGCACCCATCCCGACACGCCCGAACGCATCAAGATTCTGGAACAGTTCTAGAGAAATGCTGATGAAAATCAGCATTTTATTTCTGATTATTCTTCTCTCGCTTAATCTGCTTAAGCTGCGCGAGTCTTTCGCCGAGTTGCTTTTCCTTGCCGTAGGGCTTGGGCTGGTAAATCTCGGTGCCTTCGAGTTGCTTGGGCAGGTGTTCTTGAGCGGAGTAGGCGCCGGGGCTGTCGTGGTCGTACTGGTAGTCGATTCCGTAGCCTAATTTTTCGCCGACCTTCGTGACCGAATTGCGGAAGGCGCGAGGCACAGGGAGAGTGCCTGTCTGCTTCACGATTGAGTCGGCCTTCATTCCTGCGAGCTCCACGCTGTTGCTCTTGGGAGCAAGCGAAAGGTAAATCGCAAGTTCATCGAGGGCAATCAGGCCTTCGGGAATTCCCATAAAATCGTAGGCTTCGCGGGCGCTCGTAGCAAGCAGAAGCGCGTTCGGGTCGGCAAGGCCGATATCTTCCATGCTCATGCGCATGAGTCTGCGCAGAATGAATCGCGGGTCTTCGCCACCTTGCAACATGCGGTGCAGCCAGTAGAGGGCGGCATCGGGGTCCGAGCCGCGAACGGACTTATGCAAAGCGGAAATTAAATTGTAATGTTCTTCGCCGCCCTTGTCGTAACGCAGGGGCTTCTTGTACTGGAATTCTTCGAGGAGTTTTTCGTCGATGACTTTCTTGTCGCCCAGATTCTTGCCGATCCATTCAATCTGATTCAGCAGGAATCGTGCGTCGCCATCGGATTGCGCGATAAGTTTATCGACGACGGCATCTTCGACTTCAACATCCTTCAGTTGCAAACCGCGAGGGTGATCGCGCAAGGCGCTAAAAATCAGCGTGCGCAAATCTTCTTTGCTTAAGGGTGCAAAAAGTATCAGCTGGCAGCGGCTAAGCAAAGCGCTGTTGACCTCAAACCCCGGGTTTTCGGTGGTGGCGCCAATGAGCGTCACCGTGCCGTCTTCGACGGCACCCAACAGCGCGTCTTGCTGTCCCTTATTGAATCGGTGAATTTCGTCGATAAAGAGAATCGTGTCCTTGAACATGCCCTTCATTCTGCGGGCATCGGCGAGAACTTCCTTGACTTCTTTGACGCCGCTAGCCACCGCAGAGAGTGCGACGAACGCCTTCTTGGTATGCTGACGAATCACGTGGGCGAGGCTCGTCTTTCCGCAGCCCGGAGGGCCCCAGAAAATCATGCTCGGCACGTTGTCGTTTTCGAGACTCTTGCGCAACAAGCTCTGCTCGCCCAGAATCTTGTTCTGGCCTAAGAACTCATCGAGGTTCCTGGGGCGTAATCTTTCGGCGAGCGGCTGGTCCATCTTATTACTCGTTCACAAATTCAAACTTGCTAAATCCGCTGGGCAGGTCGCGAGTGGGGCGGCCACCCTTGGTCATGCAGTGCAACGTAGAACCGGTGGTGCAAAGGTTACCGTTTACAAAGACCTTGTATTCGAAGCGGAACTTGAGGCTCCCTTCGCGGATCATGGTGGTTTCGATATCCACGAATTCCCCATAGCGGGTGGGCTGCTTGAACTTGACGTTCAGTTCCAGGACCGGTGCTCCGAAACCTTCGGCTTCCATGTCGGCGTAGCTTGCGCCTGCCTCGCGGAAAAATTCGGTGCGGGCCTGTTCGAACCACACGGCGTAAACGGAGTGGTGGACGATTCCCATCTGGTCGGTTTCCGCGTAGCGGACTTCAATACGTGCGGTATGCTTAAATGTGCAAGTTTCCATGGCCTAAATATATAAAACTGGTTAAATTAACTTGTTACGAACTCCCCAAAATAGACTATATTGTAGAAAAAATGATGAGGAGAATGCATGAAATCTGTTTCTATGACAAGTTTATTTAAGACTGGCGTTTTGCTTTTGCCCTTTGCGTTTGCGGCATGTACATCGGACGATTCTTCAAGCTGGTTAGATCGTCCCGAGAGTTTCGGTGAAGTTGTGTACAATCGCCACTTGGCAAGGGGTACCAGTGCTGCGTTTGACTGCAAGGTCTATTCCCGCGATAACCACCTTACCATGGAGATGGAATTTGACGTGAAGATGTATGAGTCCACCATGAATACGGTGTTCGATTTTGAAGTGGGGGATCCCTCTGTTTTCTATGTCGATGTGCTGTTGTCGGGCATGTTCCAAACAAGCTCTGACGATGTCTGTAACGATGTCAAAGACATGGACGAAAACATGCAGACCTCTTGTTCCGATTCGCATGTCAAGGGGAAGGTGGAGATGGTGTCCGTCCCCGATGCCAGGGCATCATCGGTTCTTTCTGCGATGAAGTCGAATTTTGAAGACCAGTGCGATGGTTTCTACGATCACTATAAAGATGCCATGTCCGATATGCCGGGAAAATGGATTTACCATGAGAATGCAAATGCCGACCCGGCCCTGTTCTGTGATGTCAATCTGACTGCCGACGCCCTTTACATGAATGTGGGCTATTCGACGAGGTCTATGGCCATGGAAATTACCCATTATAGTATTAATGGTGTGCCTATAGGATCGTTTAGGGTCGCAGAGACCTATGCAGGAGTTTCGGCAGATACGCTTGCTATGATTTGCGGCGCCTATCGTCAGGAATCTGATCTCTCTGGCGTATATTGCGAAGGCTCGACCATATCTTACTTGGTTTCCGAACAGCAGGAAGGTGAGGTCTTGACCCTCGAAGACATGGCCGTGTACTATAAAAAGGAGATTTGTACGGGCCTTTTGGATGGTTCGCTCAGTATGGAAGACATGTGGTTTAACGACTGATATATAACTAGTTGCCATAAAATAATTTAGGCCCCTTTTCTCTGGAAAAGGGGTACTTTTTTGCCTTTTCAAAACTATTCACAATCTATTCACACTCTTTTATCTAGTATGTAGACAGATTTCTTGAAAAAAATGAAAAATTTTTGCTTTTTTTGCGGTTTTTCGTTGACAAAACCCAATAAAACTTATTAAATTTGGCTCACTCCTATGTTCAGTAATGAAACTAGGGTGTGCCAAAGTAGCTCAGCTGGTAGAGCAGCTGATTTGTAATCAGCCGGTCGTAGGTTCGATTCCTATCTTTGGCTTAGACATAATGGGTCGTTGCCCGAGTGGTTAAAGGGGACGGACTGTAAATCCGTTGGCTTACGCCTACCGTGGTTCGAAACCACGACGGC
>JBGUWV010000117.1:0-9358 GCA_045221475.1 Fibrobacter sp.
CCGCGAGGGCCTTCTGCTTGATAATCGGTTCACAACATTCGCAGTATTCCTTACCGGAACCGCAGGGGCATAAATCTTTTGCCATAATTCAATCCTTGTGTCTTCGTTGAAGCGGCTTGGCCGCCGTTAAAATTTGATGAAAAAAATAGAAAAAATTGAAAGAGAATACACTCTGTTTTGTTGGGCTTGATAACAAAAAAGACGAGAGTTTTTATTCTCTCGTCTCAAGTCAGTAGCTCGCAAAGCGAGCGTTCTTTTATCTAGCTTACAGGCACTTCTTGAGGAGCCAGATTTCTTCCTTGCCTTCGCGACCGGCGATGCTGTTCACCGGCTTGATGCGTTCCACTACATCGAACACGCCGCCGAGACGAGCCATGAGTTCGCCTTCGCTGGTGGCATGCGGCGGACCCTGCAGAGTCTTGCCGTTCATGAGCGGGTACAAGAAGAGAATCAGGATACCGTCATCCTTCATCATCTTGTAGCAGACTTCGAAGAATTCATCGCGGCGACCCGGGTGGATTGCCGTGAAGGCGCAGTAATCGTAAACGATATCAAAAAGCTGACCGCCACGCTTGTCGTCCTTGGGAGAAAGCGAGAACAGGTCAAGGTCCAAAGAACGCAGGTTCTTGTGCTTGCGGCTCAAGTGGTCCAGTTCGTCGACGGCAGAGGGGGCAAAGTCCACTGCCAGAACATCGTGACCGCGCAAAGCCCAAGCTTCGGCGTCGTAGCCAAAGCCTGCACCGGGAACTAGAACGGAGCCTGTGGCGGGGCAGGAAGGATGCTTGAAGAATTCAAGGAGGGCGGGGGTTGCCTTCTTGAGATTCCAGTAGTCCTTACCTTCGGCGTAGAGGTTGTCCCAGAAGTCCGGGAGGTTTTGTGTCAACATGTTTTACCATCCTTCTTTTTATACGCGAGCTGTCCGCAGGCTGCGAGAATGTCGCGACCGCGCGGATTTCGGATCGTTATTTGAATTTCGGCTGCCCTAACCATGGCCAAAAAGTCTTCTACCTGCTCCGGGGTGGGGGCATGCAGCGTGGGGTCGTCGCCGTCGTTCAATACAATGGCGTTTACCTTCACGCGGCGGGGGGCGCAAATTCGAATGAGCTCCTTGGCCGCCTTGGGGGTGCAGGTGATGTCCTGAATCAGGACAAATTCAAAGGTTACGTAATTGTCTGTTCTGCGGATGTATTCGTCAACCGCTTCCAAAAGTTTTTCGATGGGCCAGGTCTTGTTCACCGGCATCACGGACGAACGGTATTCGTTATTGGTGCTGTTCAGGCTTACCGCAAGGCAACAGGGGGTATTTCGGTCTACCAGTTCCTTGATTTTGGGAACCACGCCGCTGGTGCTCACGGTCATGCGCTTTGCACCCATGTTGAACAGGCTCTGGTTATGCAGCGTGCAACAGACGCGGTGCACGTTTTCCAGATTGTTGAGCGGTTCGCCCATGCCCATGAAGATGATGTTGGTGACCTGGGCCGTTTTGCCTTCTTCGTTCAAAAGTCCGGCTTCTTTCAGGTACCAGTTCACGTTGATGATTTCTTCCAGGATTTCGCCGGCTTCCAGGTTCCTGGTAAAGCCCATTTTGGCGGTACGGCAGAAGGCGCAGTTCATGGCGCAGCCTACCTGGGTCGAAACGCATACGGAATAGCGGCCGTTTGCGGGAATCATCACCGTTTCGATATGGTGGTCGTCGTGGGTCTTGAAAAGCCACTTGACAGTTCCGTCTACCGATACCATGCGCTGTTCTTCGGTCAATGCTCGGAGGGTAAACTGGTCTGCCAATTTTTGACGGAGGGCGGGGGAAATGTTGCCCATTTCGTCATAGGTTTTGACCTGCTGGCAAAAGAGCCATTTTTGAATTTGGCTTGCCCGGAACGGCTTTTCGTCTACGTCCCGGAGCCATGCCTTAAGCTCGTCTTCGGTGAGCGTTTTTATGTTCTTCGGCCATTCCATCGGGGGCAAAAGATAGCAAAAAAATACATTTTTGTTAAGGGTCAAAATGGCTGTTCTTGCCCCGGACAATTTCTCGATGGAGGGGGCTTTGTCGATGCCGAATCCTGCTGTTTTTGGGCGTTATTGATGTATTCTGTTAATTTTAGCCTTGTTTCTGCGGCGATACTGGGCGGAACTTTAAAGGGTATCTTTTGGTTCTCGATCAAGGGGTAGAATCGGTCCACTTCGTGAAACAGCTGGGAAAGGGTTTTATTGTAGGCGTTCGCCAGCGCACAAATGGTGTTGATAGAGGGAAGTCTTTTACCGACTTCGACTTGCGATATGAATTGCCGCGTGATGTTTGACCGGATGGAAAGTCCGATTTGGGTGAGACCCTGTTGTCGGCGACTTTCCAGAAATACGAGCCGGATGGCTTCGCTGAGAATGTGATCTTTGTATTCCACAAACAACCTCGAAAAAACGTGGATAACCAATCACTCTCTGGGTGCCAATTTTAGAATTAGGGCGTGAAGAAGCGTGCAAACACGTGTTTGCACGCTTTGAAAAAATATCTTAACGAATTTTGTGGATTGCAGAAATGGTAGAGAACTGAAAAAAAGAAAGGTTAATCTTTCGATTAACCTTTCCTTCTGCGGGTGCCAGGACTCGAACCTGGAGCCTTTTGGTTCGTAGCCAAACGCTCTATCCAGTTGGGCTACATCCGCTTGATTGATGGCCCAAATATAGCTTAATACGCGCTTTTGTCAAGGGTCGTTGAATAAAAAAATTGAAAATTTTCTATCTTTCCCCGAAAAATAACATTATTATACTATGAATAAAGTCAAATCCATATTGCAGGCTGTTCTCGAGGTCTTAAAGAGCTGGTTTACTGATCGCAAGATCATTATGTGGCTCATTATCTTTGCTGTTCCTGTGGTGGCTGCTTTTATTGCTGTCGTTGCAGTGTACAACCACTTCTCGCCGGAGCTCCCGTCCCTTTCGCAGTTGGAACAGATCAACCCGAAGCTGGTTACCAACATCTACGACATGAACGGAAAGATTGCCCATGAATATTTTGTGGAACGTCGCGAATGGACGAGCTTCGACTCGATTCCCGAGAATGCAATCCATGCCGTGATGGCCACTGAAGACCGCGCCTTCTATAGTCACTGGGGCATGAACGTGTGGGCCATTCCTTCTGCAATCATGGAAAGCGCCTTGTCTGGCAAAAAGCTGCGTGGTGCATCTACCTTGACTCAGCAGCTGACCAAGCTTTTGTTCTTGACTCCTGAACGTACCATTTCCCGTAAGATCAAGGAAATGATGACGGCAATTCGCATCGAGCAGACTTATACTAAAGAAGAAATTCTTGAATTCTACATGAACGAAGTCTACCTGGCTGGCGGTAACTACGGTTTCCAGGCTGCAGGCAAGTTCTATTTCGGCCGTCCGCTGGATAGCCTTACGATTCCGGAACTGGCTGTGCTGGCCGGTATGTTGCAACGCCCGGAAGCTTATCGCCCCGACCGTCACCCTGAAGCTTCTCTCGAACGCCGCAATACAGTGCTTTATGCCATGCGCGATGCCGGCTACATTAATGATGACGATTATCACGAATATATCAAGACTCCTATTGAACTTGCGAAGAAGGAAGTCTCTAACGAATCCGGTCTTTATTTCTACGAAGAAATCCGTAAGTACATGGAAAAGAAGTACGGCGAAAATTCGTTGTATGCCGACGGTGTCTCGATTAACTCCACGATTGATCCTGACATTCAGGCTTACGCCGATAGCGTCGCTCGTGTGCAGGTTGAAAAGGTCCGTCGCCGCGTCAAGTACCGCGCAACCCGTCGCCTTTTCCTCACCAAGAAATACAATATGCCTGAGGATAGCGTCGTCGCTCACTTCGATAGCGTCTATACTCTCTTTAAAAAGGAATATCTGGCCGATGACCTGAAGCGTCCGGCTGACAAGCGCCGCTTCCCGGACTCTATCCTTTACCACCATCCTGAAATTGCAGCCATCTTGATTGAAAACGAATCGGGTGCAATCCGTGCCATGGTGGGTGGCTCCGACTTTAACCAGTCCCGTTGGAACCGTGCGGTGCAGTCTCTGCGTCAGCCTGGCTCGTCGTTCAAGCCTATTGTTTATTCGACGGCCATGGACAACGGCGCAAGCCCCTGCGACTCGGTGAACGACCAGCCGGTGAGCATCCCCGACCCGGATGATAAGGACAAGAACAAGGTCTGGCGTCCGGCGAACTTCGAACATGACTTCGAAGGTATGATGACTCTCCGCCGCGCCCTTTACCGTTCCAAGAACTTGCCGGCTATTTTGACGGGTATGAAGTATGGCCTCAACAACGTGGTCAACTACGCCCGCAAGTTCGGCATTGTGCGTGCTCCGCTCATGGCCGTGCCCAGCTTGGCTCTGGGGTCCGTGGGTGCAACCCTTATGGAAATGACTTCTGCCTATACGGTGTTCCCCAACGGCGGTAACCGAATTGAACCTTACATGATCGAATCTATCGTGGACCGCAACGGCGAAGTCATCGAAAAGAATTCCAAGGTGGAACATGAAGTGTTGCGCCCAGCATCGGCTTACCTGATGGTGGACATGTTGAAGGACGTGAACATTCGCGGTACGGCAGCCCGTGTGTGGGCGAGCGGCTTTACGCACCCCAGTGGCGGTAAGACCGGTACCACCAACGACTATACCGACTGCTGGTACATCGGCTTTACCAAGCAATTCACCATGGGCGTATGGGTCGGCTCTGACAGCCCGGGTACCTTGGGCGCAGGTCATACGGGTACCGAAGATGCGCTCCCGGTTTGGATGGCCGTGATGAAGCAGCTTCACAAGGATTTGCCTCGTAAGCCGTTCCCTGTGCCTAGCGGCGTTGTGAGCAAGGGCATCTGTAACCACACGGGTAAAATCGCCGGTGAATTCTGCTCCGAAAAGACTTACTGCCTCTATACTGCAGGCTACGCTCCGACAGAAACTTGCGACGGCAACCACTTCGAAGTCAAGACCAAGTCTGCCGACGATGCCACGCTCTTCAGCAACAAGGGCGCAAGTGCAGCTCCCAAGCCGAGCAGCAGCGGCCCTGCCAAGAAGAACACCCGCAAGATGTTCTAGTGGTTGATTGCTAGTTCTAGGTAAAAATAAGGGGCGCCGAGGGCGCCCTTTTAGATTTTAAAAGCCACTAATTAAATTATTTCGCTAACATTTTATTGAGCGTTGCGCGCATGTGGTTCATGTTCGCTTCGTTCAAGGTTTCGTAACGGTAGAAGGTTCCGTCTTTCTGCACCACGTATACGACCGGAATGTAACCTGTACCGTAAGCGGGGCCGAACTTGTAGTCGCTATCCTGGAATACGGGAATCGCTACGTGGAACTGGTCGATAAACAGGCGAATGTCGTTTTTCTTGATGCCGCCGCCGAGACCGATGGCGATGCCGGTGAGACCCTTAGGTTCGTATTCCTTGACCAGGTCCTGGATTTCGGAAATATGGCGCTGGCAGTGAGGGCACTTGGGGCTGAAGTAGTAAATCAAAAGGGGCTTGTTTGCAAACTGGCTGAACAGGATTCCCGGATCGCTAATGCCCGAAAGCGGCTTTGAAAAGTCCATCTTCATGGGCTGGTTGGTGGTGGTATCCTGCATCAACTGCACATCGGCCATCTGGGGTTCCGGAGCGAGTTGCGCAAAAGGCGTAACCGCTGCAATGGCTGCAATACTTAAAATTTTAGAAACGAATTTCATAACCATTAAAATACGAAAATATAGCCCGAAAAGACACCTTTGCAGAAAAAAAATGCGATTTTTTGCGAAAAATCACACTTTTGAATATTCCAAACAGGAGTGACTACAGGCTGTAGGTGGTAATAATCGAGTAGTGGGGTTCGCCCTTGCGGACTCCGTTGAGGGGAATGCTTACGTCAACTTTGTTGACCAGCCTGCTGATGGACTTGGTTTGTGCAAAACGCATGCCGAAGCCGGTAAGGTAGATTAGATCCTTGCGGTTGATGTCCCAGAAATCCCAGGCGGTTTCTCCGATGCTTTGGAATACCACGAATACGGGCATGAGGGTGGCAATTTCAAAGTTTGTAAAGTAGCGCTGTTCCAGGTTGGCGAATACTCGGGCCTGGCCTGCGTAGAATCCGGTGGGGAAGCCGGCGAAGCCGTTTACGCCGCCGAGGGTGAGCTGCTTGCCGTAGCGGGCATCTTCATAGAAATCAGCAACGCCTGTAAGCGCCGTTGCGAAAGAATTGGTGGGGTGGAAGATGTATTCGCCGGAAAGCCGTCCGTAGTAGTCGTGCCTTTCGCCGTGATCCAGGTAGAAGTTCATTTCGGACTTCATGGTGAGGTGGTGCATGTTGCTGCCCAGCATCAGGTTTGCCCAGAAATCGAGACGGATGTCGTTGTCAGCGGCGCCGAGCTGTTCGTAATTCTTGGAAATTTGCGCCTTGAGCTCGTAACCTTTTTCAATATCTTCGGTCCACTTGGCGTTATGGAAATTCTTGATTTTCTCGTAGCGGATATTTGAAAGGGTCAGGTAGAAACCGAGGCGGGAATCTTTCTGTTCGGGAAGCCATTCGTTGACTGCTGTTGCGGAATCGATGGCGTAGGTGGTGTCGCCGTCGGTAAAGGCGTAGGGGTAAAGCTTGCCTTCGCTGGCGGTGGTATAGTGGTAGTCGTAGGTGGCGCCGGCATAGAGCTTGCGGTAAGTCCCGCCGAAGGAGCGGCTGATTCTAAAGCTCAAGGAGTCGTCGATAAAATCCTTGACTGCTAACAGTTTTACGACTTCGTTGCCGTTATACAACGGGAATGAATCAAGCAGGGCTTTTTTGTGATTGTAGATAGGGCTGTCGCCATATCTCTTTTGGGCATCGTACACGGTGGCGCCGGGGGGCAACTTTCCGCTGCCATAAAAGTAGGCTTCGTGCTTGTTCTTTAGACCCTCAATCGTATAGGCCCACTGGTTTTGACTTCTGCTCAAGAACGGGATGTACATCTTTCCGTAGGCGAGGTAGCCGTCGGTGTTGTAACTATATAAGAAGTCCAAGTGGTTATAGCGGAACAAAAAGTGCGGGTCGCCGTATTCCACTTGCCACATGTCGCGGAATTCGTTGTGGCCGAAATAGAAACCCAGTTTTTGCCCGAGACCGAGGAAGTTGCTTTCCTGTACGCCGATACCCCAGTTCAGATTTTTATAGTTGTATTCTTTACCGGCAAAACCGAATGTGGTCGGGATGGAAAGCGTCCAGTTGTCGCTGGTCTTGACGTTTGCGATGTTCTTGCCGTCTTCGTTGGTGATCTTGATGCTTGCGTCCGAAAGGAAGTTCTGGCTGCGCAGGAACCGTTCGGCCTCTTGAATCTGGATGGGCGTGACAGTTTCGCCTTCATCGAAAAGGAGCAATTTCTTGACGGTCACTTCGCGGGTTTCGATGTGAATCCAATTCAACAGGTCGTAGGCCCATTTGTCGTACTGTGTGTGGTACCTGGAATCGTCAAAGGCGTCGCCAATGTTGTATCGGATAGAATCAATCTTGAATGCACCGGGGGTGTCCTGTGCAAAGGCTGCAAGAGGTACAAAAAAGAGAATAAACAAAATAATCGGCATTGCGAGGATAATATAGAAAAAAGTGCAGTTTCCCTCGGTTTGGCAGTTTTTGTCGGCGTGATGGCGGGAGCCTCTTTTGTAAAAAGAAATAAAATTTTCGGGAAATTGGTATTCAAACGGTTGAAAAAAGCGTGTTAAGAAAGAGGGGGTACTCCATAATTTAACATAAAAGGAAAAAACATGTCTAATAACGCCAATCGTACCAAGAAATACATTGTCACTAATGAACAGGGCGAGGAATTCCTGCTGCCTAAATACGCGGCAACCTTCCGCATATTGATGGATGACAAGGACACTATTCGCGACGTTCTCAACAGTTTGCTTCAGCTGGATCACGACCACGAAATTATGGATCTCGAATACGAATTCGAAAAGCCCATCGACATCTTTATGCCGGAAAACGATCCTGCGCGTCTTGATGTCTGGGTGCATACCCGAGATAATCGCCACATGAATATCGAGATGCAGAATAAGGTTCATTCGTTCTTTTTTGACCGCATGCAACTCTACAATTCGTACCTTACGCTGCGAGGCAAGTACGAATTTAATCGTTCGGACTACTTCTTGGGTCTGCCGGAAGCGGAACGCAAGTATCGCTATTACGAACTTCCCGAAACAGTATCCATTTGGCTCTGTAACGATTCCATTCTCAGAACGAAGGATATCTATAAGGATGTTTGGTCCACCTATAGCGAATTCGAAGTCAAGTCGGGTAACGCTCTTCCCATTTCGCGGAAAAATAGGTATATTATAGTAGACTTGCCCAACTTTTTGCAGTTGCGTAAAGGCGTAAAAACCCGTGAGGATTTTTGGCTTAGGCTTATATCAAGAGGCCCGCTCCAGGTTCCTGATACGGAAGACCCGATTTTTGCAAATGCACGTAATCGCTTGCGCGTAAGCCGTGTGAACCCTAAACTTTTAAAAGCCTTGGAGGCAAACATGTTCGACCCTCATGAATACGAAGTTATCGAAGCCGAAGCCTTCCTCAAGGGCGAAGCGAATGGCGCTAAACATGAACGTGAAAAGAATGAAGCGAAAAAGGTGAAAATGGCTGAGTTTTTCCGTTCTAAGGGAGTCCCGGAAGAGGTTATTTCTGAGGGCTTCGCCTTGAAATAGAGCTTTTGACAAGTTTGGAACTTTAAAGCCAATCCTTTGGGTTGGCTTTTTTAATTTGAGATAGAAGAATATTTTAAATTTGGCGAAAAATGGGTCTTTTGAGGTTATTGGAGGTTTTATGAATTATGTCGTTGCGAGCACGAAGTGCGCGGCAATCTCTATTTTGCTTTCTGCAGTCTTGTTTATCGCGTGTGGCGATGAATCTAATAGTTCCGCTCCCTATCCAATCGGTGAAATCTCGTCGAGTAGCAATGAGGATCATGGTTCCAGTTCTTCTGGAACAGAAAAGATGTCCTCTAGCTCTGTGAAGTCTGGCAATGATTCTCAGAAGAGTTCTTCTAGTGGTAAGAAAAACAATTCTAGTAGTTCGGAAGGCGGAGCTGTTTCGTCGTCATCTAGTGATTCTGAAATTATATGTAACGACGGTGATTTGGATACGCTTCGATCAGGGTTGTATATTATATATAGAAAGTGTGAAAATGGTACATGGGTAAAGGACCACTATGACGTGTTGTCGGCATCTTCATCATCATCTTCTGATGCTCATTATGACATGACGGAACAGTACTATTGCAATGGTAGTCTTGATAATTGTAAAAATATGTCAGATGACTATATTGATCCTCGAGATCAGCATGTCTACAAAACTTTTCTGTACCAGAAAGAAAAGAATGGAACATACC
>JBGUWV010000118.1:0-3646 GCA_045221475.1 Fibrobacter sp.
CCGGAGAGCCATGCGTTACGGCCCATACCGAACTGCTTGTGTTCGTCACCGAGGATGTTCTGCGGATAGCAATACGGTTCAGATTCGAACTCGTCGAGCTTCACGTTCTTGGAGGCGGGGTTAATTTGGTTGTAATACTGGAAAGCCTTGTCGCCACGGCCGAGGATCGTTTCGGCAATCATCACCCACGGGTTCGTGTGGAGGAAGATACCGCCGTTTTCCTTTGCTCCAGGAGGATAAGTGGAGATGCCGCCCACGTTCGGGTCAAAGCCACGGTAGCCCGGAGTAGAGCTCTTCACGCCGTTAGCGGTGTTGAGGAGCTTGTTCAGGCTGTCCATGCCCATCGTAGCGCGTTCGCCAGTAGCGATGCCGGAAATCACGGACCAGGACTGGCTGTTGCAGTAGATCTTGCCGTACTTGGCCTTGTTGGTGCCGTAAGCATTGCCCTGCTTGTCGAACCAACGAACCCACCACTTGCCGTCCCAAGCGGCGTCATTGAAGGCCTTCTTCACATCTTCGTACCAGCCCTTGTACATTTCGACAGACTTGGTGTCGCCGAGAGCTTCGCAGATGTCCATCATTTCAAGGAGAGCCTTAGCATAGAGGCCAGTGTTGAAGGAGGATTCTGCACCGAGCGGCAAGTTCATGCAGTCGTTCCAGTCGGCGAAGCCGAGGAGCGGCAAGTTGTGCTTACCGAGGTGAGTACGGGTGAAGTTGAGAGAACGCTTGAGGTGTTCGAGCACAGTGCCCTTTTCACGCTGAGCGCGCTTCTTGCCGGCTTCATAGAACGGGATTTCTTCCTTGAGAAGATCCATCTTGCCGGTTTCCTTGAGGTAGTTGGCAACAGTGAGAACGATCCACAGGTGGTCGTCGCCGTACCAGTCAGCGTAAGCCGGGTTGCCGTTTTCGTCGAGCACGCCCTTCTTTTCGCGGGAGTCACCGGCGTTAGCTTCGTTGCCGTTGTCTTCTTCGAGGGCAAGCGGAGCGTACTGGTGCATGGCGTTACCTTCCGGACGCTGCACAGAGAGAAGATTCTTTGCAAGCTGAAGAGCTTCTTCCGGCATGTGGCTCATCACGCCCATGAGGTCCTGGCTGGAATCACGGTAACCGATACCGCGGCTGGTGCCGTAGCCCAGCTGATACAGGGACAGGTAACGGCTCCAGTTCTTGGTGGTGTGGCACTGACGCGGATTGTGGACGTTCACCATGGAGTTGAACGCTGCATCCGGAGTTTCCACCTGGATAGTGGCGAGGTAGTTTTCCCAGAACTTGGCGAGTTCGTCGAAAGCCTTGTCGACGTTCTTCAAGTCGCGGTACTTCTTGATAGCCTTGGCTGCAACCTTGAGGCTCTGTTCCTGACCGAGCTGGGTGCAGGTACGGAAGGTCTTCTTGGCAGCAATCTTACCAGCGTGGATCATGAGAGCGGCAATGTTGTCGCCACGGTCGCATTCGCTGTTGTTCAATTCCTTGTTCTGGAGGCTGAGCGGATTTGCCCAGGAACCCATTTCGTTGTGGCCGAGGAACACGCGGCGGTCGCCATCGAAGCTGGAAACCTTGCCGTTGGCGGTCACGTAGTTCACGGCGAAGTCACGCTTCATGTAAGCGTACTGTTCGAGAACCAGGCAGCCGTCCTTTTCCGGATGGGCCTTGAGAGTCATGGTCTGCGGAACCCAGTCAGCGTTGGTGAGCTGCTTTTCAGCTTCGAAGTGGCTGAATTCATAAACCGGGATAATGTCCACTTCCTTGGAGGCACCGGAGACGTTGGTCACCTGGATGTCCTGGAGGAGAGTGTTAGAACCAGTCGGAACAAAAATCGTCACCTGGACCTTGAGGCCCATGGCTTCGGCGTTCCAACGCATGTAGGACAGACCCACATGGCATTCCCACTTGTCGAGCTTGGTGAGAGTCGGAACATAGAACGGAGAGAAAATCTTGTAACCCTTGGCATCCTTGACGCGGATGTACACGGTGCTGGCCTTGAAGTCAGAGCACGGCATCTGGGCGATGTACTTAGTGATACGGTTCAGGGCCGGGTCGCCCTTGCAAACCAGGGTACCGCCAGTAGTATCAACAATACCACCAAAGTTCAAAGTACCAACATAGTTGCACCACTTGATCGGGGTTGCCGGCGTGGTGAGCACGTATTCTTTCTTGGCGTCATCGAAGTAGCCGTACTTTGCAGCAGACTTTGCTGCAACTTTCTTAGCCTTCGGGGCGCTCTTCTTGGACTGTTTTGTAGCCATTTTATCTCCGTAAGAGGGGTTGTTAAAATTCAACGCGGTAAATATAGAAAAGTCGTAAGTCGCTGTATCCTATCCTTCGTTCTTCGGATTAGGTTTCACAAAATCTCTATTTCCAAAGTTGATGTAGAAGTAACCGTTCAGTTTGCTGCTACGTACCGGATCACGCAAGATTCCAATTGCAGCGCGAACATACTTGAGTTCCACTAGAATGTGGTCGCGACTCATGCAGTTGAGGAACGGGCCTTCCGCAAACAACGTGGGACGCGGCTCTTCGGCAATCATCTGTTCCAGGCGTTCCACTTCTTTTACCAGGCGGCGTTCGTGGGCTTCCAGTGAACGAATCAGCTCCTTTTGGTCAGATCCGAACAGGAACGCGAAACCGAGCGTTCTGGGGTCATCGTTGAAACCTGTCAAATGCTTGAGCACTTCCTTGCGCAAGGTATCTCTACCCTTTTCTGTAATCGAGAATACGACACGTTCAGGACGGTTTCCGTCGCGTACGCTCTGACCAGAAATGTCGCCATGCTTTTCGAGAGTCGCAAGCCTGTTGTAAACAGTAGATGTGCTGAGGTTTGCCCAGCGGTCCAATTCACGGTTACGAACTTCCGTAATGATGTCGTAACCACTGCGCTGCTTCTCCAGGATCAGCCCCAGAAGAACCAAGTCATAACGATTCATATTTCACCCTCTTCTTCTTATTCCACAGAATTTCATCTGTTAGATTATTCCAATTTGGAATATAACTAAAAAACACCCCCCGTGGTGAAAAAATTTTCGATTTTTGAAAAAAAATCCCCGCCACCACGAATGGTAGCAGGGATTTTAAAGTTTCTTAAAGAAACTTATTATGCGTTGCGCTCTACGAGCGCAGGCATATCGGCTCGGAAATGGGAACAAACGAGTTTGTTCCCGCTTCACTCGCCTTATTATGCCTTGTTGAGGCGATCCTGGATCATGTCGATGATGTCAGAGAGTTCCTTCGGGAGGTGCTTGCCGAACTTCGGATAGTGGTTTTCCTTAACGTCAGCGAGTTCCTTCTTCCAGCCTTCCACATCAACCTTGAGGATTTCCGGGAGGGTTTCCTTGTAGTAGTCAGCGAGACCGTCGGTGTTGAGGGTCTTCGGCATGTAACCGATAGCGGTTTCAACAACGTTGGAGTTGTCGCCATTGCAGCGATCGAAGATCCAAGCGAGCACGCGGCTGTTGTCGCCGTAACCCGGCCACATGAAGCCACCCGGAAGCTTTTCGTTGTTGGCGTCCTTACGGAACCAGTTAACGTAGAAGATCTTCGGGAGCTTGTCTTCGGTAGACTTCTTACCGATTTCGATCCAGTGCTTGAAGTAGTCACCCATGTTGTAGCCGCAGAACGGGAGGATTGCGAACGGGTCGCGACGGATCTTACC
>JBGUWV010000119.1:0-26302 GCA_045221475.1 Fibrobacter sp.
GTTGTTGATGCTGTTCATGCCCACGGCATGCAGGAGCTTGGCGAGCCAAGCCGGAGACTTTTCAACCTTCACGTCCTTGATGACGCGACCCACGTAGCGGGAGCAACCGCAACCGGGAACCACTTCAAGGCTCACGGCAGAACTTGCTGCTTCGGAATCTTCCTTGAGTTCGTAGGCGAGCGGCTTGAGCGGGCGGTTGAACTTGGCGGCGAGTTCGCGGGCCACACCGCGGTGGCTGAGAGCATCCGGGCGGTTCGGGGTCACGTTCAGTTCGAAGCACACGTCGTAGAGGCCGAGGCTCACGAACGGGGTGCCAGCCGGGATGCTGTCATCCAGCACCATGATGCCGGCGTGGTCGTCGCTGAGGCCGATTTCGTCTTCGGCGCAAATCATGCCGAAACTTTCCACACCGCGAATCTTGGACTTCTTCATCTTGAGGGTGCCGCCATCGGGGAGCGGAAGTTCTGCACCGATCGGGGCGAGCACCACGGTCTGGCCGGCGGCTACGTTTGGGGCGCCGCAAACAACCTGGATGGTTTCTTTGCCGTTATTGACGGTCGTGATGTGCAAGTGGTCGCTGTCCGGGTGGGCTTCGCAGGTAAGAACCTTAGCCACAACGAGCTTTTCATAAACCTTGCCCGGTTCTTCGGTACCTTCGACTTCCAAGCCGATGGAGGTCAATGCCTTTGCAACTTCTTCCGCATTTTCTGGAAGATCCACATGACGTCTGAGCCAATTCAAAGAAACTTTCATCGTATTATCCTTTATGACACGGTGTCGTTCCCGTGCCTGCTTAAATTTCGGTGGTAAATTTAGAAAAATTATTCCAAGGTTCTCAATAAGGAATCTAGACGGATAGACATTTTCTTTGCACCTTCTGTTGATAGGTGGCCGGCGTCTTGAGCCATTTCTTCAGGGTAGTCGTGCTCACCCATTTTATTTTCGTCGATAAATATGAAGTTTGGATAAGTCTTGCTAATATCGTTTATTTCTTTGAATAGTTGAGGCATTAGACTTCTTTGAATGCCGAATTGTGCGTAAGCCCCTGTTTCCTTGAATGCGGGACTTTGAGGAAATTCAACCCCTATAACGGTTATATCGTGTTCGGAAGCTTCTTTTATAATATCCATGAGATGATTGTAGTTTTTGTAATAAATTTTTGAATTGTTGGTGTACCACAAGGAGTCCTTTTTTATCGGAACATTATCTTGTTGCCACCCTTTAGCCTTGCTATACTGGAATCCTCGTGTTGGACGTAATTTTTTTGCATAGCTTGCTTGGCCTAGGGATTCAAATGTTATGTCAAAAAGGTTTTGCGGAACTTTGCCTGCCCAGAAATTGTGGTTTGCGTCATAAATGTAACCGGGATAGTTTTTGTAATTAGAATAAAAGAAATTATAGTTGTCATCGTGGTACCAACGGTCTATGTCCATAGAAATGATGACATACTTCAAATTCTTGAAATGAGGGATGACATAGTTATGGAAGAGATATTTAGAGCCGTATTTTGTATTTTTCATGTTGGCAAGATTTAGAACAAAAAAGGATTTGCCGAAGAGGAGAGGGTTTACTCCAAATAAGGCTCGGGAACTCCCTAGCACAATGACATTGGCTGTATCTTTGTATTGCCAAAGCATTTCCATTTTATAGCGCCATTGAATTGCGTAATTATCTGCATCAGAACTATTGTAATAAACACCCGCACTATCTGGGTCAAGATGGAATGTTGTATCGACTTCAGTGGAATCTTCTGTAGATGAAGAAGTCTTTTGAAATTTCTTGATCCACAGATTTGGGTGCCACAGCTCTTCGCCTTCGGCAATTTCAGTAATAGAACTGTCTGCGGGATTGATGATGGCAATCTTTGTGTGGGCTCCATTGGGAATGGTGAGGGTTGCCAGAATTATGGAATTTTCACCATCGGTAGCCCATTCAGTATGGTCGAATGTATAACCTGAGGGCGCCTTAATCGATTGTATCAGTTTTCCGTTGCTGTCTGCAATAAAGACTCGTTCGTGGGTGGCGTAGCTTTTGCCGACAAATTTCTTGCCTGGTTCTCCACCGAAGTCGAGGAATGTGGTGCGTTTGGTACCATCTTGGGAAAGCGATACGTTGCAAGCTTGGGCTGAATCGTACCAGATAATATCTTTGGCTTTATCCGTTATCGTAGAGCCTTTTTCTGCGATACGTGCTCGCAGAATCCTTGCTCCCGATACGGCCAGGGTGCGGTCTTCGCTGATGCCGCCATGGTACGCTCCATCGAACAGTTTTTGTGGCGTTCCAAATTTACCATTCATGAATTTGACTTGCCAGGTTGAAGTTCCCTTGAATGTCGCTTTTTCCTTGTTGTTCCCGGCATCGTTTACGTAGACAATGACTGTATCGCCGTTTTCAAGGACTTGCCAGCGGGGGATTGCTGCGCTTTCTGTTTTGAGCTTTACCCTGGAAGAATCCTCTTCATCAAGGCTTTGAACGTAAATTGTTGATTTTCCAGAGACTCCTTCGAATCCGGTGCAGTAGGCAATCCAGTTCCCGTCGGGAGAAATCTCGGGATGGTAGGCGTTGATTCCCTTTGTAATCTCTTTAATGGAAAGAGTTCCATTTCTGTAGTCCAAGAAGGATATGTTTCCGCTGACATCGTTGCGGAAGGCTAGCTTCGCATTGTATGTTCCGGTAAGATTCTTGATTGCTTCAGACCCGACGAGGGGCGTAACGATACTGGTGATAGATGTCCCGTCATCATTCATCCAAAGAGCATCGGGGATGCTCCCGAAGGCGAGTCGAAAACCGACATATTCAGCTCTTGTAGACGATGTGACTGTATAAACATCTCCGCGGCTATAGGGGTTCAGCTCTTTTTCTGACGATGAGTAGCTTCCGCCTTTTACGACTCGTTCTCCAATTTCTCCGCCATCGGGAGCCCCAGCGTA
Source organism: Fibrobacter sp. (assembly GCA_045221475.1). Classification (GTDB taxonomy): domain Bacteria; phylum Fibrobacterota; class Fibrobacteria; order Fibrobacterales; family Fibrobacteraceae; genus Fibrobacter. The sequence continues at coordinate 2,931 of JBGUWV010000119.1, forward strand.
GTTTGTAACGGCAGTATCGCGAAATGCACCCATCCAGTCGTTTACCCATTCCATGGCGTTCCCGGCCATGTCACAGAACCCAGCGGAGTCGGCATCCTTACTACAAACAGGGTGGAGCTTGTATTCAGAATTACTGTTGTTCCAACTTTTATTGATGTCCCATGCGCGTGTCGCCGCATAGACCCATTCTGCCTCGGTGGGAATTCTAAAGGCTTTTGCCTCGGCAATAAAAGCAAACGCTTCAAGATTGGTGCAGTGCCCCTCGCCGTCATAAAAGGCTTTGCTGTAAGTATAGGCGGTGTCGTTGTCGCTCAATTTACTTTTGGCATTGGCGAACAGGACTGCGTCATAGTAGGTAATGTCGGTAAGGGGGAGACTGTCGTTTTCGCATTTACTGAAGGTCTTGAGCTTGGCTTTTTTAGCAACGCTTGCGTATTCGCCACAGGTGACTTCGTGAATGCCCATGTAGAAGTCGTAGTCGAGAACAACGTTCATGGCAGGTCTTTCGCTTTCTTTAAAGCTCCTGTCGTTGGTACCAAGGGTGACCTTGCCGCTGGAAAGTCGAAGCATGCCCTCGATTGTTGTCTCTGGAATGGAATCGCTGATTTTGGGAGTGTCAACTGGTTCCGAATTGGAAATTTCGGGCGATTCACTATTGCTGCAGGCGACAACAAATAGCGGTACGAAAAGGATTCGCAAATGCTTCATATTTTCTCCTTTCCACCCGTCCCCCAATGTAATATACAAAAGTTTATTCTAATGTTTGCAAAACGGAGTCTATTCGTGTTGTCAGATGTTGTGCGCCAAGTTTATTAAGGTGGTCAAAGTCAAATGCCATGTCGTCGGTATAATCGTGGTCACCCATTTTATTTTCATCCATTAGGATAAAGTTGGGGTAGGTTTTACTTAAATCAGCGATTTCTTGAATTAGGGCAGGGGCTTCGCTACGTAATAATCCATGGTAACCAAAAGCACCTGTCTCTTTGTATTTGGGATTCCGTGGAGTGATAATTCCGATAAGGGTGATGTTGCGCTCGGAGCATATTTTTGCCATGTCTTTTAGCATTTCAAAACTTTCATAGTAATATTTTGACCGTGTTTCCATCCAGTTACTGTCTTGACCCATAGTTGGATTGCCCCAGGAGTGTGATGTAACTTCATAATAGCCACGCGTTTTTCTAAGCGATTGTCCTTTGTAGTTTCCTAATGATTCGTAGGTGTATTCTGTTAGCTCGTCTGGGAAATTGTCTATCCAGAAATTGTGATTGGCGTCGTAAACGTAACCGGGGTAAGATTTGTAATCTGATGAGAAAAATGATTCGGTGGTACTCCACATATCATTATCTACAGTCAATACAATGTATTTTAGGTTCTTTACATGTGGCAATACGTAATTATTGAAAAGGTAATATGTTCCCGCTATGGTATTTCTTGATACCCCTAGGTTGATGGCGAAAATGGATTCGTTGAATAACAGCGGATTTATTCCATTGTATGCGCGAGACGATCCTAGGACTACCAAATTTGTCAAATCCTTATATTGCCAAAGGAATTCCATCTTATAACGCCATTGGTCTGCGTCTCTATTGGTTCCCGAAGAGTTTAAGTAGGCTCCGGCACTGTCTGGATCTAGTTCAAAGTTTGAATTGGAGGATTCTTCTTCTACGGTAATGCTACTTGAAATATTGGATTCGTCTGACGAGGAACAGCTTTCAATATTGATTGTGCTACTGCTGGAACTACTTGAACTGCTGTTGATGCTGATGGAAGAACTGCTAACGATGTTAATAGCAGAGCTACTGCTGATTGAACTGCTCGAGCTGTACTTTATTTTTTTTCTTTTTATCCATAGGTTCGGATGCCACACTTCTTCGCCTTCGATAATTTCAGTAACGGAGCTGTCTGCGGGATTGATGATAGCAATTTTTGTATGTGCACCATTTGCGTTGGTGAGCGTTGCTACGATAATGGATTTTTCTCTGTTGGTAGCCCATTCAGTATGGTCGAATGTATAACCTGAGGGAGCCTTGATAGATTGTATCAGCTTTCCGGTGCTGTCAGCGATAAAGACTCGTTCGTGAGTGGCGTAGCTTTCGCCGACAAATTTTTTGCCAGGTTCTCCACCGAAGTCGAGGAATGCGGTTCGTTTGGTTCCATCTTGGGATAATGATACATTGCAGGCTTGGGCTGAATCGTACCAGACAACATCTTTGGCTTTATCCGTTATTGTAGAGCCTTTTCCTGCGACACGTGCTCGCAGAATTCTTGCTCCCGATACGGCCAGGGTGCGGTCTTCGCTGATGCCGCCATGGTACGCTCCATCGAATAGTTTCTGCGGAGTTCCAAATTTACCATTCATGAATTTGACTTGCCAGGTTGAAGTACCCTTGAATGTCGCTTTTTCCTTGTTGTTCCCGGCATCGTTTACATAGACAATGACTGTATCGCCGTTTTCAAGGACTTGCCAGCGGGGGATTGCAGCGCTTTCTGTTTTGAGCTTTACTTTGGTGGCGTGTTCTTCTTCAAGGCTTTGGACGTAAATCGTTGATTTTCCTGCGATACCTTCGAAGCCGGAACAATAAGCTATCCAGTTTCCGTCGGGAGAAATTTCAGGATGGTACATGTCGGCGCTTTTTGCGATTTCCTTGACGGAGAGAGTGCCATTCAGGTAGTCGATATAGGCAATATTTCCGGAAATGTCGTTGCGGAAGGATAGCTTTACGTTGTATGTTCCAATTAGTTGTTTGATGGTTTCGCTTCCTGTAAGTGGGGTGATGACGCTTGTTTGTGGTTTTCCGTCATCGCCGATCCAGAGTGGGTTCGGTATTTTTCCGAAAGCGAGTCTAAAGCCGACATAATCGGTTCTTGTAGATGATGTAACGGTATAAACGTCCCCTCTACTGTAAGGGTTGAGCTCTTTCTTGGATGAAGAATAACGCCCTCCTTTTACGATTCTTTCTCCTAAGTTGCCTCCATCGGGTGCGCCCACATAGTTGGTGACGGTTGTATCTTGGAATTGTCCGAACCAGTCGTTTACCCATTCCATTGCGTTTCCTGCCATGTCACAGAATCCGGTGGAGTCTGTTCCCATGCTACAGACCGGGTGAAGTTTATAATCGGAATTGTCGCTATTCCAGCTTTTCTTCACGTCCCAGTCTTGGTTCGCCGCGTAGACCCATTCCGCCTCGGTGGGAAGCCTGAATGCATTTGCTTCGGGGCGAAATGCGAAGCCCTCCAGCTCCGTGCAGTGTCCGTCGATATCATACGTGGCCTTGTTATAGGAGTAGGCTGTATCTAAACCGTCTCGTTTACTCTTGGCATTCGCATACAGGACTGCATCGTAGTAGGTGACGTCAACGATTGGAAGACTGTCGTTTTCACATTTTCCGAAGCTCTTGAGCTTGGCTTTTTTGGCTATGCGGGCGTATTCGCCGCAGGTCACCTCATGCTCGTCAATGTAAAAGTCATAATCCAACAGGATTTTCATGGCAGGCTTTTCATTGGCTTTGTAATCCTTGTCGTTGGATCCGATGGTGGTGTTGCCCTTTTCGAGATGAATCATTCCCTCTATTTCTATACTTGAAGGAACTGAATCCGTTTCGACTGGAGTGTCTGTTTCTTCGTTAGAAGTCTGTTCAACAGAATTGGCTGATTCGTTATTGTTACATGCAACAACAAACAGCGACATAAAAAATGCCAATAGATATTTCATATTTTCTCTTCTTCTTGGAAGGTAATATAAAATATTTATTGGCCTGAAAGTCTTTGATCTTGCTGGTTTAGAGCTTTTTTCTTTAATGGTTTCGTTCAAAACGCAAAGGCTTTAGTTGGTTGATCACCGATTGCAGTTCCTTGGGAAGTGGGCAATCAAGGACGATTTTGTCTCCGTGCCAGGTAAATTCCAATCGGCAGCTGTGCAAGAAAAGACGGTGCAAACCGAGTTGCTTTTTGACATCGCGGTTGAGGGCGAAATCGCCGTAGCGGGTGTCGCCCAGGAGCGGGTGTCCGATGCTTGCGAAGTGGGCGCGGATTTGGTGCATGCGGCCCGTTTCGAGCTTGATTTTTACCAGGTCGTAGCCTTCGTAATGCTGCTTGACGCGGTAGTGGGTGACTGCCTTCTGGGCGTCCTTGCCGGTTTCGCCGACCTTCATTTTGGATCCCTTGGCGGCATCGGTGCGGGTGAGCGTCTCGTTGATGGTGCCCTTGTCTTTTTTGAGATTTCCCTTGACGAGGGCGAAGTAGAATTTGTCGACTTCGTGTTCGCGGATCATGCGCGTGAGTTCACGGAGCGTGTCGCCGTGGAGGGCGGCAATGATCATGCCCGAGGTTTCTTGGTCGAGGCGGTGGGCGATAGTGGGCTTGAAGTCGAGCCCTTCGCGGCGGCCCCATTCCCACAGATATTCTACGAGGCTCTCGCCGGGGCGAGTGCCGGAGCCCGGTTGGCTTGCGAGTCCCGAGGGCTTGTTTACGACCACGTAGTCTTCGGTCTGAATGACGATATCGAGTTCGTTGGCGCCCCAGCTGCTTTGCTTTTCCGACGGCGAGGTTGCCTTGCCCCAGGTGGATTTTGCTTTTGCGAAACCGGCGCTAGGCTTTGCACCTTCGTTTTGGGTCGCTGGAAATTGGATGACGTTGGTGTCGCCTTGGGAGTCCGCATCAACGCTCTTAAAGTTTTCATAGATGCAGACGGTGTCGCCTTCTTGCAACATCTGATTTGCCTTGCCTACGACGCCATTTACGCGGACTTTCTTCTTGCGGATGACGGCGAAAAAGACCGACAGCGATTCGTCGGGGAATGCCTTGCGCAGAAAACGGTCGAGGCGCATGTTGGCAAAATTGCGGTCAATGACTCGGGTAATCATAAGCTTTCCTTTTTCGCGTAGTGGGCGAGTCGTACGCCGTCGGCGGCGCTAGTGACGATTCCGCCGGAATATCCGGCGCCTTCTCCGAGCACGAACAGACCCTTGGTATTCACGCTTTCAAGTGTCTCGTTGTTACGACTCATGCGTAGGGGGCTGCTGGTGCGTGTTTCGGGGGCGACAATCAGGCCTTCTTCGATGAATCCGGGAATCTTCTTGTCGAAATTCTGGAATCCTTCGGCGAGGCTTTTGCAAATGGTTTTGTCCATCCAGTCCCACAGATTGCTTTGTACAAGTCCGCAGGGGTAGGTGGATTTTGGGAGCGATTTGTCTTCGCGGTGGGCGAGGAACGCCTTGATGCTTTGGGCTGGAGCGGCATAGCTCTTGCCGCCGACCGTGTAGGCGTCACTTTCGATTTTGCGCTGGAATTCGAGTCCGCCAAAGAGCTTGTCGCTTGCGGCGATGGGCACAGCGATGGCGCCGTTGGCGAAGGGACCGTTGCGTCGGCTGTAGCTCATGCCGTTGGTGGCAAGGGTCCCGGGCTCCGAGGCGCAGGGCACCAGGACGCCACCCGGGCACATGCAGAAACTGTAGGCGCTGCTCGATTTGTTCAGTGTCGGGGTGGCGAGGAAATATTCAGCGGAACCCGTGAGTTTGGTATCTACATTTAGGCCCAGCTGGCGCATGTTGATGAGTTGCTGTGGGTGCTCGACGCGCACGCCCATGGCAAAAGCCTTACTTTCGAGCGCGACGCCACGGGCGTGGAGCATTTCGTAAATGCTCCGGGCAGAATGCCCGACGGCGAGCACCAAGGCTTCACTGGATTTCCAATTCGCCTGAGAGTTAGGCGTTGAAACATCTCGTAGCTGGATCGCCGCAATGCGGCCATCCTTAATCTCGATATCTTCAAGGGCAGTGCTAAAATGAATCTTGCCGCCGAGCTTTGTAATTTCTGCGCGCAGCTCTCGCAGCAATAAAACGAGACGGTCCGTGCCGATATGAGGCTTGGCGAAGGTCACGACGGATTCGTCGACTCCAAAGTTGACCATGTCGTGTAGAACCTGTTCCACGAACAGGTTCCGGGTGCGGGTATTCAGCTTTCCATCGCTAAAGGCCCCCGCACCTCCTTCGCCAAAAAGTACGTTGCTGTAGGCGTTAAAATTCCGGTCGACAAAGAACCGGCGAATATCGCGGAATCGTTCTTCAACGCATTTGCCCTGTTCGTACAAATCGACGGCAAAACCTTTCCGCAGTAAATGCAACGCCGCCCAAAGTCCGCTGGGACCTGCGCCAATCACATCCACATGGCCTGGCATCGCGACGCTGTTCTTTTGCGGATCGGCCTCTAAACTCTCTTTGTCCCGCGTAGCCGCTACAAGCCCTTTGGCGTGATTTCCAGTGGCTCGGACTTCGCGTTTCAAGTCGAAAATCACGTTGTAAGACCACTTAGGGTCTCCTTTGCGACGGCTATCCAATGAAAAGCGCTCCACTTGCAAATTGAAGATTTCTTCGGGGTGCAGGCGGAGTTCCTTGGCCAAGGCCTCGCGGTACTTGCCTTTCTTGGCAAGCGCAACGGAAAGTTCTCTGTAGCGGTAGGTGAACATTATTCCAAATTTAAAAAATAAAGAACCGCTTCTTGTAAAAGCGGCTCTCTTTAAACAAGGCTAGATGTTTTTAGAATACGTAATTCACGCGGACTCCGCCGTAGATATCCTTGTATTCGTCGCTCAAGTTGTCTGGACGGTAGTAAAATGCTGCGCCCGTGTACCATTCGGTGCTCAAATGTTGGGTGTGGTTCACTCGCAGGCTGGTGCTACCCAAAACGTCAGTTTCTGTTTCGTCAAAGCTATCGTCATCTTCTTCCCAGTCCGTTGTCATGTAACGGAATTCACCTGAAATGGTGAGAATCAAGAAACGTCTCAAGAAAGAAATTTCAAGTTCGTCATTGACAGTAAATTCCCGTTCTGTCATGTCGTTACGTTTGTAGTTCTTTAAACGCGGCGTGAAACCGAACTGGTTCTGCACTTGTTTTAGAGTTGTCGTTGCCGAAAGGGGGTAGGCTTGTTCGAAATAGTCTGCTCCGCCAAAATAGTAGCCCATCTTTGCCCAGGTTGTATTGGCGAGGTCCATGTTGTCAATCAGGTCATCCTTATAGAATTTTGAATCGTCGGTACGGATAGTCCAGCGCCCGCCGGCCTTAAAGATGGTCTTGTTTGCATGAACAGAAAGGTCCAGACTCCAGGCGTTTTTGTAAATCCTTTCTTGGAATTTGGAGGCCAAGTATTTTTTGCCGGAAAGTCCCATGTATTCTGCCCAGCGTTCTGCGTCCACTTCGGTGGTGTCTTTGCCAATTATGATTTTCGTGGTTTCTTTATCTTTGCGTGCTGCAAACCAGTCGTCGTTGTAAATGCCGTCTTCCAAAACGTAGTCGCCGTGGAGCTGGTAGGGGCGGTATTGGGTACGATATTCCAGGTTGTAGCCAACATCTACATTGACATTCTTGCCAATCTTGAAGCTGTTGCCCAAATTCCAGTTCTGGATGTATTTGGTTCTGTTGTAATCAAGTTCGTGTTCCTCGAACCATTTAGAATCGTCATCGTTAAAGAGACCCCAGCGAGTTCCTTCGCCAAGTCCGAGAAGGTTGGTCTTGCTTCCATTGGCCGCATTTTCGATATTAAGCAAATACCCAAAGTTCAATGTCCAGAAGTTGGTGATGATTTGCTCGATGTCTCCGCCGAATTCACGGGTGTCTGCCAACTGGTTTGCGGAGCCTGCACTGTAAAAATCTTCGCCTACATACTTCAGGTGTCCAGAAATCGTGGTTTTATAAATTTTCCAATCTAGTGATGCTCCGATGGCGAAATTTTGGCTTCCCCAGTTAAGGCCCAATACTCGGTCGTCGTCTCGGTCGCTTTCGTAGTCCTTCTTTAACTGTTTGGCTTCGCGGACTAGGGTGCGAAGGGAGTCGCGCATTTTGCTACGGCTTAAGGTGGAATTGCCTCCAAAGATTTCGTCCAACTCTTCTGCCGAAAGGGAATTAATCTTGCTCTCGCTTATCATGAGCTGTCGAAGTTTTCCCATAGAAGCCGTGTTCAGACCTGCCTCGGTAAAGACTTCATTGATGGCTCGTTCCCTATAAACATCTGCCGTGTCAGCGCGGCCAACGGCAATCTGTCCGTTCAGTTCGATGTCGCCAGGATAGAACAGCCAGTTTCCGTCAGCGTACAAGGTGAAAGACTTTTGCAAGGGCTCGCTTGTAATAGACGTGCTTTTGCCGCCGTCTCGCAGAAGCGGATCGTGGATTTCGTCGTCTGCATAAATGGCGCCAAATGTTGCGTCAAAGCGACGGAGCGGAGACCATTTGAGGGATGCTCCGTAGGCAAGGCGTTGAGCCTGGGCTTCGCCATCTTCAATATAGTTCTTGTAAATGTCGGGGTGACGGTCGCCGATTTGGTAGGGTTTACGGTTTTCGCCGAAGAATCCGTTCAATTCCAGCAGAGGCTGGTTTACGTTGTTCTTAAGGAGCGAAAGGGTGTAGCTTGCACCAAAAATGGGGAGAGCTTCCATGTAGGTTTCTCCACCGACCTTGGTAAAATCTCCCAAGATAATCTGGTTGTAGCTGTCGGTATAGGTCAAAGTAACCGGGGTGGGCGAAAAACGATTCCATTGGTCACCGGTATAGTCTCCGCTAAATTCAATGGTTTTGCCATCGGGAGATTGCATCAATAAGTAAATGCTGGCCTCGGTGCCGAAACCGGGAACCTGGAAGGTGTTTTTGTAACGTTCCCCATGTTCGATGGTGTCGCCAAAAACTTCGACGGTCTTGGAATGGTTCTTACGGGTTAGTACATGATGATAGTGATTCCCGATCATCACGTTTCCGAGAATACTCCAGGATTTTTTTGTAGTGTCGCTTTCTGATTCTGCGGCTTCTTTTTGTGCTAGCAGGGTGCCAATGTTGTCTTTGGCGTCAATAGGGCGGCTTTCGACGCCCGGAATTTCGGGGCTTGAGGGGAGAGTCTGGACAACTCCGTTAATATCCTTATTAAAGTCGGTCTCATTTCCGTTAATGCTTGCGATAACGCTTTGGTCCAGAACGTCGCTAGCGCTAGCGCCCACTTTGTTTTTGCTTACTTCGCTGTTGTTGAATGACAACAGGCTGTTGCCCATATCCAAAATGGCGTAGGCATTGTTTTCGAATTTCGAAGAGGATACATTTGTGATGGCTAGTTCCGAGTTGTAGAGAGCCACCTTGTTGCCGTTGAATGATACATTGCTAATGCTGGCGTCGCTGTAGCTGTCAATGTGAACAGCAGCACCATCGTTCTTTTCGAATTCACATCCACTAATGGAAATTTTGGAATTCTTGGCATATACGCCACGGCCGGATGACTTTTCAATCTTGCTGGAGAGTATGCTTACGGTAGTGTTTTCTGCCACGATGCCGTTTGCGGCTCCGCTAATGACTGCGTTTCTAATTTCAGAGGGTTCCTTTCCAGTAAGGAAGATTCCTTTCCAATCGCCGTTTTGGGTGGTCTTTAATGCTGAAACGAATTCCACAACGCCGGCTACAACCAACTGGCCTTTAACGTAAAGACCTGTACCCGGTGCGAACTGCAACGTGACGCCAGGAACAATAACGAGAACTTGATTTTCTTCTACAGTAAGGTCTTCTGTCACCAGGTATGGAGATTGTTCTGCCTTAATAAAACCATGAATCGCTCCGCCAATGGGGGTGCCTTTGGCGAGCTGGATGGCTTCGGGGGCTGTTGCTACTTGGGCGTTTGATTCTGCAGCAGAAGCCTTGGTGGAGTCTTGAACTGGTGTTGCCGGTTCCTGTGCGTAAGCCAAGGTGGTGGTCAGGGCGATAATCGAAAAAAGTGAACTGTTTTTCATTAGCGGACCTCATATGGCTGCTGCGCCGTAAGAATTTCTTCGCTCTTTAGCTTGACGGTGATGTTGATGGTCGTCGGCTTTCCGCGGGTTAACTCGATTTGCTGGTCAATTCGGTTAGAAAGTAAATCCGAACCGCGGAGCAGTATGGTTTTGCCCGGCATAGAAATTTTGATTTCCTTGATATAGTCGGGGTCGTTTTGCGGAAGCCCTGTCACAGAGAAACTGAGCTGTCTGTAGAAGGTATTGCTTAACCCGCGTGGCGGTGGTGGCACTCGTAGACGTATTGTTTCTCCGGCACGGCTTCCGGCAAGTACGATCTTTGCGGTTTTGAGAGGCGGGTAGCATTCAAGCTTTTTGTTGATTTCGACCTTGTTGCCGGCCAGGTCTTCTACATGGAACTTGTATATGTGGGTTCCTCTAACAAGGTTGTCGGTGAACTTGCGGTCGGTATCAAAGTAGACGTCTTTTTGAGGTACATTGTCTACGGAGAGAGTGTAAATGGCCTTGTCGCCTTCGGTTTGGCCTAGAGCAAGTATGGCCTTGCACTTGTTGGCGTAAATTCCTACCACGGGAGGGAGCAGGTTGACAGCCTTACAGGATTTATTCACCTTGAGGGGAATTTCTGCTTCTTGTTTTCCGTTTTGAGCGGATTGGTAGCTTACATGGATGCTCTTTTCATTCCAGTTGCCGTCTTTGTCAGATACAGGGATGGAGTGTGAGAATTTGCCGTTCACGCTTAGGGGAACCAAATTCTGGGATGTGTATTTACCCAGAGAAACGGTGAGGGTGGCGTTGTTGTCAGACGGGTCAAAGATTCCTTCCACTGTAGCCATGGCTGGGTCACATACTTCTATAGGTGTTAAGGATGTGATTGTCAGGGGAATGGCGCCCTTTAGGTCTGCAACGTCGGTGGTGCCTGCATAATAAGTGGTTAGCAAGCCGCATTGGATGGTATTGGAACTGTCTCCGTCAAAGAAGCAGGTTAAGGGTATCTTCTTTTGACCGATGGTGCTGGGAGCCCATTCGACATCCAGTTTAATTTCGTTGCCGTCAGACCGAACCGGATTGTCGAAAATACGGATGTGGGTTCCTTCGGTGCATTTTGCCGTAATGGTTTGTTTCGGTGACGTGACTACGTCGGGAAGAGCGGTAATGTCGCATTGAATCTTGGATTTCAAGTCGTTTTGGCTTTTGGAAATCTGCTTGTCTTTTTCTGCGGCGGCTTTGCGGATTGCATCAGCCGATAACGTGGTGTCGGCGAGAATGCTGTCGAGAGCTGCAAAAAGCTTGGCATTTCCTGAAGATTCCAGGTCCATTACGATAAAATCGTCTTGGTAAGAAATAATGGTTTGTCCGCCCGTGATGGAAATGGTCTTGTTGCGTTTTTCGTTGATGAAGTCGAGTCTTCCTTCAAAAAGAGAGGCGATGGGGTGGTTCTTGGATAGAGCGATAAAACCTGATGTTCCTCGGATGGCTGCCGTGGCGGTCCCGGTCTTGAATTTGAATTTGCTCTTGCTGTTGGCCTGCTTTTGCACGTCGAACTTCATGCTACCTCTTTTAACTTCGGTAATGAAGTTGTTTTCGCCGTCTTCAAAAGAAAGCTTTGTAATGGCCACGATGGTGTTTTCCTGGACATTGAAGGAGCTGCCGTCGGGGAGGCCGATAATCACTTCGGATTCCAGGAGGGTCTCGATATTGTCCCCTTCTTTGACGTTTTTGGCTTTTTTGAGCTTGTTCATGTCAGGATCGGAGCTCTTGATGACCTGTTTTGCCCCGCTTCTGTGCAGAAAAACTTCGCCCACGGCATAGTTTACTTTGCCAGATTGTACCTTGGCTGCAAAAGAAACTCCGACAAGGATTGCCAGAAGGGCTGTTAGAAGCTTAAAAAAACGTGAAAAGGACATAAAGCCTCGCTTTACAATTACATACGCTCGTAAATATATGTATTTTTTTATTGTCCCGATAAGAATTGTATACTCGGGGTAACAAAACTGTGACTTTTTTCAAAGTTTTTTGGAAGAAGGTCAAAACCTATAACTACAGGACTAAATATGGAAGTTGAAGAACTGACCGTTGCCTATAGCGATGAAGATACCGGTGAAGAAGTCATCAAGGAAATCGGCAAGGAAATCCTTTCGAAGGGTGCATGGCCGACCGTGATGTTCTTTTACCAGGAACGAGACCCGAAGACCGGTGAATTTACCGAACCCAAGGTGTCGCTGCGCCGCTACCGCAAGATGGCGGGTAATTTCAAGCCCCAAGGCAAGTTCAAGATTACGGGCAAGGCTCAGGCCGAAGCTATCATAGACGTCCTCAAGAAGTGGTATAACATTTAATGCCAGACCCTGCTAGTCGAAAGAAGAAATATAATATCGAGTTCCTTTGCGAGGGGGACATCGAGGCTTTTCCGTATAAGGACAAGTTCGAAAAGATGGCTCGCAAGCTCCTTGCCGAAGAAGGCAAGGAAAAAGACGTGAATATCGTGCTCTGCACCGACGAGTTCGTGCGCACCATGAACCGCGACTACCGTGGTCTCGACAAGGTGACCGACGTTCTTTCGTTCGAATGGAAAAACGAACTCGGTGTCGAGATCCCTGAAGACGAGGCCATGCTCGGCGAAATCTATATCGCCCGCGAGCAGGTGCGCCGCCAGGCTCCCGAATACGGCAACACGTTCTACGCCGAAATGAAGCGCGTGATTGTTCACGGGCTTTTGCACCTTTCGGGCTACGACCACATCAAGGCTGCCGACCGTAAGGTGATGCGCAAGCGCGAATGCGAATTCCTGGGGCTTGACCCGTACAAGGAAGGTGCATAATGGACGCTAGTTTATTGGAAACATCCGAAAGCTGGGCCATCGCGTTCCTTGTTGTTTTTGTGTTCGTTTCGTTCTCGTTTTCGCTGATTAAGTCCGCTTTCAGTGGAATTTATGCAAAACGTGACGCCCGTGACCGCGAAGGTCGCGAAGAGGTGGTTGCCTCCTTAGTGGAACTGCCGGGCTTTAACGAAACGATTTCGATCGGCCGCATTTTCTGTAACGTGGGTGCGGGCGTTCTTGGCTTTTACCTGTTCCAGATGATTCCCTGGAACTGGGTACAAGATTACTGGTTCCTGGCCTTTGCCGCTTACCTGGTGGTCGCATGCATCGGCATTTACACCATTACGGTGTTTTTGGCGAACCTGCTCGGGAACTTGAAACCGGACACTTTTGCAGTGGTGCTGATTCCGCTGTTCAAGTTCATTCGACTCCCGTTTGCTCTGCCGGCAAAAATTTGCCACCTGCTGTTCGTCAAGATCCTGAAAGGCTTGGGCTACGATTCCAAACTCAGCTTCTTGCCCGAAGAACGCCGCGACGCCGTGCAAGCGCAGGCCGACCTTTCGGACGAGGCGGACCCCGATGCCGAAGGCTTGGAACAAGAAGAACGCCAGATGATTTTGAACATCTTCGACTTCGTGGAAACCCCGGTGCGGGAAATCATGACGCCCCGTGTGGACATGTGCGCTGTCGAAGTCGGCACCCCCCTCGAAGAACTGGTGAAGGTGCTGAATACGGAACGCCATTCCCGCTTGCCGGTGTACAAGGAAACTGTCGATAACATCGTCGGTATTCTTTCGAACCGTGACTTCTTGGAATGGTACACCGAACACCGCGACGAACCGTTTGATATCATGAAACTCGTGATGCCGCCGGTATTCGTGCCGTACCATAAGAAGATTGATGACATGCTCACCGAACTGCGCAAGACGGGTAACCAGCTCGCTATCGTGGTCGATGAATATGGTGGAACCGCTGGCCTTGTCACGCTCGAAGACATTCTCGAAGAAATCGTGGGCGAAATCAAGGACGAAGATGACGTGGACGAAGATGAAGATGTGCAGCGCCTTAAGGATGGCCGTTTCATTCTCGACCCGATCATGACTCTTTCCGATTTGGAATACAAGCTTGGCGTGGAACTCGAAGCTCCCGAAAATTCTCACGTGGAAACGCTTTCGGGCCTGATTCAGGCAACGCTCGGCATTATTCCGTCTCCTGGCGCCGAAGTCACCATCAAGGGTTATACTTTCCGCGTGCTCAAGATGGACGGTACCCGCATGGAAAAGGTGCTCATGATTCAGCCTGGCAAAGGCAAGACCAAGAACATCAAGGCCGTGCCCCGCACACAAGCATTTAAAGTCGTGTAACCCATTTTGTCATGCCGGACTTAATCCGGCATTTTTTATAACAAAAGGCGAACCTAAAGGTTCGCTTTTCTAATTGTCTAAATGTCCCGTAAGCAGGGAAGGCTGCTTTACAGCTCTTCCACGGCTTCGGCGCGGAGGTTCTGCACGATGTGGTCCTGACGCTGCGGCGTGTTGTTGCCCATGTAGTAGGCGAGCATCTTGCCGAACGAGGCATCGGGCGGGAGCACCACCGTTTCAAGGCGCATGTCTTCGCCGATGAACTGGCCGAATTCTTCCGGAGAAATTTCACCGAGACCTTTGAATCGAGTGATTTCGAGGCCGGTCTTGCCGATTTCCTTGGCGGCTCTGTCGCGTTCCGTTTCGTCGTAGCAGTACTTGGTCACCTGCTTGTTACGCACGCGGAAAAGCGGCGTCTGCAGAATGAACAGGTGCTTCTGTTCCACGAGTTCGGGGAAGAACTGCAAGAAGAAGGTCATCAAAAGCAGACGAATGTGCATGCCGTCCACATCAGCATCGGTCGCGATAATCACCTTGTCGTAGCGGAGGTTCTCGAGACCGTTTTCGATATCGAGAGCGTGCTGCAGCAGGTTGAATTCCTCGTTTTCGTACACGACCTTCTTGGTCATGCCGAAGCTGTTGAGCGGCTTACCGCGCAAGCTGAACACGGCCTGCGTCTGCACGTTACGAGCCTTGGTGATGGAACCCGAAGCAGAGTCACCTTCGGTAATGAAGATCATGGTCTCGCGGTTGAGCGCGTTCTTTGCATCGGTCAGGTGAATCTTGCAATCGCGCAGTTTGCGGTTGTGCAGGTTTGCCTTTTTCGCACGGTCGTTCGCAAGCTTCTTGATGCCTGCGATTTCCTTGCGTTCGCGTTCGTTCTGCGTAATGCGGTTTAAAAGAGCCTTTTCGGTTTCCGGATTCTTGTGCAGGTAGTTGTCGAGCTGCGAGGCAACGTAATCTACAATCCAGGTACGCAGCTGGGCGCCACCCGGAGCGACCGTCGTCGAGCCGAGCTTGGTCTTGGTCTGCGATTCGAAAACCGGTTCCTGAATGCGCACGGAGATGGCGCCGATAATGCAGTTGCGCACGTCGGCCGGGTCCAAGTCCTTCTTGAAGTGGTCGCGGGCACCTTTCACAATACCTTCGCGGAACGCCTGCTGGTGCGTACCGCCCTGCGTGGTATGCTGACCGTTCACAAAGCTGTAGTAGTGTTCGCCGTACTGGTTGCCGTGCGTAAAGGCGACTTCGATATCGTTTGCCTTAAAGTGGGCCACCGGGTAGCGGATAGAGTCATCCACGTGGTTCTGCAACAGGTCCAGAAGACCGTTCGGGCTGTTGTAGGTCTTGCCGTTCATCACCAGCGAAAGGCCGTTGTTCAGGTAGGCGTAGTTCCATACCTTTTCTTCCATGTAGCCCGGCAAGAAACGGAAATTCTTGAAAATGCTGGCATCTGGTTCGAAATAGATTTCGGTACCGTTCTTTTCGGTCGTATTCTTTTCGCGTTCTTCGCGGACAAGCTTACCCTTGCTGAATTCGGCTTCCTTCACGCGACCGTCGCGGAAACTCTTGACGATAAACTTGGTAGAAAGGGCGTTCACCGCCTTGGTACCCACACCGTTCAAGCCAACAGACTTCTGGAAGGCTTCGGAGTCGTACTTACCACCGGTGTTAATCTTCGATACGCAGTCGATGACCTTGCCGAGCGGAATGCCGCGGCCAAAGTCGCGCACGCGGGCGCTGTGGTCTTCGATGTCAATGATAATCTGCTTGCCGGCACCCATCACGAATTCGTCGATGGAGTTGTCGATAATTTCCTTGACCAGCACATAAATGCCGTCGTCGGGGCTGTTGCCGTCGCCGAGTTTGCCGATGTACATACCCGGACGTTCGCGGATATGTTCGTTCCATTCTAGTGTTCTAATGCTGTCTTCGGTATACTTTGCTGCTGCCATAGTAATTAGAAACTCTCGTTAAAATTTAAGTCGGTACAAAGATAAACAATTTTTTTGACAGCTGAGTGTCAAAATCGCTCCAGACACAATATACAAAAAATACAATTAGTGTGCAAGTGTGCAGTCTATTTGCTATTAATAATGAATCATGGTCGGTCAATGACTAACAAGTAGGATTTTTCTACTTTTAGGCGTATGAATACTGCTTTTTATGTCTTTATGAAGTTGTTGCCGAAGAATGCCGCTAGCCGTGCCTTCGGTGCTTTGACTCGCCTCAAGTTGCCTGTGATTTCGAAGGCGATGCGCAATGCTTTTGCGAGTTACTACAAGCTGAATATGGAAGAATCGGAATTCCCGATTGATCATTACGCAAACATTGGTGAACTTTTTATCCGTAGGCTCAAGCCGGGAATGCGCCCGATAGCAGATTCCGAAATCGTGTCGCCGGTGGATGGCGTGCTTTCGCAGACGGCAACTTTTGACGAAAAGCAAGAACTGATTCAGGCCAAGGGCAAGACCTATACGCTCAAGGACCTGCTCCGCGACGAAGAAATGGCTGCCCGCTTTGAAGGTGGCGCCTTCGCAACGATTTACCTTGCTCCGTTCAACTACCACCGTATTCATAGCCCCGTGAAGGGCGAGGTGGTGGACGCAAGCTACTGCCCGGGTACACTTTGGCCGGTGAATGTCGGTAGCGTGGAACGCGTGGAAGGTCTGTTCTGCATCAACGAACGCCTCACGAGCCATATCCGCTTGGATGACGGTTCCGAAATGCTGGTGGTGAAAGTCGGTGCTACGAACGTGGGCCGCATCGGTGTCGCCTATACGGACGAACTTTTGGTGAATGCGGGCAAGCTTCCGCGCAACTGCAAACGTTACGACTGGAAACCCTCCCAGAAAATCACTGTGGAAAAGGGTGGCGAACTGGGCCGTTTCGAAATGGGCAGCACCGTGATTCTCGTGGTCGACAAGAAAATCCGCGAAAGGAATCCGGGACTCTTCCAGAGCCGCGTGGGAACTGCCGTGAAGGTGGGCGAGGCCCTCTAATATTTTAGGTTTTGCCGATGGTCTCGGTCAAGCGATTTATTCACGATGAGCCCGCGTTGTTCAAGGCGACGGCGGAATTCGTGCGGTTGTTTGCCCGAATCGATGATCCGGTCCTTACGGTTGCAAAGCAAGAAAAGGGCGCAAACGAACGCATCGCGTGGACGCTTTTAGGCACGGCGCTTTTTCAAGATGTAAGCTACCCGGAATTTGTGACGCTTTTGCAGGCGCTGAATGAGAAATTCTCTGGCGAAAAACTCTGGACGCTACCGGTGCCGAAGGCGCAGGATATTGAATCTTGCGTAGAATCTGCATTCGGTTGCCGAACCTGGTCCATGTTCGAAAATGTGGCTGGAATTTTCTGGAGTGTCGGGCTGTTTGTGCGCCGGCACGGGAATTTGCTGGAATGGCTTAAGTCCCGCATGCCCGAAGAAATTTGGCACGATTTGGGCGAAATCTACTTTATGGGCAAGGGAAACCCGCGCCCGAAAGTTTGCGCCGCGATTTACCGCTTGCTCGCGCCCGCTCCGGTGGGGCTTTCGCTTGACTATGCGCCTTCGCCCAAATGGCCGCCCTTGCCGCTGACTATGGGCGCTCGCCGTTACCTCTCGATTCTTGGACCTGCAAGCGACGGCTTTGCTGATTTGGAACCTGCGCAAAAGCAGAAGCTCGCGACCGACATGTATGTGGCGCTTGTCCAGCATTTGATGGAACAGTCCGAAAATGCCGAGGTGAAAAAGTCAAAGGTTGACGCCTTGACCGCCTACGTGGCCGCACACAGCCTGCAATTCTACTTGGAAGACGGAACCGACGGCTTTATTTGCCGATATTCTACTGATCATTGCCGCAAATGCCCCCTCCGGGAATATTGCAGTTACGTGGAATGATTTTTACTAAATTGTGGCTATGCGTTTTTCTTCTCGATTCTTTAAGATGGCTCTGGTTGCAAGTGTTGTCACGCTTGTGGCGGGCTGCCAAAAGAAAGTGGAAAAACCGATTGATTATTCCTCGATTGCTTACAAGCGATTGAGTCCGGCTTCGTTCAAGGCTGATTCTTCGAAGAATGCAGAGATTCCTTCGCTGGAACGCCGCTACGATTACCGCTACGCCATCATGCTCGGCGATACGCTTGGTGTGACGGTGCTTGAATTCGAAAGCGATGTGTACGCGCTCGACTATTACATGAACAGCGGACATTTCCAAGGGAGCATCCCGATTCTGAGGGGTAACTTCTTGGAACAGAGCTTCCGCGCCGATAAACGCATCTTTATCTTTAGGCACGACAGCTACCGCCGTTACGAGCGTGCCGATCTTGAAAATTACGTGCGCAAGTTCCCAGGCTACCATGGCGGATTTCCGCAGGCTTTCTTGAGCTTGCCCTTTGAACACCGTGAACAGGGACGTTCCTCGATTCAGACCAAGTTCTTCTTGGGCGTCAAGTCGACTTTCCCAGTGCTGGTGCAAAGCTACCGCGACGGCAACCTGCGTTGGAATGTGGCCCGCAGCTGGGACCAGGTGGAATCTGAAGCGTATGAAAAGTGGGCGTCGAGTCTTAAGCAGGTGACTCCGAACGAAATTGTTACGGCAAATGACTGCGTTTACTTTGAAGCGGGCGAAGGCTCTTACGGAATCGCAAGTCGCTTGTCCGGTGGGCGAGTCGCCGTTGTCTGGGGCTATATGTCTTGGCCGGACTTGGAACGCACGTTCTTTACTGCTAGCGACCGCATTTTCGAGGCGCGTTTTTAACTTTTATTTGTTATATTAAAGCCATGGCTATTGAAAAACTTGCAGAAACTCTTTTGGAAAAGCTCCGTTTCATCACTAAGGCAGAAACGGTTATCGGTAACCCCATTCAGGCCGGTGAATCTACCGTTGTGCCTGTGAGCCGCGTGTCGGTGGGCTTCGGTTTTGGTGGTCACCAGTCCAAGGGTGATACTTCTGCCTCTGGCGGTGGCGCCTCGGTCGAACCGGTTGCCTTCCTCGTCATCAAGGGTGACGACGTGCGCGTGATGCCCATTAGCAAGGACAGTTCGCTTGTCTCCAAGGTTATGGACATTGTGCCCGACGTGGTGAACAAATTCAAGAAAAACGAAGATTAATAACGTCATTGCGACCCTCGAAGAGGGGAAGCAATCTTAATCAATTTTATAAACGAAAAAGCCTCGGTGAAAACCGAGGCTTTTTGAATGGTTTCGAGAGGACTCGGATTAATTAGCCGAGCACTTTCTTTTCGAAGTCGCCGAGGCAGTCAACGAGAGCCTGCACGCCTTCGACCGGCATAGCGTTGTAAATGGAAGCACGGAAGCCACCCACAGAGCGGTGACCCTTGAGCTGCTGCAGACCGCGAGCCTTTGCGAATTCGAGGAATTCCTTAGCGAGATCGTCAGCCTTGTCAGCGGCAACCACGTCCTTGTTGAACACGAACGGAACGTTCATGATGGAGCGGTCTTCCTTAGCAGCGGTACCGACAAACACCTTGGAGTTGTCGAGGGCGCTGTAAAGGAGCGCGGCCTTGGAGCGGTTCACCTTTTCGATAGCGTCCACGCCACCGAATTCCTTGAGCCACTTGAGGGTGCGGTTCATCACGTACACGGCGAATACCGGAGGAGTGTTGAACATGTTGGCAGCGTCGATGTGGGTCTGGAAGTTGAGCATGGTCGGGATGGTGCGGTTCACCTTGCCGAGGAGGCCCTTCTTGATGATGGTGACAGTCACGCCAGCGCAGCTAATGTTCTTCTGAGCGCCGCCGTACACAACGCCGAAGTCAGACACGTTGATCTTGCGAGCGAGGAAGTCGGAACTCACGTCAGCCATGAGGAAGCCAGACTTCGGCTTCGGGAAGTTGTGCCATTCGGTACCGTAGATGGTGTTGTTGGCGGTCACGTGGAGGTAAGTAGCGTTGTCGGAAAGCTTCAGGTTCTTGTCGATGCGGCTGTAAGTTTCAGACTTGGTGTCGCAAGCGGCGAGAGCGTTACCGAACTGCTTAGCTTCCTTGTAAGCCTTGTTTGCCCAAACGCCAGTCAGAGCGTAGTCTGCCGTAGCGTCCTGGTCCAAGAAGTTCATCGGGAGCATGCAGAACAGAAGGGAGCAACCACCACCGAGGAAAACGATGTCGTAGTCTTCGGGGATGCCCATCAATTCACGGAGGTACTGTTCCGTCTGGGCGAACATGTTTTCAATCGGCTTTGAACGGTGACTCATGGAGAGAATGCTGATGCCGCTATTTTCGAAGTCGATGCATGCAGCAGATGCTTCCTTGAGTGCCTGTTCGGGCAGGACAGACGGTCCTGCGCTAAAGTTATAGACTTTATTTGCCATGGTTGTGTTCCTTTTTGTTTTGCCCCGCATGGTTTACGGGGACTCTTAAATTACGCGCGTAAAAATAGCAAAATACGCCCCGTTCGGCTATATCCGTATCAATAAAAAATTTTGATGAGCGGGTACAGAAAAAGCCCCGTTTGGACGGGGCTTGGCTTAATGGATTGAGATCCTTCGACTTCGCTCAGGATGACACTGTAAATTACACGCCGAGGGCTTCGATAGCCGCCTGGTACTTCTTGAGGCGGAACTTGGTCTTGAGTTCGCGGCGTTCCTGACGCTTGATGTACTTGTCTTCCAAAAGCACGTTCAGAATGGCGCTCTTGGCCTTGGCCATCAGCGGATCGGCTTTGAGGGTGCCCATGAACTTCACGAATTCCTTTTCGCGGGCTTCGTAGTTTGCTTCTTCGGCGGGGACACCTTCGGCCATAAGCTTGCAGCTGTATTCGTCGATCCAGCCCTGGTTCTTGTGGTAAGTCATCTTCTGGATCTTTTCGACCATGTCGGCCGGAACGCCCATGGCGATCACTTCTTCAGGGGTTTTCTTGGTAGAATCGGTAATCAAGTCCTGCAAAATGGCGAGCGTTTGAACCTCTTCGGATTCACCCTTGTTCTTGAGGTAATCTGCGACGTTCTGCAGAAAATCAATGTAGGGGCCGCCGGCCTTGTCCATCTGGTTCTTGTGGACGTCGGCTGCAATTTTGTAGGCTTCAGCGTAAGAAAGCATAATTATCCTTTTAATAAATAAAATCTTTTGGCACCCGACGGTGCTATACCCTCAATATATATAATCAAAAGCGAAAAAAGTGTCACGTTTTTGTCTTATTTTCAAAAAATGAACAGATTTTCCGCTTTTGTGGGTAGCTCCGCCAGGTTTGGACCTTACTTGTTGTTCGCGCGGATCAGGTTGAGGGCGGAACCCGCCTTGAACCATGCCCACTGCTGTTCGTTGTAGGTGTGGCTGAGGGCGATGTTGTCGACGGAGCCGTCCTTGTGGTGGGCGACGAGCGTGAATTCGGAACCCGGAGCGAACTTGGTGAGGCCAACGATATCGAACACGTCCTGTTCCTGGATTTTGTCGTAGTCGGCGGCGTTCTTGAAGGTAAGGGCGAGCATGCCCTGCTTCTTGAGGTTCGTTTCGTGGATGCGGGCGAAGCTCTTCACGATCACGGCCTTCACGCCGAGGAAGCGCGGTTCCATGGCAGCGTGTTCGCGGCTGGAACCTTCACCGTAGTTTTCGTCACCGATCACGATGGAGCCGACACCGGCGGCCTTGTACTGCTTGGCGAGTTCCGGAACTTCCTTGTATGCACCGTCATTGCCGAGAACCTTGTTGGTTTCGCCGTTGAAGGCGTTCACGGCGCCGATGAGCATGTTGTTCGAAATGTTTTCCAAGTGACCGCGATAGTTGAGCCACGGACCGGCCATAGAAATGTGGTCGGTGGTGCACTTGCCCTTGGCCTTGATGAGGATCGGGGCACCGGCGATGTCCTTGCCGTCCCAAGCGCCGAACGGAGCGAGGGCCTGGAGGCGCTTGCTTTCGGGGTTGATGGAAACGGTAATTTTGGAACCATCTTCTGCCGGAGCCTGGTAGCCGGCGTCCTTGACTTCGAAGCCCTTCGGCGGAAGTTCGCACTGTTCCGGCGGGTCTAGCTTCACGACCTTGCCTTCGTTGTTCACGAGGGTGTCGGTCATCGGGTTGAAGCGAATGTCGCCAGAGAGGGCGGCGATCACGGCCATGAGCGGGCTAGCCACAAAGGCGTGCGTGTTCGGGTTGCCGTCGGCGCGCTTCGCGAAGTTGCGGTTAAAGCTGTGAACGATGGTGTTGAGTTCCTTCTTGTCGGCACCGGCACGGTCCCAACGGCCAATGCAAGGACCGCAGGCGTTCGTCATGATGGTTGCACCGAACTGCTTGAACAAGTCGATGAGGCCGTCGCGTTCGGCGGTGTAGCGCACCTGTTCAGAACCCGGGTTGATGAGGAGCGGGCACTTCGGGGAAAGACCCTTGGCGAGGGCCTGCTTGATCATGTTGGCGGCCATGAAGAGGTCTTCGTAGCTGGAGTTCGTGCAAGAACCGATGAGGGCGGCGCTTACGACCGGGGTAGATTCCGGCTTGGTTTCGGTGGCCTTGAGGCTTTCGGCCATGTCGGTCACGGCGTAGGCGCGGTCCGGGCTGAACGGGCCGTTGAAGTGCGGCACGAGCGTGCTCAGGTCGATTTCCACGACGCGGTCAAAATACTTTTCCGGATTTGCTTCGACTTCGGGGTCGGCCTTGAGGTGTTCTGCAATTTTGTCGGCAGCGGCGGCCACGTCGGCACGGCCAGTCACCTTGAGGTAGCGGCTCATGGAATCGTCGTAGCTGAAGGTGGAGCACGTTGCGCCCACTTCGGCACCCATGTTCGCAATCGTTGCCTTGCCGGTAGCGGAGAGGCTGCGTGCGCCTTCGCCGAAGTATTCGATAATGGCGTTGGTGCCACCCTTAACAGTGAGGATGCCAGCGAGCTTGAGGATGATGTCCTTCGCGGTGGCGAAGCCCTGGAGTTTACCGGTGAGCTTCACGCCGATCATCTTCGGGTACTTGAGTTCCCAGGGGAGGCCGACCATGGCGTCCACGGCGTCTGCACCGCCCACGCCAATCGCAAGCATGCCGAGGCCGCCAGCGTTCACGGTGTGGGAGTCGGTTCCGATCATCATTCCGCCCGGGAAGGCGTAGTTTTCGAGCACCACCTGGTGGATGATGCCTGCACCCGGGAGCCAGCAGTCAATGCCATACTTGGCGGAGACGGACTGGAGGAAATCGTAAACTTCCTTGCTTTCTTCCTTCGCGCGGGGCAAGTCCTTTTCGACACCTTCGCGAGCGATAATCAGGTGGTCGCAGTGCACGGAACTCGGCACTGCCACGCGGGCCTTACCGGCGGTGGTGAACTGCAAAAGGGCCATCTGGGCGGTTGCATCCTGCATGGCGACGCGGTCGGGGTGGAATTCGGCAAAATCCTTGCCGCGTTCGTAAGTCCTGTTCTCGGCGCCATCGATCAGGTGGCTGTAGATAATCTTTTCGGCGAGGGTGAGCGGACGGCCCAGCTGCTTGCGGGCAGCTTCAACGCGGGCGGGAATGCGGGCA
>JBGUWV010000120.1:0-5756 GCA_045221475.1 Fibrobacter sp.
GTTCTGGTAATCTTCGCCGACGTTCTTCCATTCCTGCTTGCCGGTGAGCATCAGGCCTGCGCCAAAGTCGCGGTACACGGGCATGTAAAGTTCTTTGCGAATGATAACCGGGTTCTCGATTTTCCATTCGATACCGCCCTTGATCGCCTTCTTTTCGAGCGGACCGTATTCTTCGGTCACAAAACGGGCGGTGTCAGCGTAAATGCGGAAGCTGGACTGCCCGACCGGAACATCTTTACTGCTCACGAAGTCGGTGTAGGGAATCATGCCCTTGTTTTCGATATTCGTGCGGCTGAACTGCAGGTAAATGAAGTCGCCCGGTTCAAGCTCTTGCAGCGGGAAGTGCGCCGTCTGCGATTCGTTCTGGCCGCCGATTTCGGTGGCGTAGGTGATGTAGGCGCCGTTCAGGTTCGCCTTCTGCTTCAAGTTCCAGTTGCTGTCGTAGACTTCGAGGGCGTTCAGGTAAATGCGGTCAAATCCCGGCAAAAAGTCGAAGGTGAATTCGCGATAGATGGCGGCACCGCGGATGTCGAGGATTTCCATGAGCATTTCGTCGGTGCGGACCCAGTTTGCGCCCTTTTCAGCCTTCAATGTCTGCTTGTTGTAATGCACGACGGCGGGGAAGTCGCCTTCGGTGCCCTGCTTTTTAGCGGTTTCGCTGAGGAGGCCCTTCAGGTTCTTGGTGCGTTCTTCCACAGGCGTAATCGGCTTTTGCAGCGTGCGGTTGTCAGCCTTGCCGAGGAATGCCTTTGTGGCGCTCAAGAAACTCTTGGCGTCTTCGTTATCGGGCTTTAGGGCGAGCGCCTTGGTGAGCGACTTTTCGGCGTCGCGGTAGTTGCGGCTGTAGAAAAGAATCTTGCCCTGTGTGGTCCAAATTTTGTAGTCGTTACGGTCCTTGGCGAGCGTCTCTTCGCTGATGGCGCGGGCTTCTTCGTAGCGGCCAAGGAACATGAGGGCGTCCATCAAGGTAGAGCCCAGTTCAACGCTCATACCGAAGCGGCGGCGCACTTGATAAAGAATGTCGACGGCTTCGGCGTACTGGTCGAGGCCCATGTAAGTCTTGGCGAGGTAAACGCCCAGGCGCGAGCTCGGCTGCGTGTCGTAAAGACGCTGTACGACGACCAAGGACTGGTTGCGCTGACCGAGGCCCCAGAGGGCGTCGCTCAAGTTGATCACGTATTCCGGGTTGTTCGGCGTGTAACGCAGTGCTGCTTCGGCGCATTCGCGGGCGCGTCCGTAGTCGAACAGAGCTTCGTACATTTCGCCCAAAATCGAGAGCAGTTTGCCGTTCTTTTGCACCAGTTCGCGCTGACTTTCAAAATGGCTGATGCCCGGGCCGTAAAGTTCCTTCATCTGGTACACGAACCCGCAGTTGATCAGGTACAGCGGTTCTTCGGGGTCCATGCGGTTGGCGCGTTCAAAGTAGCTGAGGGCCACCAGCGGCTGGTTTTCGAGCAGGCGGAGAATTCCCACCTGGCTCATAATGGCGGCGTTGAATTTGGCCTGCTTCTTGGCGGATTCGGCGTCGCTTGCGGTGGAGGGCTTTTCACCCACGGTCAGGCCTTCGATACCGTGCTGCATGACCTTGGCGTATTTCTTCTTGTTTACGCCCTGGGTCCAGCTCACAATTAAGATTCCACGGCCGTCATCGTAGAAATAGCGGCCTGTGTAGTAGAAGTCGAACTTGTTGACCACGTGAGTCAGGCTGAAGTCCTGTGCGTAGCGGTCGCCGACCTTTTGGCGGTGGCTTTCGAGCGTCGGATTATTCGGATCGACGCCCAGGCGCACGAGCAGCACCTTGAACAAATCCTGCGAATTTACGGCATCGCTTTCGACGGTCGCGCCGTAAACGAACAGCGAAACGTCTTCGGCCTTGTTCGAAAGCACCAAGTCGGGGTCGTCATTCTGGCGGGCGATTCCTGTCCAGTGATGCCAGAGGGTATCCTTGACGGCCCAAGTGTAGCCGAGGGCGGGGGAGTTGAAGCTTTGCACATTGTTCGGCGAAAGTTCCGGGCCTTCGCTGGCGGCGGTTTCGCGCATGCTAAAGTTTGCGAAGAATTCCTTCCATTCGTTCTTGAGTTCGCCCGGCTGGAGCGGCGTGTCGGTGGCAGAAAGGGTCAGCGTGTACACGCGGCTCCCTGCGCCAGTTACAAAGCCGACTGCCTCGTAGGGGCTGTCGTAGCGCTTGCCTGCGACGTCAAAGAAGACGCCTGTACCGCCGAAATTTTCTTCGGGGTAGGTCTCGGCGAGAGTCGCCTTCTTGCCGCTAGATTCAAATGCCTGCATCTCCATCTGGGCGCGGTCCATGAGTCGCATGGGTTCGCCCTTGGGGAGTTCGATTTCGACCAGGACCGCGCGGCGTCCTGTCGTAGCGTTATAAAATTCGTAGGGGACGCCGCTCTCGTGGGCTTCAACATCGCCCACGAGCGCCCAGTCGCCTTGCGGCAGGCTGAAGCTGAATCCGTCAGAGGCAAAGTCGGTGGCGGTGTTCCTGCGGGCCGCCTGCGACCCGTTGCCAGACTTGCCGGCGGTGCCGTAGCCGGCGGAAGCGTCGTCGAAATAGTTGTCGGTATAGCTGGAGCCGCCGTCGCTATCGCCAGCGGACTGCTGCGGGTCCGATTCCGTCAGAGGTTGCCCGTTACCGGCGCAAGAAATCAAAGAAACTACGAAAAACAGCCCGAACACAGGGGCGCAAAAACTGGGAATACGACCAAAATTTTTAAACAAAGAATTGCTCATGACGACAAAAATAAAAAAACGAGGCGCTTAAGCCCCGTCCTTCCATAGTCCAAAGTGGAATAACGATTGTATCGTACCTTTGGCGTCGTATGAAAGCAAAAATCTTTTTACGTTGAAGAAAACTTTCAAATAGGGGCCAAAATACCCTCTTTTTTCCAAAATGGCGTGTTATATAGAGGAGCCTTCTGAAATTTTGGGTTCCGTAAAATACTGTAACATTATCCAAAAGGAAAATATGACTGAAAAGATGAATAATGCACGCCGTGCGCATGATCCTTTTTTCCGTTGGCTTTTTGCCGATGTCAAGCGTCTTAGGCTTTTGCTGGGGTTTGCGGGCAAAGTTGATCACGTAGTGGGAGAATTCCTCTCTTCCGTGAATCTCGATACGCTGGAACGCATTCCGGATTCGTATTCCGAAGTCGATGAAACAGGAGATGCGGATTTGGCATTCTGCGTCAATGTTTTGACAGGTGCACCTGTTTTGGTCGGCATCATGGTGGAGCACAAATCGGGACGTGATCCTGATACGATTAACCAGATTGCCCGCTATGTGCGCTCGGTGATGAAGATTCATCAGGAGAACCGTGTTTTCGACGGTCTACCGACGATGGCTATTATCTTCTATAACGGGCGTGAAAATTGGAACCCGCTCAAGAACATTGAAGAAGGATATCCCGAATTCTTCCATGGCCGCGTTCTTCCGTTTGCGTGTTCGTTTGTGAACATGGCTGACATTCCTGACAGCGATTGTCTCGCTTGCGAAGATGTCGCTACCGGCATGGGCGTTACGGCCATGAAGTATGCCTTTGACAAGGAGAATCTGCGCACGAAGTTGTTGCTGTTTAAGGAATCATTCCAGAAATTGCCCGCAAACGAAGGTTCTACTCTTCTGGGTAAAATTAATGTATATTTAAAGGAGTATATTGATGAAGACTATCTGAAGGAGTTGGAAATGGCATTCAAAAGTGTAGGACAGAAGTACGGCTTTGTGAGCGCCGGTGACGTATTCCGTAAGAAACTTGCGGATGCAGAACAGAAAGTGACTGAAGCAGAAGATAAACTCGCGCAGAACAAAGCTGATACAGAAGCGGTTCTTCGCGAAATTGGACTTTCTGAAGATAAAATTGTGGAAGTTCAAACTCGACTAGAGGCTCTTCAGCAAAGTCGCTTTGTGAAATAGCTTATTTGTTTTCTAAAACGAAAGCCAGCTTGTAAGGCTGGCTTTTTAGTTTGTTATATTTCGCAAAAATTTGAAAGTTAGGTGGTTTTATGAAGAACGTTTGGGCATTATCTGCTATCTCGGCGGCTTTGATGTTTTTTGCGGCTTGCGACGACAGCAGCTCCGCTACTCACAACGATGACCCGCTCAGCAGTGGAACCAAGGCATGGTCTTCATCCAGTGACGATGATGACAAGAGCGTCTATGACGCAGAAAACAATACCTTGACGGACCTGCGCGACGGGAAAACCTATAGGACCACCACCATTTCAATACCGGAAAAGGATTATTCCGAAGTGTGGATGGCGCAGAACTTGAATTACGAGACGGTCAATAGTCACTGCTATGATGATGTTGCGTCCAACTGCGCCAAGTATGGCCGCCTTTACGCATGGGCTGCCGCCGTGGGCAAGTCGGAAAGCGAATGTGGCTATGATCAAAGTTGCGACTTTGGTACAGGCGATGTGCAGGGTGTATGCCCCAATGGCTGGCACCTGCCCAGTAAAGATGAATTCGAGGCGCTGATTAATGCGGCTGGCGGCTCCAGTGCGGCAGGCAAGGCGCTCAAGTCCGTGGACGGGTGGGATGATGATGAATATACTGTTCCTAACGACGACGCCTATTCCTTTGCTGCGTTGCCGGCCGGCGACTACGACCATGGCAATTTCCGCAATGAGGGCTACCTCGCGTACTTCTGGAGTTCTACACAGTACAATGAAGGCAACGAGTACAAGTACAATGAAGACAACGCGTACGACATGAACTTGTACTACAGTGACGACTATGCGTACCTGGGCAGCGACTACAAGGGCTTCGGGATCTCTGTCCGTTGCCTTAAGGACTAGATGTAGTCGGGGGTTTTAGGGGGTGTCCCCCTAGGAGAGGAGGTAGCGAAAGACCCGACTACTGATGCTTTATGGCCGGAAGGGATGTTTCTGGTGAACGAGCCCCGGTTCACAGAACGAAGTTCTGTGGCCCGGTTAGCGAGTGAGCGGAAACATCGCGACGGTCTTTGCTTTATGTCGGGGCTTACGCGAGGGGGAAACTTCCCCCTTTGGGTGGGAAAATTAAACCTCTATAGCCGGTTCGGGGTGATTTTTTCGCGAATATTACTACACAAACGGATTGAATTTTTGTAAATTTACGCCCAACAACGCACCATCCTGCCCTAAAAAGTGGGGTGAAGCAATTTCACAATAAACAAAAGGATCCAATAATGGCTCTCAAACTCGGTATCAATGGTTTCGGTCGTATCGGCCGTATGGTGTTCCGCGCTGCTGTGGAAAACTTCTCTAACGACATCCAGGTTGTCGGTATCAACGACCTCCTCGACGCTGACTACCTCGCTTACATGCTGAAGTACGACTCCGTCCACGGTCAGTTCAACCACGACATCAAGGTCGAAGGTAACTTCCTCATCGTCGACGGCAACAAGATTCAGATCTTCGCTGAAAAGGATCCGTCCGCCATTACTTGGGGCGCTCTCGATGTAGACGTCGTTGTTGAATCCACTGGCTTCTTCCTGACCGAAGAACTCGCTTCTGCTCACCTCAAGGCTGGTGCCAAGAAGGTCATCATGTCTGCTCCGTCTAAGGACGCTACTCCGATGTTCGTGTACGGCGTGAACGACAAGACCTACGCTGGCCAGAAGATCATCTCCAACGCTTCCTGCACCACCAACTGCCTTGCTCCGATCTCCAAGGTTCTCGATGAAAAGTTCGGCATCGTCCGTGGCCTCATGACCACCGTTCACGCTGCAACTGCTACTCAGAAGACCGTTGACGGCCCGTCCAAGAAG
>JBGUWV010000121.1:0-3825 GCA_045221475.1 Fibrobacter sp.
GTTCAAGGACTTTGTCCCATTCTTCTTTTGAGTGTTTCTTATACATGAAAACCCCGAAGTTGTGTCCAACTTTCGGGGTTCACATCATCGGAGGCGGGCTTGACACTTTGGGCGGGGCCGGGGCTGAAGCGAGGGGAAGGCTTTCCCCTCTTCCAACAACCTTACTTCTTCACGTGGCGGTGATATTCTTGGAGGCTGCAGACTTCGAAGCGGCCGAAGTCGTGCTTGTCCATGAGGCCTTCCACGGTAGAGGTGAGGGCAGCGATGGTCGTGGTGATAGGAATACCCGAGACCACAGCCTTGGAGCGCATCTGGATTTCGTCGACCATGGCTTCGGCGCCGGTTTCGGTGGTGTTCACGATCCACTGCACTTCCTTATCGTGGATAAGGTCGAGCAGGTTCGGTCGGCCACGGGAGATACGGAACACGGCGCGGGTCTTGATGCCTTCGTTGTAGAGGAGCGACGAAGTGCCGCGGGTTGCGTAAATCTGGTAGCCCATATCCACGAGGCGCTTGATGAGTGGTACGGCCTTCTGCTTGTCTTCGTCCTTGAGTGACACGAAGATGTTGCCCTGGCTCGGGACCTTGTTGCCGGAGGCCAGCTGGCTCTTGAGGTAGGCAAGGCCGCGGTCGCGATCGAGGCTCATGACTTCGCCGGTAGACTTCATTTCCGGAGAAAGCGTGATGTCGACACCCGGGAACTTGACGAACGGGAACACGGCTTCCTTCACGCTCACGTAAGGCACGTGGACTTCTTCGGTGAAGCCGATCTGTTCGAGGGTTTCGCCGAGCATGCAACGGCTTGCGTAGCTGGCAAGCGGCACGCCGATGGACTTGGAAACGAACGGCACTGTACGGGAGGCGCGCGGGTTCACTTCGATCATGTAAAGTTCGCCATCCTTGACGGCGAGCTGCATGTTCATGAGGCCAACCACGTGGAGTTCCTTCGCGAATTCCTTGGCGTACTGGCGGACCTTATCCTGGATTTCCTGGGAAAGCGTCATGGGCGGAATCACGCTGGCGGAGTCACCGGAGTGAATGCCTGCGGGTTCCACGTGTTCCATAATGGCGCCGATAACGGTGTGGTTGCCGTCGCTGATGCAGTCCACATCGAGTTCGGTAGCGTCTTCGAGGAAGCGGTCGATAAGAATCGGCTTGCCTTCGCCAATGGCGGCGGCTTCTTCCACGAACTTGCGGAGGTACTTTTCCTTATAGACAATCACCATGCCGCGGCCGCCGAGAACGAAGCTCGGGCGCACGAGAACGGGGTAGCCGATTCGGTCGACAATGGCGAGGGCTTCTTCCACGTTGTGGGCGATGCCGCTTTCAGCCTGCTTGATACCGATTTTGGTGACGAGTTGCTTGAAGTAGTCGCGGTCTTCGGCGAGGTCGATGTCTTCGGGGCTTGTACCGACGACGTTTGCACCGGCCTTCTTGAGGCGCATGGCGAGGTTCAGCGGAGTCTGGCCACCGAATTGCACAATCACGCCCGCGCAGTTTTCGCGCTCGTAAATGCCCATCACGTCTTCGAGCGTGAGCGGTTCAAAGTAGAGCTTGTCGGAGGTGTCGTAGTCGGTGGAAACCGTTTCGGGGTTGCTGTTCACCATGATGACTTCGTAGCCTTCGCGACGCAGCGTAAAGGCGGCGTGGCAGCAGCAGTAGTCGAATTCGATACCCTGACCGATTCTGTTCGGACCACCGCCGAGCACCATGATGCGTTTCTTGCCGCGGTTACCGATAATGGTACGAACCGGTTCGCTGTTTTCGGCATAGCAGCTGTAGTAATACGGCGTAATGGCTTCGAATTCGCCGGCGCAAGTATCTACGGAGTAGTAGCTCGGCTTGAGGCCGATCTGCTTACGCACTTCCATGACGTCTTCGGGGCGCTTGTGGAACATGTAGCCGATCTGGATATCGCTAAAGCCGAATTCCTTGGCCTGGCGGAACAGCGGAATGTTCTTGGCGAGGCCAGCGAGAGACTTGGCGGCCTTGATTTCGTCTTCGAAGAAGGCGAGTTCTTCCAAGTGGCGCAAGAAGTAGCGGTCGATCTTGGTGGCTTCATAGAGTTTTTCGATGCTCCAGCCGCGACGGAATGCTTCGTACAGCACGAATATGCGTTCGGCGCTCGGGCGGGCGACTTCCTTGGCCAAAGTTTCGTTGTCGTAGGCCTTGAACTGTTCGCACTTGGCGCAAGAACCGAATCCACCGTAACCTGTTTCCAGAGAACGCAGTGCCTTTTGCATGGCCTGCTTGAAGTTGGAGCCGATAGCCATGGCTTCGCCCACGGACTTCATCTGGGTGCCGAGCGTAGAATCGGCCTTCGGGAACTTTTCGAAGGTGAAGCGCGGAACCTTGACGACAACGTAGTCGAGAGCCGGTTCAAAGCAGCTCGGGGTCGTCTGCGTAATATCGTTGCGGAGTTCGTCGAGGGTGTAACCCACAGCGAGTAATGCTGCAATCTTTGCGATGGGGAAGCCCGTTGCCTTGGAGGCGAGAGCAGAAGAACGGGACACGCGCGGGTTCATTTCGATGATGATGCGGCGACCGGTCTTGGGTTCGATGGCCCACTGCACGTTAGATCCGCCAGTTTCCACGCCGATGGCTTCCATGACCTTCAGGGAGTCATCACGCATGGCCTGGTAAGCGCGGTCATCAAGGCTCTGAATCGGGGCAACCGTGATAGAGTCGCCGGTATGCACGCCCATGGGGTCGAGGTTTTCGATGGAGCACACGATAACGGCATTGCCCTTCTTATCGCGCATGACTTCCATTTCGAATTCCTTCCAGCCGAGGAGCGATTCTTCGATAAGCACTTCGTTGTTGAGCGAGGCGTCGAGACCGCGGTTCACGATGGTTTCGAATTCTTCTTCGTTGTGGGCGATACCACCGCCCGTACCGCCGAGAGTAAAGCCCGGACGGATAATGAGTGGCCAGCTTCCGATGGTGTGGGCAATAGCGGTTGCTTCGCTCATGGAGTGTGCGGAACCGGAACGCGGAAGGTCAAGGCCAATCTTGAGCATGGCTTCCTTGAACAGGTGACGGTCTTCGGCGCGCTGGATGGATTCGGCCTTAGCGCCGATGAGTTCCACCTGGTAGCGGTCCAAAATGCCGCGTTCGTTGAGTTCCATGGCGAGGTTCAAAGCGGTCTGGCCACCCAAAGTCGGGAGCAAGGCATCGGGGCGTTCGCGACGGATGATTTCGTGCAGAATGTCGGCGCTCAGCGGTTCGATGTAGGTACGGTCGGCCATTTCGGGGTCGGTCATGATGGTGGCCGGGTTAGAGTTCACGAGTACCACTTCGTAACCTTCGCGGCGGAGCACCTTACAGGCCTGCACGCCGGAGTAGTCGAATTCGCAGCCCTGGCCAATCACGATCGGGCCAGAACCAATGAGCATAATCTTCTTGATGTCGGTACGCTTAGGCATTCTTTTTGCCTCCATTCACATTTTTCTTATTCTTTTGAGCAAGTGCTGCTTTTACAAGTCCGCTGAACAGCGGGTGCGGTGCCGTAGGACGGCTCTTAAATTCCGGATGGAACTGGCAGGCTTCAAAGTAGGGGTGGTTCTTGATTTCCACCATTTCAACGAGCTTGCCGTCGGGCGATGTACCAGCAATCTTGAGGCCGGCCTTTTCGAGTTCCTTGCGGAATTCGCTGTTGTAGTTGAATTCGTAGCGGTGACGGTGACGTTCGCTAATTTTTTCGCTCTTGTAGAGCTTGGCAGCGTTGGAATCCTTCATGAGCTTGCACGGGTAAGCGCCGAGGCGCATGGTGCCGCCCTTTTCGGTGACGTTCTTCTGTTCGTCCATCAGGTCGATGACCGGGTG
>JBGUWV010000122.1:0-2309 GCA_045221475.1 Fibrobacter sp.
GTTCAAGGACTTTGTCCCATTCTTCTTTTGAGTGTTTCTTATACATGAAAACCCCGAAGTTGTGTCCAACTTTCGGGGTTCACATCACTTTCGCCAGGGTGTCTTAATTGGATTTTAGTTCCGGAATTCGAATTAATAGCGCTGCTTCAGTACTTCGGGGCATTCGACTTCGACGTAGTTGTGCATCGGGTTGCCTGCGGCCTGCATGAAGTTTGCGAGGAACAGACAACCTTCCTTGGCTTGGCTGTCGTTGCTGAATACGCTGTTACACTTGTTCGTGAGGCATTCCGTACGCTTCTTGAGCAGGTTCCCGCTATAGCCCACTTCTTCTTCGCAGTCCGAAAGTAGACCGCCGTACTGCTTGCCCATGTTGCCCCAGCCCATGCTGCTGCAACCGTTGAACATGCCGACGCCACCGCCCGGAATCATGATGTCGAACTGTCCCTGGGATACGTCGCCACCAATGTTGGTCGTCATGATGATGAGCTTCTTGCCCTTGATGGCGTTGGTATTTTGGTCACCTTGCGCACCGTTTGCGTTTCCGACATATTTGCCGTTGCCGGTGAAGGTGAGCTGGAAGCACTTGCCGCAGGAGCCGCCATCCGAAGCGGGCACTGCCGCGAAAGCGAATCCCATATCGTCGCAGCCGTCAATGGTAAACGGAATCTGGCTCGTGCAGGCCATCATCTGTCCGCCGGTACAAACGCTTTGGCCACCCCAGTCGGTACTTTCGGTCTTTCCCTTGTTGGTGCACTGCCTGGAATGGTAGGAGGTATTGTTTTGCACGGAGCAGTGGGGCTTGCAGCAGTCCCAATAGCGTGTGGCCCAACCGCTGCCGCTCTTGCCGCCGCTTTTCACCTGGATGTTCGGGCATCCGCCGACGGGCTTGCTGGAAGAGCTGCTCTTTGCGGAGCTGCTGGAGGATTTTGCGCTGGAGCTTGAAGATTTTGCGGAGCTGGAAGATTTGGCGCTAGAACTAGAAGACATCGCGGAACTGGAAGACTGCATCGGCTGCTGCCCGTCGGATGACGATGACAGGGGTGGCTGTACCGCCGAGGAAATGCCCGGATCGGGGTTGCCGCCTGCGCTGCTTTCGGGTGTAGGAGGTACGCTTGAGCTACTGCTGGTAATGGGATCCGGGTTTTGCGAAGAATTAGCGTTGAAAACCTTGAGATTGCTTACGTCCACATCGTAGAAAATTGGAGTATCATCAAGGCCAATGATGTTTCCGACGAGTGTCGGGGCGCCGGTATCTGGATCCGTATTGAAAACGATGGTTGCTATTTGAGTTCCGGCTGCATCCGTTACGACGCCGTTGGGATAGATGACGTAAGTCTGGTCTGCGGAAAGCACCCATGCGTCGGATGTAACGACAGGCGGGTAAATTAAGGTGAGGCCGCCGAAATTGATTCCCTGTTCGGAGACATTGCCATCTAGGTCGTAAATGATGCCATTATAGATGTCTGCGGTGCCGATTTGGTTGCCGCTTTTGTCCAATACGATGCCGGTTTGAGTAATATAAAGATCGTTGTAGGCGTAAGACGGTTCTTGGACAACGTATGCGGAATAGTCGACTTCCGGCCCGGTTGTTAAAATATCGTCTCCACAGTTACAAATAAAGGCTACTGCTGCTGCAGATAACAAGAACTTAAAAAATTTTTTCTTCATTGGGTCCTCGTGCTCCCGATACACCGGAACACAAAATAGCTAAAAAAATAAAGAATCAAAGTAAAAATATATAGTCATTAACAATTGTGTTCCTTGGGTGTTCCTAAAAGAGTGGATAGAATCACAAGGAGAGACCTAGTGTAAATTTTTGCTTTGTAAAAATCTTTTTACCAAAAAAGTTGTTGATAAGTTGAAAGGGTTGTCTGGCTTAAACTTAGGGGTGTTTTTAAAATGTTGATAAGTTGGAATTAATTTAGGTGTTGATTATTAAACCTTTGAAATTACGCTAAAAACGCCACTTTTAAACTTCGGAAAAAAGCGGAAATCCACAGGCGCGCAATGGTGAAAAACGCCCCTGGAATGGCTGAAATCCGCGTTTTTGGGCTAAAAAGCAAAAAAAAATCCTTGAAAAATTCCTTGAAATTGCTAAATTTGTTCGGCAAAATTCGCAAAGTACCGCTTCCTATGCTTTGCGAAATAACAGGAATATGCGTTTAACCCGCGCCGTTCCTAGGATTCGAAGCGATAAACCTTCTGCTGAAGAAGAGGAAAAAATGGCAAAAGAACATTTTGACAGAAGCAAGCCGCACTGCAACATCGGCACCATCGGCCACGTTGACCACGGCAAAACCACTCTGACC